>NZ_LQPH01000132.1 GCF_002102255.1 Mycobacterium nebraskense
TCCATCCCGCCAACCGGACTCACACCAGCAAAATCCACACCGACCAGCGTAAGTCCACTTAAGCAGATAAGCAGTACCTAAGTTCGAATACCAGGCGCGGCCGCCGACCGAATCACAGCCCTTGAGGGGGCGCGCCACCCGGTGAACGACAGCCCGGCCCCGCCAACCAGGACGCGATGCTTCCGGGGCCCGAGCACCGGATCCCGACGGGCCGCCATCGCTTGAGCGACTACTAGCCTGGATGGGTGCCAGATCCCGCGACCTACCGCCCCCCGCCCGGGTCCATCCCGGTCGAACCGGGCGTCTACCGATTCCGGGACGCGCACGGCCGAGTCATCTACGTCGGCAAGGCCAAGAGCCTGCGCAGCAGGCTGACGTCGTATTTCGCCGACGTCGCCGGCCTGCACCCGCGAACCCGGCAGATGGTGACCACCGCCGCCAAAGTCGAGTGGACGGTGGTCAACACCGAAGTCGAGGCGTTGCAGCTCGAATACAACTGGATCAAGGAGTTCGATCCGCGCTTCAACGTCCGCTACCGCGACGACAAGTCGTACCCGGTGCTGGCCGTCACTCTCAACGAAGAGTTTCCCCGGCTGATGGTCTATCGCGGCCCACGTCGCAAGGGCGTGCGCTATTTCGGGCCCTACTCCCACGCGTGGGCGATCCGCGAGACACTGGACCTGCTCACCCGGGTGTTTCCGGCCCGCACCTGTTCGGCCGGTGTGTTCAAGCGGCACAAGCAGATCGACCGTCCGTGCCTGCTCGGCTACATCGACAAATGCTCGGCGCCCTGCATCGGCCGGGTCAGCGCCGAGCAGCACCGCCAAATCGTCGACGACTTCTGCGACTTCCTGTCCGGCAAGACCGACCGCTTCGCCCGCGAGCTGGAACAGCGGATGCACGCCGCCTCCGACGAACTCGACTTCGAGCGAGCCGCGCGCCTTCGGGACGACCTGGGTGCGCTCAAGCGCGCGATGGAGAAGCAGGCCGTGATGCTCGGCGACGGCACCGACGCCGACGTGGTCGCCTTCGCCGATGACGAGCTGGAGGCGGCGGTCCAGGTGTTCCACGTCCGCGGCGGCCGGGTGCGCGGCCAGCGCGGCTGGATCGTCGAAAAGTCTGCGGAGGCCGGTGATTCCGGTGAGGAGCAGTTGGTCGAGCAATTCCTGACCCAGTTCTACGGCGAGCAGGCGGAGCTGGGTGGGGCCTTGGAACAAACCACGGACGAAGCCGCCAACCCGGTTCCCCGCGAGGTGCTGGTGCCCTGCCTACCGTCCAACTCCGACGAATTGACCAGCTGGCTTTCCGGCCTGCGCGGTTCACGGGTCGCGCTGCGGGTGCCGCGCCGCGGCGACAAGCGAGCGCTGGCCGAAACCGTGCAACGCAACGCCAAAGAGGCGCTGCAGCAACACAAGCTGAAGCGGGCCGGCGACTTCAACGCCAGATCGGCTGCGATGCAGAACATCCAGGAAGCGCTCGGGTTGGCCGACGCGCCGCTGCGCATCGAATGCGTCGACATCAGCCACGTGCAGGGCACCGACGTGGTCGGCTCGTTGGTGGTGTTCGAAGACGGCCTGCCCCGCAAGTCGGACTACCGCCACTTCGGGATCCGCGAAGCCGCTGGGCAGGGACGCTCCGACGACGTCGCCTCGATCGCCGAGGTGACCCGCCGCCGGTTCGCGCGGCACCTGAGCGAACAGAGCGATCCGAATATGCTTTCGGCCGAAGGGAAGTCGCGCCGATTCGCCTATCCGCCCAACCTCTACGTCGTCGACGGCGGCGCGCCGCAGGTCAATGCGGCCAGCGCCGTGCTCGAAGACCTCGGCGTCACCGACGTCGCGGTGATCGGCCTGGCCAAGCGACTGGAAGAGATATGGGTGCCGGCCGAGCCCGATCCCGTCATCATGCCGCGCAACAGCGAGGGGCTTTATCTGCTGCAACGGATTCGTGACGAGGCGCATCGGTTCGCCATCACCTACCATCGCAGCAAGCGATCCAAGCGAATGACCGCCTCGGCGCTCGATTCGGTGCCAGGATTGGGGGAACATCGCCGCAAGGCGCTGGTAACCCATTTCGGATCGATAGCCCGCCTCAAGGAGGCCACCGTCGACCAGATCACGGCCGTTCCCGGCATCGGAGTGGCCACCGCCACCGCCGTCCTGGAGGCGTTGCGACCCGAGCAGGCCGGCGAAGCCGAATGACGGGTGAGTTGGCGGAGGGCCGCCCGAGGGATGCCGCGGCGGGCATCGACGTCGTGCTGGTGACCGGATTATCGGGCGCCGGGCGGGGTACTGCGGCCAAGGTGCTCGAGGACCTGGGCTGGTATGTGGCCGACAACCTGCCGCCCCAGCTGATCACGCGGATGGTGGATTTCGGTATGGACGCGGGGTCGCGCATCACCCGCCTGGCGGTGGTGATGGACGTGCGGTCGCGCGGCTTCACCGGCGATCTCGATTCGGTGCGCACCGAGCTGGCCACCCGCAACATCAGCCCGCGGGTGGTGTTCATGGAGGCGTCCGACGACATGCTGGTGCGCCGCTACGAACAGAACCGCCGCAGTCACCCGCTGCAGGGCGACCAGACCCTGGCCGAGGGCATCGCCGCCGAGCGTCGGATGCTGGCCCCGGTGCGCGCCACCGCCGACCTGATCATCGACACGTCGACGCTGTCGGTGCGGGGCTTGCGGGAGAGCATCGAGCGCGCGTTCGGTGGCGATGCCGGCACGTCGATCAGCGTCACCGTCGAATCGTTCGGCTTCAAGTACGGCCTGCCGATGGACGCCGACATGGTGATGGACGTGCGATTCCTGCCCAACCCGCACTGGGTCGACGAGCTGCGTCCGCTCACCGGACAGGACCCGGCGGTCAGTGAATACGTGCTGAGTCAGCCGGGCGCGGCGGACTTCCTCGAGGCCTACCATCGGTTGCTGTCTCTGGTTGTCGACGGTTACCGCCGGGAGGGCAAGCGCTACATGACGGTCGCCATCGGCTGCACCGGCGGCAAGCACCGCAGTGTCGCGATCGCCGAGGCGCTGATGCGGCTGCTTAAGTCCAATCCCCAACTGTCGGTGCGGGTGCTGCACCGGGATCTGGGCCGCGAATGAGCGCGCCGACGAATCAGGGCATCGTCGCTTTGGGCGGCGGTCACGGCCTGTACGCGACGTTGTCCGCGGCCCGCCGGCTGACTCCGCACGTCACCGCGGTGGTAACCGTTGCCGACGACGGTGGTTCGTCCGGGCGACTGCGCAGCGAATTGGATGTGGTGCCGCCGGGCGATCTGCGAATGGCGTTGGCGGCCTTGGCATCCGACAGCCCGCGCGGACGGCTGTGGGCAACCATCCTGCAGCACCGCTTCGGCGGCAACGGGGCGCTGGCCGGGCACCCGATCGGCAACCTGATGCTCGCCGGGCTGTCGGAGGTGCTGGCCGATCCGGTTGCCGCCCTCGACGAGCTGGGCCGCATTCTCGGCGTCAAGGGCCGGGTGCTGCCGATGTGCCCGATCGCGCTGCAGATCGAGGCGGACGTTTCCGGCCTGGAGACCGATCCGCGGATATTCCGCCTGATTCGCGGCCAGGTCGCGATCGCCACCACACCGGGCAAGGTGCGGCGGGTGCGGCTGCTGCCGTCCGACCCGCCGGCGACCCGGCAAGCCGTCGACGCCATCATGGCCGCCGACCTGGTGGTCCTGGGTCCCGGCTCGTGGTTCACCAGCGTGATCCCGCACGTGCTCGTGCCGGAGCTGGCGGCGGCGCTGCGGGCCACCACCGCCCGTCGCGCACTGGTGCTCAATCTGGTGGCCGAGCCGGGGGAGACGGCCGGCTTCTCCGTCGAGCGTCATCTGCACGTGTTGGCCCAGCACGCACCCGGGTTCACCGTGCACGACATCATCATCGACGCCGAACGGGTGCCCAGTGAGCGGGAGCGGGAGCATCTGCGCCGCACCGCGACGCTGCTATCGGCCGAGGTCCACTTCGCCGACGTGGCCCGACCTGGTACACCTTTACATGATCCAGGCAAACTCGCGGCGGCCCTGGACGGGGTGCGGGCGACACGCAAGGGTCCGGGAGCGACTCCGGTCACGGCCACCGCGGATATTCGGGTCGACGGTGCAAGTCCACAGACCGGTGGAAATGGACCGGCCGGAAGCGGACCGAGGAGTGACGACGCGTGGCGATGACGACCGAAGTCAAGGACGAACTCAGCCGCCTGGTCGTGAAGTCGGTCAGCGCGCGGCGCGCGGAAGTCACGTCGCTGCTGAGGTTCGCCGGCGGGTTGCACATCGTCGGCGGCCGGGTGGTCGTGGAGGCCGAGGTGGACCTGGGCAACGTCGCGCGGCGGCTGCGCAAGGACATCTTCGAGCTCTACGGCTATAACGCGGTCGTGCATGTGTTGTCGGCCAGCGGGATTCGTAAGACCACCCGCTACGTGCTGCGGGTTGCCAACGACGGCGAAGCGCTGGCACGCCAGACCGGCCTGCTCGACAATCGCGGCCGGCCCGTGCGCGGTCTGCCCGCCCAGGTTGTGGGCGGCAGCATCGGCGACGCCGAAGCCGCCTGGCGCGGAGCCTTCCTGGCGCACGGCTCGCTGACCGAGCCGGGACGGTCGTCGGCTTTGGAGGTCAGCTGCCCCGGACCGGAGGCCGCGTTGGCGTTGGTGGGCGCGGCGCGCCGGCTCGGGGTCAGCGCGAAGGCCCGCGAGGTGCGGGGCGCCGACCGGGTGGTGGTGCGTGACGGCGAGGCTATCGGTGCATTGTTGACCCGGATGGGCGCCCAGGACACCCGGCTCATCTGGGAGGAGCGCCGGATGCGCCGCGAGGTGCGGGCGACGGCCAACCGGCTCGCCAACTTCGACGACGCGAACCTGCGCCGCTCGGCGCGCGCGGCGGTCGCGGCGGCCGCCCGGGTGGAACGCGCGCTGGAGATTCTCGGCGACACCGTCCCCGACCACCTGGCCTCGGCCGGCAAACTGCGCGTCGAGCACCGGCAGGCTTCGCTGGAGGAGCTCGGTCGGCTCGCTGACCCCCCGATGACGAAAGACGCTGTGGCGGGCCGCATTCGCCGGCTGCTGTCGATGGCAGACCGGAAGGCGAAGATCGAGGGCATCCCGGACACCGAGTCGGCGGTGACGCCGGATTTGCTGGAAGACGCGTAACTGGTCACGCGAATCGCTGTTCGCAACGGGTAGGGGGGGCTACGGTCGGGGGATGAAACGGCTTTCAAGCGTTGATGCGGCGTTTTGGTCGGCCGAAACTGCGGGCTGGCACATGCATGTGGGCGCACTGGCGATCTGCGACCCGAAGGAAACACCCGAGTACAGCTTTCAGCGACTCCGCGAACTGATCATCGAGCGGCTGCCGGAGCTGCCGCAGCTGCGGTGGCGGGTCACCGGGGCGCCGCTCGGACTGGACCGGCCGTGGTTCGTCGAAGACGAGGACCTGGACATCGACTTTCACATCCGGCGCATCGCCGTTCCGGCGCCCGGCGGCCGCCGCGATCTCGAGGAGCTGGTGGGCCGGTTGATGTCGTACAAGCTCGACCGCGCCCGGCCGCTGTGGGAGATGTGGGTGATCGAAGGCGTCGAGGGCGGCCGGATCGCATCGCTGACCAAGATGCACCACGCCATCGTCGACGGCGTCTCGGGCGCCGGCCTGGGTGAGATTCTCTTGGACGTCACCCCGGAACCGCGCCCGCCGCAACAGGAAACAGTGGGATCACTGGTGGGATCGAAGATTCCGGGCATTGAACGGCGGGCGGTGGGCGCGCTCATCAACGTCGGCGTCAAGACGCCCTTCCGCATCGCGAGACTCCTGGAGCAGACCGTGCGGCAGCAGGTCGCCGCGCTGGGTGTGAGCGACCGGCCCCCCCGCTACTTCGAAGCGCCCAAGACCCGGTTCAACGCGTCCGTGTCGCCGCACCGGCGGATCACCGGATGCCGCGTCGAGCTGGCCCGGGCCAAGGCCGTCAAGGACGCCTACGACGTCAAGCTCAATGACGTCGTGCTGGCGCTCGTGTCCGGCGCCGCCCGCGAGTACTTGCAGAAGCGCGGTGAGCTGCCCGCCAAGCCGCTCATCGCCCAGATTCCCGTCTCCACCCGCACCGACGAGAACAAGGACGACGTCGGCAACAAGGTGAGCTCGATGACCGTGTCGCTCGCGACCGACATCGAAGATCCCGCCGAGCGGCTGCGGGCCATCCACGAAAGCACCCAGAACGCCAAGCTGATGGCCAAGGCGTTGTCGGCGCACCAGATCATGGGGCTGACCGAGACCACGCCGCCGGGGCTGCTGCAGTTGGCCGCGCGGGCCTACACGGCCAGTGGGTTATCGCGAAATCTGGCCCCCATCAACCTCGTTGTCTCCAATGTGCCGGGCCCGCCGTTCCCGTTGTACATGGCCGGCGCCAGACTCGATTCGCTGGTGCCGCTCGGGCCGCCCGTCATGGACGTCGCCCTGAACATCACCTGCTTCTCCTACACCGACTATCTGGACTTCGGCTTCGTGACGACGCCCGAGGTGGCCAACGACATCGACGACATGGCCGACCGCATCGAGCCGGCGCTCACCGAGCTGGAGAAGGCTGCCGCGCGGGAGTGAGCGGCCATCAGGGCTAGACCCCCAACTCAAACGGGTTCGTCGTCGTCTGCACCGCGAAGGAATCTTTCGGGGTGGTGAAAGCTGTTGGTTCTGGGTTGCCCGCGGTCCAGATGCGCTGGCGGTAGCCATTCGGTTTCGCCTCGGGCGTTGGTTCGGGTGGTCCAGCCTTTTTCGGCGAGCCGATTGTCGGGGCCGCAGGCCAGCGTGAGGTCGTCGATGTCGGTGCGGCGGGTGGTCGTCCAGCCGCGGACGTGGTGGACTTGGCTGTGGTAGGCGGGGGCATCACACCCTGGCTTGGTACACCCACGATCCTTGGCATACAACATGATTCGCTGTCCGGGAGAAGCCAACCGTTTCGTGTGATACAGAGCCAGCGACCTGCCCCTGTCAAAAATCGCCAGGTAGTGATGAGCGTGACCGGCCCAGCGGATCACATCCGACATGGGCACCAGCGTGCCGCCGGCGGTTAGGGCCTTGCCGGCGGCGGCCTCCAAGTCCTTCAACGTTGTGGTCACCACGATCGACACGGGCAAGCCGTTGTGCTGGCCCAGTTCGCCGGAGGCAAGCAGGCCGCGCAGTCCGGCTAAGAGCGCGTCATGGTTGCGCTGCCCTTTGGATCGGGTGTCGCGGCGCACCGCGTCCTCGTCGGGTGTCGCATCGACCACCGGGGTCTCGTCGTCGGGGTTGCATACCCCGGGGGCGGCAAGCTTGGCGAGCATGGCCTCGATCGCGGCGCATAACTCCGGGGTCACCAGGCCGCTGATGCGTGACATACCGTCGAATTCCTGTGTGCCCAGCGTGATTCCGCGCTTGCGGGCCCGCTCGGCGTCGCTGAATTTCCCATCGGGGTGCAGCCAGTCCATGATCCGCTGGGCGTACTTGGCCAACTCGTCGGGCCGATACCCGCCGGCCTTTTCGGCCAGGTCGGCTTCGGCGGCTTGCCGGGTCAACACGTCGACCTCAACCGGCAGCTGGGCGAAGAAGCCGCGGATTACCTTGACGTGCCCATCACCGATGAGCCCGTCGCGTTGGCCGGCCGCGGTCGCGCTCAGCTGCGGGGTCAACGGCTCACCGGTCAACGCGCGCCGCTCCCCGAGATCCCGGGCTTCATCGATGCGCCGGCCGGCCTCGGTCTTGGTGATGCGCAACCGGTCGGCCAACCCCAGGCGTAGCGAGCCGCCCAACTCTTCGGCGCTGGCCTGCGTGCCGAGCTGGTTGATCAACGCGTGCTGCGGGGTGCGCAGCCGGCGGGCCACGCGTTCCACCCGCTCTAAGGCGCGCAACCGCTCCGGGGTGGTGAGCACGTCAAAGGACAACTCGCACAGGCGGTCCGCGTCGTCGTCGAGCGCGTCGATGACCTCGACAATCTCCTCACGACTATTCGCGGCCATGCCTAAAACTCTAGGAGCACCCACCGACAAAAATGACCACTCTGTGACCATTGAAGCTGAAGTGACACAAGGGATTACAGAGGAGCTGAAAGGCCGGAAATAGGGCCCGCCCTAGTCGCGATCGCGAGCGCGGCGAAGCCGGGCGAAGCGGGTCGCCGCCATCAGGGTTAGTCGCGATCGCGAGCGCGGCGAAGCCGGGTGAAGCGGGTCGCCGCCATCAGGGTTAGTCGCGATCGCGAGCGCGGCGAAGCCGGGTGAAGCGGGTCGCCGCCGTCGGGTTAGTCGCGATCGGGTGGGTTCGTCGCGTACACCCAGGACAGGAACCGCGCGACGGCCTCCGCGGAACGATGCGCCCGCGGCGAACTGAAGATGTCGAAAGCGTGTTGCGCGCTAGGCAATTCGGCGTAGGCGACCGGGGACTTCGACACCGCGCGCAGTTCCTCGATGAACTCCTGGGCCTCGCCGACGGGAATGAGGGAATCGTCGCGGCCGTGCAGGACGAAGAACGGCGGCGCGTCGGCCCGCAGCCGCCGGATCGGCGAGGCATCGACGTAGACGTCGCGGTGCGAGGCGAATCCCCGCTTCACCACGAACTTTTCGAGCAGGGAGACGAACTCGGGCCGGCCCTCGCCCTCGGTGGAGAACCAGTCGTAGCGCCCGTAGATCGGGACCGCGGCCGCCACCGATGTGTCGGCGTCTTCGAAGCCCGGCTGGAATGTCGGGTCATTGGGGGTCAGCGCCGCCAGCGCGCACAGGTGCCCGCCCGCGGAGCCGCCGGTGACGGCGACGAAGTCGGGGTCGCCGCCGTAGTCGGCGATGTTCTCCTTGACCCATGCCAGCGCCCGTTTGACGTCGACGATGTGGTCGGGCCAGGTGTGGCGGGGGGAGACGCGATAACCGATCGACACGCACACCCAGCCGCGGGCGGCGAGGTGGCTCATCAGCGGGTAGGCCTGCGGGCGGCGCATCCCGATCATCCAGGCGCCGCCCGGCACTTGCAGCAGCACCGGCGCCTTGGCGTCGCGCGGCAGGTCGCGGCGCCGCCAGACGTCGGCGAGGTTGGCGCGCCCGTTCGGGCCGTAGGCCACCACGTTCGTCTTCTCGACGTAGCGCCGGCGCGCCACGGTGTTGCCCAGCGGCAGGCTGCGCCGCCCGCTGCGCGTGGGCTTGGTGTGTGGCAGCTTGCTCAGCGCCTCTTCGTAGTCGTGTCCGAGCTGATCGCGCAGGCCGGCCTCCAGCACCGGGCCCGGGGTGGTGACGCCGCGGTAGCGGATCACCCCCAGGATCGCCCACGAGGCGGCCGTCAGGGCCAGCGCCGCCTTGCCGCGCCGCCCCGCGAAGTGGCCGCGCCGGCCGCGCCGCAACGCGTCCAGCAGCGAGACGGAGAAGTAGATGCCCGGCACCTCCGACGTCGGCCAGCCGAACCAGAAGACCAGCACGGTGCTGTAGCCCTTGCGGGCCAACGGCCGTAACCCGTTGGCGGCGTTGGCCAATTCCAGCGCGGCGCGGGCCAGCGGCCGGGGGCGGGTGAGGCGGTCCAACAACGGAGGCATCAGCCGTTGACCCGAGATTGCAGTTCGTTGCGCTGGATCTTGCCGGTACTGCCGCGCGGGAGTTCGTCGAGGACGACGATCTCGCGGGGCACCTTGTAGTTGGCCAGGTTTTCCCGGACGTGTTGTTTGAGGGTCTCCGGCGTCGCCTGGGCGCCCGCGCTCAGTACGACGAATGCCGCCAGGCGCTGGCCGTACTGCTCATCGTCGACGCCGATCACGGCGGCCTCGGCCACGTCGGGGTGTGCCGCCAGCGTCTTCTCCACCT
This sequence comes from Mycobacterium nebraskense, assembly GCF_002102255.1. Classification (GTDB taxonomy): domain Bacteria; phylum Actinomycetota; class Actinomycetes; order Mycobacteriales; family Mycobacteriaceae; genus Mycobacterium; species Mycobacterium nebraskense. The sequence continues at coordinate 9,801 of NZ_LQPH01000132.1, forward strand.
CGATCGGGTAAACGTTCTCGCCGCCGGAGACGATCATCTCGTCGTCGCGGCCGACCACGAACAACCGGCCGGCCTCGTCCAGGTAGCCGACGTCGCCCGACGACATGAACCCGGCGTGAAAATCCTTCGTGGTGCCCGAGGTGTAGCCCTCGAACTGGGTGTCGTTGCGGACGTAGATGGTGCCGACCTCACCGGTGGGCAGCTCGTTGAAATCCGGGTCCAGAATCCGGATTTCGGTCCCGCCCGCCGGCCGGCCGGCGGTGTCGGGTGCCGCACGCAGGTCCTGCGGGGTGGCGGTGGCGATCATGCCGGCCTCGGTGGCGTTGTAATTGTTGTAGATCACGTCGCCGAACTCGTCCATGAACGCGGTGACGACATCGGGCCGCATTCGCGAACCGGATGCCGCCGCGAATCGCAATGACTTGCAGCTGTACCGGTTTCGCACCTCGGCGGGCAGCTCCATGATGCGGTCGAACATCACCGGCACCACCGCCAGACCGGTCGCCTTGTGCCGGTCGATGAGGTCCAGCGTCGCCTCCGGGTCGAACTTGCGGCGGGTGACCACCGTGCAGGCCATCGACGCGGCGAAGATCAACTGCGAGAAACCCCAGGCGTGGAACATCGGCGCCACGATCACGACCGTCTCCTCGGCCCGCCACGGCGTGCGGTCCAGGATGGCCTTGAGCGTGCCGATGCCGGCGTTGCCGCCAGTTTGGTTGGCGCCCTTGGGTGTTCCGGTGGTGCCTGAGGTCAGCAGAATCATCCTGCCCTTGCGGCCGGTGCGCTCGGGCTGTCGGCCGGCGTGATCGGTGATGAGCTGCTCGACCGTCAGCTCGTCGCGCCCGTCCGAGGTCCAGGCCAGGATACGGGTGGCGTCCGGCTTGTCGGCCAGCGCGCGGTCCACCGTCTCGGTGAACTCCTCGTCGTAGATGACGGCGTCGACGCCTTCGCGGTTGACCACCTCGGCGAGCGCCGGACCGGCGAACGACGTGTTGAGCAGCACGACGTCGGAGCCGATCCGGTTGGCGCCCACCACCGCCTCGACGAAGCCGCGGTGGTTGCGGCACATGATCCCGACAACCCCGGGCGCCGACGTCCGGCCCGGCAGGTCCTGCAACGCCGCGGCGAGCGCGTTGATCCGCTCGTCGAGCTGGCGCCAGGTCAGCGTGCCGAGTTCGTCGACCAGGCCCGGCCGGTCCGGGCAGCGTTGCGCCGCACTGGCGAAGCCCACGGTCATTCCCATGCCCTCGCGGCGCATGGCCGCGGCCATCTTCAGGTAGCGGTCGGGTCGCATCGGCGCGATCATGCCGGCGCGCCTCAGGGTGGTAATGATGCCGAGGGCCTGATTGATAGGAGAAGCCACGGCTCAGCCCAGGATCGGGAAACGTCGCTTGGTGGCCAGGTCCTTGAGGGCCTGCTGCATCACCGACCGCACGTGCTCGTCGACCTCGTCGACGTCCGGGTCGTCACCGAATTGCGTGGCGATGTCGATCGGCTTCAGCACCTGCGTGACGATCTTGGTGGGCAGCGGCAGGTTGGGCGGGATCACCGCACTGAAGCCGAACGGGAAGCCGAACGACAGCGGCAGGATGGCGCTGCGCAGCAAGCGCTTCACCCCGAGCCGCTCGGCCAGCCACGTGCCGCGCGACAGGTAGAGCTGGGTCTCCTGCCCGCCGATGGACACCGCGGGCACGATGGGGACGCCGGCCTCGATCGCCGTCCTGACGTATCCCTTGCGGCCGTCGAAGTCGATGACGTTCTCCGAGAGCGTCGGCCGGTATGCGTCGTAGTCACCGCCGGGGAAGACGATGACGACCCCGCCGGACCGCAGGGCTTGGGCCGCGTTCTCCCGGTTGGCCCGGATATATCCCGTGCGCCGGAAGAAGTCCCCGGTGGGGCCGGTCATCAGGATGTCGTGGCTCAGCGTGTAGACCGGCCGGTCGTAGCCGAATTTCTCGTAGAAGTGGACGCTGAAGATGGGGACGTCCATCGGGAACATGCCGCCGGAGTGGTTGCCGACGACCAGCGCCCCGCCGGACGGGAACGAACCGAGGCCGTGCACCTCCGAGCGGAAGTAGGCCTTCAGGGCCGGGCGCATCACGCCCATCAGTCGCTGGGTCAGGACGGGGTCGAATTTGCCGATGTCGCCGACATCGGGGAGATCGTTGTCGGTCACGTTCCTCCCTTGACGCTCCCGCGAGGCCGCTTGAAGTTTAGGGGGCCGCGTCGAGTTCCTCGATGGTAGCGAGCGGGGAGTGGCGGCCTTCATGGTGTTTATCTCTTTCCGCGTCTGCGGATATGGTGCCGGCCGGGCGCGGGCGTTATTGTTACGACGCCCTAAGTGAAAACCTCGAGAATCGGGACACGATGGACGTTGCCGGTTTGTCCCCCGAGCGTCGTGCCCGCTCGGGTGCTGCACGCAGAATCAGCTCTCGTGACCCACGCGCCCGCCGGCCCCGCGCCGGCATGGCCCGCGCCGAACCGGCCCGTCTCAGTCAGGGATCCTCGCCGTCCGCACCTGGCATCGACGGCCCGGCCGGGGACGTCGATCCGGCCACCCCGGACGCGGCGGACCATCTCCAGGCCGACTACTTCGTTCGGGTGCTCTCCCAGAACCGCAGGCTCATCGAACAGCGGATCGTTGACTATCAGAAGGCGATCGCCATCGCGCAAGCAAGCGGCGACGCCGATGCCGTCTGCAACCTTCGGCGCATGGCGCGGATCGAGGAACAGGACCGGGACAACCTGGACGGCATGCTCGAGAAGTTGCGCCGCCGATTTGCCCAGCGGACCCCGGAGGAGCCGCCCGCGCTTTCCCCGCGGCCGCGCTCCGCAGTCCGCTAGTTCCGGCCGGCGTCAATTCACCGTCGGCGCAGTGGTTTTCGTCGCTCAGGCGACTGGCGGAAGACCGAGGCACGCGGAATCGGCCACACCCGCATCGCGGTGCCGATACATTTGACGGGCCAACTGGTTTCCTCCGACACCGAACGAGGCCGCCCATGGGATTCATGACCCCGGAAATTCCCGACGTCGACCCGGAGAGCTGGCCCGGTCTGCCGCGCTCGGCCAGGCGGCAGATCATGACCCGGCACTGGGTCGAACACGGCTTCGGCTCCCCGTACGCGGTCTATCTGTTCTACGTCGTCAAGATCGCCCTGTACGTCGCCGGCGCCGCCGCGGTGATCTCGCTGACGCCGGGCCTGGGTGGCCTCGGGCGCATCGCCGACTGGTGGACGCAGCCGATCGTGTATCAGAAGGTGGTCATCTTCACGCTGCTGTTCGAGATTTTGGGCCTGGGCTGCGGATCGGGACCGCTGACCGCGCGGTTCTGGCCGGTATTCGGTGGCTTCCTGTATTGGTTGCGGCCCAACACGATTCGGCTGCCGCCATGGCCGGGCAAGGTCCCGTTCACCGGTGGCGACAACCGCACCGTCGTCGACGTGGCGCTTTACCTGATCGTGCTGGTCTCGGGCGCCTGGGCGTTGCTGTCGCCCGGGCGGGGCGGGCCGGTGACCGCCGGCGGCGACGTCGGGCTGATCAATCCCGCTCTGGTGGTGCCGACGATCGTCGCGCTGGGCCTGCTGGGGCTACGCGACAAAACCGTCTTCCTCGCCGCGCGCGGCGAACACTACGGGCTGACCCTGCTGGTGTTCTTCTTTCCGTTCACCGACCAGATCGCCGCCTTCAAGATCATCATGCTCGCGCTGTGGTGGGGAGCCGCGACGTCGAAACTCAACCACCACTTCCCGTACGTCGTGGCCGTGATGATGAGCAACAGCCCGCTGTTGCGCAGCAACGCCTTCAATTGGTTCAAGCGCAGGCTCTACCTCGACCCGGTGAACGACCTGCGGCCGTCGTGGGTGCCGAAGGTGATGGCCCATGTCGGCGGGACGACGGCCGAATTCCTGGTGCCGTTGGTCCTGGTCTTCTTCGCCGACGGCCACCGGTGGGCGTGGTTCCTCATCGGGTTCATGGTCCTCTTCCACCTCAACATCACCTCCACCATTCCAATGGGAGTTCCCCTGGAATGGAACGTGTTCTTCCTCTTCTCGCTGTTCTACTTGTTCGGGCACTACGCCGGCGTCACGGCCACGGGCCTGCATTCGCCGCTGCTGCTGATCATCCTGATCGCCGCGCTCGCTGTGGTGCCGATCGTGGGAAACCTTTTCCCCAAACAAGTTTCATTCCTGCCCGCGATGCGCTACTACGCCGGCAACTGGGCCACCAGCACGTGGTGCCTACGCGCGGGCGCCGAGGACAAGATCGAGGCGAACATCACCAAGGCCTCGGCGCTGGTCCCCAAACAGCTTGCCCGGCTTTACGATCCGAGCACCGCCGAAATGATGATCGACAAGTTGATGGGGTGGCGGTCCATGCACACCCACGGGCGGACGCTCAACGGGCTGGTGGCGCGCGCCCTGGACGGGTTGGACGAGGCGGACTACAAACTGCGTGACGGCGAAATCATCGCCGGACCGCTGATCGGGTGGAACTTCGGCGAAGGCCACCTGCACAACGAGCAGTTGCTCGAGGCGGTGCAGCGGCGCTGCCAGTTCGAAGACGGGGATGTCCGGGTGATCATTCTGGAAAGCCAACCGATCCACATTCAGCGCCAGGAGTACCGCATCGTCGACGCCAAAACCGGGTTGATCGAAGAGGGTTACGTCGACGTGGAAAGCATGCTCTCCCGCCAGCCGTGGCCGGAGCCCGGAGACCAGTACCCGGTCCACGTCACGACCCGGCGCAGCGCTCGATGACCAGGGCGGTGGTGGTCGGCGCCGGCCCCAACGGCCTGGCCGCGGCGATCCACCTCGCCCGCAACGGTGTCGACGTGCAGGTGATCGAGGCGGGCGAGACCGTCGGCGGGGGAGCCCGCTCGGGCGAACTGACCATGCCCGGGGTCATCCACGACCACTGCTCGGCGTTTCACCCGCTGGGCGTCGGTTCGCCGTTGTGGAAGCAGATCGACCTGCAACGCCATGGGCTGCAGTGGAAGTGGCCGGAGATCGACTGCGCGCACCCGCTCGACGATGGCACCACCGGGGTGCTCTACCAGTCGATCGATGAGACGGTGGCCCGCATGGGGCCCGACGGCACCCGGTGGCGGCGGGCGATCGGGGACCTGGCGGCGGGATTCGATGAGCTGGCCGAGGATCTGCTCGGCCCGGTGCTGGGCATACCGCATCACCCGGTTCGCCTGGCCGGCTTCGGGCCGCGGGCGCTGCTGCCGGCCACCACCATGGCCCGCTGGTTTCGCACCCGGCAGGCGCGCGCGTTGTTCGGCGGCGCCGCCGCGCACGTCTACACCCGGCTGGACCGGCCGCTCACCGCTTCCCTGGGGCTGATGATCCTGGCCAGCGGGCACCGCTACGGCTGGCCCGTCGCGCAAGGAGGATCCGGGTCGATCAGCCAGGCGCTTTCCGCCGCCCTGAAGGAGTACGGCGGCTCGGTGGCCACCGGGGTGAGGGTCGCCAGCCGCAAAGACATCCCGGACGCCGACATCGTCATGCTCGACCTCAGCCCGGCCGCGGCGCTCGCCATCTACGGCGACGCGATGCCGGGCCGGATCAGGCGCTCGTATCGGCGCTACCGCGAGGGCTCGTCGGCGTTCAAGGTCGACTTCGCCATCGAGGGCGACATCCCGTGGACGAATCCCGACTGCGCCCGCGCCGGCACGGTGCACCTCGGCGGGACGTTCGACGAGGTGGCGGACACCGAACGCCAACGCGCACAAGGCAAAATGGTCGACCGCCCCTTCGTGCTCCTCGGGCAGCAGTACCTGGCCGACCCGTCCCGCTCGGCGGGCAATGTCAACCCGATCTGGGCGTACGCGCACGTGCCGTTCGGCTACGACGGCGACGCCACCGCCGCCGTCGTCGGCCAGATCGAGCGGTTCGCGCCAGGCTTCTCCGACCGTGTCCTCGCGACGGTCAGCAAGGGGACCGCCGAACTGCAGGCCTACAACGCCAACTTCATCGGCGGCGACATCATCGGCGGCGCCAACGACGGACTCCAGGTCATCTTCCGCCCCCGCATCGCCGTGGATCCCTACGCGATCGGCGTCCCGGGCGTCTACCTGTGTTCACAGTCCACACCGCCGGGGGCCGGTGTCCATGGTCTGTGCGGTTACCACGCCGCCGAGTCGGCGCTGAAGTGGCTGAAGAAGCCGCGCCGCGGCTGACGTCACATTGGCCGCGGGAACCGGGGCGGCAACCGCGCATGTTGCTCATCTAGGCTGACCACGAGCGCGTATTCAGCGGACTCAGGAAAGACATCGCCAAGGCAGGGAGAGATCAAGTGACGGTCCGAGTAGGCATCAACGGCTTCGGTCGAATCGGACGAAACTTCTACCGGGCCCTACTGGCCCAACAGGAGCAGGGCACCGCGGACATCGAGGTGGTGGCGGTCAACGACATCACCGACAACCACACGCTGGCGCACCTGCTCAAATTCGACTCGATCCTGGGCCGGCTGCCCTTCGACGTCAGCCTGGAAGGCCAGGACACCATCGTGGTGGGTCCGCACAAGATCAAGGCGCTCGAGGTCAGGGAGGGCCCGGCAGCGTTGCCGTGGGGCGACCTGGGTGTCGACGTGGTCGTGGAGTCCACCGGGCTGTTCACCAACGCGGCCAAGGCCAAGGGCCACCTGGACGCCGGTGCCAAGAAGGTGATCATCTCGGCGCCCGCCACCGACGAGGACATCACCATCGTCCTGGGCGTCAACGACGACAAGTACGACGGCAGCCAGAACATCATCTCCAATGCCTCATGCACCACGAACTGCCTGGCGCCGGTGACCAAAGTGCTCCAGGACGAGTTCGGCATCGTCAAGGGCCTGATGACCACCATCCACGCCTACACCCAGGACCAGAACCTGCAGGATGGCCCGCACAAGGACCTGCGCCGGGCACGGGCGGCCGCGCTGAACATCGTGCCGACCTCCACCGGAGCCGCCAAGGCGATCGGCCTGGTGATGCCCGAGCTCAAGGGCAAGCTGGACGGTTATGCGCTACGCGTGCCGATCCCGACCGGCTCGGTCACCGACCTCACCGTCGAGCTGTCCAAGGCCGCCAGCGCCGAGGAGATCAACACCGCATTCAAGGCCGCCGCCGAGGGCCGACTCAAGGGCATCCTGAAGTACTACGACGCCCCGATCGTCTCCACCGACATCGTCACCGACCCACACAGCTCGATCTTCGACTCCGGCCTGACCAAGGTGATCGACAACCAGGCCAAAGTGGTGTCCTGGTATGACAACGAATGGGGCTACTCCAACCGCCTCATCGACCTGGTCGCGCTGGTCGGCAAGTCACTGTAGTCGTGACGGATTCCTTGCCGCCGAACCTCTCAGACCTGCTGGCCGAAGGGGTTTCGGGTCGGGGCGTGCTGGTGCGCTCCGACCTCAACGTCCCGCTCGACGACGAAGGGGTCATCACCGACCCGGGCCGGATCACGGCGTCGGTGCCGACGTTGCAGGCGCTCGTCGACGCCGGTGCCAAGGTGGTGGTCGCCGCGCACCTCGGTCGGCCGAAGAACGGGCCCGACCCGAAGCTGTCGCTGGCGCCGGTCGCCGCCGCGCTCGGTGAGCAGCTGGGCCGGCACGTGCAGCTGGCCGGCTCCGATCGTTCCCGAGTCGTCGGCGGCGACGCGCTGGCCCGGGCCGAGGGGCTCACGGACGGCGACGTCCTGCTGCTGGAGAACATCCGGTTCGATCCCCGGGAAACCAGCAAGGACGACGGCGAGCGGCTCGCGCTCGCCCGCGAACTCGCCGAATTGGTCTCGCCGGAAGGGGCTTTCGTCTCCGACGGCTTCGGGGTGGTGCACCGCAAGCAGGCCTCGGTGTACGACGTGGCCACGCTGCTACCGCACTACGCCGGCACCCTGGTGGCCAACGAGATCCAGGTACTGGAGCAGCTGACCAGCTCGACCGCCCGTCCCTACGCGGTGGTGCTCGGTGGGTCGAAGGTGTCCGACAAGCTCGGCGTCATCGAATCGCTGGCGACCAAGGCCGACAGCATCGTGATCGGCGGCGGGATGTGCTTCACCTTCCTTGCCGCGCAAGGCTTTCCGGTGGGCAAGTCGCTGCTGGAGGAAGAGATGGTCGACACCTGCCGCCGGCTGCTGGACACCTATGTCGACGTGCTGCGACTGCCGAAGGACGTCGTGGTGGCCGAGCAGTTCGCCGCTGACTCGCCGCCGCAGACAGTGGCCGCCGACGCCATCCCGGACGACATGATCGGGCTGGACATCGGGCCGGAATCGGTCAAACGCTTTGCGGCGCTGCTGTCCAACGCGCGGACTGTCTTCTGGAACGGCCCGATGGGCGTCTTCGAGTTCCCGACGTTCGCCGCGGGCACCCGGGGCGTCGCCGAGGCCATCGCCGCGGCGACCGGCAAGGGTGCGTTCAGCGTGGTGGGCGGCGGTGACTCCGCGGCCGCGGTGCGCGCCCTCGGCATCCCGGAGGGCGACTTCTCGCACATCTCCACCGGCGGTGGCGCGTCACTGGAATACCTCGAGGGCAAGACGCTGCCGGGCATCGAGGTACTCGGCCGTCCGCAACCAAGTGGAGGAGACGCGTGAGCCGCAAGCCACTGATCGCCGGCAACTGGAAGATGAACCTCAATCACTTCGAGGCGATCGCGCTGGTGCAGAAAATCGCGTTCGCGCTGCCGGACAAGTACTACGACAAGGTCGACGTCACGGTGTTGCCGCCGTTCACCGACCTGCGCAGCGTGCAGACCCTGGTCGACGGCGACAAGCTGCGGCTGACCTACGGCGGCCAGGACCTGTCCCAGCACGACTCGGGCGCGTACACCGGCGACATCAGCGGCGCGTTCCTGGCCAAGCTGGGCTGCAGTTTCGTCGTGGTCGGCCACTCCGAACGGCGCACCTACCACAACGAGGACGACGCGCTGGTGGCCGCCAAAGCTGCCGCGGCCCTCAAGCACGAGCTGACCCCGATCGTGTGCCTCGGCGAGCACCTGGACGTCCGCGAGGCCGGTGGGCACGTCAGCCACTGCGAGGAGCAGCTGCGCGGCTCGCTGTCCGGCCTGTCCGCCGAGCAGATCGGCCAGGTCGTCGTCGCCTACGAGCCCGTGTGGGCCATCGGCACCGGGCGGGTGGCCAGCGCCGCCGACGCCCAGGAGGTGTGCGCCGCGCTCCGCAAAGAGCTGGCCGCGCTCGCGTCGCCGCAGGTCGCCGACACCGTACGGGTGCTCTACGGCGGCTCGGTGAACGCCAAGAACATCGGCGACATCATCGCCCGCGACGATATCGACGGGGCCCTGGTCGGTGGGGCGTCCCTGGACGGTGAGCAGTTCGCGACGCTGGCGGCGATCGCCGCCGGCGGGCCTCTTCCGTAGGGCCGGGGCTGTGACACCACGGCGTCACCGGTAGGATTTCGCGTCATGGAGTTTGCCCTGCAGATCACCCTGGTGGTCACCAGCGTGCTGGTGGTGTTGCTGGTGCTGCTGCACCGCGCCAAGGGTGGCGGCCTGTCGACGCTGTTCGGCGGCGGTGTGCAGTCCAGCCTCTCCGGCTCGACGGTGGTGGAGAAGAACCTGGACCGGTTGACCCTGTTCATCACCGGCATCTGGCTGGTCTCCATCATCGGGATAGCACTGCTGATCAAGTACCGGTGACCCGTCGGCGGGCGGACCACGTGATCCGCACCGATACTGGGACACATGGTTGACGTTTCCGACATAGCGCTGGAACCGATCGGCGCCGTGCAACGGACGTTGGTCGGTCGCGAGGCGACCGAGCCGATGCGCGCCGACATCAGGCTGCTGGGCGCCATCCTCGGCGACACCGTGCGCGAGCAGAACGGGAACGAGGTTTTCGACCTCGTGGAACGCGCCCGGGTGGAATCGTTTCGGGTGCGCCGCTCCGAGATCGACCGGGCCGACCTGGCGCGGATGTTCGACGGCATCGACATTCACCGAGCGATCCCGGTCATCCGCGCGTTCAGCCACTTCGCGCTGCTGGCCAACGTGGCCGAGGACATCCATCGGGAGCGCCGCCGCGCCATCCACGTCTCCGCCGGTGAGCCGCCGCAGGACAGCAGCCTAGCCGCAACATACGCGAAACTCGATGGCGCCGAACTTGATTCGGCCGCGGTGGCCGACGCGCTGCGCGATGCCCTGATCTCCCCGGTGATCACCGCCCACCCCACCGAAACCCGGCGGCGCACCGTCTTCGTCACCCAGCACCGGATAACCCAGCTGATGCGGTTGCACGCGGAGGGGCACACCGAAACCGACGACGGCCGCAACGTCGAGCACGAGTTGCGCCGCCAGGTCCTCACCCTGTGGCAGACAGCGCTGCTCCGGTTGTCCCGCCTGCAGATCACCGACGAGATCGAGGTGGGGCTGCGCTATTACGCCGCTGCGTTCTTCCAGGTCATTCCGCAGGTCAACGCCGAGGTCCGGGACGCGTTGCGGGCGCGCTGGCCCGACACCGATCTGCTTGCCGCGCCGATCCTGCGGCCGGGCTCCTGGATCGGTGGCGACCGCGACGGCAATCCGAACGTGACGGGTGACGTGATCCGCCAGGCCACCGGCAGCGCCGCGTTCACCGCGCTGTCGCATTATCTGGCCGAACTCACCGCCCTCGAGCAGGATCTGTCGATGTCGGCGCGGCTCGTCTCCGTCACGCCCGGGCTGGCGGACCTGGCCGAGGGCTGCGAAGAGAAAGCCCGCGGCGAGGAGCCGTACCGGCGGGCGGTGCGGGTGATCCGCGCCCGGCTCACCGCGACGGGCGCCGAGATCCTGGACCGCCGACCGCAGCACGAGCTTGACCTCGGCCTGACACCGTATTCCGCCCCGGCCGAACTACAAAGGGATCTGGACACGATCGACGAGTCGCTGCGCACCCACGGCAGCGCACTGCTGGCCGACGACCGCCTGGCCCTGCTGCGAGAAGGCGTGAGTGTCTTCGGGTTTCACTTGTGCGGTCTGGACATGCGGCAAAACTCCGACGTCCACGAAGAGGTGGTGGGGGAGCTGTTGGCGTGGGCCGGGGTGCACCCGGACTACGGGTCGCTGCCCGAGGACGAGCGGGTCGCGCTGCTGGCGCGCGAGCTGGGCACCCGCCGTCCCCTTGTCGGTGATCGGGGGGGCCTGTCCGACCTGGCCCGCAAGGAGCTCGAGGTCGTCGGCGCCGCGGCGTACGCCGTCGGACGCTACGGCCCGGCCGCCGTACCGAACTACGTCATCTCCATGTGCCGCTCGGTGTCCGACGTCTTAGAGGTGGCCATCCTCCTGAAAGAGGGTGGGCTGCTGGATGCTTCCGGGCCCGAACCGTACTGCCCGGTGGCCATCTCGCCGCTCTTCGAGACGATCGACGACCTGCACCACGGCGCAGCCATTCTGGCCGCGATGCTGGACCTTCCGCTGTACCGGGCGGTCGTCGACGCGCAGGGCGGGCGTCAGGAGGTGATGCTCGGCTACTCCGACTCGAACAAAGACGGCGGTTACCTGGCCTCCAGCTGGGCGGTCTACCGCGCCGAGCTGGCGCTGGTCGAGGTGGCCCGCAAGGCCGGAATTCGGTTGCGGCTCTTTCACGGTCGCGGCGGTACCGTCGGCCGGGGCGGTGGGCCGAGCTATCAGGCCATCCTGGCGCAACCGCCGGGCGCGGTGAACGGCTCGCTGCGGCTCACAGAGCAGGGCGAGGTGATCGCCGCCAAGTACGCCGAACCGCAGGCGGCGCGGCGCAACCTGGAGAGCTTGGTGGCGGCCACGCTGGAGTCGACGCTGCTCGACGTGGAGGGCCTGGGCGACGCCGCGGAGCCAGCCTACGCGGTGCTCGACGAAGTGGCCACTCTTGCGCAGCGTGCTTACGCCGAATTGGTGCACGACACACCGGGTTTCGTCGATTACTTCATGGCTTCCACACCGGTCAGCGAGATCGGTTCGCTGAACATCGGCAGCCGCCCGACGTCACGCAAGCCCACCTCGTCGATTGCGGACCTGCGCGCCATCCCCTGGGTGCTGGCGTGGAGCCAGTCACGGGTCATGCTTCCGGGCTGGTACGGCACCGGGTCGGCGTTCGAGCAGTGGATCGCGGCGGGCCCGGAAAGTGAAGACGAACGCGTGGCGATCCTGCACGAGCTGTACGAGCGGTGGCCGTTCTTCGCCAGCGTGCTGTCCAACATGGCGCAGGTGCTCGCCAAGAGCGACCTCGGCCTGGCGGCGCGCTACGCGGAGCTGGTCGAGGACGAAGAACTGCGCGACCGGGTGTTCGACAAGATCGTGGACGAGCACCGGCGAACCATTGCGATGCATAAGATCATCACCGGTCACGACGACCTGCTCGCCGACAACCCCGCGCTGGCGCGTTCGGTGTTCAACCGCTTCCCCTATCTCGAGCCGCTGAACCACCTACAGGTGGAGTTGCTGCGCCGCTACCGCTCCGGCGACGACGACGAGTTGGTGCAGCGCGGCATCCTGCTGACGATGAACGGATTGGCCAGCGCGTTACGTAACAGTGGGTGACGGGCATTCATAAGTCCATGTCGGACATCGCCTCGCCCGTCACCGCGGCCCGGTTGGCACAGAACAGCGTCTTCGAACGGCTAGCCCGCGTTGGGTTCGTCGTAAGCGGGGTAGTGCACCTGATCGTCGGCTATCTCGCCATCCGGGTTGCGTGCGGCGACCGCGGCACCGCTGACCAGACCGGCGCCCTGGCGACGTTGGCCGCCAAACCGGGCGGCCCGCTCGCGCTCTGGATCGCCACCGCCGGCCTGTTGGCGATGGGCATCTGGCGGCTCGTCGAAACCGCCCTCGGCCGATCGAGCGACCGTGAGTCGAACGGCTCGTCATCGGATGCGTCCTCCCGGGTGAAGGCCCTTGGGCTGGCAGCGGTCTACCTCGCTTTCGCGTACTCAGCGTTCGGATTCGCCCGGGGCGCCGGGAGGCCGGCGGATCAACAGAATTCGGGCATCAGCGCGCGCCTGATGGAAACGACGGGCGGCACCATCGCGCTCATCTGCTGCGGCGTGGTCGTTGTCGCGGTCGGCGGCTATCACATCTACAAGGGCGCCAGCCGCAACTTCGTCAACGACCTCCAGGGCAGGTCGGGTGACTTGGTGCGGCGGCTTGGCGTGGCCGGGTATGTCGGCAAGGGCGTCGTGATAATGCTGACGGGTGCGCTGGTGATCGTCGCCGCGTGCCGCTCAGAACCGAAGAAGGCCACAGGACTCGACGGGGCGCTCAAGACACTCGGGGCTCAGCACTATGGGGCAGCGTTGTTGATCGCTGCCGGTGTCGGGATCATCACCTACGGGCTGTACAGCTTCGTGATGGCCCGGTCAACCAAGATGTAGGCCGGCGACGTCTCAGCGGTTCCGCAGCCTGTCGAAAACACCGCGTACCGCGTGCTCGGTCATAGCGAGCGGCGTCATCATCGTCTCGCCCACCTTCACCATGTCGTCGATGCGCTCGACGATCGCCTCCACCGGCTGGACCAGCACGATCAGCCGCTTGGCCAGGTCGTCCAGGCTGGACAGGGTGCCGTCCAGGTGGTCCAGGCCGCTCTCCATCCGCTGGACCGTGGCATTGAGGTTGGAAAGCGACCTGTTCAGCTCTGTCATGGTCCTGCTCAGGCCGTCGAGGACGTCTTCGACCTGCTCCACCGTCTTGTCGGCGTTCAACGCAGCCTGGGTGAGGGTTTTGATCCGGCTTCGCTCTTGCCCACCGCGCACGGTTCTGTCTGCCATGACCGTCATTATCACCCGGATCAAACCGGGTCGGGACTAGGTTGACTGACCCGGGCGCGAGGGCAGTTTGGCCGCGGCCTCCTCGTCGAGCAGCCACAGCGTGGTTTCCTGGCCGATCGCCCCGGCGGCGGGCACCGAGACCGGCGGGGCGCCGCCGATGGCCGCGGCCACCGCGTCGGCCTTGGCAGCCCCGGACACCATCAGCCAGACCTCGCGTGAACGCTGAATTGCGGGCAGGGTCAGAGTGATTCGTTGGGGAGGTGGCTTGGGGGAGTCCTCGACCGGGACCACCATGCGGCTGGTTTCCAGCACGGCGGGGGTGTCGGGGAACAGCGAGTTGATGTGCCCCTCCGGCCCCATGCCCAACAGATGCACGTCGAAATTCGGGACCGGTTGACCGGGTTCGGCGTTGGCCGCCAGCAGTTGTTCGTAGGCCAGCGCTGCGGCCGCGAGGTCGCTGCCGAATTCGCCGTCGCTGGCCGGCATGGTGTGCACATGGCTGGACGGAATGTCGATCCGGTCCAGCAACGCCTCCCGCGCCTGCTTGTCGTTGCGTTCGTCGTCATCCTCGGGGACGTAGCGTTCGTCGCCCCAGAACAGGTGCACCTTGGGCCAGGCGATCTCGTAGCCCACCAGCGCCTCGAGCAACCCGATGCCGTTACTGCCGCCGGTCAGCACGACGAGTGCGCGGTCCCGGGCCGCCACGGCGTTGCGGATGCTCTCGGACAATCGGTTGGCGGCGGCCTCGATCAGCGCCCGACCTTCCGGAAAAACTTCGATGATGGTGCTCACACGTACTGCACTTTCTCAATGCCTTCTAGCGCTGTCTGGTAAATCTCATCGGGGTCCAGCCGCCGCAGGTCTTCGGCGAGGCACTCGCCGGTTTCCCTGCGCGCCAAGGGAAGCAGGGCCTCCGGCTTGGCGGTGCGGCTCAGCGTCGCCGTCCTGCCCTGTTGGGGCCGGCTCAAGACGATGGTCTCGCTCTTGCGTACGAGCTCCACCTTGAGCTCGCCAACCGCGCGGCGCACGGGGCCGTCGATGCAGTCGGCCAGCCAGCCCGCGAGGATGTCAAGCGCCGGTTCGTTTTTCAGGCCGGACACCAGGGCCGACTCGATCGGCTCGTGGGGGGCGAGGTCGACCGCGGAGGTGAGCAGCGCCCGCCAGTAGGTGATGCGCGCCCACGCCAGGTCGGTGTCGCCGGCGGTGTATCCGGACCGTCGGCTCTTGATCGCCGATAGGGGGTCGGTTCCGTTGGTGGCGTCGGTGATGCGCCGAATCGCCAACTTGCCCAACGGGTCTTGGGCCGGAACGGCCGGGGCGACGTCCGGCCACCACACCACCACCGGGATGTCGGGGAGCAGGAACGGGGTCACGACGCTGGCGGCGTGCCCGGCGAGCGCCCCGGACAGATTCAGGATCACCACCTCGCTGGCGCCCGTGTCGCCACCCGCGCGCAACTGCGCGTCCAAGCGCGGCTCGTCCGCGTACGGGTCGCCCCGCATCGTGACGATGATCCGGCTGGGATGCTCGTGGCTCGCGTTGTTGGCCGCCTCGAGCGACTCTTCGAGGATGGCTTCGCTGTCCGGCGTGATGATCAGCGTCAGCACCCGGCCCATCGTCACGGCGCCGACCTTCTCGCGCAGTTCGTCGAGCCGCTTGTTGACCGCGGTGGTGCTGGTGTCCGGCATGTCGATAATCATCAGGGCCGCCGCCATTCGCGCCCCGTCCGGCGCAGCATCTCGAACGAGGACTCCGGACCCCAAGTGCCCGCCTCATACGGCTCGGGCTTGCCGTCGGCCGCCCAGTTATCGAGGACGGGATCCAATATCTCCCAAGCCAATTCGACCTCTTCGTTGACCGGAAACAGGGACGGCTCGCCCAGCAGCACGTCGAGGATCAGCTGTTCGTAGGCCTCCGGCGACTCTTCGGCGAACGCCGAGCCGTAGGAGAAGTCCATGTTGACGTCGCGGACCTCCATCGCGGTTCCCGGTACCTTGGAACCGAACCGCAGCGTGATGCCCTCGTCGGGCTGCACCCGGATGACCATGGCGTTGGCGCCCAGTTCGTCGGTCATGGTGGCGTCGAACGGCAGGTGCGGTGCGCGTTTGAAGACGAGCGCGATCTCGGTCACCCTTCGGCCCAAGCGTTTTCCGGTCCGCAGATAGAACGGCACGCCGGCCCAGCGGCGCGTGTCGACCTCCAGTGTGATGGCGGCGAACGTCTCGGTGGTGGAGTCCTTGGCGAACCCTTCCTCGTCGAGCAGCCCGACCACCTTCTCGCCGCCCTGCCAGCCGCCGGTGTATTGGCCGCGGCTGGTGGTCTCGTCGAGCGGCTGGGCCAGCTGGGTCGCCGAGAGCACCTTGATCTTCTCGGTCTGCAACGCCGCCGGGTTGAAGCTGACAGGTTCCTCCATGGCGGTCAGCGCCAGCAGCTGCATCAGGTGGTTTTGGATGACATCGCGGGCGGCGCCGATGCCGTCGTAATAGCCGGCCCGCCCGCCCAATCCGATGTCCTCGGCCATGGTGATCTGCACGTGATCGACGTAGTGCGCGTTCCAGATCGGGTCGAACAACTGATTGGCGAACCGCAACGCCAAGATGTTTCGCACCGTCTCCTTGCCCAGATAGTGGTCGATGCGGAACACCGCCTCTTCGGGGAAGACGGCGTTGACCGCATGATTCAGGGCCTGCGCGCTCTCCAGGTCGTGACCGAACGGCTTCTCGATGACCACCCGGCTCCATCGATCGCCCTGCGGCCGGGCCAACCCGGACTTGTGCAGCCGTTCACACACCACCGGGAAGGACTTGGGTGGGATGGCCAGGTAGAAGGCGTGGTTACCGCCGGTGCCGCGCTCGGCGTCGAGCTTGTCCAGGGTTTCGGCCAGCCGGCCGAACGACGCGTCGTCGTCGAAGGAGCCTGGCACGAAACGGAATCCCTCAGCCAGGCGTTCCCAGTTCTCCTCCCGAAAGGGCGTCCGGCAGTGATCCTTGACGGCCTGGTAGACCACCTTGCGGAAATCCTGGGTCTCCCAGTCGCGCCGGGCGAAGCCCACCAGGGAGAAGCTCGGCGGCAGCAGCCCCCGGTTGGCCAGGTCGTAGATGGCCGGCATCACCTTCTTGCGGGCGAGGTCGCCGGTGACGCCGAAGATCACCATGCCGCAGGGGCCGGCGATCCTCGGCAGCCGCTTGTCGCGCTTGTCCCGTAACGGGTTATGCCATTGCGCAGCGGTACGGGCCGGAGTCATTTCGAGGCGGAATCCAGCTGCTTCTGCGTCTCCTCCAGCAGCTCGGTCCACGAATCCACGAACTTCTCCACGCCCTCGTTCTCCAGCACCACGAAGACGTCGGTCAAGTCGAGGCCGACCGCGGCCAGCTTGTCGAACACCTCCTGCGCGGCGGAAGCGGTGCCGGTGACGGTGTCACCCTTGATCACGCCGTGGTCCGCGACGGCGTCAATTGTCTTCTCCGGCATGGTGTTCACCGTGTTCCGCGCGACCAGCTCGGTGACGTACAGGGTGTCGGAGTAGTCGGGGTTCTTGACCCCGGTCGACGCCCACAGCGGACGCTGCACGCGGGCACCGTCACCCTTGAGCGCCTCGTAGCGATCGCCGCCCTCGAACACCTCCTGGTAGGCCGCGTAGGCCAGCCGGGCGTTGGCCACACCGGCCTGGCCACGCAACGCCAGCGCCTCCTCGGTGCCGACCTTCTCCAGCCGCTTGTCCACCTCGGTGTCCACCCGGGACACGAAAAACGATGCCACGGAATGGATCTTGGACAGGTCGTGTCCCGCCTCGCGGGCCTTCTCCAGGCCGGCCAGGTAGGCGTCCATCACCTGACGGTGCCGCTCCACCGAGAAGATGAGGGTCACGTTGACCGAGATCCCTTCCGCCAGAACGGCGGTGATGGCCGGAATCCCGGCTTTGGTGGCCGGGATCTTGATGAACAGGTTCGGCCGGTCGACGATCTTCCACAGCTCGACGGCCTGCGCGATGGTCTTGTCGGTCTCGGCCGCCAGCCGGGGGTCGACCTCGATGGACACCCGGCCGTCGACGCCGTCGGAGGCTTCCCACTGTGGTCTGAGCACGTCGCATCCGTTGCGGACGTCATCGGTGGTGACGGTGCGAATGGTGGCGTCCACATCGGCACCGCGCTCGGCCAGCTCGGAGATCTGGTCGTTGTAGGTATCGCTGTCGGCCAGCGCCTTCTGGAAGATCGACGGGTTGGTGGTCACTCCGACAACGCTTTTGGTGTCGATCAGCTCTTGCAGATTGCCCGACTGCAGCCGCTGGCGCGACAAGTCGTCCAGCCAAACGGATACGCCCGCAGCGCTGAGCGCCGCGAGGTTAGGGTTCTGAGTCATGTGAATTACCCCTTCTCAGTTATCCACTACCTGTTCCGCGGCGGCCGCGACGGCTTCTGCGGTGAAACCGAATTCACGGAACAAAGTCTTGTAGTCGGCGGATTCGCCGTAATGCTCGATCGACACGATCCTGCCGGTGTCGCCGACCAGCTTGTGCCAGGGCTGCGCGACGCCCGCCTCGACGGCCACCCGGGCCGACACCGACGGGGGCAACACGCTGTCGCGGTAGTCCTCGGGCTGCGACTCGAACCATTCCACGCACGGCATGGACACCACCCGCGCGACAATGTCCTTGTCGGCCAACAGCTTCTGGGCCTCGACCGCGAGCTGAACCTCCGATCCGGTGGCGATCAACACGACGTCCGGGTCCTCATCTTTCCGGCGGCCGTCCTCGTCGCCGAGGATGTAGCCGCCCCGGGCCACGCCGTCGGCGCTGGTGCCCTCCAGCACGGGCACGCCCTGGCGGGTCAGGATCAGCCCGACCGGACCGCTGCCGTTGCCGCGGGCCAGGATCGTGCGCCAGGCGTAGGCGGTCTCGTTGGGGTCGGCCGGTCGCACCACCGACAGCTTGGGGATGGCACGCAGCGCCGCGAGGTGCTCGATCGGCTGATGGGTCGGGCCGTCCTCGCCGAGTCCGATCGAGTCATGCGTCCACACGTAGATGGTGTCGATGTCCATCAGCGCGGCCAGCCGCACCGCCGGGCGCATGTAGTCCGAGAACTGCAGGAAGGTGCCGCCGTAGGCCCGGGTCGGACCGTGCAGCACGATGCCGGACAGGATCGCGCCCATCGCGTGCTCGCGGACACCGAAGTGCAGCGTGCGGCCATACCAGTGTGCGGTGTAGTCCTTCGTCGAAATCGACGGCGGCCCAAAGGAATCGACGCCTTTCATGGTGGTGTTGTTGCTGCCCGCCAGATCGGCCGAGCCGCCCCACAACTCTGGCAGTTTCGGGCCCACCGCGGACAGCACCTCGCCAGACGCCGCGCGGGTGGCCAGCGCTTTGGACCCCGGCTCCCAATACGGGATGTCGGCGTCCCAGCCGTCGGGCAACTCCTCGGCTGTCAACCGGTCCAGGAGCGCCTTGCGGTCGGGTTCGCGCTGCGCCCAGGCGTCGAAGTCCCCCTGCCACTTCTCGTGCGCTTCCTTGCCCCGGTCCACGAGCTTGCGGGTGTGGGCGATGACCTCGTCGCGCACCTCGAACGTCTTGTCGGGGTCGAAGCCCAGTTCCCTCTTGACGGCCGCCACTTCCTCGTCGCCGAGCGCCGCGCCGTGGGCCTTGCCGGTGTTCATCAGCTTGGGCGCGGGATAGCCGATGATGGTGCGCAACTCGATGAACGACGGCCGGTCGGTGACGGCCTTGGCGTTGGCGATGGCCTCCTCGATGCCGACGACGTTCTCGCCGCCTTCGACCCTCTGCACGTGCCAGCCGTAGGCCTCGTAGCGCGCGGCGGTGTCCTCACACAACGCGATGTTGGTGTCGTCCTCGATCGAGATCTCGTTGTGGTCGTAGAAGACGATCAGATTGCCCAGCTGTTGCACGGCCGCCAGCGACGACGCCTCCGAGGTCACGCCTTCTTCGATGTCGCCGTCGGAGGCGATCACGTAGATGAAGTGGTCGAACGGGCTGGTGCCCTGGGCGGCGTCCGGGTCGAACAGGCCGCGCTCGTAGCGCGACGCCATCGCCATGCCCACCGCCGAGGCCAGACCCTGGCCGAGCGGGCCGGTGGTGATCTCAACACCCTTGGTGTGACGGAACTCTGGGTGCCCGGGCGTCTTGGATCCCCACGTGCGCAGCGACTCGATGTCGGACAGTTCCAGACCGAACCCACCCAGGTAGAGCTGGATGTACAGCGTCAGGCTGCTGTGCCCGCACGACAGCACGAACCGGTCGCGACCGAGCCAGTGGGTGTCGCTGGGATCGTGTTGCATCGCTCGCTGGAACAGCGTGTAGGCCAGGGGAGCCAGGCTCATCGCGGTTCCGGGATGTCCGTTGCCGACCTTCTGGACCGCGTCGGCGGCCAGCACCCGAATCGTGTCGACGGCGGCCGAGTCGATCTCGGACCAGTCGTCGGGGAGGTGCGGTTGGGTCAGCGTAGAGATCTCTTCGAGTGTGGTCACAGACTCAGTCCTTGGGGTCATCAAGCTGATCAATCCCACCCTAGTGCGGGAGGGCCGGCTCTTGCAGTGCAGGTTTTGGGTACCCGCCGCCGGCTGGTGTGAAAATTACGCGGTGGCCGTTGACCCGTAACATTCAGTTCGGAAATCACAGGAGAAATCTCCCGGATTGGACCCTGCGGGCAGGCCGTTACCGGCCCTCGGTCTACCATCGTGTGTAGTAGATGCTGCGCGCCGCTGCGACCCCAAGGAGTTATTGCGTGAGCGTTCGCGGGCGCGTCGCCCCGAGCCAAGTACCGAGCCGGTTATCAGGCCCGGTGAGCAGTCGGGCAATCGGCACGGTGCTGGCGTATTTGGCGCTGACCAAGCCGCGGGTCATCGAGCTGCTGCTCGTCACCACCATTCCGGCCATGCTGCTTGCCCACCGCGGCACCGTGAATCCGCTGTTGATCCTCAACACGTTGATCGGTGGGATGCTGGCCGCCGGGGGAGCCAACACCCTGAACTGCGTGGCCGACGCCGACATCGACAAGGTGATGAAGCGCACGGCGCGCCGGCCGCTGGCCAGGGCCACGGTCCCGCGCGGCCACGCGCTGGTGTTCGGGTTGGCGCTGTCGGTGGCGTCGTTCTTCTGGCTGTGGTGGACGACGAACATGCTGTCGGCACACCTGGCCGGCGCCACCATCGCCTTCTACGTGCTGGTCTACACCCTGCTGCTCAAGCGCCGCACCTCGCAGAACGTCGTGTGGGGCGGCGCGGCCGGCTGCATGCCGGTGATGATCGGCTGGTCGGCCGTCACCGGCACCATCGGCTGGCCGGCGCTGGTGATGTTCGCGATCATTTTCTTCTGGACGCCACCGCACACCTGGGCGCTGGCGATGCGTTACAAGGACGATTACATAGCGGCCGGCGTCCCGATGCTGCCCGCCGTGGCGACCGAGCGTCAGGTCACCAAGCAGATCCTGATCTACACCTGGCTGACGGTGGCGGCGACGCTGGCGCTGGCGCTGGCCACGGGCTGGCTGTACGCGGCGGTCGCCGTGGTGGCCGGGGTGTGGTTCCTGGCGATGGCCCACCAGCTGCATGCCGGGGTTCGCGCCGGCGAGCCGGTCAAGCCGCTGCGGTTGTTCCTGCAATCGAACAACTATCTGGCTGTTGTGTTTTGCGCGCTGGCGGTCGATTCGGTGATCGCGCTGCCGCACCTGTTCTGACGTACCGCGTCGCATCCGCCTCTTCAGTGATTCGGCGAACCAGTGGTCGGTTGAAAATGCCTACGGCAGCAGCACGATCGAGCCGGCGGTCTTGCGGCCCTGCAGGTCCTGGTGGGCCCGCGTGGCTTCGGCGAGCGGGTAACGCCCACCGACCTCGATGCTGATGGCGCCGCCGGCGATCGCGTCGAACAATTCCTCTGCCCGCCAGCTGAACTCCTGGCCGGTGCGGATGAAGTGGGCCAGCGACGGCCGGGTCAGAAACACCGAGCCGGCGGCGTTGAGGCGCTGCGGATCGAACGGTGGAACGGGTCCGCTGGCCGCGCCGAACAGCGCCAGCGTGCCCCGCACGGCCAGGCTGGCCAGGCTGGCGTCGAAGGTGGTGGCGCCGACGCCGTCGTACACGGCCTCGACGCCGAGGCCGTCGGTGAGCCCACGAATCTGCCGGCCGAACTCGTCCGGGTCATCAGCGTAGGAAAGCACCTCGTCCGCGCCGGCCTGCCGGGACAGCCGCGCCTTCTCCGGCGTGGAGACCGTGGTGATGACCCGCGCGCCGAGCAGATGAGCCCACTGCGTCAGGATCAGTCCGACGCCCCCCGCGCCGGCGTGCACCAGCACGGTGTCGCCCGCCTGCACCGGATACACCGACTTGAGCAGGTAGTGCGCGGTCAGGCCCTTCAGCAGCACCGACGCTGCCACGTCGGAACTCACGCCGCCCGGCACGTGTGCCGTCAAAAACGCTGGGGCAGTGGCGTACTCGGCGTAACCGCCGGATGCCGACGCGCTGACCACCCGGTCGCCCACATTGAAACCGTCGACACCGTCACCGACCGCGCCGACGGTGCCGCACAGTTCCGAACCGAGGATGAACGGGAGCGAGCGCGGGTACTGCCCCGAGCGGAAGTAGGTGTCGATGTAGTTGACGCCGATCGCCTCGGCCTTGATCAGCACTTCGCCGGGCCCGGGCGTGGGTTGTGGCGCATCGACGTAGCGCAGCACTTCGGGGCCGCCGGTTTCGCTGACTTCGATTGCGTGCATGTGCTTATCATGCCCGGGCATGAAACTCGCCCGTCCGGACATCTTCCATCCCCGCATCGTGCTGGCGGGGCCGGGCGACGATGCGACCGGCGACCCCGACGACGCCGGGCTGGTGCCCGCGCTGCGAACCCGTGGGCTGCACGCCCGCTGGCGGTCTTGGGACGATCCCGAGACCGTGCGCGCGGACCTGGTCATCCTGCGCGCCACAGCGGACGACCCGGACCGGCGCGACGAATTCCTGGCCTGGATCCGGCGCGTGCGTCATCTGCTCAACCCGCCCGACGCGGTCGCTTGGAACCTCGATGAGGGATATCTGCGCGACCTCGAGAGCGATGGGATTCCCACTGTGCTCGCCGGGCCGCCCGGCCGGCCCGTGGCGCAGTCGGCGTTGATCTTCTTGGGCGGCAAGCAGTCGCACGCCTGGCCGGCCGAGCCGGAGTTCGAGGCGTGGGACCTCGGTTACGCCGCGCTCGCGTCGGCCGCCGACCGCGCCGGAATCGCCGAGCGGGAGCTGCTGTACGCCCGCGCCGACGTGGCCGGGGACCGGCTGGTGGGGCTTGACCTCGTCGCGCCGTCGCTGGGCTGGGCGCACCTCGACGTCACCACCCGCGAGCGCGCCCAGCGCGAGTTCGCGCTGGCCGTGGAGTCAGCCTGCGAGCGGCTCGGGCTCGGCCCGCTCTCGCATCGACGCCCATAGCGCGGCGGTCGCCGCGGTGCACGCCGCAGCTCCGGCCACGTGCAGTGCGACCAGCGCGGCGGGCACCCCCGTGAAGTACTGGGCGGTGCCGACGGCGGCCTGCGCGCACACCAGGGCGAGCAGCACGATCAGCCGCCGCAGGATGGGCCGGGCGGCGCGCACCGCAAGCAGCCCGAAACCCAGCCCGACCAGCAGGGCGAGGTAGGCGATCAGCAGCGAGGAGTGCGCGTGCACCAGGGTGTCGACCGCGACCTCGAGTCGCGGCACCGTCCGGGTGGGGCTGCGGTCACCCGCGTGCGGGCCGGCGGCCGTCACCAGCGTGCCGGTGACCAGCACCACGGCCAGGTCCAGGCCGATCAGCGCCGTCAGGGCGCGCAACGGCCTGGCCACACGCCGGCGAACCACGCCATCGTCCGGCTCGCCGATCTTGACGTACAGCAGCACCGACAGCCACACCATCGTCATCGAGGTGAGCAGGTGGATGGCCACCGTCCACCACAGCAGCCCGGTGCGCACGGTGATGCCACCGATGACCGCCTGCACCACCGTCGACACCGGCATCAGCCACGCGTACGCCAAGACTTCTGTGCGTCGCCGGGCCCGGGTCACGGCCAGCACGGCCAGCGCCGCGGCGACGACCACCGCGAAGGTGATCATGCGATTGCCGAACTCGACCGCCTGGTGGATGCGCGGCACCTCGGCGTGGGCGACCGGGGTGAAGCTGCCCGGAAAGCACTGCGGCCAGGTGGGACAACCCAGTCCCGACGCGGTGACGCGGACTATCGCTCCGGTGACGGCGATGCCGCCCTGAGTGAGGATGACCGCCGCGGCGATGAGCTTCTGCGCGCGAACGCTCGGGTCGGGGAGGAGGTCCACCAACCGCATCAGCGTTCGTCCCACGGGCATGGCCCGATGGTAGGCCAACGAAAACTACGTCCTGTAGTAAGCCCTGACTCATCGTGAGTCGGCCTGGACGCGTCAGGTGAACCGGAACCAGCGAAGCGCGGCCAGCGCCGCGACCGCTCCCCACACCGTCAGAACGACAATGCCGAACCAATCCACCGACAGGGCCATCGCCCGCGACAGGGCCTCGGTCAGCGCGCCCGAAGGGGTGAGCCGGGCCGCCCACTTGACGCCGGTCGGGATCATCCCGCTTTCCACCGTCAGCGCGCCGAGCCCGGCGAAGACGAACCACAGCAGGTTGGCCACCGCGAGCACGATCTCGGCCCGCAGCGTCCCACCGAGCAACAGCCCGAGGGCCGCGAAGCCGGCGGTGCCCAGCGCGATGATCGCCGCGCCTAACGCCAGCGCGGTCAGGGCGGGCCGCCAGCCCAGTGCAAACCCGATGGCGCCCAACAGGATTGCCTGCAGGAACACCACGGTGACCACGGCCAGCGACTTGCCGGCGATGATGCCCCAGACCGGCAGCGGGGTCGCGCCCAACCGCTTGAGCGCGCCGTAGCGGCGGTCGAAGGCGACGGCGATGGCCTGCCCGGTGAACGCGGTCGAGATCACCGCGAGGGCCATGATGACCGGGACGAAGGTGGCGGCGCGGTTGTGGCCGAAGGAGCCGAACGGCAGCAGCGTCAGCCCGACCAGCAGGGTGATCGGGATGAACATGGTCAGCAGCAGCTGCTCGCCGTTGCGTAGCAGCAGCTTGAGCTCCAGGCCGAACTGCGCGGCCAGCATCCGCGGCACGGCGTTCGGCCTCGGGTCGGGGGTGAAGGTCCCCGCGGGGAAGACGTTCGATTCGGTCACTGCCGCAACTTCCTGCCGGTGAGGTCGAGGAACACGTCCTCGAGGCTGCGCTGCTCGACGCGCATGTCGGTGGCCAGCACGTCGATCCGCGCGCACCACGCCGTGACGGTGGCGAGCACCTGCGGGTCGATGGGGCCCTCGACCAGGTACTCGCCCGGCGTCACCTCGCTGGCCCGGTACTCCTCGGGCAGGGCGGCGGTCAGCAGGGACAGATCGAGTCGCGGCGGCGCGGTGAAGCGCAACTCGTCCTTGGCGCCGGTGCGCATCAGCTCGGTCGGGGTACCGGCGGCCACCGTCGCGCCGTGGTCGATGATGACCAGCCGATCGGCGAGCTCCTCGGCCTCCTTGAGCTGGTGGGTGGTCAGCACCACCGTCACGCCGTCGCGGCGCAACGCGTCGATCAGTTCCCAGACCAGCAGCCGGGCATGCGCGTCCATGCCCGCGGTCGGCTCGTCGAGGAAGACCAGTTCGGGGCGGCCGACCAGCGCACAGGCCAGCGCGAGCCGCTGCTGCTGGCCGCCGGACAGCCGCCGGTAGGTGGTGCGGGCGGCATCGGTGAGGCCCAGGGTGTCGAGCAGCCACGCCGGGTCCAGCGGGTCGGCGGCGTAGGAGGCGACCAGGTTGAGCATTTCGCCCGCGCGCGCGGTGGGGTAGCCGCCGCCGCCCTGCAACATCACGCCGATGCGGGTGCGCAGGCGGGCGTTGTCGGCGATCGGGTCCAGCCCGAGCACCTCGATGGTGCCGGCGTCCGGGCGCACGAAGCCCTCGCACATTTCGACCGTCGTGGTCTTGCCGGCACCGTTGGGGCCCAGCAGGGCGAGCACTTCGGCGGCGTGCACCTCGAGGTCGAGATTGGCGACGGCCGTGGTGGATCCGTAGTGCTTGCTCACCCCGCGCAGTCGCACGACTGTTTCAGGAACGTCCGAGCTCACGTGGAATCAGCGTAGGCGTCAGGTACCGCCTCTGAACTAGGGGTGGCCCGGGGGGTCTGAACGGTCTCGGTCGCCGGCGCGGTGTCGACGGCCGCCGGGGGCGTTTCGGCGGCCTCGGCCTGGAGTCGCCGCCACGGCAGGCGGGTGTACGTCAGCGCGATGAGCACCGCCACGATGACGGCGCTGGCCAGGGTGGCGTCCACGATCTGAAAGAGCGCGAAGCGGTCGCCGTTGGCCGTCGGGCCGAAGATGCCGACCACGAGGGTGATGACGATTGCCGCCGCCCGGAACCCGCTGCGGGTTGCCCAGGCGGCCAGCGGAATGATCGCCCACAGCAGATACCAGGGCTGCACGACGGGAAACAGCAGCACGGTGACGCCCAGCGCCACGCCCAGGCCGCCGATCGGGTGCAACCGGCCCCGGAAGACGGCTACCAGCAACCAGCCCACCATCACCATGATGATCAGCACACCGATGCCACGAGCCAGCCCGAGAATCGCGGTGGTGTGATCGCCCAGGCCAAGCAGGATCCCCACCTGTCCCGTGCCGAGGGCCAGCAGGGTCGGCGGCGACATCCAGCTGCGCACCACGTTGGCCGTGCCCAGCGTGTAGATCCAGCCGAACCCCAGCCCGCTGGCCCAGCCCACGACCGCCATCACCGCCAGCGACAGCGCCGTCATCGCGCCGCCCGCCAGCAGCAGCGCCCGCAGGTTGCCCCCGCAGCGGTAGGCCAGCGCCATCGTGACGAATCCGAGCGCCAGCAGCGACGGCAGCTTCACCTGCGACGACAGGATGATCAGGATGGCGCCGGCCAGCAGCATGCCCAACGGTTCCCAGTGCGGACCGGGGCGCCAGGAGTCCGGCATCAGACGGGGCGAGTCAATACCCCGTAGCGCGAACTCGGCCCCGGCCAGCATGAGCCCGAGCATCAACGCCTCGTTGTGGACGCCGGCGACCAGATGCATGATCAGCAGCGGATTGGCCGCGCCCAGCCACAGCGCGCTGACCTCGGCGACGCCGCAGCGCCGGGCCAGCCGCGGGGTCGCCCACACGATCAACCCCACGCCGATCAGCTCGACCAGCCGGTGACACAGCACGGCGGCGACGATGTTCTCTCCGGTGATCGCGGAGATGCCGCGCCCGATCCACAGGAACAGCGGGCCGTAGGGCGCCGGCGTCTCGCGCCACAGGGTGGGGACCGACAGCGTGAAGACGTGGGAGAGGCCGAGCCCCGACGCGGGTCCCACCCGGTAGGGGTCGAGTCCTTCCAAAGAGATCTGGCTCTGGGCCAGGTAGGAGTAGACGTCCTTGCTGTACATCGGCGGCGCGATGAGCAGCGGCACTATCCACAGCAGCAGGGTGCGGTCCAGGTCGCCGCGCGACATCCGCTTGCTGCCCAACGCGAACCGGCCGAGCATCAGCCAGGCCAGCGCCATCATGACCGCCCCGGTCGTCGTCATCGTCAGCGACACCGTCTGGATCCGCGACGGCAGGTTGAGCAACCGCACCCCGAACGTGGGGTCCTGCACGACGGGCCGGGCCCCGGCGCCCAGCGCGCCGATGGCCATCAGGATGGTGCCGGTGGCGCCGAACAGGCGGGTGCGTTGCAGCGCGGTGAGCTCGGTATCGTTCAGCGGCGTGCCCACCGCTTGCTCGTCGCCATGCAAGCTGGCGATCGAAGAGCTCAGCAAGTGGTGGCGGGCTGCCATCAGTGCAGCGTAGCCGCCGTCGGTTCTGGACCCGCTGGCCAACCCGGGTGTGACCAGCGCAACGTCCACCCAGGGCACCCTTGGTGGACCGATCCCCGGAATTGCGTCACACTGGTGTTGTGAAAATCCGCACCGGCCTCGACGACGCTGCCGTGGGCGCAGCGGGCGCGGCGGTGCAGGATGGCCACACCCGTCGCGCCATCGTGCGGTTGCTGCTGGAGTCCGGATCGATCACCGCCGGCGAGATCGGCGACCGGCTCGGGCTGACGGCCGCCGGCGTGCGGCGCCATCTCGACGCCCTGATCGACGCGGGCGACGCCGAGTCGGTCCCGGCCGCATCCTGGCAGCAGGTGGGGCGCGGGCGCCCCGCCAAGCGTTTCCGGCTGACCGCCGCGGGCCGCGCCAAGCTCGAGCACACCTATGACGACCTGGCGGCGGCGGCCATGCGGCAGCTGCGGGAAATCGGCGGGGAGGACGCCGTGCGCACTTTCGCCCGGCGCCGCATCGACGCGATCCTGACCGACGTTCCGGCGGCAGACAGCGCCGACGACGCCGAAGTCGAGGCGGCCGCCGAGCGGGTTGCCGGCGCGCTGAGCAAGGCCGGCTACGTCGCCACCACGACACATGTCGGCGGCCCGATCCACGGCGTGCAGATCTGCCAGCACCACTGCCCGGTGTCGCACGTCGCCGAGGAATTCCCGGAGCTGTGCGAAGCCGAGCAGCAGGCCATGGCCGAGGTGCTCGGGACCCACGTGCAGCGGTTGGCGACCATCGTCAACGGGGACTGCGCCTGCACCACCCACGTGCCTCTTACCCCGGCGCCCAGCCCGCGCCCCGACACCACGAGCATCGAAGGAGCGTCGTTATGACCCTCACGCCAGAGGCACAACAGGCCTTCAAAACAGCAGATGCCGAGCCGTTGACCCAGGAGCAGGCGATCGCCTCGCTGGGCAAGTACGGCTACGGCTGGGCGGACTCCGACGTCGCGGGCGCCAGCGCGCAGCGCGGGCTGTCCGAGGCGGTGGTCCGCGACATCTCCGCGAAGAAGAGCGAGCCCGAGTGGATGCTGGCGACCCGGCTGAAGGCGCTGCGCATCTTCGACCGCAAGCCCATGCCGAGCTGGGGCTCCAACCTGGAGGGCATCCACTTCGACAACATCAAGTACTTCGTGCGCTCCAGCGAGAAGCAGGCCGCGACCTGGGACGATCTGCCCGCGGACATCAAGAACACCTACGACAAGCTGGGCATTCCCGAGGCCGAGAAGCAGCGGCTGGTCTCCGGTGTCGCCGCGCAGTACGAGTCGGAGGTCGTCTACCACTCCATTCGTGAGGACCTGGAGAAGCAGGGCGTCATCTTCCTGGACACCGACACGGCGCTGCGTGAGCACCCCGAGATCTTCCGGCAGTACTTCGGCACCGTGATTCCGGCCGGGGACAACAAGTTCTCGGCACTGAACACCGCGGTGTGGAGCGGCGGCTCGTTCATCTACGTGCCGCCGGGTGTGCACGTCGACATTCCGCTGCAGGCCTACTTCCGGATCAACACCGAGAACATGGGCCAGTTCGAGCGCACGCTGATCATCGCCGACGAGGGCTCGTATGTGCACTACGTCGAGGGATGTACCGCGCCGATCTACAAGTCGGATTCGCTGCACTCGGCGGTGGTCGAGATCATCGTGAAACCCAATGCGCGCGTTCGCTATACGACCATCCAGAACTGGTCGAACAATGTCTACAACTTGGTCACCAAGCGGGCCCGGGCAGAGGCCGGCGCCACCATGGAATGGGTCGACGGCAACATCGGGTCCAAGGTGACCATGAAGTACCCGGCGGTCTGGATGACCGGCGAGCACGCCAAGGGCGAGGTGCTGTCGGTTGCATTCGCCGGCGTAGACCAGCACCAGGACACCGGTGCCAAGATGCTGCACCTGGCACCCAACACCTCGAGCAACATCGTGTCCAAGTCGGTAGCCCGCGGCGGCGGCCGCACCTCGTACCGCGGCCTGGTGCAGGTGAACAAGGGCGCCCACGGGTCACGCTCCAGCGTGAAATGCGATGCGCTGCTGGTCGATACGATCAGCCGCAGCGACACCTACCCATATGTAGACATCCGCGAGGACGACGTCACGATGGGTCACGAGGCCACGGTGTCCAAGGTCAGCGAGAACCAGTTGTTCTACCTGATGAGCCGCGGGCTGACCGAGGACGAGGCGATGGCCATGGTGGTGCGCGGCTTCGTCGAACCGATCGCCAAAGAGTTGCCGATGGAGTACGCGCTGGAGCTCAACCGGCTGATCGAGTTGCAGATGGAGGGTGCGGTCGGATGACCGCGCCGACTGGATCATCGCTTGCCGCACCGAACAAGGGTGAGCTGTTCGCCTCCTTCGACGTCGACGCCTTCGAGGTTCCGCATGGCCGCGACGAGATGTGGCGGTTCACCCCGCTGCGGCGGCTGCGCGGCCTGCACGACGGCTCGGCGCCGGCCACCGGGACCGCCAAGATCAACGTCAGCGCGCAGCCCGGTGTGCAGACCGAGGTCGTTCGCCGCGGCGACCAGCGGCTCGGCCGCGGCGGCATACCCACCGACCGCGTAGCGGCCCAGGCATTTTCGTCGTTCAACTCCGCGACGCTGGTCAGCGTCGGGCGTGACATCCAGATCGCCGAGCCGGTGAACATCACCGTGACGGGCCCCGGGGCGGGCGCGGTGGCCTATGGGCACCTGCAGATCAGCGTCGCCGAGCTCGGCGAGGCGGTCGTAGTGATCGACCACCATGGGAGTGGAACCTACGCCGACAACGTCGAATTCATCGTCGACGACGCCGCCCGGCTCACCGTGGTTTGGATCGCCGACTGGGCCGACGACATGGTCCACGTGAGCGCGCAGCACGCACGGCTGGGCAAGGACGCGGTACTGCGGCATGTCACCGTCACGCTGGGCGGCGAGGTGGTGCGGATGTCCGCCAACGTGCGGTACTCCGCTCCCGGCGGGGACGCCGAGCTGCTGGGCCTGTACTTCGCCGACGACGGCCAGCACCTCGAATCGCGGCTACTGGTCGACCACGCCCAGCCCAACTGCAAGTCCAATGTGCTGTATAAGGGTGCGCTGCAAGGGGATCCGGACTCGTCACTGCCCGACGCGCACACCGTGTGGGTGGGCGATGTACTGATCCGCGCCGACGCCGCCGGAACCGACACCTTCGAGGTGAACCGTAACTTGGTGCTCACCGACGGAGCGC
Organism: Mycobacterium nebraskense; assembly: GCF_002102255.1. GTDB lineage: Bacteria > Actinomycetota > Actinomycetes > Mycobacteriales > Mycobacteriaceae > Mycobacterium > Mycobacterium nebraskense. The sequence goes on from NZ_LQPH01000132.1 coordinate 40,568, forward strand.
GAGCCGACTCGGTGCCCAACTTGGAGATCGAGACCGGCGAGATCGTCGGTGCCGGACATGCCAGTGCCACCGGTCGTTTCGACGACGAGCAGCTGTTCTACCTGCGCTCCCGCGGCATCCCGGAAGAGCAGGCGCGCAGGCTGGTGGTCCGCGGCTTCTTCGGCGAGATCATCTCCAAGATCGCGGTGCCCGAGATACGGGAACGCCTCACCGCGGCGATCGAACACGAACTGGCCATCACCGAATCGAGAGCAACAACTTCATGACCACTCTGGAGATCAAAGACCTGCACGTCAGCGTTGTGGACCCCAACGCCGCCGACGCCGACCGGGAGATTCCCATCCTCAACGGCGTCAACCTGACCGTCAATTCCGGTGAGACGCATGCGGTCATGGGTCCCAACGGCTCGGGCAAGTCCACGCTGTCCTACGCCATCGCGGGTCACCCGAAGTATCGGGTGACGTCCGGGTCGATCACGCTGGACGGCCAGAACGTGCTGGACATGAGTATCGACGAACGTGCCCGCGCCGGATTGTTCCTGGCCATGCAGTACCCCATCGAGGTGCCGGGCGTGTCGATGTCGAACTTCCTGCGCAGCGCCGCGACCGCCGTCCGCGGCGAGCCGCCGAAATTGCGGCACTGGGTCAAGGAGGTGAAGGCCGCCATGTCCGACCTCGACATCGACCCGGCGTTCGCCGAACGCAGCGTCAATGAAGGGTTTTCCGGCGGCGAGAAGAAGCGCCACGAAATCCTGCAGCTGGGACTGCTCAAGCCCAAGATCGCCATCCTCGACGAGACCGACTCCGGTCTGGACGTGGACGCGCTGCGGGTGGTCAGTGAGGGCGTCAACCGATATGCCGAGGCCGAGCACGGCGGCATCCTGTTGATCACCCACTACACCCGGATCCTGCGCTACATCCGCCCGCAATTCGTGCATGTCTTCGTCGGGGGTCGGATCGTCGAATCCGGCGGCCCGGAGCTGGCCGACGAACTCGAGGAGAACGGCTACGAGCGCTTCACGCAAGCGGCAGCCACCGGAGCTTGAGCAAATGACGGCATCTGTGACCCCGCTGGACGTGGCGGCCATCCGTGCTGACTTTCCCATCCTCAAGCGTGTCATGCGGGGCGGAAATCAGCTGGCGTACCTGGACTCCGCCGCGACGTCACAGCGCCCGCTGCAGGTGCTCGACGCCGAGCGGCAGTTCCTCACCACGTCCTATGGTGCGGTGCATCGTGGTTCGCACCAGTTGATGGAGGAGGCGACCGACGCCTACGAGCAGGGCCGTGCCGACATCGCGGCGTTCGTCGGTGCCGATGCCGACGAATTGGTGTTCACCAAGAACGCTACCGAGTCGCTCAACTTGGTGGCATATGTGCTGGGCGACAACCGTTTCGAGCGTGCTGTCGGAGCCGGCGACGTCATCGTCATCACCGAGCTGGAACACCACGCAAACTTGGTCCCGTGGCAGGAGCTCGCCCGACGCACCGGGGCCACATTGCGCTGGTACGGCGTTACGGACGACGGGCGCATCGACCTGGACTCATTGCAGCTCGACGAGCGCGTCAAAGTCGTCGCGTTCAGCCATCATTCCAATGTCACCGGCGCCTATGGGCCGGTAAGAGAGCTGGTTGCCCGCGCCAAGGCCGTGGGTGCGCTGACCGTGCTGGACGCCTGTCAGTCGGTGCCGCACCGAGGGGTCGACTTCCACGGGTTCGATGTCGATTTCGCCGCGTTTTCCGGACATAAGATGTTGGGCCCCAACGGCATCGGCGTGCTGTATGGACGTCGCGAGCTATTATCGCAGCTGCCACCGTTCCTCACCGGTGGATCGATGATCGAGACGGTGGCCATGGAAGCCTCCACGTACGCGCCGCCGCCGCAGCGGTTTGAGGCCGGTACGCCGATGATCTCCCAGGTCGTCGGTTTGGCTGCGGCGACACGCTATCTCGGCGCCATCGGCATGGACGCCGTCGAGGCCCACGAGCGCGAGCTGGCTGCCGCGGCCATCGGGGGCTTGTCCGGGATCGAGGGCGTGCGCATTCTCGGGTCGACCTCGATGGAAGACCGTGGCTCGCCGGTGGCGTTCGTCGTCGACGGCGTGCACGCGCACGACGTCGGCCAGGTGCTCGACGACGACGGCGTCGCGGTGCGGGTGGGGCATCACTGCGCGATGCCGCTGCACCGCCGGTTCGGCCTGGCAGCCACGGCCCGGGCGTCGTTCGCCGTGTACAACACCGCCGACGAGGTCGAGCGTCTGCTGGCCGGCGTGCGACGGGCGCTCGAATTCTTTGGGAGAGAATGACAGTGCGCCTGGAGCAGATGTATCAGGACGTGATCCTCGACCACTACAAGCATCCGCAGCACCGCGGGCTGCGGGAGCCGTTCGGCGCGCAGGTCCACCACGTCAACCCGGTCTGTGGTGACGAGGTGACCCTGCGGGTCGCGCTGTCCGACGACGGTCGGCGCATCGCGGACGTCTCCTATGACGGCCAAGGCTGTTCGATCAGCCAGGCGGCCACCTCGGTGCTCACCCAGCAGGTAATCGGTCAGACGGTGCCCGAAGCGCTGAACACCATCACCGCATTCACCGAAATGGTGTCCTCGCGCGGCACCGTCGAGGGCGACGAGGACGTCCTCGGCGACGGGATCGCGTTCGCCGGAGTGGCCAAATACCCGGCCCGGGTGAAATGCGCGCTGCTGGGGTGGATGGCGTTCAAGGATGCATTGGCCCAGGCTTGCGCAGACAGGGGCGCGGACTTCGAGGAGGAGAAGGATGAGCGAGACCGCCGCACCGGATGACGAATTGATTGCCGACCTCGAGGAGGCGATGCGCGACGTCGTCGACCCCGAATTGGGCATCAACGTCGTCGATCTCGGACTGGTCTACGGCCTCAACGTGGAAGAGGGCGACGACGGAACCGTCGCCCTGATCGACATGACATTGACGTCGGCGGCCTGCCCGCTGACCGATGTCATCGAGGACCAGTCGCGCAGCGCGCTCGTCAGCAGCGGTCTGGTCGACGACCTGCGGATCAACTGGGTCTGGAACCCGCCGTGGGGCCCGGACAAAATCACCGAAGACGGCCGCGAGCAGCTGCGCGCCCTCGGCTTCACCGTCTAGGGGCCGGCCCGCCCTGCCCGATGGCGACGACCCGCCGCGCCCGGCTACGCCGCGCTTGCGATCGCCCTGCCCCATGGCGACGACCCGCCGCGCCCGGCTACGCCGCGCTTGCGATCGCCGCTAGAGGCGGAAGGGCAGGTGCGGCAGGTGCAGGTGGTGGTGCGGGTGCCCCATCGGCGGGCACGCCTGCAGGCTGATCATCGCCGCATGCAGCACGCCGGCGTCCTGAATCCCCTGCGCGCCCATGCATTTACCGTTCGCGATCGCATGTGCGTCCGATGGATTCTGCAGCTGGTATGAGGTCGAGTTGGCGACCGTCACATTCGTCGGTGCCGCCTGCACACCGATGCCGTTGACCGCGATGGTGTCACCCGAGACCGACGTGACGGTGCCGTAGAAGCCGGCCGGCGGCGGGCACTTGCCGTCGACGGCGGAGGTGATCGTTACGGATTGGGCCGTGATCGCGCCACCGTTCGGAGCGCTCTGCGGGGTGGCGCGCACGTTGACGCAACTGCCGGGGGTGACGTCGGTCAGCGTGGCCGGGGCGACCCGCACTACCCGCGTCGACGGCGCGAAGTCCACCGTCGCGCTTCCGGTTCGTGTCCTGAGCGCAATCGTGCCGCCCGATACCGACTCGATCAGGCCCTCGACATAGTCTTTGCCCACGGGCGGGGCCGCCGGGGCGGGCGCCGCGCTCGGTGCTGGGCTGGGCGGGGCCGCCGTCACCGTCGGCTTGGCGGGAATGCTGGAATTCGTGTCGCTGGAACGGCACATGGCGACGCCCAGCAGGACCACCGCGAGGACGGCGACGAGCGCGAGCCGAGCGAGCCGGGAGTTCACCGAAGTGGCGGGCATCGTCACATCTCCGATCGCGCGGGTTCACCGTGGCCAGCGGATACCCAGGCGAGCGCGGTTATCACAACCGCGCTCGCCTGGTGTGACGGTAATCTCAGGCGGCCTGGGCCGCGATCAGCCGCCCTGGCCGGGCTGCTTGGGCTTGCCGCATTTGCCGTCGCTGGCCTGCCGAACGTTGATGCTGGTCGCCTGCAGCGTGCCGCCGCTGCCCATCGTTCCGCGCGCCCAGAGGCACTTACCCTGCGCAATCGCGTCGGTGGTGGCGGAGGCCTGCTTGCTGTACTTGGTCTTGTCGTCGACCGTCACCGCGGTCTGCGTGGTGTTGCCGCTGGGGTCGGTGCCGGTGACGTTGATGGTGTTACCCGACACGGACGCCACCGAGCCGCGGACCGGGGCCGGCTTCGGGGCAGGCGCCGGGGAGCCCGGGGGCGGCGGGGTGGTGGAACCCGGTCCCGAACCCTGCCCCGCCGGCTTGGCCGGGCATGCGCCGTTGACCGACGGGCTGACCTTCACGGACGCCGCGGTGACGGGCTGCCCGCCCTGGGGTTGCTGGGTCGGCCGCACGGTGACGCAGCTGCCAGAGGTGACGTCGGTCAGCGCGGCGGGGGTGGTCTCGGTGACCTTGGTGGTGGAGGTGAAGTTCACCGCGGCGGTGGAGTTGTCTTCCTTGGTGACCTGAATGGAGTTGCCCGCCACCGACGCGATCAGGCCGCTGACTCGGGCTTCGCCGTTGGCCGGGGCCGGCGATGTGGTCGTCGAGGTCACCACCGAGGTGGACGTTGATGTCGACGTGGTCGGGCTTGATTTGTTGGACGAGCTGCAAGCGGCGATGGACAGCGCGGTGACCCCGGTGACCGCGAAGACCGCTACCCGGGTGAGGCAAGGCGTTGGACAGTTGACAGACATCAACAGTTCTCCAATCGTGGTTGGACCCAACGGAATGGGTATTACCCGACGGAGCTGTAGCTAACCTGTGTGTAACGCGGGCGCGGGTCAGAACGCCTCTTCGGAAACGCGCATGATCTCGCCGTCGATCGACTCGATGACTTTGCGCAGCGATGTGAGTTTCGGAAGCATGTTCTTGGCGAAGAACGCCGCAGTCGCCACCTTGCCCCGATAGAACGCCGCGTCGTTTCCGGCCGCGCCGGCCAACGCGGCGTGTGCGATACCGGCCTGCACCAGCAGCCGCCAGCCGATGAGCAGATCGCCCACCGCGAGCAGATACCGCACCGATCCGAGCCCCACTTTGTAAATGTCGGCGGGGTGTTGCGCGGCCGACATCAGGTATCCGGTCAATGCGCCGGTCATCGCCGTGACCTCGTCGAGCGCGGTCTGCAGCAGCTCGGCCTGCGGTTTGAGCGCCTCGTCGGAGGCGTCGATCGTCGCCGTGATCTGACCGGTCACGAACTGCAGGGCCTCACCGCGGTCGCGAACGATCTTGCGGAAGAAGAAGTCCAGCGCCTGGATGGCCGTGGTGCCCTCGTAGAGCGAATCGATCTTGGCGTCCCGGATGTACTGCTCGAGGGGATAGTCCTGCAGGAAGCCCGACCCGCCGAGCGTCTGCAGCGACTCGGTCAGGATCTCGTAGGCCCGTTCCGAGCTCACACCCTTCACGATCGGCAGCAGCAAGTCGTCCACGCGGTGGGCCATGCCGTGATCGGCTCCCGAAACATGTTGCGCCACAGCATCTTCCTGGTGCGCGGCGGCATACATGTACAGCGCCCGCAAACCCTCGGCGTACGCCTTCTGCGTCATCAGGCTGCGACGCACGTCGGGGTGGTGGATGATGGTGACCCGCGGCGCGGTCTTGTCGGACATCTGCGTGAGGTCCGCACCCTGCACCCGCTCTTTGGCGAAGGCCAGCGCGTTCAGGTAGCCGGTGGACAGGGTGCCGGCGGCCTTCACGCCGATCGTCATGCGCGCGTGCTCGATCACGGTGAACATCTGCGCGATCCCGTTGTGCACGTCGCCGACCAGGTAGCCGACGGCGGGCAGATCCGTTGCACCGAAAGTCAATTCGCACGTCGGTGAGGATTTGATGCCCATCTTGTGTTCCAGGCCGGTGGCGAAGACCCCGTTGCGGGGACCGAGTTCGAATGTGTCGGGGTCGAACAGGAATTGCGGGACGTAGAACAGGCTGAGCCCTTTGGTGCCCGGACCGGCGCCCTCGGGCCGGGCCAGCACCAGGTGGAAGATGTTGTCGGCCGTGTCGCCCACGTCCCCGCCGGAGATGAACCGCTTGACGCCCTCGATGTGCCAGGTGCCATCGGGTTGCGCAATGGCCTTGGCGCGGCCCGCGCCGACGTCGGAGCCCGCGTCGGGTTCGGTGAGCACCATGGTGGCCGCCCAGCCGCGCTCCACGCCTTCCGCCGCCCAGCGCCGCTGCTCTTCGTTGCCCTCGACGTACAGCGCCTGGGCCATCAACGGCCCGAGGCAGAAGAAGTTTGCAGACGGGTTGGCGCAGATGATCATCTCGTTCACCGCCCACGCCAGCGGTGGCGGTGCGGCCATGCCGCCGATCTCTTCGTCGAGCATCAGCCGCCACCAGCCGGCTTCCTTGATCGCTTGCACCGTCTTGACCAGCTCGGGCGGCACGCTGATCGTGTGCTCGGCGGGGTCGAAGGCCGGAGGGTTGCGGTCGGCGAAGGCGAAGGATTCGGCCACCGGACCTTCGGCCAGGCGAGCGGCTTCGGCCAGGATCGTGCGTACCGTTTCCGCGTCGAGCTCGCTGTAGGGTCCGGTGCCCAGCACGGCGCCCACGTCCAGCACTTCGAACAGGTTGAACTCGAGATCACGGACGTTAGCGATGTAGTGGCCCAACGCGATTCCCTCACTGGTCCCTGGGGCGGCGGATCGTCTGCCTCAGTGTCTCCGACGTGGGAAAACGTACGCAACCGTAACCTACGGCGGGCCGCGGGCAGGTTACGCGCCGATGTCGTCGCGGCGAACCGGGCGCAAGCCCGCTTCCGTTGCGCCCTAAGCAAACTCGGAACGTGGTTCGGGTGATCCAGCGGGACGGGCATGAATGTCAGCGTCGTGCGATCCGGCCGGCTGGCCGGCTGGGAACATCAAGTCGGGTTCGGGCGTTACGGCAAATGTGACAACACTCGATCTCACTGCTGAGAAGTTCAACGAAACCATCGAGGGCAACGACATCGTGCTCGTCGATTTCTGGGCGTCCTGGTGCGGGCCATGCCGCCAGTTCGGGCCCACTTTCCAGGCGTCCGCGGCGAAGCACCCCGACATAGTGCACGCCAAGGTCGACACGGAGGCCGAACAGCAGCTGGCCGCGGCCGCCCAGATTCGGTCCATCCCCACGCTGATGGCCTTCAAGAAGGGCAAACTGCTGTTCAACCAGGCCGGGGCGCTGCCGCCGGCGGCTCTTGAAGACCTGGTCCAGCAAATCAGGGCATTCGACGTGGACGCGGCCCAGGCCGGCCAAGCCGAATAGCTCCGACTCCGACACCGCGGCGCGCGCAGGGCGGCGCCCAGCTACACGCTAGGTTGCTTGGGTGAGTCTGGTACTGGTAGAGCACCCGCGGCCCGGCGTCGCGCTGGTTACCCTCAATCGGCCCGAGCGAATGAACTCCATGGCATTCGACGTCATGGTGCCGCTCAAAGAGGCACTCGAGAAGGTCAGGTACGACAATTCGGTGCGCGTGGTCGTGCTGACCGGGGCGGGGCGGGGGTTCTCCTCGGGTGCCGACCACAAGTCCGCGGGCTCGGTGCCCCACGTCGAGGGGCTGACGAGACCGACCTACGCGCTGCGCTCGATGGAGATCCTCGATGAGGTCATCCTGGGGCTGCGGCGCCTGCATCAGCCGGTGATCGCCGCGGTCAACGGGCCGGCCATCGGCGGGGGACTGTGCCTGGCCCTGGCCTGCGACATCCGGGTGGCCTCGACCGGCGCCTACTTTCGCGCGGCCGGCATCAACAACGGGTTGACGGCCAGCGAGCTGGGGCTCAGCTACTTGTTGCCGAGGGCCATCGGATCGTCGCGCGCGTTCGAGATCATGCTGACCGGGCGCGACGTCACCGCCGAGGAGGCCGAGCGCATCGGCCTGGTGTCGAATCAGGTGCCCGAAGGCCAGCTGCTGGACACGTGTTATGCGATCGCCGCGCGGATAGCCGCCTTCTCGCGGCCGGGAATCGAGTTGACCAAGCGCACACTGTGGACGGGACTGGACGCCGGTAGCCTGGAAGGGCACATGCAAGCCGAAGGCTTGGGCCAGCTGTTCGTTCGTCTGCTCACCGCCAACTTCGAAGAAGCGGTTGCCGCGCGCGCGGAGCGACGCCCCGCGGTTTTCACCGACGACAAGTAGTCACGACAAGGGAGAAGATGTGATCACGGCCACGGACCTCGAGGTCCGCGCTGGTGCGCGCATTCTGCTCTCACCCGACGGTCCGGACCTGCGCGTGCAGCCCGGCGACCGCATCGGGCTGGTCGGCCGCAACGGCGCGGGTAAGACCACCACGCTGCGCATCCTGGCCGGGGAGACCGAACCATATGCCGGATCCGTCGTGCGCGCCGGTGAAATCGGTTATCTGCCACAGGATCCCAAAGAGGGCGACCTCGAGGTGCTGGCCCGCGACCGCGTCCTCTCGGCCCGCGGCCTGGACGTTCTGCTCACCGACCTGGAGAAGCAGCAGGCGTTGATGGCCGAGGTCGCCGACGACGAGGCCCGGGACCGCGCCATCCGCCGCTACGGGCAGCTGGAGGAGCGGTTCGTCGCGTTGGGCGGCTACGGCGCCGAGAGCGAAGCCAGCCGCATCTGCGCGAGCCTCGGCTTGCCGGACCGGGTGCTGACGCAGAAGTTGCGCACGCTGTCCGGTGGACAGCGCCGCCGGGTGGAGCTGGCGCGCATCCTGTTCGCCGCGTCCGACACCGGTGCCGGCTCGTCGACAACCCTGCTACTCGACGAGCCCACCAACCACCTGGACGCGGATTCGGTTGGCTGGCTGCGGGATTTCTTGCGGGCCCACACCGGCGGGCTGGTGATCATCAGCCACAACGTCGAGTTGCTCGCCGATGTGGTGAACCGGGTGTGGTTTCTGGACGCCGTGCGCGGCGAGGTCGACGTCTACAACATGGGCTGGCAGAAGTACCTGGACGCCCGGGCCACCGACGAGCAGCGTCGCCGCCGTGAACGCACCAACGCCGAACGCAAGGCCGCCGCGTTGCGGACGCAGGCCGCCAAGCTGGGCGCCAAGGCCACGAAAGCCGTTGCGGCCCAGAACATGTTGCGCCGTGCCGACCGGATGATGGCCGCGCTCGACGAGGAGCGGGTCGCCGACAAAGTGGCCCGGATCAAGTTCCCCACCCCGGCTCCGTGCGGGCGCACACCGTTGGTCGCCAAGGGACTGAGCAAGTCGTACGGGTCGCTGGAGGTGTTCAGCGGTGTCGACCTGGCCATCGACCGCGGCTCGCGGGTGGTGGTGCTGGGGCTGAACGGCGCCGGCAAGACCACGCTGCTGCGACTGTTGGCCGGCACCGAGGAGCCCGACACCGGCGGGCTGGAGCCCGGACACGGTTTGCGGATGGGCTATTTCGCGCAGGAGCACGACACGCTCGACAACGACGCGAGCGTCTGGGAGAACATCCGGCACGCCGCACCCGATTCGGGTGAGCAGGACTTGCGCGGCCTGCTGGGCGCGTTCATGTTCAGCGGGCCGCAACTCGACCAACCGGCGGGCACCCTGTCGGGCGGTGAGAAGACCCGGCTCGCGCTGGCGGGTTTGGTGGCGTCCACGGCGAACGTCCTGCTGCTCGACGAGCCGACGAACAATCTCGATCCGGCCTCGCGCGAACAGGTGCTCGACGCGTTGCGCAGCTACCAGGGCGCGGTGGTGCTGGTGACGCACGATCCCGGGGCGGCCGAGGCCCTCGACCCGCAGCGCGTCGTGCTGCTGCCCGATGGCACCGAGGACTTCTGGTCCGACGAATACCGGGACCTCATCGAGCTCGCCTGACTTCTGGTGACGGGCTTTTCGCCGAAATCGGCCCGCGGCCGACGGCGGGTTCTTACTCTAGGTGCTTGCGATCGTGTTCAGGCGCGGAGGGCATCCATGAAAAGGACACTGCAAAGGTCCAAGAAGACCCGCGAGCAGTTGCTGTTCGAGCTGCGCAACGCCTATGAGGGCGGGGCCAGCATTCGCAAGCTGGTCGCGTCCACCGGCAGGTCGTACGGCTCGATTCACAGCATGCTGTTGGAGTCGGGTACGACGATGCGCAGCCGGGGCGGCCCCAACCACACCTCCCGATCCGCACGGGTATAGCGTCACTGCGAAATCACGTCCCCTTGTTCGCAGTGCGCTACACCTGCGGCCCAGAGTCGTTGCGGCGCACCGACTTCTCCACCAGGTCGAGCACGGCGGACAACCGCCGCGGGTCTTCGCCTGATGCCAGCCGGGCCACCAGGCCGTCGAGCACCAACTCCAGATAGCACTGCAAAACGTCGCCGGGAACGTCGTCGCGTACGCGGTGCGCCTCCTTCTGCCGGCGCAACCGATCGGTCGTCGCCGCCGCCAGTTCGGCGGACCGCTCCGCCCAGCCGCGGCTGAACTCGGGGTCGTTGCGCAGCTTGCGCGCGATCTCCAGCCTGGTGGCCAGCCAGTCGAACTGGTCAGGCGCGGCGAGCATGTCGCGCATCACCTGGATGAGGCCCTCGCGCGACGCCACGTCGGCCATCCGCTCGGCGTCCTCGTGCGCGAGCGCAAAGAACAGCGCGTCCTTGTCCCGGAAGTGATGGAAGATCGCGCCGCGCGACATCCCGACCGCCTTTTCCAGCCGCCGCACCGTGGCCTTGTCGTAGCCGTATTCGGCGAAGCAGTGGCGGGCACCGTCGAGGATCTGGCGGCGGCGAGCCGCCAGATGGTCCTCGCTGACTTTTGGCATGGGCCCGTGCGTGGGTCGCCGGGTTAGCCGGACTTCAGCATATTGCGCAGCACGTACTGCAGGATGCCGCCGTTGCGGTAGTAGTCGGCCTCTCCCGGGGTGTCGATGCGGACCACGGCGTCGAACTCAACAGCGTCTTTCCCATCCTTAGTGGCCTTGACGTGCACCGTCTTTGGCGTCTTGCCGTCGTTGAGCGCCCCGATGCCCGTGATGTCGAACACCTCGGTGCCGTCGAGCCCCAATTCCTTGGCGGACTTGCCTTCGGGGAACTGCAGCGGGATCACGCCCATGCCGATCAGGTTGGAGCGGTGGATGCGTTCGAACGACTCGGCGATCACCGCCCGCACGCCCAGCAGCAGCGTGCCCTTGGCCGCCCAGTCGCGTGAGGAGCCGGACCCATATTCTTTACCGCCCAGCACCACCAGCGGAATGTTCTGCGCCGCATAGTTTTGCGCGGCGTCGTAGATGAACGCCTGCGGAGCGCCGTCCTGGGTGAAGTCGCGGGTATAGCCGCCGGAAACGTCGTCGAGCAACTGGTTGCGCAGCCGGATGTTGGCGAACGTGCCGCGGATCATCACCTCGTGGTTGCCGCGCCGCGAGCCGAAGGAGTTGTAGTCCTTGCGGTCCACGCCGTGCTCGTCGAGGTACTGCGCCGCGGGGGTGCCCGGCTTGATGGCCCCGGCGGGGGAGATGTGGTCGGTGGTCACCGAGTCGCCCAGCAGCGCCAGCACCCGGGCGCCGGAGATGTCTTTCACCGGCTCCGGGTCGGCCGACATCCCCTCGAAGTACGGGGGCTTGCGCACGTACGTCGAATCCTGGTCCCACTCAAAGGTATTGCCGCTCGGGGTGGGCAGGTTGCGCCACCGCTCGTCGCCCTTGAACACGTCGGCGTAGTTCTTGGTGAACATCTCCTGGCTGATCGCCGAGGCGATGGTGTCGGAGACATCCTTCTGCGACGGCCAGATGTCTTTCAAGTAGACCTCTTTACCTTCCTTATCAGTACCGAGCGGCTGCTGATCGAAGTCGAAGTCCATGGTCCCCGCCAATGCGTAGGCGACCACCAGCGGCGGGGATGCCAGGTAGTTCATCTTCACGTCGGGGTTGATCCGCCCCTCGAAGTTGCGGTTACCGGACAGCACCGCGGACACCGACAGGTCGTTGTCGTTGATCGCCTTGGAGATCTCCTCGGGCAGCGGGCCGGAGTTACCGATGCACGTGGTGCAGCCGTAGCCGACGAGGTAAAAGCCGAGCTTCTCCAAATACGGCCACAGGCCGGCCTTGTCGTAGTAGTCGCTGACCACCTGCGAGCCCGGTGCCATCGACGTCTTCACCCATGGCTTGGACGACAGCCCCTTTTCGACGGCGTTGCGGGCCAGCAGCGCCGCACCGAGCATCACCTCGGGGTTGGAGGTGTTGGTGCACGACGTGATGGCGGCGATCACCACCGCGCCGTGGTCGAGTTCGAACTCGCCGCGGTCGTCGGACTTCACCGTCACCGGGTTGCTCACCCGGCCCTTCGCGTGCGCGGCGGCCGAGTGAATCTTCGGCGCGTCGTCGGCATGGCCGTTCTGCGGCTGCCCGGGGTCACTCGCCGGGAACGACTCGTCGACGGACTCGTCGAGCTTCGAGTACTCCTGCTTGTCGGGATCGTCGCCGACGTAGCTGGGAATGGTCTTGCGGAACATGGACTTGGCGTCCGACAACGCAATTCGGTCCTGCGGACGCTTCGGTCCGGCGATCGACGGCACCACGTCGGACAGGTTGAGTTCGAGGTATTCGGAGAAGGCCGGCTCGTGCTTGGGGTCGTGCCACATGCCCTGCTCTTTGGCGTACGCCTCGACCAGCGCGAGCTGCTCGTCGGAGCGGCCGGTGAACCGCAGGTAGGAGATGGTCTCTTCGTCGATCGGGAAAATCGCTGCGGTGGAACCGAATTCGGGGCTCATGTTGCCCAGGGTGGCGCGGTTGGCCAGCGGCACCTCGGCCACGCCCTCGCCGTAGAACTCGACGAACTTGCCGACCACGCCGTGCTTGCGCAGCATCTCGGTCACGGTCAGCACCACGTCGGTGGCGGTGACACCCGGCTGGATCTCGCCGGTCAGCTTGAACCCGACGACCCGCGGGATCAGCATCGACACCGGCTGACCCAGCATCGCGGCCTCGGCCTCGATGCCGCCGACACCCCAGCCCAGGACGCCCAGCCCGTTGACCATCGTGGTGTGCGAGTCGGTGCCCACGCACGTGTCGGGGTAGGCCACGCCGTCGCGGGTCATCACCACGCTGGCGAGGTACTCGATGTTGACCTGGTGCACGATGCCGGTGCCCGGCGGCACCACCTTGAAGTCGCGGAAAGCGCCCTGGCCCCACCGCAAGAACTGGTAGCGCTCCCCGTTGCGCTGGTACTCGATCTCGACGTTGCGCTCGAAGGCGTCGGCGGTGCCGAACAGGTCGGCGATCACCGAGTGGTCGATCACCAGGTCGGCCGGCGCCAGCGGGTTGACCTTTTCCGCGTTGCCGCCGAGGTCGCCGATGGCCTCACGCATGGTGGCCAGGTCGACGATGCACGGCACCCCGGTGAAGTCCTGCATCACGACGCGGGCGGGCGTGTACTGGATCTCAATGCTGGGCTCCGCCTTGGGATCCCAGTTCGCAATGGCCTCGATGTGGTCTTTGGTGATGTTGCTGCCGTCCTCGTTGCGCAGCAGGTTCTCGGCGAGGACTTTGAGGCTGTAGGGGAGTTTCTCGGTGTTGGGAACGGCGTCGAGACGGTAGATCTGGTAACTGTTGTCGCCGACCTTGAGGGTGTCGCGTGCCCCGAACGAATTCACAGAATCTTCTTTAGTCACTTCAACTCCCGAGGATTAAATTCTCCCGCCGGCGGGCCATGCCGGCGGTGCGCTGCTACTTTAACAGTACGCTTGTCCTGCATTATGGCGGGGCGTCTGTGGTTTCAGTCTTATCGCGTAAGTCGACGGTTTAAACCCCCCGGAGTGAAGTCGCGTACGGTGCCTGTAGCGCTACGGCAGGAGGGACGTTATGACCTTGCACACGGTCCTACCCGTCTACATCCCACAAGACGTCGACATGACCGCGGTCAAGGCTCAGGTCGCCGCCACCGGCGTCAGCGGGCCGCCCGCGGACATGCCGGGCCTGCTCAAGATCGTCGATGACGCCCATGCCAAGGGCATCAACCTCAAGATCGTGCTGCTCGATCACAACCCTCCGAACGACACCCCGCTGCGCGACATCTCCACCGTGGTCGGCGCCGACTACCACGACTCCACCGTCCTGACGCTGAGCCCGAACTACGTCGGCAGCTACAGCACGCAATTCCCGCGGGTCACGCTGGAGGCCGGCGAGGACATCGCCAAGACGGGCAATCCGGTGGTCTCGGCGCAGCATTTCCTGAACCAGCTGAACACCCCCGAATTTCCCTGGACGGGGCTGACCATTTTCCTGTTGCTCGCCGTACTCGCGGCCGCGGTCGGGACCCGATTCGTGCAGTTGCGCAGCAGGCGTTCAGCAACCTCGACGGATTCGCCGGGCGCCCAGGAAGTGACGCCCACCAACACGGCCTAGCCACGCGCATCAGGTTCGGCACGTCCCGCCGGTCGGTCGTCTGCACCTGTTCGCGGCAAACACGGTAGGTCACCGTTCGGTCACATTAAACGCACGTAGAGAGTGCGATTTCTGCGGAGCGTTTGCACGCCTCATAGTGTGACGTACGGTGCAAATGATGCTGGTGTTGTCTTTGGCGCCTTTAAAGAACTCTGTGGCCGGCGCCGCCCGTCGCGTTGAGCCGTAGGAGACCTGAGTCGAATGAGACGCACACGCCGGGGCTCCGCTGCGCAGCCGGTTGCGAGGCTGGTTCGGCCGGTCGTGCCGTCGGTCCTCAGCGTGGCACTGCTGCTTTGTACGCCGGGGCTGGCACACGGTGACCCCGCCGCCGACAGCATGGCCGGACTGATCGCCAACGTCGCCAAGGCCAACCAACGCCTGGAAAACCTGAGCGCCGAAATCCAGACGGAACAGGAGAGCGTCAACAAGGCCCTGGTCGACGTCGAGACCTCCCGGGACAACGCCGTGGCGGCCCAACACGACCTGGAGACCAGCCAGCAGGCGGTCAAAGACGCCAACGTCGCGATCGCCGCGGCGCAGCAGCGGTTCGACACCTTTGCGGCCGCCACCTATATGAATGGCCCGTCGAGCAGTTACCTGACCGCGAGCAGCCCTGACGACATCATCGCCACCGAGGCCGCCGCCAAGACCCTGTCCGCGAGCTCCCAGACGGTGATGGCCAAGCTGCAGCGGGCGCGGACCGAACAGGTGAACAAGGAATCGGCGGCGCGGCTGGCCAAGCAGAAAGCCGACAGGGCCGCCGCGGACGCCAAGGGCAGCCAGGACGCCGCGGTGGCGGCGCTCACCGACTCCAAGCACAAGTTCGACGAACAGCGCGAACAAGTCACTCGCCTGGCCGCCGAACGCGACGAGGCTCAGGCCAAACTCGAAGCGGCCAAACGGCAATGGTCTCTCGCTTCGGGCGGGGCCGCCGTCCCGACGTCGGGCGACCGGTGGGAAACCGGCTCGCCGGGCGCGCCGGCGCCGCAGGCCGGGGCCCGCCGGTGGGACGGCGTTTGGGACCCCACCCTGCCGATGATCCCCAGCGCGAACGTCCCGGGTGACCCGATCGCGGTCATCAACCAGGTGCTGGGCATCTCGGCCACCTCGACTCAAGTCACGGCCGGCCTGGGCCGCAACTTCCTGCAGCAGCTCGGCATCCTCAAGCCCGACGACACCGGCATCACCAACGCGTCCCCCGGCGCGACGGCCGGGCGGATCCCGCGGGTCTACGGGCGGCAGGCCACCGAATACGTGATCCGGCGCGGGATGTCGCAGATCGGCGTGCCCTACTCCTGGGGCGGCGGCAACGCGGCCGGGCCGAGCAAGGGCATCGACTCCGGGGCCGGCATCACCGGCTTCGACTGTTCGGGGCTGGTCCTGTACTCGTTCGCCGGGGTGGGCATCAAGCTGCCCCACTACTCGGGGTCGCAGTACAACCTGGGCCGCAAGATCCCGTCCTCGCAGATGCGCCGCGGAGACGTCATCTTCTACGGCCCTGGCGGCAGCCAGCACGTGACGATCTACCTCGGCGACGGCCAAATGCTCGAGGCTCCCGACATCGGTCTGAAGGTCCGCGTTGCGCCGGTGCGCACCAGCGGTATGACGCCCTACGTGGTCCGCTACATCGAGTGGTGAACGAATGCCAAGTGAACGAGGAGCCATGCGCCACAAGCGGATTCGCCTGATCAACTTCGCCTGGATCACCACCGTGGTGACCGGGCTCATGTTATCTATGGCGAGCCCTGCCACGGCTGACCCCGGCCAGTGGGACCCCACCCTGCCGGCGGCGATCAGCGCCGGCGCTCCCGGAGACCCGCTCGCGGTCGCCAACGCCTCGTTGCAGGCCACCGCGCAGGCCACCCAGACCACGTTCGATCTGGGCAGGCAATTCCTCGGCGGGCTCGGCATCAACATCGGCGGCAATGACGCGCCCACAGCGGCCACTCCCACCAACCCCGGCGGCAAGATCCCGCGGGTCTACGGCCGGCAGGCCATCGAATACGTCATCAAGCGCGGCGGATCCCAGATGGGCGTCCCGTACTCCTGGGGTGGCGGGTCGCTGGACGGTCCCAGCAAGGGTGTCGGCGACGGCGCCAACATCAACGGCTTCGACTGCTCGGGCCTGATGCGGTACATGTTCGCCGGGGCCGGTGTGCTGATCCCGCGGTTCTCCGGCGACCAGTACAACGCCGGCCGGCACATCCCGCAGGACCAGGCCAGGCGCGGCGACCTGATCTTCTACGGCCCGAACGGCAGCCAGCACGTCACCATGTACCTGGGCAACGGCCAGATGCTGGAGGCATCGAGCCTCGCCGGCAAGGTGACCGTCAGCCCGGTTCGCAAGCCCGGTATGACGCCGTTCCTGACTAGGATCATCGAGTACTGATCCAGGTTCGTTGCGAGGTGGGGTGCCTAGTAGATCCCGGGGGCGAACCACCAGCGTCGACGGAATCCGGCGGGCCTGGAATAGTTGGACGCGGGCACGTCGCGGCCCCACGACAGTGGTGGTGCAAGCAGTCGTGTCCGATTGAGCTGTGGAGGGTTATTGATGACAGCAGCAGGTGGGCCGCCCCCGGGCGCCAGCGGTTACTCGGGCCCGGGTGGTCCTTCCGGCTCGCCGGCCCCTGAAGCGCCGTCCGGCGGCGGTAATGGCCTGGCCGCCGAGGTGCACACCCTCGAGCGGGCCATTTTCGAGGTCAAGCGGATCATCGTCGGGCAGGACCAGCTGGTCGAGCGGATGCTGGTCGGCCTGCTCTCCAAGGGCCACGTGTTGCTCGAGGGTGTCCCCGGCGTGGCCAAGACGCTGGCCGTCGAGACCTTCGCCAAGGTGGTGGGCGGCACGTTCGCCCGCATCCAGTTCACGCCTGACCTGGTGCCCACCGACATCATCGGTACCCGCATCTACCGGCAGGGCAAGGAAGAGTTCGACACTGAACTCGGCCCGGTGGTGGTGAACTTCCTGCTCGCCGACGAGATCAACCGCGCGCCGGCCAAGGTGCAGTCGGCGCTGCTGGAGGTCATGCAGGAACGGCACGTGTCGATCGGCGGCAAGACCTTCGATTTGCCCAACCCGTTCCTGGTGATGGCGACGCAGAACCCGATCGAGCACGAGGGCGTGTACCCGCTGCCCGAGGCCCAGCGGGACCGCTTCCTGTTCAAGATCAACGTCGGTTACCCGTCGCCCGAAGAGGAGCGCGAGATCATCTACCGGATGGGCGTGAAGCCGCCGCAGCCCAAGCAGATCTTGAACACCGGCGACCTGTTGCGGCTGCAGGACATCGCGGCCAACGGCTTCGTCCACCACGCGCTGGTCGACTACGTGGTGCGCGTCGTCATGGCCACCCGTTATCCCGAGCAACTCGGGATGAACGACGTCAAGACGTGGATCTCGTTCGGCGCGTCCCCGCGTGCCTCACTGGGCATCATCGCGGCGTCTCGCTCGCTGGCGCTGGTGCGCGGCCGCGACTACGTGATCCCGCAAGACGTCGTCGATGTCATTCCCGACGTCCTGCGGCACCGGTTGGTGCTCACCTACGACGCGCTCGCCGACGAAATCTCGCCGGAGATCGTCATCAACCGGATCCTGCAGACGGTCGCCCTGCCTCAGGTCAATGCCGTTCCGCAGCAAGGGCAGTCGGTGCCCCCGGTGATGCAGGCCGCCGGCGTGGCTAGCGGTCGGTGACCGACCCAAAGCAGCCGGCGGTGTCACCGCCGCCATCGATGCAGCGCGGGCAGATCGTCGACCCGAAGCTGGCGGCGGCGCTGCGGCAACTCGAGCTCACCGTCAAGCGCAAGCTCGACGGTGTCCTGCACGGCGACCATCTCGGCCTGATCCCGGGACCGGGCTCGGAGCCGGGGGAGTCGCGCGAGTACCAGCCCGGCGACGACGTCCGGCGGATGGACTGGGCCGTCACCGCGCGCACCATGCACCCCCACGTCCGGCAGATGATCGCCGACCGCGAGCTGGAAACCTGGCTGGTGGTCGACATGTCGGCCAGCCTGGACTTCGGCACCACGGTGTGCGAGAAGCGGGACCTGGCGGTGGCGGCCTCGGCCGCGATCACGTTCCTCAACAGCGGCGGCGGCAACCGGCTCGGGGCGCTGATCGCCAACGGCGAGACGATGACGCGAGTCCCGGCGCGTTCCGGGCGCCAGCACGAGCAGACGCTGCTGCGCGCCATCGCCACCACTCCGAGGGCGCCGGTCGGGGTGCGCGGGGATCTGGCGACGGCGATTGACGCGTTGCGTCGGCCGGAACGCCGCCGCGGCATGGCGGTGATCATCAGCGACTTCCTGGGTCCGATCAACTGGATGCGTCCGCTTCGGGCGATCGCGGCCCGGCACGAGGTGCTCGCCATCGAGGTGCTCGACCCCCGCGACGTCGAACTGCCCGACATCGGCGACGTCGTGCTGCAGGACGCCGAGTCCGGGGTCACCCGCGAATTCACCATCGACGCCCAGCTGCGTGACGATTTCGCCAAGGCGGCCGCGGCGCACCGCGCCGAGGTGGCGCGCACCATCCGCAGCTGCGGGGCCCCGGTATTGACCCTGCGCACAGACCGCGACTGGATCGCGGACATCGTCCGTTTCGTCGAGTCCCGCCGGCGCGGTGCATTGGCGGGGCGGCAGTGACATTGCCGCTGCTCGGCCCGATGTCGTTGTCGGGCTTCGAACATTCGTGGTTCTTCCTGTTTCTGCTCGTCGTCTTCGGGCTGGCCGCGCTCTATATCGTGATGCAGTTGGCGCGGCAGCGCCGCATGCTGCGGTTCGCCAACATGGAGCTGCTGGAAAGCGTCGCCCCCAAGGGGCCGCCCAGGTGGCGGCATGTGCCGGCGGTCCTGCTCGTCGCATCGCTGGTGCTGTTCACCATCGCGATGGCGGGCCCGACCAATGACGTCCGCATTCCCCGCAACCGCGCGGTGGTGATGCTGGTGATCGACGTGTCGCAGTCGATGCGGGCCACCGACGTGCAGCCCAACCGGATGGCGGCCGCGGAGGAGGCCGCCAAGCAATTCGCCGACGAGCTGACCCCGGGCATCAACCTCGGGCTGATCGCCTATGCGGGGACGGCGACGGTGTTGGTGTCGCCGACGACCAACCGGGAGTCGACCAAGAACGCACTCGACAAGCTGCAGTTCGCCGACCGCACCGCCACCGGGGAGGGCATCTTCACCGCGCTGCAGGCCATTGCGACGGTCGGCGCGGTGATCGGCGGTGGCGACAAACCGCCGCCGGCGCGCATCGTGTTGTTCTCCGACGGCAAGGAGACGATGCCGACCAACCCGGACAACCCGAAGGGCGCGTTCACCGCCGCGCGCACCGCCAAGGATCAGGGCGTACCGATCTCGACCATCTCGTTCGGCACCCCGTACGGCTTTGTCGAGATCAACGACCAGCGCCAGCCGGTGCCCGTCGACGACACCACCATGAAGAAGGTTGCCGAGCTCTCCGGCGGTAATTGGTACAACGCGGCAAGCTTGGCCGAGCTGAAGGCGGTTTACGCGACACTGCAGGATCAGATCGGCTACGAGACGATCAAAGGCGATGCCAGCGTGGGCTGGGTGCGGTTGGGCGCGCTGGTGTTGGCGTTGGCGGCGCTGGCGGCGCTGCTCATCAACCGCCGCCTGCCGACCTAGTCTTGCCCTTTGCGCGCGAGCGTAGTCAGGCTGCGATTTCTGGCCCTCAATTTCGCAGTGTGGTTACGCTCGCGAATCGCGCGCCTGACCCACCCGGCGAATCACATCGAGGGGATGGTCCTCGGCGACGACCCGGACCACGATCCATCCCAGCTGCTCCAGCCTTTCGAGTCGCCGGATGTCCTTGACGTACTGGTAGCGGCTGGACCGGTGTTGGTCTCCGTCGTACTCGACGGCGAGCTTGATGTCCTCCCAGCCCATGTCCAGGTAGGCCTCGATCCAATTCCATTCGTTGCGCACGGCGATCTGCGTCTGCGGCCGTGGAAACCCCGCCTCGATCAGCAACAGGCGCAGCCACGTCTCCTTTGGGGATTGGGCCCCACCGTCGACGAGTTCGAGAGCGGCACGAGCGCGCTTCATGCCCCGCCGTCCCCGATACCGGTCCACCAATAGCTCGACGTCGGCCATCTTCAAATCCGTCGCCTGCACGAGGGCGTCGATGGCTGCGACTGCGACGCCCAGCCGGCATCGCCTGGCCAGGTCGAGGGCGGTTCTAGCCGGCGTGGTGATGCGCAT
Source organism: Mycobacterium nebraskense (assembly GCF_002102255.1). GTDB lineage: Bacteria > Actinomycetota > Actinomycetes > Mycobacteriales > Mycobacteriaceae > Mycobacterium > Mycobacterium nebraskense. The sequence goes on from NZ_LQPH01000132.1 coordinate 61,270, forward strand.
GCCCTCGACGACAGCGATCTCGTCGGCTTCGATTCGCTCTTCCCACACCTCGACTCCGGTGCTGGGGCTGCGGTTGGTGTCGATGACTGCGGCGGCCAATGTTGGATCAATCCACTTAGAGCCGTGCATCGCGGAGGCGGAGAAGCCGGCCAGGATGCCGCGCCGCCGCGAGCGCAGCCACGCCGCCTTCGCACGCAACACTGCCGTCAGCTCGGCACCTTTGAGCATGTACACGTCTTTATGCAGCGCTGCATACCGACTGCGCAGCTCATAGGGGGTCAATAAGCCGGCAGCAAGGGCTTCACTGCCCAGGAACGGGTCCGCCATGGTCGAAAGTGTGCTGAACCACACCGACAAAGCCTCGCGAGCGTAACGGCACTGCGAAAACCCGGCCCGAAAATCGCAGCCTGATTACGCTCGCGACGAGGCGATTACAGCTGTGCCGAACTGAGGCGATAGGTTGACGGGGTGACTGACACGGCCACCGAGAACACCACCGAAAGTGCCGCCGACGGCGGCAAACCCGCGTTCGTATCCCGTTCAGTCCTGGTCACCGGAGGGAACCGGGGGATCGGGCTGGCGATCGCACAGCGGCTGGCCGCCGACGGCCACAAGGTGGCCGTCACGCACCGCGGGTCCGGGGCGCCCGAGGGGCTGTTCGGCGTCGTGTGTGACGTCACCGACAACGAGGCCGTCGACCGCGCGTTCAAGGAGGTCGAGGAGCACCAGGGTCCGGTCGAGGTGCTGGTGTCCAATGCCGGCATCTCCAAAGACGCCTTCCTGATCCGGATGACCGAGGAGCGCTTCGAGGAGGTCATCGACGCGAACCTCACCGGGGCGTTCCGGGTGGCCCAGCGGGCGTCGCGCAGCATGCAGCGCAAGCGGTTCGGCCGCATCATCTTCATCGGGTCGGTGTCCGGCATGTGGGGCATCGGCAACCAGGCCAACTACGCGGCCGCCAAGGCCGGCCTGATCGGCATGGCACGCTCGATCTCCCGCGAGCTATCCAAGGCCGGGGTGACCGCCAACGTGGTCGCCCCCGGCTACATCGACACCGAGATGACCCGCGCGCTGGACGAGCGGATACAGGCGGGGGCACTGGAATTCATCCCGGCCAAGCGGGTCGGCACCGCCGAGGACGTCGCCGGGGCGGTCAGCTTCCTGGCGTCCGAGGATGCGAGCTACATCGCCGGCGCGGTCATCCCGGTCGACGGCGGCATGGGCATGGGCCACTGAATTCACCCACGACACAAGGACATTAAGGACGGACATGGCAGGACTGCTCGAGGGCAAACGGGTTCTGGTCAGCGGGATCATCACCGACTCGTCGATCGCGTTTCACATCGCCAAGGCGGCCCAGGAGGCGGGGGCGCAGTTGGTGCTGACCGGGTTCGACCGGTTGCGCCTGATCCAGCGCATCGCCGACCGGCTGCCGGAGAAGGCCCCGCTGATCGAACTCGACGTGCAGAACGAGGAGCACCTGAACAGCCTCGCCGAACGGGTCACCGCCGAGATCGGTGAGGGCAACAAGCTCGACGGCGTGGTGCACTCCATCGGCTTCATGCCGCAAACCGGGATGGGCATCAACCCGTTCTTCGATGCGCCCTACGAGGACGTCTCCAAGGGCATCCACATCTCCGCGTATTCGTATGCCTCGCTGGCCAAGGCGGTGCTGCCGATCATGAACCCCGGCGGGTCCATCGTCGGCATGGACTTCGACCCCAGCCGCGCCATGCCGGCCTACAACTGGATGACAGTGGCCAAGAGCGCGCTGGAATCGGTCAACCGGTTCGTCGCCCGCGAGGCCGGCAAGTTCGGTGTGCGCTCGAATCTCGTTGCGGCCGGGCCTATCCGGACGCTGGCGATGAGCGCGATCGTCGGCGGTGCGCTCGGCGAGGAGGCAGGCGCCCAGATGCAACTGCTCGAAGAGGGCTGGGACCAGCGCGCGCCGATCGGCTGGAACATGAAGGACCCCACGCCGGTCGCCAAGACGGTGTGCGCCCTGCTTTCGGACTGGCTGCCGGCCACCACCGGCACCATCATCTTCGCCGACGGTGGCGCCAGCACCCAATTACTCTAGACTCCAATGGAATTCGACGCCGCCCTGCTGCTGTCCTTCGGTGGGCCGGAAGGGCCCGAGCAGGTGCGGCCGTTCCTGGAAAACGTCACCCGCGGGCGTAACGTGCCGCCCGAACGCCTGGACGACGTCGCCCAGCACTACCTGCATTTCGACGGGGTGTCACCGATCAACGGGATCAACCGCGCCCTGATCACCGAGCTGCGGGCGGAACTGAACCTGCCGGTCTACTTCGGCAACCGCAACTGGGAACCCTACGTCGAAGACACCGTCAAACAGATGCGCGACAACGGTGTTCGTCGCGCCGCCGTGTTCGCCACGTCGGCGTGGAGCGGCTACTCCAGCTGCACGCAGTACACCGAAGACATCGCCCGGGCGCGCCGGGCGGCCGGGCCTGACGCGCCCCAGCTGGTCAAGCTGCGGCCGTACTTCGACCACCCGCTCTTCGTCGAGATGTTCGCCGGCGCCGTCGCGGCCGCGGCGCAAAGCGTGCCCGCCGGCGCGCGGCTGGTGTTCACCGCGCATTCGGTCCCGGTGGCCGCCGATCAGCGCCTCGGCCCGAGGTTGTACAGCCGCCAAGTCGGTTATGCCACAAGGCTGGTCGCGGCAGCAGCGGGATACGCCGATTACGATCTGGCCTGGCAATCGCGTTCGGGGCCGCCGCAGGTGCCGTGGTTGGAGCCAAGCGTCGAGGACCATCTCACGACGCTGGCCGCCTCGGGCACCGAGGCCGTCATCGTCTGCCCGATCGGGTTCGTCGCCGACCACATCGAGGTGGTGTGGGATCTCGACGAGGAGTTGCGATCCCAAGCCGAGGCGGCGGGGCTGGCGTTCGCCCGGGCCGCGACGCCCAACGCCGACCGCCGATTCGCCCGGCTGGCCGCCGATCTCATCGACGAACTGCGCACCGGCCGTAACCCAGCCCGGGTGGCCGGCCCCGACCCGGTGCCCGGTTGCCTCGCGAGCGTCGACGGCGCGCCGTGCCGTCCGCCGCACTGCGCTGCGACGCAAGAACGCAGCGGCGGCATCACTTGCGGATGAGGTATCCGTTGGGCGCCAGGGTCCACCCAAACTTGTTCTCACGCACACAGTCGTGGTCGTAATCGTTTGGGAACTCTTGCTCGTACGCTTCGATGGCCTCGTACGGGCCCGGGCCGAATCCGGGCATGATCGGATGCCCGTTCACGCAGGAATCTTCGACCAGCAAATAGTCGCCGGCGGACAGCAGCGGCCGCAGCAGTTTCATCTCGGCCAGTACATGCTCCTTGGTGTGGTCGCTATCCAGGATTGCGAAGACCTTGCCCGGAAACTCCGCTTCTAGCTGCCGAATACGCTCCGCGATGGCGGGCGCCGTTGACGACGATTCAACGAACTCGATCTCGGGGTAGCAGCGAGCTGCGGGATCAAGAACGCTGGAGGAAACGTCCACCGAGAAGACTTTGAACGGTCGGTCAATTAGACGCAGAATACTGGCGTAAAACACAGCCGAGCCGCCGTAACGCGTACCGAATTCAACCACCAGCGATGGCTTGAGGTTGAACAGGATCTCCTGGTAGTTCCACAGGTCGGTGACCGACTTCCAGCAGTTGATGCCCAGCCACGTGGTCTGCTGCCACACCAGATTACCGAAATACCACTTCAGGTATTCTTCGGCTGCCTCACCGGGTGGTCGGCCGAGCCGCGTCACGAGGAAACTGACCTTTTCCCGCCATGTCGTCATTGTCTTTGCTTATCACGAGAATTCTCGCCATGTTGTCGTTATCTCTACTTACCGCGAGAGCGGCGCTACCGGCCATTCGGGGACGCGGGTGACGACGACTGTCTTTCGTCTTGATCGCAAATGCCCGGAACCAACGGCATTCGCGGGCCTATACCAAATGATCATTTTCACCCATTACCCGCCGGAGAAGATCGCATTTCACATGAGAACCCAGGCCTGGTGTCGGCGCACGTCAAGCTCGCCGGCGCGGCCCGTAAGGCGTTGATCGCGGGCGTTCATGGCTGATAACGCAACCCATCACCTGCGCTCTGCGCGACGGATGCTCGAGCTGCGCGACGAACATGGCTGCGCCCGCCAGCACCCGGCCCTGCCGGCGGCCGGGCCGTTGGGGCGTGGGCCTGAACAGTTCGGCAGCGATGCTCCCGTCGCCTGACCGGCGATAGTGAAACCTTCATTCTTCCAACATCTCCCACGCGCCAGGAGTCATTACCAATCCGGTCTGCGACCCAGCACTGCGGACCTCGAAAGTGTCTGGAATGCTCGGCGCCTGGCCGCCACGATCGCGAGCGCGGCGTAGCCGGGCGAAGCGGGTCGCCGCCATCAAGACCAGTCAGCCCAGGCCGAGTGCAGGATCGCGGTGACGGCGGCCATCCGCGCCGAGCGCACCACGGCGGTCAGCGGCCGCAGCGCGTCGCTGGCGATGCGGGCCTCCGAAGAGGATTGGGTGCCGAACGGCTCCGGGCCGGCGACGACGGGCGCGGCGAAACGCTCCGGCGAGTCAGGCGACCGACTGAGTCCGGCGCTGACGGCAATGATGGCGTCGACGTGCGCGGCGTTCTCCAGCACCCTCAATGCCCGGGACGGCGCATGGTCGGGAACCCGGTGCTGCCGTGCGGATTCCAGCAGCTGCTCGACGAGTCCCCGCGGATCGTCGATGTCGGCCGCGGCCGATCCCAGCCCGACGGCGCCGAGCGCGTCGGCGGCCGACCGGACGGCCGACCGCAGCGTGTATTCGGCATCCCCGAGCTCGTAGTGGTCGAGCACCGGCGCGCCCGGCAGCGAGTACACCGTCCAGGACAGCGCGCACAGTTCGGGGAAGTCCGCCTGCTCTTCGTCGTAGGAGAACTCGGGCACCAGCCCGACGGCGGTGGCGGGATCGTGCGGGTTGGCGATGATGATCGCCTCGCCCGCGGCCAGGGCGTCACGCTCGAACTGCGTCCCCGGGGGGAGCCCGCGCACATCGCCGGGCACGGGCAAAAGCACATTGATGGTCCCGCCCAACCGGCCCGGGCCGTCCGGAGTGGGCGCCGAGCGGCCAACAGCGGCGCGCAGTGTCTGCAGCAGCGTCACCGTCCCGGCGTCGTGCACATCGGGCCACGGCAACCCGGTGTGACCAGCGGCGACCGCATCATACGCGGTGACCGATTGCTTTGGCGCCCATACCGATAACGCGTCCAGGACGTCGTCGGGCGCGGCCTTGCGCGCGAGCCAGGCGTTGGCCCACAAGGACAGCGAGACACTGGGACACCACACGATTCCGCAGTGTAGTTGTTTTGCCCGGCAAAGGCGGATCACGCGTATTCTGACCGCATGCACGCTGCGGTGCTTTGGCTAATATTCGCGCTGGTGCTTGCCGGTGCGGAGGCGCTCACCGGCCATATGTTTTTGGTGATGCTCGGCGGCGGTGCGCTGGCGGCCGCAATCACCAGCTGGCTTACGGATTGGCCCGGCTGGGCGAACGGGACGGTGTTCCTCATCGTGTCGGTCCTGCTGCTGGTGCTGGTTCGTCCGGCGCTGCGGCGGCAACTGACACCGGCGCATGTGCCGCACATGGGCATCGAGGCCCTGGAGGGCAAGAACGCGCTGGTGCTCGAGCGGATCTCTCGGGACGATGGCCGGGTGAAGCTCGACGGCGAGGTGTGGACGGCGCGTCCGCTCAACGATGGGGATGTTTACGAACCGGGGGAGTCGGTGACCGTCTTGCAGATCGACGGCGCCACGGCGGTGGTGTTCAAGAGCAGCCCATAACGGCTGCGAGAGACGCTGTGACAGAGAGGAACTCCCGTGCAAGGTGCGGTTGCTGGTTTGGTGTTGTTGGCCGTCCTGGTGATATTCGCCATTGTCGTGGTGGCCAAGTCGGTCGCCCTGATACCGCAGGCAGAGGCCGCGGTGATCGAGCGGCTGGGTCGATATAGCCGGACGGTCAGCGGTCAGCTGACGTTGTTGGTGCCATTCATCGACCGGATCCGCGCCCGGGTGGACCTGCGTGAGCGGGTGGTGTCGTTCCCTCCGCAGCCGGTGATCACCGAGGACAACCTGACGCTCAACATCGACACGGTCGTCTACTTCCAGGTCACCGTTCCACAAGCGGCGGTCTACGAGATCAGCAACTACATCGTCGGCGTCGAGCAGCTCACCACCACCACGCTGCGCAACGTGGTGGGCGGCATGACGCTGGAGCAGACGCTAACCTCGCGCGACATGATCAACCGCCAGCTGCGCGGCGTGCTCGACGAGGCCACCGGCCGCTGGGGCCTGCGGGTGGCCCGCGTCGAGCTGCGCAGCATCGACCCGCCGCCGTCGATTCAGGCCTCGATGGAAAAGCAGATGAAGGCCGACCGGGAGAAGCGGGCGATGATCTTGACCGCCGAAGGTACCCGGCAGGCCGCGATCACGGAGGCCGAGGGCCAAAAGCAGTCTCAGATCCTGGCCGCCGAGGGCGCCAAGCAGTCCGCGATCCTGGCCGCCGAGGGCGACCGGCAATCCCGGATGCTGCGCGCTCAGGGTGAGCGTGCCGCGACCTACCTGCAGGCTCAGGGGCAGGCCAAGGCCATCGAGAAGACGTTCGCCGCGATCAAGGCCGGCAGGCCTACCCCCGAAATGCTGGCCTACCAATACCTGCAGACACTTCCGCAGATGGCGCGCGGTGACGCCAACAAGGTGTGGGTGGTGCCGAGCGACTTCAGCGCGGCGTTGCAGGGATTCACCAAACTCCTGGGCACCCCGGGCGAGGACGGCGTGTTCCGGTTCCAACCGTCGCCGGTCGAGGACGCGCCCAAGCACAGCGCTGACGACGACGCCGACGTCGCCGACTGGTTCTCCACCGAAACCGACCCCGCGATCGCCCAGGCCGTCGCCAGGGCCGAGGCGATCGCCCGCCAGCCGGTGGACGGCACGACGCCAGGAGCGCCGCCGCAGTTGGGCCAATAGGATTGCTCCATGAGCCTTTTCACTTCGCCGAAGACGTACGCGGCGCTTGGTGCGTTCCATGCCGTGGACGCGGTGGCATGCGGTGTCCAGGTCGCCCCCATCAAGAAAGTCCTGGATGACGTGGGGCTGCCGGAGAACGTTCGGCCCGTGCTGCCGGTGGTGAAGGCGGCCGCCGCCGTGGGCTTGCTGTCGGTCACCCGCTTCCCGGGCCTTGCTCGGGTGACGACGGCGATGCTGACGATCTACTTCGTCTTGGCGCTCGGCGCGCACATCCGGGTGCGCGACAAGGTCGTCAACGCCCTTCCCTCGGCGGTGTTCCTGGCTACGTTCGCCGTGATGACGGCGAAAGGGCCCGAGCGCAGTTAGTCCAGGCGCAGCTCGACTAGCGGCAGCGGTGCGCCGGTGTCGGCGATCGGAGCGCCGAGCGTCCCCTCCAGCACGGGCCGCATCCGCTCCCACGCTTTCGGGTGACGGCCGCGGTAGGCAGCCAGGGTGCGGTCCACCTCGTCTTGGGTCAGGATCCGAGCCGTGCCGTGTCTGGGTGCATGGCTGCCGGCGTAGACACGCACCCGCGGGTCGGCCTGAATGTTGCGGAACCACTGGGCTTTTCGGCCGAAGCCGGAGGCCACGACGTAGGTGGCGGGGGCGGGATGGTCGACGACCTCCAGAACGGCGTAACGACGCGCGCCCGAGGTACGACCGGTGTGCTCGAGCATCAGCATCCGCGATCCGAACAGCGCGCCGGCGCGGGCCTTGAAGGCCCAGATCGGCGCGCGCATGAGTCGGCGCGACCGGAGCAGCTTTCCCGCGAGCGTGGGAAGAAAAGACCCCGGTTGCCCTGCCGTCACGCGTGCGGTGCCGGCGGCAGCGGCGGCGCGGGCACGACGCTCGGCGCGGACGTGGGTGTTGGCGGCGCCGTGTAAATGCACCCGCCCCCGCCCACCGACTGCGACGACAGCGGTGGCGGGTATGGCGGCGGCGGAAGCTGGACCCGGACCGTCCAGACCAGCCCGGTGATCGCGAAGGTGGCGAGCGCGCCGAGCACCAGGCCGATCAGCCCGGCGATGGCGGCGACGCCGGTCGGGAAGCGGCGGGTTCCGATGTTGCCCGAGGTCATGCGGCTCTCCACTGTCGTCGGATTTCGGTAACCGAGACGCTACTTGCGAAAAGCTTGCCGCCGCCACGATTTGACGGATCGTGACGGCGGCAGGGCGGTCAGCTATGCGGCGGCGGGGACGGTGGCGTCGGAGACGGCGGTGGCAGGAAGGCCTCGCCGGGCGGCGGCATGAAGCCGCGCGGCGGCCCGGGCGGGCCGGGCGGCGGTGCGAACCCGAAACCCCCCGGCATGGGACCACCCATCGGAGGCGGAGGCGGTCCGTGATGCAGCGCCATCATCGGCGGCGGTAGCGGCGGCCCGGGCGGGCCCACGCTGACGATCCAGGCGAAGGCGATCGCCGCGATGGTGCCGACCGCGCCGATCAGCGCGCCCGCCACCCCGGCGCCGACCACCACGCCGGTGGAGTGGCGGCGGGGTTCACGCGGCTGGTAGGCCGCCGGCGGCGGCGCGGGTGGATTGGTATCGATGTCGTCGGTAGTGGTCATGTCGGCGAACGTAGGAGCCGGATCTGAAGTGGAGCTGAAGAAACGGGCTTCAGGTTGGTTTCAGAACCGGCGCCGACAATGGGAGGCATGACAAATTGCCCGCGGGCCGCCGCCGGCCGCTTCAGCGTGGGCGCGCCCCGGGTTCTGGTGGTCGAAGACTCCGAGACGATCCGCGAAATGGTCAGCGAGGCGCTCACCGATGTCGGCTATCACGCCGTCGGCCGCTGTGACGGCGACGGGCTGGAGGAGGTGCTGGACGGCCTGCGGCCGGACCTGGTGGTGCTCGACGTCATGCTGCCGGGCCGCGACGGGTTCGACCTCATCGACGTGATCCGCGACTGGGGCGACGTCGGCATCGTCTTGATCACCGCTCGCGACGGCCTGCACGATCGGCTGCGCGGCCTGGACGGCGGGGCCGACGACTACGTGATCAAACCGTTCGAGCTCGCCGAACTGGTGTCGCGGGTCGGCGCGGTGTTGCGCCGGCGCGGACGGCTGCCGCAAGTCGTTCAGGTCGGCGACCTGATGCTCGACGCCGACGCCGGCGTGGCCGCGCGCGGTGGTCATCGGCTGGATCTCACCGCGACCGAGCTGCGGCTGCTGGCCTTCCTGGTGGAGCAGCGCGGCCGCATCGTCAGTGCCGGTCAAACCTTGAACGCGGTGTGGGGGTACGACGCCTATGACCCCAACCTCGTCCAGGTGCATGTGAGTGGCTTGCGGCGCAAGCTCGAAGCCCACGGACCGCGGATACTGCACACTGTGCGCGGCATCGGCTACCGGCTGCAGCCCCAGCGATCATGACGACTCGGACCCCGTCCCTGCAGCGCCGGGTCACGCTGGTGGTGGTGGCGTTGCTGACCATGCTGCTGGTGGTGCTCGGTGTCACCATCGACGTCAGCCTGGGCGTTCTTGCCCGCAGAAATCTGCACGACCGGCTGCTCGCGGCGGCATCGCGCGCCGAGGTGCTCGACGCCGCGCACACTTCGCCCGATCTGCTGGCCGCCGAACTCAACGGCGGCGGGGTGCGCGCGCTGCTGGTCACCGCCGACGGCGCAACCTACGGCGATCGCGGCATCAGTCCCGACACCGTCGCCGGTCCGACGGTCCCGCCGCCTTTTCCGCCTCCGCCTTTTGCACCGCCCCCGCCGATGGCGCCCGGCCCGAATTTCCCGCCGCC
>NZ_LQPH01000133.1 GCF_002102255.1 Mycobacterium nebraskense
CTACTATTCCCAACGCGTGGCCGACCAACCGGCCGGCTCACAGAACCCCGAGGGTGCATGAAACCCGGGATGGTTCAGGCCCTTGAGCGCGCGCTGCAGTTTCTCGACCTTGTGCTCGGGCCAGCGCGACAAGTTGGCCAGGGTGCGGGTTCTGACCTTGCCGTCTTCGCGGTAGCTTTCGCGCAACAGCACCGCTGGCGGTGACCCACGGTTGGGCACCCGCGTCACATACATGATTACTTTATACCACGATACTGGCGCTACAACTGCCAATTGGGAAGACGACACGCCGACGCAATCCTCATGATACATGAGTACATCGTGCGCCACATAATCACCGCAGAACACCTGCTCACCAAGCACATTGGGGATTCAGACCCCACTTAGCGGGGGGAACTTCGGGCTAGCTTTCGTCGAATCCGACGTCGGGTAGCGGGCGTTGGCAGATCGCGTGCGCCTCGGCGCCGCTGAGCCCGAACAGCTGCAGAACGTTCTCGGTGACGAGGTCGGCGGCGCGCGCGTCATCGCGATCGGGATCGTCACGCAACAGATTGCCCAGGCCGAGCAGCGCACCGCCTGCCATGGCGAGGGCCAACTCGGGATCGTCGACGTCGAACCGCCCGGCGGCCACGCCGGCTTTGATATCGCGCAGTGCGCGCGGTGCCAGGCCCCGTTCCGACGACAACAATTCCAGCCCATTGGCCAACAGGATCTGGCTCTCTTGTGGGCGGCGGCGAAACAGCCGGCCGGTCAGGCGGAAACTGGTGGCGAAAATTTCGGCTGGGTCCTCGATGGATTCGGTGAGGCGGTCCAGCATTGACCCGTAGGCGTCGAGCACGTCGGCAACCGCGGCCTCGAACAACTGCTCCTTGCTGTCGAAGTGGTTGTAGAAGGACCCCATCCCGACGTCGGCGGCCTGGGTGATCTCCAGGACCGGCACATTGACCTTGCCCTCGGCGATCAGTCGCTGCGCCGCTTTGACCAGCGCCGACCGGGTGCGCCGCTTGCGCCGCTCCAGCCGGTTGGCCGGTTCCACCATCGCGCTCATTCACAGCAGTATGCATCAGTTATGAGGATTCCGTCAGATCCTTGACTGAACGTTCTCTCGTATGTGACGATTTCGTCAGTTAGTTGGGAGTGGTCATGGATCTGACGGAAGGCGTCCTTCGGCACGCGCACAGCGAGCAGGGTGCGCGACCCGGCGAGCATCTCGGCCGGTCCCGCCACCCGGTGATCAAGGTCGCCGACATCGCGTGGTTGGAGTTCGAGCGGCAGGACCTCACGCGCGCCGAGGCGTTCGCGCGGTCGTTCGGCTTCCACACGGCACAACACGGCCCGGACGAACTGCAGTTGCGCGGAACCCTGGCGGGCGGGCCGTGTGTCATCCTGCGTGGCGGGCGGCGAAACCGCTTCGCCGGCGTGGCTTTTCGGGCGAGCGACGAGACCGACGTACTCCGGTTGGCCGGCAGCGTCGGCGCACCCACGCGACCGCTGCCGGAGACCATCGGCGGGCTGTCGGTCGAGTTGCGCGACCCCAGTGGCATGTTGGTCCGCGTAGTCGCCGGCGTGCACGAACTACCCGAACTGCCGGACCAACAGCCCCACGTCTTCAATTTCGGCCACGCCGTGCGGCGCACCAACACCGGCCAGCGTCCGCCACGGGTACCCGCGCGGGTGCAGCGCCTGGGCCACCTGGTTGTGCAGTCGACCAAGTACCTCGAGACGCTCAACTGGTATCTGGACAACCTGGGCATGATCGTCAGTGATTTCTTGTACTTTCCCGGCCAGCGCGACCGAGGGCCGGCCATGAGCTTCATCCGATGCGACCGCGGGTCGACACCGGCCGACCATCACACCTTGGCCATGGCATTGGGCCCGGCCAACCGTTACGTCCATTCGGCGTATCAGGTCAGCGATCTCGACGCGCTGGCCGCCGGCGGCGAATACCTCAGCGCGCGGGGTTATTCCCGGTCCTGGGGAATCGGCAGGCACATCCAGGGCAGTCAGATCTTCGACTACTGGCGCGATCCCGATGGTGACCTGTTCGAGCACTTCACCGACGGCGACCTGTTCGACAACACGCTGGAGCCGGGCTGGGCGCCCTTCACCGCATCCGGGTTGGCCCAGTGGGGGCCGCCGGCGACCAGGGATTTCCTCGGAACCGACCGGAAATCGGCTCGCCGCGAATTGGTTTCGATGATCACTGCGCTTCGCGCGCAGAACGAGTTCGATATCAACCGCCTGATCGGCCTACTGAAAGTTCCCACCTCATGACCCTTTCCGTGCTGCACACCACCTCTGAAACCGGCCATGCGTGGTGGCTCAAAACCCCCAAGGGCGCCACCAGGATCGACACCACGGCCACCAGCACCGCCGCGCTGCTGGCCGACCGGACCGCCATCAAGGGTGCGGCCACGAACGCCGATGTCGTCGCCGTCGACACCCTCAGGTTGATCTCGCCAGTGACGCGGCCGTGCCGAGTGATCGCTCAGATGACCAACTACGAGTCGCACGTCAAAGACGCGGGCATGGATCCGGCGTCCATCCCGCTCACCTTCTTCCGCAAGGCCTCGGCGTCCATCAACGGGCCTTTCGACGACATCGTCAAACCCCAGCACGTCAGGCTGCTCGACTACGAAGTGGAGATCGGCCTGGTCATCGGCCGTGCGATCCCGGTCGGCACCACCATCTCCGACGCCAACCTGGGGGATTTCGTCGCCGGATTGGTCGTCACCAACGACGTCTCCGCGCGTGACATCCAACTCCCCCAAACCCAGTTCTACGAGGCCAAGTCGTATCCGACGTTCACACCGGTCGGCCCGGAGCTGGTGCTGCTCACCGCCGATGAGCTCAAGCGCTTCGGTGATCTACGACTGCGCCTCAGCGTCAATGGCCACGAGCGCCAAAACGCCCTCGTCGAGGGCGACATGCTGTACCGGCCGCTGGAGGCGCTGCAGTCGCTCACCCAGTTCCAAGAGCTCGCCCCGGGTGACCTGATACTCACCGGCACTCCGGCCGGCACCGCGCTGAGCGCCCCACCGAAGCCCGTGCAGTTCATCGGAAACCTGTTGCCGCCGACCGTCAAATGGAAGATGTTCTTCTCGCGACAGGCCGCCAACCGGAATTATCTGCACAACGGTGACGTCGTCGAGGCGTCGGTGGCCACCGACGACGGTGCCATCGATCTCGGAACGCAGCGCACCGCAGTCCGATTCGCGTGACCATCACTCAACGAGTTCCGGTCGTCATCGTCGGCGCCGGGCCGACCGGCGTCACCGCCGCCACGCTGCTGGCGCAATACGGGGTGGACTGCCTGGTGCTCGACCGCTGGCCCGGCGTGTACCCTCAGCCACGCGCCGTGCACCTGGACGACGAGATCTATCGCATCATCGCCCGCCTGGGGCTCACCGACGAATTTGCCGCGATGTCGCGGCCGACGCTGGGTTTGCGGTTGGTGGACAACGCGTTTCGGACGCTGGCCGAATTCAACCGCGACCCCGAACGCAGTGTGAACGGCTTCCCGCAGGCCAACATGTTCGACCAACCGGAACTGGAGGCCCTACTGCGGGCCAACCTCGAGCGCCACCCCAACGCGCAACTCCGCGGGAACGCCGAAGTCACCGACATCGCGACGGGCGAAACGGACATCCGCGTCACCTTCACCGACCGCCGCGACGGCCGCGTTCACCAGGTCGACGCCGCCTACCTGCTGGGCTGCGACGGCGCCAACAGCATGGTCCGCGCCCACATCGGCTCGGCCATGCGGGACTTGAACTTCGAGCAGCGCTGGCTGGTTGTCGACGTCGCCTGCGATGCGGATCTGGGTCAGTGGGACGGGGTCCACCAAGTCTGCGACCCCGATCGCGCGGGAACCTACATGCGGATCGGGCCGGCCCGCTACCGGTGGGAGTTCCAGTTGCTGGCCGGCGAAACCGCGAACGACTTCCGCACCCTGCACCGATTGCGGCCGTTGATCAAGCCATGGACCAGCACCGTGTCCATCGGCGAGCTGACCTTGTTGCGGGTCACCGAGTACACATTCCGCGCGCAGATCGCCGACCGTTGGCGCCAGGGAAACGTCTTCATCCTTGGCGACGCGGCACACCTCACTCCCCCGTTCATCGGCCAGGGCATGGGAGCGGGCCTGCGGGACGCGGCCAATCTCGCGTGGAAGATCGCGGGAGTTCACCACGGCACCATGGCACCGAATGTCCTCGAAACGTATGAGCGAGAACGCAAACCGCATACCCGATACATGATTCGCCTGGCGCTGAGTGTCGGTTGGGCGATGACCGGTGGCGGCCGCCTGGGCAATGCGGCGCGCCGAGCGCTGTTGCCGCGGCTGCGGCTCATCCCCGGCCTGCGCGACAAGGTCGTCGACTCGAGAACGCCGGCACTGCACCGTTCCGCGTTGGTGCGCACATCCCTGCGACCCCACCGGCTCGCAGGCACGCTCTGCCCGAATCCGCGGCTACGGGACGGCCAACGGCTGGACGACGTGCTTGGCACCGGTTTTGCGTTGATCACCACCACTCGCCCAAGTGCGGCCGACGAGGCGGCGCTGCGGCGGCGTAACGTCACCGTCCTGGTCGCCGAAGCCGGCAGCCCCCTGTGGGCATGGCTACGCCGCGGACGTATCACTGCCGCGCTGGTGCGCCCCGACCGGACCGTGGCGCGCGCCGGGCGAGACCTTGCCGCCCTCTGTGCGTGGACGGCCACCGTCCTTTCGGCCGGCAACGATCACGCGGACGCTTCTGGCCGGGCGACGATCACGGGTATCCGAACCGAGTGCAGTACCGCGTTGCTAACCGATCCCAACAGCATGCCGGTCAGACCACCTCGCCCGTGACTGCCGACCACAACAAGCTGAGCGAATTCCGACTTCTCGGCGAGCTGTCGGGCCGGCGAGTCACGTTCGACCAAGCGCTGCACCGTCACATCGGGATAGCGTTCCTGCCAACCCGCCAGATTTTCGGCGAGACTGCGCTGCGCCTCCTCTTCCAGTGACGACCAATCCGCTTCCGGGAGTTCGCTTATCGTCACGTCGCTCCATGCGTGCAGGGCCATCAGTTCGACGCCGCGACGGGAAGCCTCGTCGAACGCGATCGCGGTCGCGAGCTCGGAGGTCGGCGAGCCGTCGATCCCCACGAGGACGGGTGCGTCCCGCCTGTCCGGAAGGTCGTCACCGTGGATGACCGCAACCGGACAATTCGCGTTCCGCGCGACCGTCGCACTGACCGAGCCGAGCACGCCCCGGGCCAGCAATCCACGCCCGGCCGTGCCCACAACGATCATCTCTGCGTCGTCGGACATCTTGATCAGGGCCAGCGCAGGGCTGGAGTACACGAGTTCCCTGTTGATGGTGACCTTTCGGTCTGCCGGTAGTGCCTCCTCGGCGAGCTTGATCGCGTGCATGATCGCCTTCTTGCCCTCGTCTTCCAGCCGCACCGCCAGAGACTCGGGGTATGGGACCGGCGGCCAGGTGGCGGTTGGTGTCGTCACCGCGTGGACGACGGTCAGTGGCACCTTCCGCAGCGCCGCTTCGTGGGCGGCCCAACTTGCGGCGGCGTTCGATGCCGGCGAGCCGTCGACCGCGACGACGATGCCGCGCTGTTGGTCATCTGACATTTCGTTCTCCCTCCATCACGAGTGACGCTATAAACCCGCGGGGTCGTCGTCGTGAGGCTTAAGTCCCTAACCAACGGGACCGAGGGCTGTTCCCGGCAATCGTTAAGGCCGGGGTAACGCTATGGTCAGTCGCCGGCTAGACGCGGCGTCGCTGTAGCTTCGCGATGACCAGAAGGGCAGCGCGATCAGGTTGCCCACGGTGGTGACGCCGAGGTTGGTGAGCAAGCCGTGTTCGCCGAATCCCCAACTGATCCCGCCGCGCGGTGCGGCCGGGTGAAACAGGTTGAGCAATAGCGGAAGACCGAAGAAGCCGACGTTGGCGATCACGCCCTCGGTGTAGTTGTAGGACCGCCGCCGGATCATGATGCGGTTTCCATCATCTCCTGCTGCGCCTGCGACAGGCTCGTCGCGAACAGATTCAGGCGCACGCCGACCGCGACGCTGATCAGCACGGCCGAGGCGACGCCGGCAAACATGGGGCGTATCGGCTGGCCGTTTCGTTTCAGGAAGGCGCCGACGATGCTCACGATGAGCGCCGCCTCGAGGCCTTCGCGGAGACCGATGAGGAAGGTGCCGATTAATACGCCGAATAAGCCCTGCATACGCCCGATTTCTGTCCCGCGGGTCGGGATCCCGGCTTAGCCTAGCCTAAGCCCGCTGCGTCACGAGACCGGCTGCGTCACGAAGTCGATGAGTTCCTCGACGCGGCTGATCAGCGCCGGTTCGAGGTCGTTCCAGTCGCGCACCCGGGACCGAATATGGCGCCACGCCCTGCCGACGTCCGCCTGGTTTGCGTGGGGTAAGCCGAGCGCCCGGCACGCGCCGTGCTTCCACTCGATGTGCCGCGGCACGTCCGGCCAGGCCGCCAGGCCCAGCCGCTGGGGCTTCACGGCCTGCCAGATGTCGACGTAGGGATGACCGACCACGAGGGTGTCGCTG
The DNA here is from genome assembly GCF_002102255.1 of Mycobacterium nebraskense. Taxonomy (GTDB): domain Bacteria; phylum Actinomycetota; class Actinomycetes; order Mycobacteriales; family Mycobacteriaceae; genus Mycobacterium; species Mycobacterium nebraskense. The sequence goes on from NZ_LQPH01000133.1 coordinate 6,568, forward strand.
CCACCCGGTCCCCGCCGCACCGCGTCGGCGATCCGCGCCTCTTTCGAACCCGCGACGAGGTGATCGACGAGCACACCAAGCCGGCGCCCGGGACCGGGTGCGAAGTCGGCCACGATGTCCACCAGGTCGTCCACGCCGCCGAGGTGCTCGACGACGACGCCCTCGATCCGCAGGTCCTCGCCCCACACCTGCGCGATGAGTTCGGCGTCGTGGCGGCCCTCGACATAGATCCGGCTGGCGCGGGCGACCCGGGCGCGAGCGCCCGGCACCGCGACGGAGCCCGACGCCGTCCGCGCGGCCGCGGCGGGCGCCGGACCGCGTGGCGCGGTGAGGATCACCGGACGGCCCTCAAGCAAATAGCCAGGGCCCAAAGGGAAGCCACGCACATGCCCGCGCCGGTCTTCCAGGTCCACCCGCCCGTACTCGACCCTCACCACCGCACCGACGTACCCGGTCTCCACGTCCTCGACCACCAGGCCCAGCTCGGCCGGATGCTCGGTCGAGCGGGGCTTGCGCCGGCCCGCGGCAAGGACATCGGTTCCATAGCGATCAACCACGCGGCAATACTAGAAACCTTGCGGCCAAACGTCGTTACGGCGCGCCCGGTTGAGAAGCATCGTGGGGAAGATCGCTCGCGCTGCCCGTGCGACAACCTGGATGTAAAAAATGCGTTTTAACTGTGTGGCGTTACTGAGCTGATGACGTTGCCGATGGTACGTTGCTAGTCGTAAGAACTGCCGCTCTTCGTACATCGCGGCGGTGAGCGAGGTGGGACTATGGACCTGGCCCTTTGGGTTTCGAGCATCGTGGCTTTCGTGCGGGCCGGCTACCCCGCCGGCATGCCGACGACCGGATACGCGCCCCTGGCGGCCTTGGCCCGCCGACGACTTTGCGACGACGAGATCAGCGCCATCGCAAGCAAACTCATGAGGCGCCAATTCTGGCCGATCAACCCCGTTGACATCGGTGTGGAAATCACCCGTGTCACCAACCAGTTGCCTTTGCCTGCTGACGTCGAGCGGGTCGGGCATCGCCTCGCTGAGATCCGCTGCGCGCGCGGATAAGCGTCACCACACGATCCGGCTCCGCTACGGCGCGGATTTCGCCGGGCCGCCGCACGCCGCCAAGTAGTCCCGATAACTCCAGGCCCGCAGAAACTGTTGGCCCGCCTGGAATCCTCGTTGATAGAGGGCGTCGCGCTGCTCGGCGGTGATTTCGAAGTCGATCGGGCTGACCTCGTCGGCGGGAACGAAAATGGTCCGCCGGACCGTGCACGGATCGTCGATGTAGGCGTTGTCCTGATTGCTCACCAGTGTCTCTATCGCGGCGATTCCCAACGAGACCGGCCCATGAACCGGATGGGTGGGCGGGATGCCAGGACGCGCGGACAGCCGGATACCGAATGTCGGCCATCGCGCCTCCGCGCCCGGCCGGTCGAACAGCTGCACCGGGAAATCGGACAGCAAGCCGCCGTCCACCCAGGTGGCGCTGCCCACCCGGACTGGTTCGAACACATACGGAATCGCCGACGAGGCGTGCACGGCGCGCGCCACCGGAAAGTCGTCCGGATCAATGCCATAGGAACCGAGGTCCCACGGGATGCGCACCAGCCGGCGTCGGGACAGATCACTGGCCGTCACCACGAGCGACCATGCGAACTGGTCCGGCTCCTCACCGGTACGCAAGTCGCCGAACGTCCGCACACCCAGGTCAGCGAGCAGGCCGGCGAGCAGCCGTTCCAGGTAGGCGCCGCGGTAGACACCATCCGAGACCAGCAGCGACAGTGCCCCACCGATCAGCGGCACGTGCGCGATCAGACTGCGATCCAGGAACTTTCGGTAGTCGATGGACCGCATCACTTCTGTGAGCCCGCTCAGCGGCTCACCCGCGACCTCTAGCGCCGCGACCAGCGACGCGACGACCGAGCCCGCACTGCTACCCGCGACGCGGGGAAACCGGTATCCCGCCTCGGACAGCGCGTCGACCGCGCCGACCAGCCCTATCCCCCGGACCCCGCCGCCTTCACACACGAGATCGGCGCGGGTTGTGCTGACGTCCGCCACCATGGGCCTACCCCCTCAACAGATTCGTTGGCCATCCACCCCGAAGAAGTGCAGGTGCCCCGGTTCTGGGTGCAGGCGCACCCGGCTGCCCTTTTCCGGAGGCCGGCGCCCGTCGGCACGCGCAACGACGGGCTGGTCGATGACCTTGCCGGACCCGGTGATTCGGCCGTAGAGGTAGGCATCCGCCCCCAACTCCTCGACCACGTCGACCTCCATCTCGACACCGAGGCCGCCCAATTCGAAGTGCTCGGGGCGGACCCCGACGACGACTTCGCTCGCGGTGTCGGTGAGCTCCCGCGGCAACGGGATCGGCCAATCCCCCAACGACACAACGGAATCAACGATCGGCAGGGTGAACAAGTTCATCGCCGGCGACCCGATGAAACCCGCGACGAAGACGTTGACCGGGTTGCGGTACAGCTCGCGTGGCGCGGCGAATTGTTGCAGCACGCCGTCGCGCAGGACCGCGACGCGGTCGCCCATGGTCATCGCCTCGATCTGGTCATGGGTGACGTAGACGGTGGTGGTGCCGAGCCGCCGTTGCAGTGCCGCGATCTGGTTGCGGGTTTGCACGCGCAGTTTGGCATCGAGATTCGACAACGGCTCGTCCATCAGGAAGACCTGCGGTCGGCGCACGATCGCGCGTCCCATCGCCACCCGCTGGCGTTGCCCACCGGAGAGGTCTTTGGGTTTGCGGTCCAGATATGGCTGCAGATCAAGCAGTTTCGCCGCGTCCAGGACGCGGTCGCGAATTTCGGTCTTCGGTGTCTTGGCGATCTTCAAGGCGAAGCCCATGTTCTGCGCGACCGTCATGTGCGGGTAGAGCGCATAGTTCTGAAAGACCATCGCGACGTCGCGGTCCTTGGGATCGACGTTCGTGACGTCGCGGTCGCCGATCCGGATGCATCCGGAGTCCAGCGTTTCGAGCCCTGCCACCATTCGCAGCGAGGTCGTCTTGCCGCATCCGGAGGGACCGACCAGAACGACGAACTCGCCGTCGCGGACTTCCAGATCGAGGCCATCCAAGGCCGGGCGATCCGCTCCGGCGTAGCGCCGCGTCGCTTGCTCGAAAGTTACTGAGGCCATGGCTTATCCGTTGAGTCCCGTGACGGCGATACCCCTGACAAATGAACGCTGTGCGATCGCATAGATGATGACCAGCGGCACCATGATCAACATTGAAGCGGCCATGATTATCGGCCAGCGCGCGACATATTCGCCCCGCAGCCGGACCAGGCCGAGCGTCAGCGTGGCCAGGCTGTTGCGCTGCAGCATCAGCAGCGGCCACAGAAAGTCGTTCCAAACGTTGACCCAGGTGAGCACCGCCAGCACCATCGCCGCGGGACGGGCATGGGGCAACAGGATTCGCCAGTAGATCTGCCACGGCGAACAACCGTCGAGTATCGCCGCCTCTTCCAGCTCGGTCGGAAGCGTCCGAAAGAACTGACGCATCAGGTAGGTGCCGAATGCGCTGCCGAACAGGCCCGGCACGATCATCGACCAGGGAGTGTCGACCCACCCGACGGTCCGCATCAAGATGAACTGCGGGATCACGGTCACGGTCAGCGGCACCATCAATGTGCCCAGGTATAGCACGAAGAGCGTGTCACGACCGCGAAATTGCAGTCGCGCGAAGGCGTATCCGGCCAACGAGCAGAAGAAGACCTGGCCGGCGGTCACGCACCCGGCGTACAGCACGGTGTTGAAAAACATCCGCGCGAATGGCATCAACGAGAACACCTCGGTGTAGTTGGACCACCGCGGGTGCGCCGGCAACAGCCTCGGCTCGATGATCTCGCCTTCCCTCTTCAACGAGCCGGACACCGCCCAGGCGATCGGAAACAACCAGCACCAAGCGATGCCGATCAGCGCGGTGTAGATCAGCACACTACGAACGACATTGCGGGTGAACAACCGCTCAGCTGAGGCCACGAGAGGTCTCCCAGGACCGTTGCCGGGTGATCCGCAGCTGCACCACGGTCAGCACCAGCAAGATGGCGAACATCACCCATGCCAGCGCGGACGCGTACCCGAATTCCAGGAAGGAGAACGCGTGCTGGAACAGCATGATGCCCAGGACATACGTGGCGGATTCGGGCCCGCCGTTCGCGCCGTTGAGGACGTAAACCAGGTCAAAAGCCTGGAACGCGTGGATGATCGAGATGACGCCCACAAATGATATCGACCCACGGATCAGCGGCACCGTGATGGACACGAACTGCCGTATCTCGCCCGCCCCGTCGATTCGGGCTGCCTCGTAGACGGTTTCGGGAACCCCCTGCATCGCCGCGAGCAAGATCACGGTGGCGAACGGCACGCTGCGCCATACGCTGACGATGCACAGCGAGGCCATGGCCCATCGGGGTTCGACCAGCCACGGGACCGGGCCGATCCCGAACCAGCCCAGCATGATGTTGAGCAACCCGTTGTCCGTGTTGAAGACGAACTGCCACACGACCGCCATCACCACCGACGAGATGGCCAGCGGCAGAAAGACGATGGTGCGGAAAATGCCGATGCCCCTGACCTTTCGGTTCAGCACGCCGGCCACGACGAGGCTGACGACGATGGTCGGCACGACCGTTCCGAGGGTGAAGATGACGGTGTTACGGATGGCGATGAGAAAGATCGGGTCCGAAGTGAACAGCTCTTGGAAGTTCTTCAGGCCCACGAACTTCGGCGGTCTGAAAACATCCCACCGCTGAAAGCTCATGTACAGCGAGAATCCGAGCGGAAACAGCATGAACACCGCGACGGCAGCCAGGTTCGGCGTCACGAAGAGGCGGCCGGCCCAGGCCCGTCGTCGCCAAGGACCCCCGCCCTTCGGGGGGTTGCTGGTGACGGTCTGGACAGATGTCATGGGTTGCGCAACACCTCGTCGATGGCGGGCGACAGGCTGGCCAGGGACGTCGCGGGCCGCGATCCACGAAGCACGGGACCGAAGGTGCGGTCCATCAAGGCGACGATCTTCTCCCATGCCGGGGTGACCGGCAGTCCTTCCGAGTACGCCGGTCCTTGCGTGAGCACGGCGAGGTTGCCGACGTTCTGGTGGGCCTTGGCGAATCCGGCCGAGTTGAGCGCGGAATGCAGCACCGGCACGAAGAGGCTGGATTCACCGATCAACGCCTGCCCGACGGGCCCGGTCGCAAACTTCACGAATTGCCATGCCTGCTCCTTGCGTTGACTGCTCGCGGAGATCGCCAGTCCGGTGGAACCGATGTCGGAATGGGCTGGCTGCCCGTGCCGGCGCGGCCCCACCGGCAACGAGGTGACATCGAAATCGAGGCCGTCGGCCCGGATGAAGGTCTGGTATCGCCAGTGGCCGCCCATCGCCATCGCCGCCCTGCCCGCCGCGAACAGGTCGGGCGTGGACATCGATTGCACCTCGGACGCATTGGGCGCGACCTTGTGCTTGTTGGCCAGGTCGGCATAGAACTGCACCGCCTCGATGAACGCGTCGTTGTCGAAGTTGAAGTGGGTCGGGTTCTTCAGCGGGGTGGACCACGGCACCCCATTGTTCATCGCGAACAGCCCGGCCGAATAGTACGAAACCCACATGTTCACGAAGCCCCACTGGGTCACCCGCCCGGAACGATCCCGCTTGGTGAGCGCGGTGGCGGTGTCCAAGAAGTCCGTGAAAGTCCAAGCCTGCTCCCACGTTCTGGGCGGGGGTGCCACACCCACCTCGTCGAACAGCCGCTTGTTGTAGAACAGGTAATTCCCGGACCACTGCTCCGGGAAGGCGTATTGGCCCCCGTTGAAGGTGAAGCTGTCATACAGCGCCCCGATGCCGTCCGACTTCAGCTCGGACGCGAAGGCGTGATCGCCGGCCAGCATCGTGTTGAGGTCCAGCAGCACGCCCCGGGCGGCCAGCTCGGCGTATGTGAGATCCCACGCCATCAATACATCCGGGCACTTACCGCCGGCACAGAACGTCGACAGCTGCTGCATCACGCCCGGAGCCGAAAGCACCGGCCGAACCTTGATATCCGGGTGGCGGCGCGCAAACTCGTCGACGATGCGGATCCTGGCATCGCGCTCGTCGGGGTTGGCCGCGAAGAAGAACGTCAACGCGTCCTCTTCGGGAGCGCAGCCCGCGGCCCACGGTGCCAGCGATGCCGCGGTGAGCGCGCCTGCACCGCGCAGCAGCCCGCGCCGCCCGAACGGCTTATCGAGCATGGTGCTCCCGTTCTCGCCCCGTTGCCGGCCGCCCGGTCGGCGGTGTCTGACGTCCTTGGTACCCGATGCGGCTGTGCTGTTGCTGAATCGGCCAACTCGGGAGTGCCAGATCCGCCCGGCGGATGCGGTCGGAATCCCCGATGATGTCGATCGCGTGGATGCGGTCATCGGCTCCGACGGCGATCAGCAACAGCGCCTGAGCGTGACCGCGCGGCGCGATCACGATGCCCGGTGCCCCGTTGATGATCATCACCGCACCGGCACGCGCCCGCTGAGCGAATCGACGGGTCTCCTCCGCGACCTGCCGGGCGCCGCGCAGCTCGGTCGCCACGTCGGCGGGAACCAGCACCCGATCGACCGTGCGCACCACGTCCGGGGCCAGCAGTTCGAGCAGACCGGCGATATCACCGCCGCGGGACGCCACGAGAAACGCTTCCACGATCTCGAGGTGCATCGCCACGCGCTCGGGTTTGCCGCCCGGTTGTGCCTGCAGTCGCCGACGGGCCCGGCTAGCCAGCTTCTTCGCGGCGTCGGGCGACCGGTTCAGGAGGCCGGCGATCTTCTCGAACGGGACAGCGAACAGGTCGTGCAGCACGAACGCAACGCGCTGCGCCGGTGAGACCCGGTCGAGCACCACGAGCAGCGCGTTGCTCACCGACTTTGTCAAGAGCGTTTCCTCGTCCGCCGGCGCCGACGGGGTCGATGCCAGCCGGTCCAGTTCGTCGGTGGTGGCGAGCGGTTGTTCGGCACGTCTCTTGCGCACCCGGAGCTGGTCGAAGGCCTCGCGGGCGGTGATCGTGGTGAACCAGCCGGTGAGGTTGTCGACCGCGCCGAAATCCGCGCGGCTGGCCTTCAGCCACGCTGACTGCACCGCGTCGTCGGCATCGGCCGTCGAGCCCAGCAGCTGGAACGCGACCGACCTCAGGTGTCGCCGGTCCGCGTCGAAACGCTGCGCGAGATCGGCCAGATTCTTGGGGGCGCTCATGGGTCACCTTTTCTGCACAGGAGCCGTCAAGAGAATGACCGCGTCCATCGAGCTCTCTGTTGCAAAGGAGGCCAGCACCATGACTTTATCGATTGTGCGCCGCAGCGCGCGCGGCGACCATTCGGCTCGCCGCCGCAAAAACGGCTGCCTGGCAGGGGTTTGACGCAGATGAACACCGCATACGTTGTGATCACGCTGGTTACCGCCGCCATCACCGCGGGGATCGCCGTGGCCGATCTCGTCCCGGCGGGATTCGTCCTGGCGAACTCGGCCGAAGTCGGGGTGCCGCGTTCGTGGTTGCCGGCGCTGGGGGCGGTCAAGCTGGCCGGCGCAGCCGGGCTGGTCGTGGGTCTGGCGGGCCTGCCCGCGTTGGGAATCGCGGCCGCCGCCGGCCTGGTGCTGTTCTTCGTCGGCGCAGTCGTGACACATCTGCACGCCCACGTCCTGTACGACATCGCGTTCCCCGGGGCGTACCTGTGCATGTCGGCGGCATCACTGGCGCTGATGGTGCTGCGTTGACCGGGGTCGCGATCAGCCGGGGAAGTACCGGATCCGGTTGATGGCATCGCCCCGCCAAGCCATGTCGGCGAACAGGATCCCGCGCCCGTGGCCGGAGTTGACCGAGATCGTCACCGTGTGGCCCGCGCTGTTCATCTTGGTCGAACTGGCGCCGTCGAGTTGCTCGACGAGTGCAGTGAGGTCGAGTGCATCGTGGTCGCCGAGAGTAATTGTGGCGCCCGGCGATAACACACGGGCGGCGGCAAACGGATCTTGCCGCGCGGCGGCGCCCAGGAACGCCTCCGCGACTTTCTTGTGCCGCGCACCCACCCGCCGGAATCCCGCCATGAAGCCGGCCGTGCCGCGCAGCCGCTGATTGCTCAGCAAGCCCCGCGACAGTTGCAGGGCGGGTGACACCGCACGTGATCCGGTTCGCAGAAATTGCAGCATCATCGCGGGCAGTTCCCAGTACGCCCGCAGTTCCCCAATCCGCCACTCGCCGTTGGTGTCTCGCAGGTCGTAGCGGAGGAACGCGGGAATGTGCATCGTGACAGTTGGGCCCATCGCGACCTCGAGCTCGAGGTCGCGCAGCACCACGGTGCCGAAGACGATATCGAGGTCGCGGTGGAACTTGATGTCACGCGGACCGATGAAGGTGTCATAAAAGCGACCGATCTGTTCCTGCCCGACGTGCGGCCGCGACCCGACCGGGTCCTCGACGCGGCCGTCGCCGGTGAACAGCGCCACCCACCCGTCGCGGTCGTGCGCGGCCGCCGCCTGCGGGGAGCGCTCGACTACGGCGAGCAGCTGTTCGCGTTCCGGTGGCGCCCCCATTACGGTCCCCCGACCAGCTCGATGCCCGCGGACCGCATAGCCGCCAGCGCCTCTGTGGCCGAATCCGCCGCCACGGCCGCGGTCAGGTTCACCAGCACCCTGGTGGACAGGCCCGCCCGCGCGGCGTCCTCGGCGGTGCGCCGGACGCACTGGTCGGTGGCGATGCCGACCACGTCGACCTCGTCGACCCCGCGCTGCCGCAACCAGTCCAGCAGCGGGGTCCCGTCCTGGTCGACACCCTCGAAACCGCTATATGCCGCGGCGTAGGCGCCCTTGTGGAAAATGGCCTCGATCCGGCTGGTGTCGAGGTCGGGCCGAAAGTCCGCGCCGGGGCTTCCGGCGATGCAGTGCGGGGGCCATGACGATGAATAATCCGGCCGATCGGAGAAATGGTTGCCCGGCTGGATGTGCGAGTCCTGGGTTGCTACGACGTGCTGGTAGCCCGGCTCGCCGGCCAGATAGTCGTTGATGGCGGGCGCCACGGCGGCGCCGCCGGTCACCGGCAGCGAGCCACCCTCGCAGAAATCGTTTTGCACGTCGACGATAATCAACGCCCTCACGCGTTTCACCCTATCGGTGTCGTCCGCCACGGCGCTTCAGCTGGGCTTATGGGTGGGACGGTTTGTTCGCCAACCAGTCGGGTAATCCACCGGCCATGTTGATCCGGAGAATCGCGCGCCCGTTGCTTTCAGTGGCTTTCATCGGCCAGGGAGTCAATTCCCTGCTGAACCCCAAATCGGCGGCGGCAGCCGCCGCCCCCGCGGTGGATGGTTTGCAGGCGCTGCCGAATTCGGTGAGCGGCAATATTCCGAGCGACCCCGAGACGGTCGCACAGATCAATGCGGCCGTTCAGATCGGCGGCGGCCTGCTGCTGGCCACCGGCAAACTGCCGCGCGTCGCCTCGGCGGCCCTCGCGTTCACGGTGCTACCGGCCAACCTCGGGGCGCACTCGTTCTGGAACGAAAGCGACCCGGAGGCGAAAGCTCAGAAGCGCCAGCAGTTCCTCACCGACCTCAGCCTGGTGGGCGGATTGTTGATCGCATCGGCCGACACGGCGGGCAAGCCGTCACTCGGGTGGCGCGGCCGCCGGGCAGCCGAACGGCTCTCCGAGCGAGTGTCGTCGGCGCTACCGGGTTCGGACGACGGGCCATTCGATACCGACTTCTCGGAGTTGGGCGAGAAGATCGTGCACGGCCTCCAGATCGGCGCCGAACGCGGCCGCGAACTGGCCAGCACCGCCGCCGAACGAGGCGCGCCGTACGCCGAGGCCGCGCTCGAACGCGGGCGCGAATTCGCCAGCACGGCCGCCGAAAGGAGCAAGCCGCTGGCCAAGAAGGCGCGCAAACGCAGCGAAGAACTTGCCGACGAAGCCGCTGACTGGGCCACGCCGCTGGCGAAAAAGGCGCGCAAGCGCAGCGAGAAGCTGGCCAAGAAGGCCCGCAAGCGTGGCGAAGAACTGGCGAGCACGGCCGCCGAACGCGGCGAGGACCTCGCCGAGACCGCCCGCGCGCGTGGCACCTACCTCGCCGACACGGCCCGCGCTCGGGGTGGCTACCTGGCGGACACCGCACGCGAACGACTCGGTGAGCAGGTCAAGACCGGTCGTCGCAAGCTTTCCTGACCGACCAGCCGGCATCGTGTAAGAAGACGTCGATGGTCGCGTCGACGTCCTGGCCGACGTCGACGGTCGCGCCCGGCTCGTCGGCGCCGAGCGGCTCTAGCGCCTCGAATTGTGAGCGCAGCAGCGCGACCGGCATGAAATGACCGGCCCTGGCCGACAGTCGGCTAGTGATGAGTGCCGATGAGCCGGCGAGGTGAAGGAATTGGGCCTGCGGGCAGAGCGCGCGCAGCCGGTCGCGGTATTTGCGTTTGAGCGCCGAACAACTCACCACGCCACCGTCGCGATGGCCGGCCAACCACTCGCCGACCCTGTCCAACCAGGGATAGCGGTCGTCGTCGTCCAGCGGTTCGCCGACGGCCATCTTGGCGATGTTGGCCGGCGGGTGCAGGGTGTCGGCGTCCATGAACGGAACGCGCATGCGTTGCGCGAGCGCCATTCCCACGGTCGACTTGCCCGATCCCGAGACACCCATCACCACGACGGGCACCGTTCCGCTCACCCGGACCGTTCGCCGAGGTTGCGGTTCCATTCGACCCAGCCGACGCCGCCGCGGCCGTCGGCGGTCTTGACGGTGGCCCAGGCCCGCGGGAACTGGCTCACCCGCCCGTCGGCGGCGGTGAGACGGACCGGCGCCTGGCCGCGGACGTCCGCGGTGATCTCGCCGGGGTTGAGACGCAACGTGGCGTTCAGCGGTAACCCGTTGGCGCCGAATGACTCTCGCGATTCCACCGTTTGCAGCTCGGTGACCGTTCCTTCGGCATCCTGGCAGTAGCCGATGCTGAAGGCCGGTGCACCGGGAATCCGGATGTTCACGCCGTGCAGATGGGTGCCATCGTCAAGGTGCAGCGCGCTCCAAATCCAGTCCATGCTCCACCAGTCGCGCACGCCCCAGGAGTGATCGCGCTGGCCGGGAACCGATTCCACGCGGTAGCTGGCCTCGTCGACGGTGACCGTGCCCGAGACCGTGCACGGAATCTCGTAGCGCGTTGTCAAGCGGTACTTGTACGGGACGCCGTCGGTGGCCCACACCAAGTTCATCGTCATCTCGACGGGGGTGCCCGGCTCGCCGCGCAACAACCCCGACGGATCGGGGTAAGCCTGAGCCCGCGCACGCACGTCGACGCGGTAGGTCTTCAGCGGCGCCGTCGCGGAGTGACCGAGCTCGAAGGAGTCGGTGCGCAATTCCCACGGGTCGGCCGGCAGCGGCACTTGCGTGTCGACGGCCACGGTCGGCATGCCGGGACCGCACAGCAGCGCGTGCACCCACGCCGTCCGCTCGTTCGCGATCAGCCCGAGGCGGAACCAGCCGCCCAATCCCTGTGCCACGTCGGCGAAGTCGGCGTACCAGCTCTCGCTCCACAGCGGTTCGGCGGTCGGAGCGTGCGCAAGTTCGTCCTCCTCCGAGGGTTGCAGGGGTTCGGGCGCGTGCGCGACCGGCAGCGTCGCCAGCGCGTCCGTGTCGAGCACATGATCACAGTGCCGTTGCAGCATCGTCATGAACATCCGGTCGCCGCGCTCGGTGCGCTCTACCAGCATCGAGGAGACGATCGCCATCATCACGCCGAAAAAGCTCTGCCGGCGAACACCTTCGGCGACGTCGGCGAGCGTGAGGGGCGCCGCCGGCCCCAACGCCTCGTGGTAGGCCCGCAGCAACGCGTCGTAGTGCTCCCGACGATCCTGCGTTGGCAGCGCGCAGCCGAGGAAGTACGACAGGTCGGTCAGGGCCGGCCCCCAGGAAACCGTCTGCCAATCAACGACCGTCAACGGACGGTCGGCCCCGGCGGTGCCGAACAACAAATTGTCCAACCGGTAGTCACCGTGCAGCAGGCCCTGGATGCGATCCGGCGCCGATTCGGCGGCGAGGTAGCCGTCGAACGACGCGACCAGGCGTTCGCACACGATGCGGTGCTCCGGCGCGATCTGGTCGCCGTAGCGGTCGATGAACCCGGCGTACAGCGGGGCGATCATCGCCTGGTTGAGCGGCGATTCCCGATTCAGCCACGGCGCTTCGGCCAACGCGGTGTCGCCGAGCAGCGGACCATGCAGCCGCCCCAGCTCGACGACACAGAGGTGCGCCTGCTCAGCTGTAGCGCCCGCGATTTCGTCCCCGACGACCGCCGGACCGGCGTCGCCCAGCAGTAGATCGAACGCACCCTTCGCGGTGTCGACTGCGGCGTGGTAGCAGGGCGCAATCGGTCCGCCCAGGCGTGGCGCTATGTCGCCGTAAAAGCGCACCTCCCGCTCGTAGAGGCCCAGAGCCAGTCCCGTTTGGCGACTCACCGGGTCGGTGGCCGCCACCTTGAGCACCACCGACTCGGGCCTGCCGGGGGCGGGTGCGCCATCGGCGTAGCTGAGCCGGACGCGGTAGCACTCGCTCATCTGCCCGGTGCCGATGCGCTCCACGGAGAAATCGGCGATGGGTCCCGCGCCGATCGCCGTTTCCAGCCACGCGGTGGTGAGGTCGCCGGGTCTTTCGATGACTTGTGCGGTATCGGCATGCATGAGGGTCAGCGTGCCAGGTCACCGCGCCAGGGAGAAGCCATCCCAGGCAATCCGGCGGTGCGGATGTGGATCGAACTCGACGCGGCTCTTGCGGTCGAAGACCATGACGGCACGGTCGGCGGTGGTGTAGGTGGGCCAGTCATCGCCCGGCGCACCGGAGCGGCTGAAGGCCCCCCACCGCCGTTGAACCTGGTTACTGACCCGCAGCGCGGCGCGCCGATCGGCGGCGGCGGTCAACAGCGCGCCGAATCGGGTGCGGTACACGTCGAAGACGGCCAGCAGCTCGGTGGCATGGGTGGCGCCCAGGCCCGACCAACGCAGCGTGCGGGGCGCGTAGTCGTATCGGTAGAGGTAGGTGGGCGCGTGGGCGCTGTGGGCCTCGGCGATCTGCCAGGCCGCCGAGCCGAACGCGAAGTCGCCGCCGAGCTGGATGCATGCCGACGGCGCGGGGTAATCGGGGTAGGCGGCGGTAATACGTTCCCGCGCAGCCGGTTCCGTGTCGGCCAGCAGCTCCTCGATCATCGTTTGATTGGTCGGCAGCATTTTGAGGAAGCGAGTGAACAGGCGGCCCTCCTCGGCGTTGGTGCCCACGATGAGCGGCACCCGGTGCGCCCTGCCGCCGCGCATCGCCTCGACGGGATCGATGGGCACGACCTCGTCGCCGGCGACCGGGCCGATCGGGAAGGCGCCCAGCCTGTCCTCCATGCCCTGGTCGATCAGCCGGTGTTGGGCGTCCACCAGTTGCGCTGGGGACGCCTGCATCAGCGCCTCGGCGGCGTCCTGCGGGCGCGCGCCCAGCAGCGCGGCGAAGCGCGTCGCGAATTCCGCGGCGGTCTCTCGCGATCGAACCATGCCGGAGGCCGGGCTTTCCGAAATCGCCCGGGCGAACAGGCCCTCGGCGGCGGGCACCGCCAGCAGGGTCGCGGTGATGTGCGCGCCCGCGCTTTCCCCGAAGATGGTGACCCGGTCCGGGTCGCCGCCGAACGCGGAGATGTTGTCTTTCACCCAGCGCAACGCCATCACCAGGTCGCGCAGGAACAAATTGCTGTCGATGGGGATGTCCGGCGTCGAGAGCGACGACAGGTCCAGGCATCCCAACGCGCCCAGCCGGTAGTTCACCGACACGTACACGCAACCGCGGCGCGCCAGCGCCGCACCGTCGTACAGCGGCGTGGCCGAGCTGCCCAGGATGTAGCCACCGCCGTGGATGAAGACCATGACGGGCAGCGGCTCCCCGGCGGGGGCCTCGGGGGCGACGACGTTGAGGGTGAGGCAGTCCTCCCCCATCGGCTGGTAGCGGCCTCCAAGACCCGACAAGCCGAGCATGGTGTAGCGACGCTGCTGGGGCGCGCAGTTGGCGAAGCCGTGGCAGTGCCGCACACCCGACCACGGTTGCGCCGGCCGGGGCGCCCGCAATCGCAGGGATCCGACCGGTGGCCGAGCGTAGGGGATGGACCGCCAGCGGTTGACGCCGTCGCGGGTGAAGCCTTCCACAGTGCCGATCGTCGTGCGTGCGCGGACGGTGCGCTCATGCATAAGTTTCTCCTATGTCAAGCCGCTGCCGGGTGGCAAGGCTGTTGACGGTTTTGTTCGTCGGTTCGCAGGTGATGAAAG
>NZ_LQPH01000134.1 GCF_002102255.1 Mycobacterium nebraskense
ATCTACCACGCCCTCCACGAACCCAGCAGAAGAACCAACGAACTCATTGCCTGAACATAGGAGCATCTGGTATCAAGACTTCTCGGAATCGTCGGACGCCGACCACGCACTCCAGCCACTATCGAAAACGAACGAGCCGGCTTTGGACATCGGATTCTGGATCGGGAGAACCTTGGCGCGCGAATCGTCCATAGCGAATTCCACTACATAGAGCCAAAAGTCGTCGCCACGGTCGGCATTCTCTCGGGCCTGGCGGCGCGACATCGCGACACCACGTTCAGCCCACTTGCCCAAGAGAGATTTGATCTCGATGTAGCGCGCCACGGAACCATCGGGATGGTGAGATGCCACATCGAAGCCCGGATTGTTGTGGGCCTGTTCTTGCGGATCGCGGCCGGCAGCTCGCTCGTAGGCCAGCACCCTGTCTACTCCCGCTCTATTCACCCCTGGGGAAACCGATTCCGAGGGGTCTGCACTCTGAACTTCGGAGCGCTCAGGTACGACGTATGAGAAGAAGCGGCCTTGGGGGCGCGACTCATCCACCGCGTTAACCTCCGGTGCGGCGACTTTGTTCGCGGAGCGCTTCTCTCGTTGACTCGGCGCGGTTTGGGAATCTGTTGGAGTTTCGTTGCTGCCACGGCTTCCCGAAGGTTTGCTAACGGTCGGCTCGTTTTCCGCCGACTGGTTCCTTTTCGGCTGTCTTGTGCGTCCTTCGGCCGATGGCGGACGGGCGTCCGCGCCGTTGTTCGGAACATTATCCTGCTGGATTGTAGGGCCTTCGGCAGCATCGATCGCCGGCCATTCCTCGATGGTTTCATCGTCGGTCTTGGGCCCCGACTCGGGTTCCGGTTGGGGAGTCTCCGTTTCAACCACGTCGTCAGAAATTGCAGGCTCATCGATTGTCTGGTTCTCTGACAAGAGCTCCTGCGCTGCGATGATATCCGCGTCAGAGATACCGTGCGCGGTCAACCACTGAGAACGACCGCGGGGATTCGTGAGAAGGATGGCGAAGCGATCACCCGCCTCTTCGACATCGATGTGGCGTGCAAGTTGCGACGCGAATGAG
Organism: Mycobacterium nebraskense; assembly: GCF_002102255.1. GTDB lineage: Bacteria > Actinomycetota > Actinomycetes > Mycobacteriales > Mycobacteriaceae > Mycobacterium > Mycobacterium nebraskense. The sequence goes on from NZ_LQPH01000134.1 coordinate 1,067, forward strand.
TACCAGTCGACCTCGCCTGTCTCACGGTCGAGCGCAAGGTATGCGGTACCCCGGTGCCCCCCGTACCGCTCGATGTATGAGGTCGGCGAGGCGGCAGTGCGGATCTCGTCGTCGAGCTGGTATTGAAGTGAAAGTTCTTGTACACAAGCGAGTTCCAGACAGTTGAGCTTGCGACTGATGTCGACCTGCAACGACGGCGACAGCTGTCCCGCGGCCGCTAGCAGCTGCGGCATCACAGTCTCGAGATCGGTCACGGTTCTTGGCTCGGCGATTGGATCGCGCCCTATGGCTTGTACTTCAACGAGAACCCTCTCCTCCAGCACGGGCAGATCCAGGACGTCAATCAGGTTCCTTGCAGTCCTGTCCCCGTCGTAGATCGGCACAAGGTCCTGCCATGTTTCCTCGGCGAGCCGGTCCGAAGTGATATAAGGACGCGGGTCGAAGACCGCGCTGCCGTCGAGTCTCGCTAACACGGGGATGTGCTGGGCTTCATCGGCAGGAATATCGCGGGCCACACTGTCGAGTTTCCGCATTGCCCACCGCGCAATGCTTTTCGCGCTCGTAGTAACATGCCCGGCCTCCTCGGCCTCGCTGTTCAGCCGATGAAGCACCTCGACCATGACGCGCGCACCGGGTTGGTCACCGTCGATGATGCCCAGCGCATGACACATCGATTGTTTGCTGAGCAAGCCTGGCGCCAACACCGGCAGAAAGTCGGCGATTGCGTCCGGTGCACCGGCGGGTAGGTGCCACAAGCTGCCTGGGACTTGTAGCGACTCCCCGCCATTCCTGAGCGCGGGAACCCACGCGCTCGACGTCAGAAGGTGCTCAACTAGCGATGGGAAGCGCCGACTGCGTGCACCGCTGTGTGCCGATGTGGTACAGGAGAATTCGGCCTTCAAGGTCTTGTCATAGTGACTCCAGTGCCGTCCGAAGCTGTTCCATAGGGTCGAGAGCTGCGCAAAGTCCCCTCCATTGATGATCTCGTCGAGCCGATCAATCCAGGGCGAGCTGCGCAACAACTGACTCCTCGGGTGCCCCTGACTACACCTCGACGCGGCTTGGTATCCAGGCGCGTACTGCCACTTAAAGTCCAACTGTGGGGAGGGTTTCGCGTAATCGGGCAGCGAGGTGTCCGAACCACCCCAACGAAGGTCGAAGGTCCGCGGCTTGTCCTCGACGCCCAGCCACGAGAAGAATTTGAACTCGCCCCCTCGCAAGTCCTGGTCATCGGGGCGAGGTTCGGCAAGGAATTCTTGTTGGTCGAACGGGCCGTAGATAGAGGTGAGATCGGTATCGGGCCTCCACTCCTTGCTGAAGTAGAGATGGTGCGCGGGAACCAGTGTCTGCTCGCCACCGTCACAGGCTGCCGCCCGCAATAGTACTGCACCGATCTCTTTCTCGACCGCAGCGTCATGACCACCCGACCCGTGATAGTCACGGAGTAGGCTCATGGCGTCAGCTCGTTGCGCGGGCTCCGCCTCCGGATTGGTCAGAATCGGCACAAGATACTCGATGATGACGGAACGCCACCCGAAGGTCTGCAGCCCAGCCCTTTTCAGCATGGCTTCGGTGCCGGGTACCTCGGGAAGGTCGGCAATGGGAACCGACATGCCAGCAGGCAAGTGGTGCTCACCGCGTGGTGGCAGGAACGCCTCACTCGGCATTGCCCACTCACCGCTGTCCAGACGGACGCAAGCCGTCTTTCCCAGCCAACTGCTTTCCCACGACGGCGCCCGATTCGACCATTCGACGAGGGCCTCGTAGTAGCGAGTAACCATCTCCTCGTCAGGGGGGTTGAGGTCCGCGAACATTTCCCCCCCGTCGAGTTCCTCGACCGCGAAGTCATCGCGCAGAACCTCGTGCTCGCGCCCGTTGGCATCCAGGTCAGCGTGCACAAGGCGGTAGGTGTCATTGGGCAACAGCGTTTGGAAGAAGGCGACGTCGATCACCGACCACGGCAGCATGTTCACCTCACCTGGCCGGCGTACCGCGCCGTCGGCGCAAGGAATGAACGCTGATTCAGCCAAGCGCCGAACCAGTGCCTGCCGTAAGCGTTTCGGCCAGCTTCCTCGGGGTTCCGGATACAGAACTGCAGCCGTAACCCGTGGATGGTTCTCAAAGCGCGTCAGTAACGCGGGTACGACATCATCCGCGACGAACCCCGCAAGCTCGTCGATCAACCATCCGTTGTAGCCGACCGTGTTCGGCGCGTTGGCAATCCGCAGGCGCGCAGCATCCAATTGGAAATCCGCATTGAGGATGATCGCAAGCCCGCTGTCTTCTTCCGTGGGGAAGTAGACGTGCAGAGGCTCGGACGCTTCGGTGGTGGGTAGGCCGTCATCGGCGAGGGGAACCGCCGCGAACAAGCGGACTGCTTCGACCTTGCCCCATGCGCCCCCGAGATCCGCGACCAGTTTGCGGTCGGGAATCTTCCGCTCGGTGCGGAAGACCAGAAAGTGATCGACTTTGTTGTGATGGCTCAGCAGCACCTCGTCACAGTCTGCACCTCCGTCCCGGTCGGTGGTCGCGACGAAATCCGCAGACGTCCCCGCGACAACCAACCGATCGATGTGGTCGAGGAACAGCAGTATCTGGGGGTGCAGAGTTTCGCAGAGAGTTTGATCGACCGTGTCGCGGCTGACTTCATTCTTGAACGGGAGCCGAATGACGGTTGTAAAGCCTGCATCCAACGCATCGATCACTGCACCGCGGTCGTCGCCTGCGTCATCGGGTGAGATGCGAAACGGGAAGGCGTAGTGTGGCACCGACGGAAGTTCACCCGGTGCACCCACGACGTCGTGAACCAGCTGTTGCGCGCGGGGTCCGTCGAAGCCGAACTGGACCAGTGGTGCAAAGATCTGCGGTGCCGATGTGATCTCCTTGACCGATTTGAAGCCCAACCCCTTGTAGCCGATGTTCTTGCGCGGATCTTTTGATGAGTTCGCGAAGCCGCAGATGGCCTCGACCTGATCAATTCCGAAGCCTGTGCCTTGGTCGGCCACGATCAGCGCTGTATTGGTCAGTGTGAAGGCGACGGTTCCACCCGACACGCCGCTGTCGCCGCCGGCATCGTTGGCATTCTGGATGAGTTCGAACGGGTACCGTCCGGCGTACTGGTCGCGCACCAGGTTCTCGGCGCTGGCACGTGCGGCGAGTGTCCTGAGCGCATGTCGCACCCGCCCACCGCGAACGTCGTCCCTCACCGACTCCAGTTCGTCGGCCAGCAGGCTTTCCACACGCTGATCGGGTGATTCTGTAGGCACTGCCCCCTCCTCCAAAGTGAACAACCCGCGGGCGTTCTGTCTACCCATGCGGTTAATCGCAGCTACCGCATGTCCCGGTGAGCGACAGTTGCATCCCGCAGCTGCAGAAGCCGGCCTCACGCCGCACACTGCGGGAGCGTTCACCCCCGGGACGCACCTGGTCCGTAGGATGCTCCACGTACCACATGCCCTTCCGGGAACTCGGCTGGCAGACGGCGCCATCGCCGGCGGTGCGGGCGACCTCGTCCGCGGACGTGAACCCGGTCGTGTACCCGTAGTAGATGTGCAGGTCGGGCAGGCCGTCGCGCCGCTTCGCTACGACATACGGCTTGTCGGACCTATCCACGGCGCGAAACTCCGCGATGCCGATGGCGGTGGTGAAGCGCCGGATGAATTCGTGGTTCTCCACGGGGATCCGCGCCTTCGCCAATGCGGCGAGGAGTGAGTCCGGGGGTTGCGCTGGTGTGGTCATCGCTACGGAGCATAGGCCGCAGGTACGACAACGCGGCCGACGTCCACCGTGGCTTATCGGCCCCGGGGACTACGAATCCAGGGGCGACCGCCAAGCTCTCAGGAGTCGGTCATTGTTTCGTGTATTGCTTCGCCGCGCACGCGGACGCGTGCCGTCAGCCCGCGAACGTTTTCGACATATGTGGTGTACGTCGACCGATTTGTACCCAATCCTCAACTGCTCGGTCGATCCTGATTAGGAAGCTTTGGAGAGTCACTTGTTCTCGACCTCATCGGAATCGTCTACCGGCGATGCGGCTTTTTCGGCATGTGCTTTGTCGGCGAGGTATTCGCCCATCAGAATCAATCCTTGTCCGGCAGCACCGACGGCCTTGAGGGCCGACTCTGCGACCGCGTCGATCACAGCCTCCGCCGCGTCTAGGACACTGGGAGTTTCGACGTTCGACCACTCCTCGACCTGGTGGCGACGGGCTTGGGCGAAGCGGTCCAGCTCGTCGCGAATGCGTGATCGGTGCTTCGCTAGTTCTCGAACCGAAAAAACACGGAACCCTTCGATGCGATCCGGTTTAGCGAAGTTGTCCAGCAGGTTCTTGGCTTCACGGTACAGCTTGCCGTCCTCGGCAAGTTGATGCCGGATCAGGCCGTTGAGGTCGTCGATTACCCGCTGTCGGTGCTGAGGTTCCTTGTCCCCAACGCGGGCTAGTCGCAGGAGCTGCCACCGGTACAGCGAATCCTCCGCGACCACCAGAAGGCTCAGGGTCTCACCAAGCTGCTTCTCCTCCGCTGCCGCGCGAAGCTTTGCTGCTCGGTCCTGCACAGGAAGATCGGGGTCGAACGAGGCCAGGATCTTGCCCACGTAATTTCGGAGTTGCTCCACGGTCACGGTGAGCCCGGGTCCCAAACTGGCCAGCGCTTCCCAGTCCGTGTCGGGAAGCACTCCGTGCTTATCGAGGAAATCCGTTGCCCGACGGATCGACAGGTGGTTGCCGAGTACGTCGCCTGTAAGTGACGCCTGGGCCAGGTGCAGGATGGACTCCACCTTTCCTTCAACCCGGCGGACAGCTTCCTCGACGTCGGCGATCGCCGCCTTGAGCGCCAGCTGGGTGGCGATCAACTGAACCGCCAGCATCTGTGGGGGTGCGATCTGCGTCGGAGCCCATTGCAGCTGTTGCAGGAATAGCCCATCACCGCCGCGCGTCATCATCCTGTAGTAGCCGTCAGTCCCCGGAATCCATTTGCCCACGCGCAGAGCGTTGACGCTGTCGGGATGAAGCTGCACAAACTTTCCCGAATCAGCGAGAATCCCTGCCATACCAGCCAATAGGCCGGCCGCGTTGCTGACCGAGGATTTATTAATACCGGCCACCCGCATTGTCTTGCCGGCGAACGTCTGCAGGCGTGACAGGTAGGCCTCGACAGCTTCCGGATCGCCGGCAACCAGGAGGCCGCCGGGCTGAACCGATACCGCCACTTCATCGCTTCCGACCGGCGCTGGAAGGTTGTCGGGGCTTTCGTCGGACACGGCTACTCCTGCTTCTTGGGTTGTCGATCTTGAATAACGAAAGAGCTTTGCATTACAGGCATTTCACTTATGAACTGTCCTCACGGGTGTAGCTGAACTTCGCCAGCCGTCGCTGCGCAATCGCAATCTCCTTCTCGCTGAACAACTCCGAAAACCTCGGTTCGACTACGAGGGCTTCGACGGTCAGGTCCAACCGCCCACGCTCCCACAGTTCGGCGAACCCATCCGAGATTGCCCGGGACGCCAACAGCTTGTGTGCGGTCTCTTTCGGCCCGTATTGCGACAGCATGCTCAGGAAATAGGAAGCGTTGTACCCCGCCTCTGAACGGCCGCGGTCGTACACGGCCTTCATCCGTTGCGAAAAATCGGCTTCCAAATCGCTTATCTGCGAGACATCGGTGACCTCGGCGGCCGGCTCATCCGGCTCACCGGCCGCAATGGCGCTCCGGTTTTCGACGAACCGCAGCAGTGCGTCCACCGAGGTAAAGACTCGTATGTTCAATTCTTCGAGGCGAGCCAGATCGGCGTCGTCGGGGTCGAGTTCGAGGACGACGGGATCTCCCAGCTCCTCTTGAAGACCCTTGGGCCAGAAAGCTTCAGCGACCGCAAGCACAGTGCCGGTATCGGGGTCTGGGATCTCCGCATCGACTTCCGGCTCGGCATAGCCTCTGCGCCTCAGCTCAGCCATGAGTTCGCGCAGTTGCTCACCTCGGGGGTCGTCGATGACCTCTTCGGCGACCTCCAGACGTTCCAGGATCCGATCGTCATGCGGCCCCTCAGGATTGCGCAGACCCTCCAGGAACGACTGCGCTGACGCCGCCAATAACTCGCGGCGAGCGGCCAGGAAGTCGGAGTAGCGTTCTACCCGCCACAGATCAGGATCGGTCGGAATCCACTGCGATTCGAGAACGCCCGGATGCTTGATCTCGACCTCCGGAAGGTACTCCGCAGGATCGCGCATACCGATCTTGATGTTGGTGTCCTGGGTGAGGAAACAGAAGTTCGCGAGCGCGTTGATCTCGTTGCGGTCGAATCCGTGCTTGCGTAGCAGTGCCTTGGGAAAGATGTGGTGCACCTGTAGGGACGTGAGCTTGCCCAACAGCTCGGCCCGCAACTCCAACCCGCTGCCGAAATCGCGGGCGCCATCAACGCGGGTCAGCAGGTACAGCATTGGATAGAACCGCGAACCGCGGGTGGAGCCCGCGAAGTCGTCGGGGCCGATAGCCAGACGCCCGCCTCGGACACGTTCCAATGTCGCGATCAGTGCGTCGACTCCGCCCCGCTCAGCCGCCTCGTAATCCTGCTGCAGGTAGGTCTCCGTCGAGCCGCTAAACCGACCCCATAGTGCGGAATGTACGTACCAGTAGAGAACCTTGTCGCGGTGTGTGCTGTCGGTGAACCCGCCGCCGTTCAGTTGAAGCAGACGGGTAATGACAGGCGTCGCGTAGCGGCCCATCAGCACGCGGTCGTGGTCCAGGCCCAGGCGCCCGGAAGCCGCGTCGAGGAAAGTGCTGATGTGGTTTGCCGCCTTACCCAGGGCTCCCTCGAAATCGGCGGCGGATACGTCAGTAAGGGAGGAGAACAACGCCCTGCCGGTCGCGACCGCCGTTGCGTTCCGTAGCAACCAGTCCAGCGAGAACCGGAATCCGGCTTTCTTCCAGCGGTCCAGGTGGTCCCGCAGTTCTTTTCGTGCATCCGGCCACTCGGCGCACAGCTTGGCCAGGGCGAGGTCGCCCTTCGACAGCTTGGTGCCGCCGGAGTTGACCTTGTTGAAGATGTCGACGACCTCATCGACCGTCTTGCCCGCGCCGGTAATCTTCTCGGAGTTGAAGTCGCGGTTGGTGATTTGGGTGATCGTGTTCAACCGATCGATGTAGGTGTCGAGCGTGTTGTCGTCGTCGACCTCGGGGAAGGCTCTGAGGTACTTCGTCGGTCCCTTGCTGAACAACTCGGTGACGTTCACCCAGGTCGGGTCGCCAGCCATCTTGGTGGCGGCATAGAACTCGAAGGACTCCGTGTCCACATTGAAGTACAACCCGGTGAAGGCGGATTTGTCGCCCTCGAAGAATGGTGGAGGCGTACCGCGGATGACCCCGTACAGGGACGTGACGCGCTGCTGGCCGTCGAGCAGCAGTTGTCGGGTGCCGCTACCCACCGCGGCGCCCCGCACGGTGATGTCCTCCGACATCGTTTCCCACATCAAAAGTCCGCCGACGGGGTAGCCGCGGTACAGCGACCGCATCAGGCCGCGGACCTGGTCGCGGTTCCACACGTATCCGCGCTGAAACTCCGGGAGAAGCACAACGCCGGAATCGATTTCGTCCAGCAGCGTAGATAGGCGGGTCACTCAAAATCTCCTGTTCAGTTCTTCTCAAGTGCGGTCAGAAATGGGCTGGGCTCGCCGTGCCAGGTGACGAGCAGTTCCTCGCGGGCGCGGGTACAGGCCACGAAGAGCAGGCAGCGTTCCCGCTCCAAATCTTGCTGATGCGTTTGCTTGTCGTCCTCGATCGGGGTGACGGCGTTCGCCGCGGGCACCAGCTTGGCGCTGACACCGGCGACACACACGCAGCGGAATTCCAGGCCTTTCATGCGGTGCATCGTGCCGATGCGGGCGGCATCGTTATCATCCGAAGCCTTCGCGAGGTCGACAGTGTCGATCCCGGCCGCCTTGAGTGCGCGTTCGATCTTCGACGTCAACCACTTGGCGCGAACAGCGATTCCGATCTCTGAAGGTGCGATTCCATTGTCGATCCACTTCTTGGCAGACGCGGCAATGAATTTTGCCTCCGCCTCAGCACTTTGGTGCCCGGTCAGTGTCGGCCGCTGCCCGTGCACATAGGACTTGCAGCCGGCGATGGAGTCCAGCCCGCCCTCCATGTCATCGATCGCTTCGCCGCGCAGTAGGCCCAGGCTCCAGCCGAGTATCTCGGCGGTGGTGCGGTAGTTGATATTCAGCCGGGACGACCGGCCGGTGATGTTGATCCCGACCTCGCGCAAGCTGACTCGATTGTCGTAGATGCGCTGGTGGGTGTCGCCGGCGATGAACATGTCGTCGGGTGCTTCGGCGACCGAGGCGCGCAGCAGCCGCCACTGGTCCGGGCTGAGATCCTGGGCTTCGTCGATGATGATGTGGCGGAACGGTTTCGCCGACGATTCCTCCAGCAGTCGTGTCGCTTCGCGGCGGATGGTTTCGTGCGTCCACACGCCCTGCTGGGTAAGGGTCTGTTCAAACTCCCAGATCGCCTGCCAGACCTGGGCGCGCTGGACTGGCCCAAGCGCGCGGCCACGTCCGGTGCGCTTGGCGGCAAGGTAGGCATCGGCGGTGCTGATGCGACGGGCCAGGACCACCTGCCGCCATTCCTCGGACAGGAACACCGCGGTGAAGGTGAGCCCCAGGTCGTCGATCAGCCCGGCCCACAACGCTTTCTCGTCCTCGGCGCCGAGCAGGTGTGGTGCGCCGTGGGCTTTTCGGAAGACACGGTGGGCAATCCGGTCGACGTGTGATACCTCGATGCGGCTTTCGGCTTCCTCGTCCTCGACGAGCATGTCGACGCCGGATTGCAGAGTCTCGGAGAGAGTTGAGGTGAAGGTGGTGACGAGCACTTTGCCGTTTCCGCGTTTGGCGAGCATGTTTGCCCGGTGCAGGGCGACGACGGTCTTGCCGGTGCCCGGGCCACCGGTGACTCGGCCCGGCCCTTTATAGGCGGCGTCGACGACGGCGCGCTGGGTCGGGTGCAGATATACGCGCCAGGTGGCGAAAGGATAGGCGAATACATCCATCAGCTCATCGGGCCCGCTGACGAGGACGACGCGATCGCTGCTGCGCAGGATGGCCGCGTCTATGTCCTCGGTGTCGACGGGGTCGTTCAGAATCTGCGCGCCAAGATCTGTCCACACCTCCTCGGGAGTGAAACCGGCTGCGAGACCGAACAACACATCCCACTGTGTCTCGGGCAGAAAGGATTTCGCCGCGTCGAGTTGGGCGGCGTCGGTGACGGTTCGCGCGAACGCGAGCACTTTCTCGTCGATGCCGAGCATGGTTAGCTCGCCGTCTTTGACATGGGCGAAGATCGGGGTGCCCGCGTTCTTGGCGGCTTCAGTCATTTCGGGGATTTGGCGGTCGAGTTCGGCTTCGTCGCGGATCTCGATGCCGCCGGTGGCAGAGTTGACCGAGACATTGCTGCGCTGTGCCCACGCGTAGGCGTCGTCGTGGTGCAACACCTTCAGCAATGTGTAAACGTCGCCGGTGATGGGGGCGAGCACGATGCCCCGCCAGGCCTGGTCGATGCGGATGGACCGGAACCGAGGGTTGCGGGCGTTGGCGATCTTCTCCAGATGAAGCCCGGCGTGGGTGGCGGCGTCGAACTCGTCGAACACCTCGGTGACCCGTTTTACGACGGGCTTCTCCATCTTCGCGAGGTCGGTGATGAATCCCTTGTCGATGGCTAGAGTTGGCATTCATCACTCCCAGACTGTTTCCGAGTTCGAAACTTGAGAAACCGGCTCATCGACGCTGGCGTGGTCACGACGCACGTCATCGAGGACACCGACCCAAAGCGCCGACTCACTTTCACTCCACCTGAAATCCCAATGCCAAGGCAGCCTCGGCAATTTCCCGCAGGGCATCGGGTGAGACGCCACAATCCTTGAACCTGCGATAAACGCGCTGGACGTCAAGAGCGTCGTAGAACTGACCCGTTGTGGCCCCCAGCAGGGAACCGACCAACCGAGCAAGGTTCTCCGGCTCACATTCCATCCGCTCGTCTCGAAGTTCGTGCAGGAACAGATTGTGCATATCCAACCCAGCCGATGGCACTCGAAGGAGTAAGTCGATGGCGGCACCCATCGAGTCAGATAGGTACAACACCCACACTGCAATAGCGGAAACTTCTTCAGGCGCAAGCGCTTTAGGAATGCTGCGTATGCGATCAGTCAGGTAGTCGCGAATCCAGCGACCCCATTGGGCATCGGAAACAGCCGGGTCGAGCGCTCTGAGTTCATGGCCGACGTCCTGGGCCCATTCGACTAGGTCCGTGGGAGAACAGGCCGCGACGAAGCTGTTGATCCACGTACCAGGGTCGACACCAGATTCCACCGCAATCTTGGCAAGGAGCAGAGGCAGATTGCGTGAGGCCCGAGGAATAAGTTCGTGACGATGACCGAGTGCCTCTATCAGTAGGTCGAGGAACCCATCCGCCAAGAGTTGATCGCTCCCTCGCCCATGCGAAAGGTAACCCGTCCAAGCCATCCGAGCTATGCTTGGGTCGCTCCAGTCCAGCATCGGCATCAAGAATTGCTTGCACCATTTTTTATCGGCGGCGTGGAAGAACGCCAAGTAGGCGCTGAAGACGGTTCTCGCGGCTTCGCTTCGGCTGTCGTCGTGCGTACTCAGCTCTACGAGATAATCAGCCAAGTCGGGTGGGATGCCGTTCCAGCTATCGGCGGCATCCCGCCAGAGATGACCGACTCTGTCCACCCAGTATGTTGCCAACTGGCCTGCAGGGTGGTTGATCGCGTTGGTCAGGAAGTCATTGCCATCCGAAAATGCGCGGGAGGTTTGAGGATCAGTTGCTTCCCAGCACATCTGGGCGAGTTCGACACTCTCGTCGAATCGGTGCCAGCCGAGTGGTTGACTCTGAGAGCCGAAGCCGCCGAGCATTGCGGTAACCTGCCTGATGATCGGCTCAAGTTCGAGATGCGATATCCGCGTGAGTATTTGGGGAGCGATGGACTCATCAGCTGTTTGAGCCCAACCACGGACAACCGCATTCGAAATCTCCTCGTGTCCCAATCCGATCGAATCAAGCAGCACGAAGCCATCTTCTGGGTATTGCTGGGTGAGAGCGCTAATCGCGCCAGCGAGCTGCTCCCAACGTCTCTGATTCTCCCACCCAGCAGTCTCTGCCTCGCAGGCGATCAACGCGCCCACCGTTGCGGCGGGCTCTTCACCGAGTTGTTGGTGCAGCTGTTCGATCTCCATGGGCGGTGACATGTCCCATGCCGATGGTTCCTGCGAACTGCTGCCATCATCTTGTTCGGCGATCTCAGGATGAGACGACGCAAGGGTCGCAAGTGCTTCGTCCATCCCTGCCAGGCTTGGGTTGGCCTGCTTAATGGAGGTTAACAAGGCAGCAGCGCGCCACGGCCCGTACATGTCATTCCCAGAATGTGCCAGAAGATCATCGATGAGCGCTGTCACGGATTGGTGATCCGCTGAACCGACTGTATCGGTGATAAGCCGGGACGCCTCGGAGCGTAGATCAAGAGAGTGTAGCCATCCAGTGCTGAGGAACCATTGCAGCTTCTCTGACGAAGTCTTGTCAGTGCGGCACGTCCAGCCATGTATTGCTAAGCGGCGCAACAACACTACATCGCTGTCGGCCCACGATTCGAGGTATCTATCGGCTTCTGCATTCTGTGCTGCAAGAAGTGACTCAAGGGATTCTCGTGCGGCATCGATGAGAAACCCCAGCGGTGTGCCCGGTTGGTGGTCCTCCGCAATGGAAATGGCCGGGCGCCATAGACTTGGGCGCTGACGATCAGACTCGCCTGCGAGGGTGAGTTGCAAATGTGCCCGGCGAAGGTGGCGATCCATAACCGCAAGAAGCTGGCTAGCGTATTGATCGAGGAAGGGCCGGTACACCGTGTCCCAACTCAAGCGAAGTAGAGAGTGGTTCTCTCGGGTGGTTGCTTCGAAGGTCGCCCCAAAGTGTCTTCCGGAGGCTACAACGAGGGGTTCGGTCAGGTAGTCGAAGAGGAACAACGCTGTTTTTGGGTCGCTAGCCAGAGTTGTGTCGTCAAGTATCGATGCGAGAAGGGTTACCTGAGAACGGTTTTCGTGCCGTCCTGTGACGAGAAGGAGCCAGCGCCGCATACGTTGTGAGAGCGGGCCTTTGTGAAGTGAAAGCTGCCGGCATATCGCAAACACAAAGTCGTCAACCAGATGCGGGCCGGACTCAGCGACTATTTGGAAGGCGACGTCCGATACGTCATCATCGTTGACGTAGTTGTCGGCGAACCACCGTGCAAGAGCATGCGTGACATCGGGGTCCACGGAAGGTGCCGGCCAGAACAACGTGGCGAACTCCGGTCTGCCGGAAACCCATCGAAGCCACGATTGGCCACGCGCGAACTCCGTAAAGAATCGTACTGTGTTCTTGTCGCCTATCACCGTTTCGAGGTACGACACGGCATCAGGGACAGGTGATGGATCTTGTTCGGCTACTAGAGCTTTCACACGGGCACGGTGGCCCAACAGCCCTTCGGAAGCTAGCGCGGCCCAGTCGTTGAGCACCACTGGCTGATCGTCGTAGGAACACTCGATTGGTGTGATGCCGAGTTGTCTCCACAGCGGAGAATCCGCGTCAGCGGTTAGTGCGTAGCGATTCTGCGACCTGCCGCCGAGTCCTCGTGCGAGATACTTCATGATCGTGTCGTTGTGGCTGTAGCCCACGAAGAGGACCGAATGTGTAGCAAACATGCGGTCGAGGAATCGGGCGGCCCAGGCGTCGGTCAAGTAGGCCTTGCCGAAGTCCTCGTCCGTACAAACTAATCGTCGGCTGTCCTGATCCAACCGCCCGTGGATATACACAATGCCGGTGAAGTCATCGCCCATGGGGAGTGCGGGGGCGAGGTACTCGGTGGCCTCATCGCCGAGCTGCGTAGAAAGGTGGTGGTCGTAGTTCGTCGTGACGATGCGGATGGTCGATGCGGATGCGAGTCGGGCTATTGCTTCGTGTAGCGGGCTCGGCTGCGAGTCGGTCTTCGAAGCCAGTTCGTGTACACGCTGGTGTACGTCGACCCCGTGATCGTCATTGATCTTGCCGAGGATTTCGTCGAGAGGTTGGTTGTCAAGATCGTCGTCGGTGAATCGGCTCTGCAGATTGCTGGTGGCCCGGATTTCTTTGACCAGGTCCTTGAAGCTTGGCAGTGCCGACGGCTGCGGGATCGATGCACCCGCCCCGACGAAGATGACTAACTTGCCCGACGCGTGCGCCTCGATGAGATCAATCGGAAGATCAGTGCCGTTCAAGTACATCTTGCAGACCCGGCCTGTGTGCTCAACATAGTTGAGGTGAAGTACGAATTCGGTTTGGTCTGCCATGGAACAGGCGGCGCGGTGTCGTGCTTACGGGTTTCACGCATGATGTCGCGGCCCTTGTCCTGCAGGGATGTCGGCGAGCGGTTTCCAGCCCTTGCCGCCGTTGGCGATCGCCTCAGCCATGCGGTCATAGGCCGCCAGGACAAGGCGTTTGGTGCGGTACTCGCCGAAGTCGCGTTCGTCGTACTTGCGAACGATGGGGAAGGAATCCAGCACGTGTTCTGATTCGTCGCGGTCCAGGCCGTAGATGTGGAGGAAGCCGGCGTCGAGATCGGCGCGTAGTAGGGCTCGGCGGTCGGGATCCCAACGGAATGGCTTACCGTCGTCGCCGAGATCACGCGAGTATGGACGTACGCGATACGACGTGTAGGACAGTTCGAGGATGTAGGGCTTGATCCAATTATCGAGCTGCTCGCTATGGCGCCAGGGGGCGGGACTGTTGAACTGCTTGGGTATCGGGCATGCGAGCTGCTTGACCATGAAGTATTTCAAGGACGTGCCACTCATCTTCTGGCGCGAGACGTAGTCGAATATCAGGCTGGACCAGACGGCGTGCAGGCGGGTAGCGGCCGTGGCCTCACTCGGAAGAGCGAGGAGGAACTTGTCGCCGACGGCAGATGCTGGCAGTACGGCGGGCACGAAGGTACGTACCTTCTCGGTGCCAGTTATATCACGCCACCCGAGTAGCCAGTTTGCGTCCCATCGGTCATCGAGCTTTGCAGCAACTACCGTTTTCTCGACCCAGTAGCGGGCCAGGGCCTCAAGGTTCGGATCATCGTGTTCTTCGTCAGAGACTCGCGGCAGGGTCTGCATTCTAAGTTGGGCTGGCGTCGCCTTGCGGTATGTAGAGAATCGATGGTCGAAGTGCCACAGCATTTTTCCCTCGTACAGCGGCACGTACTCCTTATTGCCGCGTTTGTAGGACCAGCCGTCGAATTTCGCATCGGCGAGGTCTTCGGCGGTGTGAAACAACCCGGAGTCCGAGGCCATGTTGAACAGACCTTGGCTGAACGAGAGGGCCCAGGGATTGCCGTCCGGATCATTGTCGCGGATGAGGATCGGGTGTCGTGAGTAGATGCCGAGCGTGATGTCGGCGTCGTTGCGGCTGCGGAACATCGGCAACGTTCCGGTGTTCGGATTGAGCGCCAGAACTTCCTTGGCCGCTAGTTGGAATCGTTTGTCGGCAACGTCCGAGACGTGCCGGTTGAGGAAGGCGAACTTGGTGCGGCCGACCTCGCGTAGAGTTCCGGTCATCGTCGTGATTGCGAACCGGTACGCATGGTGGACATCACGGAAGATTCTTGCTTCGTTGTCGAAGTCATAAAACGCATACAGCCGGTGGTTGCTGAGGGTGTCAGCGAAGAATGGTGCAGTTGTGTTGTCGGTGGCGAGGCCTGTCGGTGTGATGATGCCGGCCTGTCCCTGTGGACTCAGGATGGTTCGCATGGTCTCGGCAAACACGCTGTACGTGTTGATCTTTCCTTGCGCTGTCAACGGATAGCGCCCGCCACGTACCAGATGATTAGTCGCGTCAGAGCGTCGCCGTGCATCGTTATATAGCCTGAATACGTCTGGGTCTGATGACTCGAGTTTGGCGATCATCTTTTTCCGCGCACTCGCGTTCGAGGCGTTCTCGATGTCGACCCGACCGAGATTGCCGAAGAACTGCTTATCCTCAAGTTGTAGCGATTCCCACGGCGGGTTGCCCAGGACGCACGAGAAGCCACCCGTCCACCCAGTGCTGGCTTCGGCGCTCCCGTCGTCGGGCACGGTGAAGATGCCGGGAAACTCCAAGTGCCAGTGGAAGAACCGATACTGGCGGGCCAGCGCATTGATCTGGGTGACGATGGTGTCGGGCACCGACTCCGGGGTTTCGGAAAGTGCCCGAAGGGTGGCATGGGTGATGCCCTGGCCGGATGTAGTCGCCCCGGTCTTGGGCTGCACGAACGCCGCGCACCACGCGTCGGCCACCAGTTTTGCGGCCACCAAATCGGGATCGGCTTCCAGGCGTCGCCATGCGTCGGCCCGGGCCCGCAGGGCGACCACCGAAGCGACGGTTCCGGTGTCGGCTTCACGGGCCGCCTTGGTGAACTGGCTGGTTTCGACGTTGAGGGTTTCGGGGCCGAAGCTCAGCGTCAGCTGATCCTGGTCGGCTTGGCGCTCGGACTTGTTGCGGGCCTTGAGCTTAGATGTCCACGTCTTATCGTCATCACCCAGCGCCGCGAATGCCGCGTCGGGAATGTTGTGCCGCAACAACTCCGGGGTGGTGCCTAGCAGTGCATTGCCGACCCGGAAGTGCGCGTCGAGGAACGGGAACGGGCGGTCGGCATCGAAGGCTTCCAGCCACAGAGCCACCTTGGCGATCTCGATGGCCAGATCGTTGAGGTCCACCCCGTAGACGCAGCGTTCGATGACATCGGCGGTGGCTGCCCGCAGTGCAGCGGGCGTTGGTTCGGTCTCTTCGGTGCGCACGGTGGCCAGCGCGGCGGCGATCCGGCGAGCGGCGGCGACGACGAAATGACCACTGCCGCAGGCCGGATCGACCACCGTGAGATCCAGCAGCGCCTGTTCGGGATCGGATTCCCGAATGGCCTCGTCGATCAACGGGTTCAGCGCCTCGTCCAGCACCAGCGCGATCAAATCCGAGGGAGTGTAATACGAGCCGGACTTCTTGCGGTCGTCGCCGGTGGAGACTTCGAGGGTGAACGCCCGCTCGTCGGCGTGGTAGCGCGGTGTGTAAGCGAGTAGCCCCTCGTACATGCCGCCGAGTTCTTCGCTGTCGAGGTTGCGGTAGTCGACCGGGCGCGGCAACCCGGTGACCGGGTCATCGATCTGGGCCAGCGCCCGCACTGCGGCGAGCAAGGCCCGGTTGGGCAGCTTGGCGCCGTCGAGGATGCTCAGCGCGTCCCGCGAAAAGAGGCTGGCGCCAAGCCCACTCAGCCCCAGCGCGGGCAGTCCGTCGGCGGCGAGTGCGTCGGTGACGATCTGATGCGCCTCCCACAGGTCGGTGTGCCAGCCGCCGATCGGTGCGGCGGCCAGCCGGCGTAACCGTGCGGTGGAGAAGTAGTCCGCATACAGGGTGCGGGCGCTTGCGGGGACCTCGGAGCGGTGCAGCAGATCGCGGTCCTCGACCACAAACAGCACAATCAGCCGGTAGGCGATGCGCAGCAGAGCGCGCTGCAGGTCGCGGTCGGCGTCGGTGGCGGCGGCCAGCGTCTCGCGCAGGGCAGCGTTCGCCGGGTGCGCGACGAACCCGGTGCCGAGTTCCTGCAGCGCGACCGCGATGCCGTGTTGCAGGTTCAGCAGGGCGCGGGCGCCGTCGTCGATGGCTGTGGTGCGCCAGCGTTCCAGCCAGCAGTTGTCGAGTTTGGGTTCGGCCTGCTCGACTTCGGCTTCCTCACCGGACTCCTCGCTGTCGGCTTCGGTTTTGGAGGCTTTGGCGGCCTTGTCGTCCAGGCGGGGCGCGAACCGGCTGGCGTGGACGGTCAGGAACAGGATGCGGAAGTCGGAGTAGAGCTGGTCGGTGAAGATCGCGTCGAGGTCGAATTCGACGAAGGACTGCCGGGTGAGGCTGGAGGCGTCGCGCAGCAGCCGCAGCTGATGTCCGTTGGACACGACCGACCACAGCGCGTGGTCTTCCCGGTTGAGGTAGTCCTGCACCATGGCCTGCGGCGCCCGGGCGGTCACCCCCGCGGTTTTGGTGTCCAGGTCGATGCCGGCGCCCACCAGGTGCAGCGGCACCCAGGCGGCGGCGTTCGCGGCGTCCGGCCACGCGACGCGGTGCGAGATGGGGAAGTGCGGCGCCTCGGTCTCCCCGAGGCCTGGCGCCACGGCCAGGCCGCCGCTGACGACATCGGGCCGGCCCCAGCCCAGTTCGTAGAGCAGGGGCAGCAGCCACTTGTCCCTAGTGAGTTTGGTGGCGGCGTCACCTTCGGGTAGCCGCTCCAGCGCGGTGCGCCAGGCGCGGTGCGCGGCGAGCATGGCTTCCCACGCGCGGGCGATGGCACCGTTGACCGCCATTCCCGGTGACAGCTGGTAGGCCTCGGCGGTTTGGCCGGGCATGCGTAGTTCGATGGCCCGCGGGACCGCTTCGGCGGGCAGCGCGGTGCCGACCGCGCGGACGGCCCGGAAGACGGTCAGCGCGCTCATCGGGCACCCGCTTCCGGCAGGAACACGTAGATGCCGAGGACGTCGGCCGGTGGCAGGAACCGCACGGTGGGTGCGCGTCCACCGGCCTTGGAGGCGCTGCGTACCGCCTGGTGCTCGGCCACAAGGTCCTTCGCCGCGTCCGTACCGGCGGTGGTCAGGTGCTGGGCGAGCGCGTCCACGCGCCCCAGCGCTCGGCCCAACTGCATTCGGGCCAGCGCGTCGTCGACGTTGCCCGACGGCGTCATGGACAGCAGCGCGTCGACCTCGGCCTGCGGTAACCAGGTCAGGGTGTCGCCGCTCGCGGTGAATGCGAGGAACTTGGCTTCCTCGGCGACCTGCGTGACGGTGCCGGCCGAGCCGGGAATGGTGATCTCCAGCCGGTGGCGCACCATGAGCAAGGTGGTCACCTTGGTGACCTCTCGGGTGCGCATCACGCCGGCGCGGCGCGCGGGCCGGGATGCCGGGTCGAGCCGGGAGTCGAGGGCTGCGTCGAGGACGTAGCGCGACAGTGCGTCGACGGTGGCGTCGGTGCGGGTGAGCACGCTGTGTCCGGCCGGGACGGGCAGTGAGCGGTGGAAGTGCAGTCGCCCGTTCTTGGTGGGCGGGAGTTGATCGCGCACCGCGGCAGGAAGCGCGGTGATGATCGCGGTGAACCCGTCGTCGGTGTCGCTGACCGGAGCACCCATAATGGATAGCGCTGTGCGGGTGAAGGTTTCGACATCAGCCGGCCCGCCGAGGGCGCGGCGCACCTCGGCTAGCGCGCGTTCGACGCTGTCGGGTTTGAGTCCGGCCTGCCTGAACCGGGTACGCGACGCTTTCTCCCGTTCGGCCGCGTTGATCCATTCGACCTCCACTTGTTCGGCCAGGGACTTGGAGGTGGCATCGGCGAAGTCGAGGGTCAGCTGTTCGGCTTGCTTGCCGCGCAATAGCAGCGACTCCCAGATCGCCTTCATCACGGTGGCGGAGTCGACCGGGATCGGCACGGAGACGCCGATGCTGCGTTTGATGTTCTCGTGGCGGCGGATGAGGACCTGCAGCACGATGCCGTCGATGCCGTTGTCCTCGCCGTAGTACGTCACGGTGCGCACGGTGGGGGCTTGCTGGCCGAATCGGTCGACGCGACCTTCGCGTTGTTCGTGGCGGGTGGGGTTCCACGCCAGGTCGTAGTGCACGACCGCGCTGAAGCCGTCCTGCAGGTTGATGCCCTCCGACAGGCAGTCGGTCGCGATCAGCAGGCGGGGCCCGTCGTGGGCGCTGAGGGTATCGACGCGGGATTCGCGTTCCTCCGGAGGGAGAGTTCCGGTCACCGCGTCGATCTTGAGGTCCTTGACCTTCGACAAGGCGGAACTCAGGTGTTCTGCGAGATAGTCGGCGGTGGGGATGTACCGGCAGAAGACGATGGGGTGGTAGCCATCGTCGAGGAGTTCCTTGAGCAGCGGGATGAGTCGTTTGAGCTTCGCATCGGACCGCGGGCCCTTCAGCGCCGCCGCAGCAGACGCCAACTCGCGCAGCCGCTTTCGGCTCTTGGTGTCAGGCGTGTCGGACTCACCGGTGTCGGCGCCGACGGTGACGTCCTCGGCTTCCAGCGTGTCGTCCAGATCGGTGTCCAGCACCCGGGATTCGGCATAGGCGTCCACCTCACGCTCGTCGTCGGCGGCTGCGACCGCCGAACGGTTGAGCAGGGTCTGTTCGGCTGCGGCCGGGCTGGAGGCCAGGCACCGCAGCAGCGCGATCGCCGACCACCACCGGACGCGTTGCCGCACCGCGCTGAGCTTGGGGTCGGCGACCTGCTGGCGGACGTAGTCCATCACGTCGTCGAACAGTTGGCGGTATCCCGCGGTGAGTTTGTATGCGGTCTCGGTGGTTTCGCGATCGGGGAACGGGGTGTCCTCCCGAAACTCCCCGCGAAGGTACTCGCGGATGTCGGCGCGCTGGCGCTGGATCATGAACTTGGCCAGCAGTTTGCGGTCGTCTTCGCGATCGCGGCCAGACAGATCTGCCGGCAGGTCACCCAGGCGGTCGTCGAGCAGGCCGATCAGCGACTGCCAGGCGCTGTCGTCGCCGCTGTGCGGAGTCGCAGTCAGCAGCAGCAGGTGGCGCTGCTGGTCGTCGGCGAGCTTGCGCAGCAACGCATATCTCAGATGCGCCTGGGAGGACTTGCCGACGCCAGCGGATGCCACGCAGGTATGCGCCTCGTCGACAATCACCAATTCCGGGCAGTGCAAGGCGAATTCGTCACGGCGCGACTTCTGCTTGATGAAATCCGTAGAGATCACCAGATACGGGTAGTGCTGGTAGACGTTGGATCCGAACGGGACACCACGCGTCAACCGGTTGACCGTGGACGGCAACAGAAGTTGCGCGTCGATACCGAACTTATGCCGGAGCTCGCCCTGCCATTGCGGGGCCAGCTGGGGCGAGCACAACACCGCCAACCGCTGCGATTCCCCGGTGGCCAGCAGCTCGGCGGCGATGAGTCCCGCCTCGACCGTCTTGCCGATACCGACGCCGTCGGCGATCAGCAGCCGGGTGACATCCTGGTTGGCCGCCATCATCAGCGGAACCAGCTGGTAGTTGCGGGGCGCGACGGCCAGGCGCGCAAATGAACGGAACGGGCCGCCGCTGGCGCGAAACGAGAGCCTGAGCGCGTCGCGAAGCAGACGGGCCCGGCCGGCGTCCCCGCGGTCGTCGACCGTCGGCGGTTCGAATGTGGCTGCCGCGAAGTCGTCGATCTCGGGCAGCAGCACGGTGGTCTCGTGCTCGTGACCCCCGAGCGGGCGCACCAGCAGGGTGCCGGCAGGGGAGCCGGGGAGAACGAGCCAGTCCCGGCCGCGGGCATTGACCAGGCTGCCGGCGGGATAGTCGACCGTCGTCATGCGTTCGCCTTCGCTTTGCCGAACACACCGCTGTGTTCGGCAATGGTCTTGAGCCAGTTGGTGTCTGCGCCGTCATGATGGAAGCGCAGCACCAGCCACCCCGCCTCATCCTCGAGCTTCATGCGTGCCTGCTCGTCTTTCTCCTGCTGATGTGCGGTGTTGTGCACAGGGCCGTCGACAAAAATTGCCACGTCCATACCGTCGGTGTGGTAAGCGAAATCAGGCCGAACGTAATAGCCGTCGACGATCTTCTGGGCATCGTCGGGGAGCCGGAAGCCGTGCTGTTCCAACAGGACGAGGAACTGCTTCTCCAGCTCACTGTCACAGGCCTTGGTCAGGCGTTCGAGTTGTGCCGCCCGCTCCTCACCGCCGGCTCCGACCGCCACATTGGATGCGGCAAGTCGTCGGAGCAGGTCGACGACGCGGTGGCGGTCCAGGTGCTGGTGATCCCACTGGTTGCTGTATGACAGCAGGCAGTCGTAGCAGGCCTGTGCACAGTCCTCGATCGCATGCGGTGCGCGATGGAGGTCTTCGCCGGTGTCGGGGTCGAAGTGCACAATTTCCAGCGCTTTTCGTGCCACCTGGGTGAGCTGGCCGTCTTCGGTGGCAAGTCGACGCAGCACGCCGGCGCCGCCCTCGGCGGCTTCGAAGAACAACAGCCGCGACCAGGCGTGGTCACCGGTATTGCTGGGAAGTGCTTCCACCGCAAGTTCGGAGCCTTCCAACTGGTAGACGGCCTCGATGCCACGTTTGAGCGCATACATTGCGGCCATCCGTTGATCCGTACCGATCGATGGGTCCAGATGCAGCAGCAGCGCGTTGCGGTGGTCCTCGACGTGGGGGATCACTCGCTGGTACCGCGGGGCCTCACCGTGCACGTTCTTGGCCAGGTCTGCCTCTTTGCACCAGCGCCCCTCCACGGTGTCCAGCACGTACCCGCGGATGTCTTTGTTCTTGCGGCGGCGCAAACCGACGTTCATCCGGCGGATCAGCGCGGTGTCGCCGTAGGTCATAGTGCCGAGCTCTTGTCCGCCTTCGGTGATCGTGCTGGTGAGTTGCCCGGCCCGAACTCCATGCGGGACAAAGCGAATGGTCGTGACGATCTCATGCCCGGCGCGCTGGCGTTCCTCTTCGTCGGCGCTGATCCGGTCGCGGCGACGAGTCTTGACCGACAGCAGTCGCATCAAGTTGGCCATCGTGGCATCCGGCGCGAACGGCGCACCGCAGTGCTGGCAGAGGTCGGCGTCGGTGGACTCATGGAGGTACCCGCAGGCGCTGCACCGCTTGATCTCGGTGATGTTGACACCAGTGCCGTCGTCACGCGCGGGCAGGCTGACGCGGTTGACTTCGTAACGCGCCCCCTCGTGGTAAATGAACGCACCGGGGCCGAACTCGCTGATCGCCATGAACCGGGGCCGCTGGATGAACTCTCCTTCGCCGCCGCTGCGGGTGCGCCGTTCCGCCGGAATGAACGCCGATAGCGGCAGCCGTGGGAAGGAATAGCCGGGCAGAAAGCCTTCCGAGGCGAAATAGCGGTAGGTGTAGAAATCACCCTGAAGCACATCGTCGACCTGGCCCTTGAGGAGGTCGAGAGCAGCACGCGCCTCTGAAATACGGCCGCGGGCACGTTGTTTCGAACTTTCAGATGCGCCAATGGTTTTCAGCGTCGTGTTGGCCTGGTCCAGCTCCGTCTGCGCCTCGTTGTACAGGCCACGCCAGCGGTCCGCGGCGTGGTTGAACCGAGTCGGCGCCTGATCGACGGTGTTAGCGATCCAGGTCTCCGTCCACCATGGGGCGGAGGTCACTTCGGTGGTAGCCGTCAAGACTTCGGTGATCGCGGCGATGGCGGCGCTGCGACTCGACGGGGACTCGATCGTCGTGAGTACCTCGGTGCGCAAAGGCTGGCCGGGTTGGTCGATCTCCAGCAGGTCGACCATGCTGGCTTTGAGGTCCAGGCCGCATTTCACCAGCCAGATCGAGTGGGCGTGGGCGCGCACCAGATCCTGGTTGCCCAGTTCCAACCGTGGCGGGGCGACCGCTCCGGCGACCATGTCCTGACTTCGCCGGAAGTAGTAGGCGTCGTGCGCATTGCCGGTAGCGCAGTACGTCAGGGCGATGGCCGGTTGACCCGAGCGGCCGGCACGTCCCGAACGCTGCGCATAGTTGGCGGGGGTGGGTGGGACATTGCGCATGCCAACGACGTTGAGGCTCTTGATGTCGACGCCGAGTTCCATCGTGGGGGAGCAGTACAGCACCGGAAGCCGGGCCTCGCTGAACTCCTGTTCCCGCTTCTGACGTTTGGAAGGCTCGACCTGAGCGGTGTGTTCGCGGGCCTCCAAGCCGACGAGCTTCTTCGCGGTTTCGGCGTAGAGCGCACGGAAGTACGGGTTCACCCTGCCCTCCGACTGATTACTGCGGATGGGGTCGGGCGCACGATGCTCGCCCGTGCCTGGATACCACGCAATAAGGTCGGCACGTAGCTGATAGCCCGTGGGCCGCTTGGGAACCGGAACGCGCACCAAGATCCCGGCACCGGCCATCACGTCCATCAGGCTCTCGATGATCACCTGCGCGTCCGCCGTCTTGAGCGCATGCTGGAAGCCGGGGAAGCGATTGGGGCGTCGCAGCCAACGTCCGTACGCACCCAACCCGGACAGGTAGAGGTCGGCGCCGATCCCAGCCACGCCCTTCGGTCGGCCGCCGGGGTAGGCCAGGCCGCTGTAGGTGCCGGCGTCATCGGAGATGGCCCACGGGTCCTTCAGCCACTCCTTGCTGGCGCGCCGGACGGCATCGAACTTCTCGTCGGTGAGGAACTCGGTGTCAATGCAGAGGTTTCGGCGCAGCTCGTCGAGAAGGACATGCATCACGTCTCGTCTCGTCTCGGCACTGGCGCTTGCCAATGGTTCTCCGCAGCTTGACCATTTGTCGTTGTGGGCGGCGAGTTCGTCGACACCCTCGTAGGCCAGGCGCAGCTGTCCGGTCTGTTCCAGGTTGGGCATGGTGATACGCCAGCCACGTTTGAGATCGGCCCACAAGCGATAGGTGACGACGTCGCGCAGCGCGCGGGCGATCTTCTTGCGCGGGATGTGCTCGTCGGCGGTTTCTTCGTCGCGGGCGAAGAACTTCAGGCTCTTCCCGCTGAGCGCCTTCACCACTTCGGGTCCGAGGTTCTCGTCGGTGAGTGGTTCTCCGGGGTTCTGTTCCTGATAGTCGGCGGCGGCGCGGTACAGGGCTGAGCGGATCAGCCCCACCAACACGAAGTCGTTGAAGTGACCGGCCTGCAGGCTCGCATCTTGGCGGTTATCGCTGAACGCCAGGAACTTTCGTGCCTCGTCGTCGAGGTCGGACTCGCCTCTGAGGGCTCTGACAATTGACTGCGAGAGAACCGTCACCGCACTCGCGCGACCTTCGGTGCCAAGACTGGCGACGCGGGAGAACTGAGACTGGCGGGTGCTCTCGTAGCTCGTCTTGCACGATGGGCAGAATTCGAGCCGCTCGAAGAACGCCACCGGCATACCGTCATCGGTGATGGTGCCGAATTCGTCGACGCGTAATGAGTTGGGCAGCTTCGGGATACGAGCTTTGTCGAGAACCTGTCCCGACCCGCTGGACACCACCCAGTCCTCGGGGACGAGTTCGAACAATGCAGGGTCGTGGGGGTCGGGCCATGGTTTCTCCGTCAGGAGCAACAGACCGTCGGCGTCGGGATGTTCGACAAGATCGGAATTCGGGATGCGGGGGCTGAAACTTTCGCCGCCGCGCTCCAGGTTCACGACGAGAAAGTCCTGGCCGCACTCGCGACAGAACGCCAGTGGGAACAGCGGCTGCCCCGCGGGCCGGTTGGGCGCGCTGCGCTGATACTGGGTGGTGAGGAAGCGCGTCGCCGGGGGTTCCAGGGTGGTGTAGACAGTGTCGCCCTTGCCGATGAACTGATGCAGCTTGAACGCGAACAGCGAACGGCGTTGCGAGTCGCGGGTCCGCGAGCCGGCGAGCAGTAGCTCCTGCAGTTTCTCCCGGCAGACCTCCTCGTCCACGCCGGTGTCGTCGTGCAGTTTCGTGGCGGCATCGCTGAGCTTGGACGGCGGGCGTCGGGCCAGTTTGCCCTCATCGTCGGTATGCAGACCGAAGTGCTGTTCGATCCAGACGGCCAGCGGATCGGCCCTGAGTTCTTCCCACTCTGCCGGCGCCTGTGCTGCCAGCCGTGTCGTCAGCGCGGCCGTGTCTGCCTGGCCCGTCGTCGCACGTCCTAGGGTTTCCCCGACGATGTTGGCTGCGGCAATCTCGACGCCGAAGATCCTTGTCGCCAGTTCGGCGACCTGCTGACGCTGCTCGGCCTTGGTGCCGGGACCGGCGAGCGTCGCACTGGTCCCGATGCACTGGATGTCATTCGACTTGACGGCGCCGCGCAACCGGCGGACCAGCATCGCCACATCGGCGCCCTGTCGGCCGCGATAGGTATGCAGCTCGTCGAGAACCAGAAATGACAGATTCTCTGCGCTGCTGATGAGGTTCTTGCGCTCCTTCGGGCGGGTGAGCATCAGTTCCAACATGACGTAGTTGGTCAGCAGGATGTCCGGGGGAGCAGCGAGGGTCTTCTCGCGTTCCTCCCTGTTCTCCTGCCCCGTGTACCGCGCGAAGCTGACCTTGGGGTTCGTCTTCCCGAGGAACTTCTCCAGCTCCTTGAGCTGGCTGTTGGCCAGAGCATTCATTGGATAGACGATGATGGCCCGCACGCCCTTGCCCGAGCCCTCGCGCAGCACCCGATCGACGATCGGCACGATGTATGCCATCGACTTGCCCGAGCCGGTGCCGGTGGTGAGTACGTAGGACTCGCGGCGGTTAGCGATCTCGAAGGCGTCGGTCTGATGGCGATGGAAGGTGATCGCTTTTCCGGTCGGGTCTCTGAAGATGTTGGTCGCCTCGGGATCGAGAACACCTTTTCCGACCAGTTCGCCCACTGTCCCGCCGGACTCGAACGCCGGATTCAGCGCGAGCCACGGCTTCGGCCAGAGCAGGCCGTCGGAGATCTCCTTTTCGACCTTGCTGCGGATCTGGTCGTCCTTGATTTCCAGGAAGCCCTTGACGAAGTTCTCGTAGTCGCCCAAGACCTGGTTCAGGACACCGAACGCGTCCATGCGGCGCCCCCTTTCGCGTACGTCAAGCACCAAACCAAGCTGACGTTACTTTGCGGGACCGACGGTGACGGAGATTGTCGCGCGGGCGGCCGACTTTGACCCGTCAAACGAAGCGGCGGCCGTCTACGACGCCGGCCGGATGAACAACGGACGGTGGAACCTCACCCTCTCCTCGACCAGTCGCGTGGCGTGGAGCTGATGATGATCGTCCGAAGTTCGTCAAGTGTCATGGTTCCCTCCCAAAGTGCAGCGGTGCCGCCGGTGTTCGTGCAGCGTGGCGACAGGGTAGGCGCCGCCACCGACAGCTCTTACGGATTCGGGGAGGGACTGCTGGCGACACCAGTGCCGTTCACCCGGGACCACAACACCTGCTGGACCGTGAGTCCATCTGCGGGCGAGGGCTGCGCCGGTACCAGGATTCCCCGCGGGCCGCGCTTCGCGATCATCTCCGCGGGCGGTGCCAGGGACTTCTCCCACAACGCGTCCCGCAACGCCTTGGCATGCTTGCGGAACTCCACCACGAGCGGCGAATCGTCGGCCGGCCCACCCGACGGCGACACAAAGACTCGGATTGAATCGAGCTCATCGGGGTCATCGTCGAGGAAATCCGCGCAGACAGTGACGGTCTCAAGGTCCCGGGACAGGCGATGTGCGACGTGATCGTGGCGCCACCCCATGAGAGTTTCGTGGAACTCGACGCCTCGCTCACCTCTTGCGGCGCGCAGCAGATCCTCATGGGCGATCTTGCGTCGCTTCTCGCTGACCGCCATCCGTCCGTAGCTGACAATCGCAGACTCCCACAGCGCGCGCCGATGGAACACATTGGTCGCGACGTCGGGGACCTCCGACCTCGCGGCGAGGACCATGTCGACGTGGATCAGGTCCGCCCACAGTGAGGCCCACTTCCCAATCCTGTTCGCGTCGGGCTCGGCGAGCTTCATCCTCCGGACTCGGTACGTCTTATCCGTCATGGACGGATGAGTCCTCAGTCGGTTGGGTATCCACGGGTTCGGGCACCACCACCGGGATCACAGCCAACTCGATCCGCCGCCCGGCGTCCTCGGCGGTGAAGACGTATTCGGCCCGCCGGCTCGGGTCGGAGTCTTCCGCGGTGAGTAGGTGGCGCGGGTGCTCGCGAACCGCGGCTTGGAGTCGATCGATGATCTCGCTTGGTGTCGACCGCTTGATGAACACAATCAACGCCGCCTTGGTGTCACGCCACACCAGGTAGCTCAGCAGCTGGTCGAGTGCGGCAGTCGCTTTCTTCGCACCGCCCCACACCTTGCATTCGGCGATGAAGACGTTGCGGCCGTTCTCTCGGATGAGGATGTCGGTCTTGCCCTCGCCGTTGAACAGCTCACCTCCTGCAGCCCCCTGCCAGTACCCGTTCAGTGTTCCGAGCAGCAGATCCCGCAAAGTCTCCTCCCCGAGTGCGCGGATCGGGGGTGTGCACGTGCGTTCCAGTGACCGTGCCCAGTTCTCGACGACGTCAAGGATGTCCTGATAGATCGCTTTGTCGAGCACGGGCTCGGGCGTGAACTCCGCCGAAACTCGGCGCAGTTGTAGAGGCACCTGCCTGCGCAGGGCCGGCACAGGAGGCCGCTGCACGCCCGTAGGCGTGATCGGGATGTTCAGTGCGGAGCTGATCCGCCGGTTCTCGATGATCCGTGCACGTCGCGCCTCAGCAGCCTGCTTCAGCTCTCGCTCCACGGCCGTGCGATTGAGTGCCACGTCGTGGTTCGCCCACGTGATCCGTCTGTCGACGTCCTCGCGCACCTCCGCCATCTGCCTCTCCACGAACTCCGTGGATAGCTCGGTCGCTTCGATTTCGAGCTGGATACTGTCATCCCTAACGATCCCGCGGTCGGGCGACAGTGTGAACTGCGACGCCTGCCGCCGGAGTATCTCCGCGCTGCCCGTCAGCGGCCACGAGATGGTCATCCGGCTGCCCGGGATGCGGTAGTTGCGACGCTCCCCGAACTCCATGGTTGTTCGTTCGATCGTCGTTTCCTGCACCGGGGTTCCGGCGACGGCGGTCCAATCGACCGAGACGGGTTCGGGCATATGCCGCGCGAGAAGGCCGTGCACCAGCACGTCGATGTTCTCGCTCAGCAAGGTGTCGGGGTCGAGATGTTCGAGTTCGTCGAATGCGGTCCGAGCGCTCCGTCCGAGTAGCTCGGCCAGCTGCTGCCCGCGCATGAAACCATTCATCGGTCGCTCCTTCACCCACTGGTGGCGAGCCGAGTTTATTCTTCGGAGCCGACAGCTCACGGTGTTGACGCGGGCGGGTCGGCGCCCATAGGCCTCAGGCCGGACGCGACCCCGCTCACGCACGTGGCCGTCGATGACACCGTGATGAGATGAACCTGTGAGTCGTAACAAACCACCTCGGGACACCGCCCCAAAGCTGGAGCCCCTGTCGTCAGACGCCGCGCACGAGGTGGCTTTCTTCAAGCAACACCGCGACGACGACGCGGCGCAGAGCTCACCCGGTTTGAACGCGCTGCTGGGGTTCCCCATGAACGTGCGGGCACGTCTCCTCGCGACCCTCGCCGCCGTGGCCAAGGCGCCGCCGAAACGGTTCGCCGGCGGCGGGCAGTGGGAGGCGATGCACGGAGACATGACCGGCTACTTCGAAGCGCGCGTTACCTCGAAGACCCCAAATGGGAAGTGGCACTTCCGGTTGTTCTGCCTTCTCGACTACGACGAGGCAGGGAAGACCTCGCCGCTCCTCACTGTGATCGACGGCGCTGCGAAGCCGTACCAGACGACCTTGCCCGACTCGCGCTACGCGGAGGTCCGCGAACTGGGCAACGAGTACCTCGCGCGAAATCCGAGGTCGCTCGCCACCGCGGAAGATGTCCGGGTCGCGATGGGAGCGAGCTAGGCGCAGGCCCGCATGGGTTTGGTGATCCGGGTACGCTCGTCCTCCGACATCGGTGTGAGCGTCACCTTCATGCCCAGCGCCGCTGCGACCTCGGCGATGGTGCTGAGCGTCGGGTTCACTGACTCGGATGACAGGAGGCGCCGCACTGTGCTCGGATCGGAGCCGATCGCGCGGGCCAGTGCCGCCTTACTCAGCTTCTCCGTGCCCCGCGCCTCGTCGAGGGCGTTGATGATGGAATCGATCGCCTCGATCCGTGCCGACTCGGCGGCGTACGCGCGGGCGAACTCGGGGTCGCGACCCTCAAGTTCAAGCAACGTGTTGAACACGTCGTTCATGGCGATCACCTCCTTCGGCCGTGTAGCGGGATGTAGATACCGTAACATAAATGCCACGGTCGAGGTAGGGGCTTCAGGGTCGTCGAGCGCCCTCATGCGGCAGAGCCGACTTAGCGACTCCAGGCCCTGCGAGGGACCAGCTTGGGACCACACGTCATGCGCGATGGTGAACGACCTGCGCGTCTGCAAACGTTACACACTCCGATCCAGGCTGCCGCAGGTCCTGTGACCTGCGCAAACGCGCTACCGCTATTTACTGGGGGTCAAGTGGTCGCAGGTTCAAATCCTGTCAGCCCGACCAGAGTTCTCGAAGGTCAGCGAGAGTTTCCAAGGAACGGATGGTCGGCGCGGCGGCTGCATCAGCGTTTGCGCCGTATCCGTGACGGGTCAACAAGCCCCGACTGCACGAGCGCATCCTGGACGAACCGCTGCACCGACCGCGACCGGAAAAACCCGGTGTGGCCGCCTTTGTACCAGACGATCTCGGGTCTGCCCCAGTGTTCCCACAGCCTGCTCACCTGCTCGCGTGGGTGCACGAGCCTGTCGGCGACGCCTGCGTAGATGAAGCGGCCCTGCATGGGCACCCGGGGAGTGAGCGCAAGCGGCGAGACCATCCGACCGATCGGCTTCGCCATCGTCAGTACTTGACGGCGCGGATCGTTGTGGCTGAGGCCGGCGTGGCGGCCGAGCAGGTCGACCAGATCGACGACCGGGACACCGAGAATCGCACAGGTGAGGCCATCGTCGAGGCTGGCGACCAGCGACGCGATGTAACCCCCGAGGGACATGCCGTTCACCCCGATCTTCGAATCAGGCTCCTGCGACCGGATCCAGGACAGCAGGCGCCGAATGTCCCACACCGCCTGAGCCGCAGCGTGCACGTTGTCGAGCAGGTTCCCACCAGGAAACACTGCGCCCTTCGGAAGCCCGCGCGCACGAGGGCCGTGCATGGGAAGGACGGGAAGCACGATGTTCAGGCCGAGATCTTCGTGCAGCTGCCAGGCCCTGAACAAGGTGAGGTCGAGGGCGGCCCGGCCCATCTGCGCGCCGTGCACACACACCAGCCACGGCCTTGGCTCGCGGTGTCGAAGCATCAACGCATACACCCGGTCGTTGGCGGTATAGCCCAGCCACCGTTCCCGGCCCGGTTCGCCGGCATGCGGCTCGTACCTGCTGTCGAAGGACATGCGCTGGTAGCTTCGGCCTCGGCTGTTCACGGGCCTGACGGTGACATCGGTCAACGGCGGGGGCGTCGCGAAGAACCCTTCGGGGTTCTCCAGCCACCCCTTCTGCCCATACAGCTCAAGAGCCGCGATCACGTTACGTTTCACTCGCGCAACTGCATCCGGGTCCGAGCTGACCGGCCGGACCGACCGGAGACCCACCAGCACGATCTCGTCGAAGAACGCTTGCGTCGCAAGCGCAAGGGTGGGCCGTGCGACCGGAAGCTCATCTGGCTGACGGTCGAGATAATGACGCCAGGACTGAGCGTAGAAGCCGCCGGTCCGCGTGAACGGCCTGAGCGCATTCTGGACCGGACCGGCTCGGCGCGGCCGATGGTAGGGGACGCCAAGTTGTCGCCCTTTGTCGGCATCGTCTGCCGAGGCAGCCGAGGTACCTGGCTGCTCGATGTCCTCCATATGACCGCTACCTCCCCGGATACGTTCGGGCCGCGAAGTCGAAGAGTTCGAGGATTCCTCCGCCTGTTGAGCGTGTCGCCTAGTGGCGTCGGCGGCATCGGCCCCGCTATGACGCTAGGAACCCATCAGTGGGCCGGATAGAGACTTAGGTCCCGGTGAAGCTCGGCCGCGTTCGTCAGAGGGGGTGAAGCGGATCTCGTTCTAAGAACCGGTCTCCACCTGCCGCACTCTGAGGCCCCGGCATGGCGCGCCGTTAGTCAGTCGCCTGCATGGGTCATGCCGGCAGGCGGAGGAATCATGGCCGACACGAGAAGACT
This sequence comes from Mycobacterium nebraskense, assembly GCF_002102255.1. Lineage (GTDB taxonomy): Bacteria > Actinomycetota > Actinomycetes > Mycobacteriales > Mycobacteriaceae > Mycobacterium > Mycobacterium nebraskense. The sequence goes on from NZ_LQPH01000134.1 coordinate 31,766, forward strand.
CCCGCCATGCTGCTCGACGAGTTGGCCCCCTTGGACCCCAACAGCGGCGTGAGGTGGCCGCGGTGGCGTCCCAGGAGCGGTGTAAAAGTGGTCTGACATAGGTTCCGCTCGCTTGCGTTGATGATCCTATGCGGTGG
>NZ_LQPH01000135.1 GCF_002102255.1 Mycobacterium nebraskense
GCAACAGGATCGCCATTTGATCTGAGGCACCGCAGGTCAGACGCCCGCACCTGCCTCAGATAGAACGACAACGGACACGGCGAAAGTGATCAGTGTGGCCGAGGGCGTGGTCGCCTTGTCCAGCACCGCAGGGGCGACCGCGCTGTTCCAACAGTTCTCGCAGCAATGGCGCGACTGCGACGGCACGATCGTGACCATCGGGCGCCCCAGCATCATCACCGACCGCCCGTCGATCGTCTTCTTGGACACCATTTCCGACGTGCGGGTCGCCGATTCGGTTGTGGCGGCGACCCTTTCGATCGACACCCAGTTGCCCGGTATACCGTCCACTGGACCCAGGCCCGAGGCGCGCGCCATCGGTGTTCGGGGGAACTGTCTGGTGGAAGTCGACGTGGCGTTCTTCGGCTCGACCAGCCCGTCGGACCAGGGGTCCGGCGATGTGCACCGCACCGCGATCGACATCGCGCACGCGCTGATGGACAAGGTCAGCGCGCTGAGCTGACCTGCGTACCTGCTACATCGGCGCGTTGGCGGGCTGGAACATCCCGGAGCCGTCGGCCTCCTCCTCGGCGCGGATCACGTGCACCACCGCGTTGATCAGCGCCAGGTGGGTGAACGCCTGCGGGAAGTTGCCCAGGTGCCGGCCGGTTCGTGGCTCGATCTCCTCGGCGTAGAGGTGCAATGGGCTGGCGTAGGACAGCAGCCGCTCGCACAATCGCTTGGCGCGGGCCACTTCGCCGATCTCCACCAGCGCCGACACCAGCCAGAACGAGCAGATCGTGAACGTGCCTTCCTCACCGGACAGCCCGTCGTCGGTCTCCTCCACGCGGTAGCGCAGCACCAGGCCTTCCTGGGTGAGTTCGTTGGCGATGGCCAGGACGGTGTTGCGCACGCGCGGGTCGTCCGGCGGCAGGAAGCGGGTCAGCACCATCAGCAGCAACGAGGCGTCCAGCGCGTCGCTGCCATAGCGCTGGGTGAACACCCCGCGGGAATCCACCCCGTGTTGCAGGATGTCTTCCTTGATCTCCTCGGCGATGGCCCGCCACTGCTGGGCATAGCTCTTCTCGCCCTGGCGCTCGGCCAGCTTCGCCCCGCGGTCGAGCGCGACCCAGCACATCACCTTCGACGAGGTGAAGTGTTGCGGTTCGCCGCGGACCTCCCAGATGCCCCGGTCGGGCTCGCGCCAGTGCTTGATGGCCTCTTCCACCTGCTTCTTGAGCACCGGCCACAAGCTCTCCGGGATCTGCTCCCGGGACTTGCAGTGCAGGTAGAACGAGTCGAGGATGGAGCCCCAGATGTCGTGCTGGACTTGGTCGTAGGCACCGTTGCCGATGCGCACCGGCCGGGCATGGTCATAGCCGGACAGGTGATGCAGCTCCTCTTCGACCAGGCTGCGTTCGCCGCCCACGCCGTACATCACCTGCAGCGGGTGCCGCTCGTTGCTGTTGGCGCCGGAGACGTCGGCGATGAACGCGAAGAAGTCGTCGGCCTCGCGGTCCAGGCCGAGCGTGTAGAGGCCCCACAACGCGAACGTCGAGTCACGCACCCACGCGTAGCGGTAGTCCCAATTGCGTTCGCCCTGCGGCGTTTCCGGCAGCGACGTGGTGGCGGCCGCCAGCAGCGCGCCGGTCGGCGAGTACGTCAATCCCTTCAACGTGAGCGCGCTGCGCTGCAGGTACGCCCGCCACGGGTGGTCGGGGAAGTTGCCGATGTTGATCCACTGCCGCCAACACTCGGTGGTCTGCCACATCCTGTCGGCGGCCTCTTCGTAGGTTTGCGGCGCCGGGTGCTTGGTCCAGCTCAGGGCGACGAACACGTCGTCGCCCTCCTTCATCCGGGTGCGTGCGCGCGCCTCGCGGCCCTCCAACCCGATCCGCAGGTTGCTGGTGAGCCGCAGGGTCGGGTGGGCGTCGGGCTGCTTGGCCGCCCGCGCGACGGCCTCGCCGTACGCGTTGGCCGAGTATTCCCACGTGGCGCCGACGCGGTGGTAGTCGAATGCGGGCTCGCAGCTCATCATCAGTTCGACGGTGCCGCTGACGCAGCGCACCGTGCGCAGCAGGATGTGCTCGGCGTCCCAGTCCATCGGCGTGCGGCGGTGCGTCCGCGACCGGCGCTCGATGTCGTGCCACGGCCCCATCACCAGCGCGTCGCGCACGATCAGCCACCCGGTGTGGGTCTGCCAGGTGGTCTCCATGATCAGGCTGCCGGGCAGGTAGCGGCGGGCCGAGGGCACCGAGACGCCGTAGGGGCCGAGCCGGAAGTGGCCGGCGCTGCGGTCCAGGATGGCGCCGAAGACGCTGGGGGAGTCCGGCCGTGGCACACACAGCCATTCGACCGACCCGGCGGGGGAGATCAGGCACGTCGTCTCCCAGTCCGACAGGAATGCGTAATCGGCGATCGGCGGAAACGGGTTCCGCAGCGCCCCGCTGGAAGCGAGCGGCGCCGGCGCACTGAAGTCGATCGTGGAAGGCAGGGCCGCCGGGGCCTCTTGGAATGCTTCCTCGGGCATGGCGTCGGCGGGCTGGTCGTCGGGCTGGGCGTGCAGGACCATCCCGACATCATCATCTGTTGAGCGGCCCGGCGTCCATTCTTTCGCCGACGTGGCGTCACACTCTCCTCACCCGCGGCGTCTGGCAAACCTCGGGGCGTGCTCGGGCAGCGGGCCGATTGCGACGAGGTAGCCGACCAGTCGCCGCAGTGCCGTGGACCGGCCCGCCAGCCGCACGCCGAACGGCGCACGGTGCTCGTTTCCGCCCACCGCCGCGGCGATCACGTTGGCATGGATCAGCCGCTGCGCGGTCTGAAGCAGCACGGTGGGAAGCCAGCGCCGCGTCTGCACCCGGGCCAACCGCCAAGTGGGCACCCGTCCCGCGCGCAACGCGCCGGCCAGGATGCGGGCGGCCGCCACCGCGTCGGCCACCGCGAGGTTGATGCCGATCCCACCGACCGGCGACATCGCGTGCGCGGAGTCGCCGATGAACAGGACGCCGTCGGCATACCAGCGGCGAAGCCGATTCAGCTGAACGTCAAGCAGTTTCACGTCATCGAACGACGTCAGCGTCTCCACGCGGTCACCAAGCCAGGGCACCATACCCACCAGCGCCCGGTGCAGCGCTTCGATGCCTTCGGCCCGCAGCTGGGCGTCGGTCCCCTTCGGGATGATGTAGGCGATCTGGAAGTAATCGCCGCGATCGATCACGATGACCGCGTGTCCCGCCCGCAGCACACCGGCGAGTCCGCGTGGATCGCCGGGGTGGCGGGGCAACCGGAACCACCACACGTCCATCGGCGCGCCGAAGCTCTGCGGTGTGAGGCCGACCGCCGAACGCACCGTGGACGAGCGACCGTCGCAGGCCACGGTCAACTCGGCGCGCATGTCTTTGACCTCGCCGGTCTGGTCGCGGTAGGTGACGCCGACGACGCGGTCCGCGTCCCGGATCACGCCGATCACCTCGGTGCTGCGCAACAGCCGGAAGCTCGGCTCGGCTTCGGCCGCGGTGGCCACCAGTTCGAGGAAATCCCATTGCGGCACCAGGGCGATGTGCTTGTGGGCGCCCGGGAGGCGGGTCAAGTCAAGGGCCACCGGTTCGTTCTGGATCTCCATGTGGACGGTGTCGATGAGGCGATGCGGAATCTGGGCGAACTGTGAGCCCAAACCCAGTTCGTCGAGCAGCCGCAAGGTGCTCGCGTGCACCGTGTCTCCGCGAAAGTCACGCAGGAAGTCCGCGTGCTTTTCCATCACCGTGACGGCAACACCGGCACGCGCCAACAGCAGGCCCAACACCATGCCCGCCGGGCCGCCGCCGGCGATCAGGCAGGCAGTCGCCTCGGACGCGGGGAACGGGGCAGACATGCGCCGATCTTGGCACATTGGTTTTCCGCTGCAGGGCCGAATAGGGTGAGCCCGTGACCGCGTTCCTGAATTGGTGGGACGGCAACGAGCTGTGGCTTTCCGGGCTCGCGTTCGTACTCCAGGCCATGGTGGTGATGCCGATCGTGCTGGTGGTGGCCGCCGTCACGGCGGGGCTGCTCGACGGCCTGCTCGGCAAGAGCATTGCCCTGATGCGCCGTGCCCGCCACGCCGGTGGTGGGGCGCCCGGGTAACGCGCATGCCCCGGTCACACGTGACGTTGGTCCTGGTTTCGCTCGTGGTGCTGGTGATCGTCGCGTGGTGGCTAACGCACTGAGCACGCAGGTTGCCTGCCAGCCACTCGAGCGGTGGCGGGCCTGCCGATTCCTGTTAGGCTTCCCGCCATGCATGTGACATCCGGTGTCGTGGAGCGCCATGTCTTCGTGCACTGTTGTCGCTGACTGCCAAACCCGTGTGCGGTCTGGGGTATGGGGTTCGTGAGCTCTCCCGTCGTTTAAGGCGCCTTTCCGCAGCATCGGGACCGATATCTGTAAGTCCCCGCACTGGAAGGCCCCAATGCTCAACGACATCGCCGGCGCGCCTCGCTGGCGGCCGGTGGTCATACTCGCCCTGATCGTCGCCGTCATCGCGGGGTGTAGTGGAGGTGCCAGCGACGTCGTTGGCGGGGGCGGGCCTGCGAACGCGCGCACGAGCCTCACCCTGGTCGCCTACTCCGCCCCGGAACCCGGTTGGAGCAAGGTGATTCCCGCGTTCAATGCGTCCGAAGAGGGCAAGGGCGTGCAGGTGGTCACCTCCTACGGCGCCTCCGGCGACCAGTCACGCGGGGTCGTCGACGGCAAACCGGCCGACGTCGTGAACTTCTCGGTCGAACCGGACATCACCCGGTTGGTGAAGGCGGGCAAGGTCTCCAAAGAGTGGAATACCGATGCCACCAAGGGCATCCCGTTCGGGTCGGTGGTGGCGCTGGTGGTGCGTAAGGGCAATCCCAAGAACATCAAGGACTGGGATGACCTGGTTCGCCCGGGAGTCGAGGTGATCACGCCCAGCCCGTTGAGTTCGGGCTCGGCCAAGTGGAATCTGCTGGCACCGTACGCCGTTAAGAGCAGTGGCGGCCAAGACGGCCAGGCGGGCATCGATTTCATCAAGAAGCTGGTGAGCGAACACGTCAAACTGCGCCCCGGATCGGGACGGGAAGCCACCGACGTGTTCGTCCAGGGCAGCGGGGACGTGTTGATCAGCTACGAGAACGAGGCGATCGCCACCGAGCGGGCGGGTAAACCGGTCGAGCACGTCATCCCGCAGCAGACCTTCAAGATCGAGAACCCGGTGGCGGTCGTGAGCACCAGCCCACACCTGGCTGCCGCGACCGCCTTCAAGAATTTCCAGTACACCGCCGCGGCGCAGAAGGTGTGGGCGCAGGCTGGTTTCCGTCCGGTCGATCCGGCCGTTGCCGCCGATTTCCGCGACCAGTATGCCGTGCCGACGAAGCTGTGGACGATCGCCGACCTTGGTGGCTGGAACGCGGTCGACCCGCAGCTGTTCGACAAGACCACCGGCAGCATCACGAAGATCTACATGCAGGCGACCGGATGACGGCGGCGGTGACCCCGGGGCCGGGCATCGGGCCCGGACTCGACGAGCCCGGCCGGGACGCGCCACCGGGGGGAGGCGGGCTGCGTGGCCGCGGATCGGCCAGCACGTCGCTTCGGTTCGGCGTGGCCGTGGTGTGGCTGTCCGTGATCGTGTTGCTGCCGCTGGCCGCCATCGCGTGGCAGGCCATCGGTGGTGGCTGGCAGGCTTTCTGGCTGGCGGTCACGTCGAACGCCGCGCTGGACTCGTTCCGGGTCACGCTGACGATCTCGGCTTCAGTGACCGTCGTCAACCTGGTGTTCGGCCTGCTGATCGCCTGGATGCTGGTCCGCGACGACTTCGTCGGCAAGCGGCTGATCGACGCGATCATCGATCTACCGTTCGCGCTGCCGACCATCGTCGCCAGCCTGGTGATGCTGGCCCTATACGGCAGCAACAGCCCGGTCGGTCTTCATCTGCAGCACACCGCGTGGGGCGTCGCGGTGGCGTTGGCCTTCGTGACCCTGCCGTTCGTGGTGCGTGCGGTCCAGCCGGTGCTGCTGGAAATCGATCGGGAGACCGAGGAGGCGGCGGCATCACTCGGTGCCACCGCGCCGAAGATCTTCACCTCGGTCGTGCTCCCGTCGTTGACGCCGGCGCTGTTATCTGGTGCGGGCCTGGCCTTCTCGCGTGCGATCGGCGAATTCGGTTCGGTGGTGCTGATCGGCGGCGCGGTGCCGGGGAAGACCGAAGTGTCGTCGCAGTGGATACGGACCTTGATCGAGAACGACGACCGCACGGGCGCCGCAGCGATTTCGATTGTGTTGCTGGTGATCTCGTTCGTCGTGCTGCTCGTGCTGCGCATCGCCGGCTCGCGGGCCGCCAAGCGCGAGGAGCTGGCCGCATGACGTCGTCCCCGCGGGTGCGCTACCTGATCCGGTATGTCGCGCTGGGTTACGTCTTTGTGTTGGTCGTCGTCCCGGTCGCCCTGATCCTGTGGCGGACCTTTCGGCCAGGGTTCGGGCAGTTCTTTGACTGGGTCAGCACCCCGGCGGCGATCTCTGCCCTGAATCTGTCGCTGTTGGTGGTGGCCATCGTGGTGCCACTGAACGTGCTGTTCGGCATCCCGACCGCACTGGTCCTCGCGCGCAACCGATTCGGCGGTAAGGGCGTGCTCCAGGCGGTCATCGATCTGCCCTTCGCGGTCTCGCCCGTCATCGTGGGCGTCGCCCTGATCCTGCTCTGGGGATCAGCCGGCGCGTTCGGCTTCGTCGAGAAGGACCTCGGGTTCAAGATCATCTTCGGTCTCCCCGGCATCGTGCTCGCCAGCGTGTTCGTCACCCTGCCGTTCGTCGTGCGTGAGGTGGAACCGGTCCTGCACGAATTGGGCACCGACCAGGAGGAGGCGGCGGCGACACTGGGTTCCGGTTGGTGGCAGACCTTTTGGCGGATCACGTTGCCGTCCATCCGGTGGGGATTGACCTACGGCATCGTCCTGACCATCGCCCGTACGCTCGGCGAATACGGCGCAGTGATCATGGTGTCGTCCAACCTGCCGGGGGAGTCGCAAACGTTGACACTGCTTGTCTCCGATCGCTACAACCGCGGCGCCGAGTACGGGGCCTACGCACTGTCGACGCTGCTGATGGCGGTGTCCGTGCTGGTCCTGATCTTCCAGGTGCTGCTCGACGTCCGACGGGCGCGAGCGGCCAAGGCGGATAAGGAGATTTGGGCATGACCGCCTCCGGGACGGGCCGCACCGAAGACGCGATCATCGTGCGGGACGCCTACAAGCGCTACGGCGACTTCGTGGCACTGGACAACGTCAACTTCGTCGTGCCCGCCGGTTCCCTGACGGCGTTGTTGGGGCCCAGCGGTTCTGGCAAGTCCACCCTGTTGCGCGCCATCGCCGGGCTCGACCAGCCCGACAGCGGTACGGTCACCATCGACGGCCGTGACGTGACCCGGGTGCCGCCGCAGCGCCGGGGCATCGGATTCGTGTTCCAGCACTATGCCGCGTTCAAGCACTTGACCGTGCGTGACAACGTGGCCTACGGGTTGAAGATCCGCAAGCGGCCCAAAGCGGAGGTCAAGGCCAAGGTCGACAATCTGCTGGAAGTGGTGGGGCTGACCGGATTTCAGAATCGTTACCCCAATCAGCTGTCCGGTGGCCAGCGACAGCGGATGGCACTCGCACGGGCGTTGGCGGTCGACCCGCAAGTGCTGCTGCTCGACGAGCCATTCGGTGCGCTGGACGCCAAGGTGCGCGAGGACCTGCGCGCGTGGTTGCGCCGCCTGCATGACGAGGTGCATGTGACCACGGTGCTGGTCACCCACGACCAGTCCGAGGCGCTCGATGTCGCCGACCGGATTGCCGTGCTCAACCAGGGCCGCATCGAGCAGGTCGGATCCCCGACCGAGGTCTATGACGCCCCGGCGAACGCGTTCGTGATGTCTTTCCTGGGCGCGGTTTCCTCGCTGAACGGCACCCTGGTCCGACCGCACGACATCCGGGTTGGCCGCACTCCGGACATGGCTGTCGCCGCCGCCGACGGCACCGGCGAATCCACGGGTGTGCTGCGGGCCACCGTCGACCGTGTGGTGGTGCTCGGTTTCGAGGTGCGGGTGGAGTTGACCAGCGCCGCCACCGGCAATTCCTTCATCGCCCAGATCACCCGCGGCGACGCCGAGGCCCTGGCCTTGAATGAGGGTGACACCGTTTACGTGCGGGCCACCCGGGTGCCGCCGATCACCGTCAGCGGGACGGCGACTGGTGGCGACGGCTCCGCCGGTGCGGGCGAAGATCGGACGACGCTGACGTCGGCCTGACCGGCGTTACTTGTTACGAGGCGTGCAACCCGCACTCGGTCTTCGACAGCCCCTGCCAGCGCCCACTGCGCGGGTCGGCGCCCGCGAGCGGTTTGGCCGTGCAGGGAGCGCAGCCGATCGACGGATATCCGTCATAGACAAGCGGATTGACCAGCACGCCGTGGTCATCGATGTAGTTCTGCATGTCCTCGTCGGTCCACGTCGCCAACGGGTTGATCTTCACCAGCTTGAAGCCCTCGTCGAAGCCGATCACCGGGGTGTTGGCGCGTGTCGCCGCCTCGCTCCGGCGTAACCCGGTCACCCAGGCGGAGTATCCACTCAGGGCTTTGCGCAGCGGCACGACCTTGCGCAACCGGCAGCACTCGCCCGGATCCCGGTCGAACAGGTTCTTCCCCAGCAGCTGGTCCTGCTCGGCCACCGTCTGCTCGGGCGTGATGTTGAGCACGTGTATGTCGTAGACCGACTCGACCGCGTCCCGGGTTCCGATGGTCTCGGCGAAGTGGTAGCCGGTGTCCAGGAAGACCACCGGCACACCCGGCCGAACCTTGGCGGCCAGATCGATCAACACGGCCTCCTGCATGCTGGAGGTCAGCACGTAGTTGCAGGTCGCCCAGCCGCGCGGGCCGTTGACTCCGCCGAATGTCTCATCGGTCCAACGCAACACCTCGGTGGCGCTGGCGCCCTCGAGCTCCGCGGCCCCACGCGCCGCCAGGTCCCGCAGTTCGGCTTCGGTCCGTTTCGTTGCTTGTTCACTCATCGTAGATCGTCCTCATCTGCCCGAATCGCCCACTGCGCGAACCGTTCTCCCGCACTGCGGTGTGTGATGAAGTTGCGTACCACCCGATCGATATAGTCGCCGAGCTCGTCGCTGGTGACCTTGTGCTGGCGCAGCTTTCGCCCGAATCCGCTGTCCAGCCCGAGGCTGCCGCCCAGGTGCACCTGAAAACCCTCGACGGAGCCCCCATGACCGTCGTCAACCATTTGACCCTTGAAGCCGATGTCGGCCACTTGAATTCGCGCGCATGAGTTCGGACAACCGTTGATGTTGACCGTGATCGGCACGTCGAGCGCAGAGTTGATGTCCTCGAGCCGGCGTTCCAGCTCGGGCACCAAGACCTGCGCCTTGCCCCGGGTCTCAGCGAACGACAACTTGCAGTATTCGATCCCCGTGCACGCCATCAGGTTTCGGCGCCACCGGGACGGTTCGGTCTGCAAACCGAGCGCCTCTAGACCGGCGAGCACATCGTCGAGCTTGTCGTCGGCTATGTCGAGGATGACCAGCTTCTGGTACGGGGTGAACCGGACCCGGTCCGAGCCGGCCCGGTCCATCAGGTCGGCCACCGCCGAGAGGATGGTTCCCGAGACGCGTCCGGCGATCGGAGCCGCCCCGACCGCGTTGAGCCCGTTCTTGAGCCGCTGCACCCCGATGTGATCGATCGGATGCTTGAGAGGCTCGGGGGCCGGGCCGTCGATCAGCCGTCGCTTGAGGTACTCGGTTTCGAGGACCTCACGGAACCTTTCGATGCCCCAGTCCTTGATCAGGAACTTCAGCCGAGCCTTGGACCGCAGCCGCCGGTAGCCGTAGTCGCGGAATATCGACGTCACGGCCTCCCAGACCTCGGGCACCTCGTCCAGCGGCACCCAGGCGCCCACCCGCTGCGCCAGCATCGGGTTGGTGGACAGCCCGCCGCCGACCCACAGGTCCAGGCCGGGCCCATGCTCGGGGTGGTTGACGCCGATGAAGGCGATGTCGTTGATTTCGTGCGCGACATCCTGCAGCCCCGAGATCGCGGTCTTGTACTTGCGCGGCAGATCGGCGAAGTCCGGCTTGCCGATGTAGCGGCGCACGATCTCATCGATAGCCCAGGTCGGGTCGAGCACCTCATCGAGCGACTCGCCGGCCAGCGGTGAACCCAGGATGACGCGGGGGCAGTCGCCGCACGCCTCGGCGGTCTGCAGACCGACGTCGGCCAGCCGCCGCCAGATTTCGGGGACGTTCTCGACCTCGATCCAGTGCATCTGCACGTTCTGGCGGTCCGAAATGTCGGCCGTATCGCGGCCGAACTCGGTCGAGATCTGGCCGACGGTGCGCAGCGCGGCGGCCGTCAGCGCGCCGCCGTCACAGCGCACCCGCATCATGAAGTACTTGGCTTCGAGCAAATCGGCATTCTCGTCGCCGGTGAAGGTACCGTCGTAGCCCTGTTCGCGCTGGGTGTAGAGCCCCCACCAGCGGAAGCGCCCGCGCAGGTCACTCTTGTCGATGCTGTCGAACCCGGCCTTGGCGTAGACGCTCTCGATGCGTTCGCGCACCTCGAGCGGCGCGCCGGCATGCTTCATCTCTTCGTTGGGGTTAAGCGGCTCCCGATCTCCCAGCGCCCACTGGCCCTCGTTGCGAGCCTTGTTTTGAGCCCCGGCGGGACGGGCTGTGGTCATTGGATGAGGTCTCCTTTTCGACATCGCAGGCATAGAAGCGCAGCTCACCGGTGGTATCGGCGGCGCAGATCCGATGCCAGCTGGACGTGCAGGTGGGCGGGTCTACGACATCAAGGAAGACAGCAACAGCTGCAAACACGCTTGAGATCAATGTGCCGCCGCGCCACGAGCGCAATGCGAAGGCTGGGCCTGGCGACGGTCACTCACCCATTGTGCCATGCCCGCGAAGCGGCCACACCACCAGGTCAAATATCTGCTCACGGTGAGTGGAATTCTCCGATTAAGCTGGCCGCCCGGGTAATAAAACCCAGGAAACGATGCAGGCCGGTGAGAACGGTTCGGGCGGGGTCGACGCCCCGACCGCGGGCGGCGCACCGTGGGATGATTTGGCATGGCACTTCGCGAGGAAGCGGTCGAGCTGCCCGACGTGCAGCCCGTCCCCGGACGGCCGTTCGGGTTGTACATCCATGTTCCGTTCTGCATAACACGTTGCGGTTACTGCGATTTCAACACCTACACCCCGGCCGAGTTGGGCGGTGTGAACCCCGACGCCTGGCTGGCGGCGCTGCGTACGGAGTTGAAGTTAGCCGCCGAGCGCCTTTCCGGGCCGACCGTGAACACGGTGTTCGTCGGGGGCGGCACGCCGTCGCTGCTGGGCGGCGCGCGCGTGGCGTCGGTGCTGGACATGGTGCGTGAGCATTTCGCGCTGGCAGCCGACGCGGAGATCACCACCGAGGCCAACCCGGAGTCGGCCTGGCCGGACTTCTTCGACGCCATCCGCGCGGCCGGCTACACGCGGGTGTCGCTCGGCATGCAGTCGGTGTCACCGAGAGTGCTGGGGGTCCTCGACCGCATTCACACCCCGAACCGATCGGCGGCCGCGGCCCGCGAAGCGTTGGACGCGGGCTTCGAGCACGTCAGCCTCGATCTGATCTACGGAACTCCGGGGGAGACCGACGACGATCTGCTGCGTTCGGTCGACACTGCGATCGAGACCGGCGTCGATCACGTGTCCGCCTACGCGCTGGTCGTCGAGGAAGGCACCGCGCTGGCCCGACGGGTTCGGCGCGGCGAACTGGCGGCTCCCGACGACGACGTGCTCGCGCACCGCTATGAGTTGGTCGATGCCCGGCTGTCCGGGGCCGGAATGACCTGGTACGAAGTGTCCAACTGGGCGCGGCCCGGCGGTGAATGCCGGCACAACCTCGGCTATTGGGACGGTGGCCAGTGGTGGGGGGCGGGACCGGGAGCCCATGGCTACGTCGGCGCCACGCGGTGGTGGAATGTCAAGCACCCCAACGCCTATGCGGAGGCGCTGGCCGGTGCCGCGTTGCCGGTGGGGGGATTCGAGCGGCTGGACGCCGACGCCCTGCACACCGAAGACGTGCTGTTGAAAACCCGGCTGCGCCAGGGTCTTCCGCGCGACGTGCTGAGCCTCGCGGAACGGGAACGCGCCGAAGGCGCGGTTGCCGACGGGCTGCTGGTGTCCGAGGCCGACCGGTTCGTCCTCACGCCGCGTGGACGGCTGCTGGCCGACGCGGTGGTGCGCACCGTCCTGGGGTAGTGCTCAGATCGGCGGGAAGCAGTGCGCGACTGCGCGGTTGATCTCGATATACAGCGGAATCCCGATGGTGACGGTGTAGGAGAAGGTCAATCCCAGCGCGGCGGCCAGCGGCAAGGTCGGGCTCGCCTCGGGGATTCCCAGCCGCTGCACCGCGGGGAGCGTGATGTACGACGCAGACCCGCACAGCACGGCGAACAGCACATAGGTGCCCGGCTGGACAACAACTCTCTTCTCCTCTCGGCTCAACGCCGAGACTCGGTCGAAGGGGTCGAGTTCGGGCGCCCGGGGGACCTCACGGCCGCCGAGCAGAAGAGTCAGTCGGCCGTTAATCCGTTGCTTGAACACCCCCCAAGTCGTGGGCGGTGGCCAGGGCGATCCGCGTGCTCGTCTCGTGTTTGGACAGGGGCCGCATGTGGTCCCATCCCTCGATCACCAGCCTCGGACTTTGGTCTTGGCCGCTGAACTCCTCTAAGTAATAACGGAGGGACTCACCCGTCGTGTGATCGACGAGGGGCACATGCGAGCTCAAGTGGAGATGCACCGCCTGTGTGTCGTGCGGAAGCTGCCCCAACTCCCGAATCACGTGGAACAGGTTGAAACACACAAGGGGACCATTCAAGTACAGGTGGTAGGTGCCCTCATCGAATTCCCGTTCAGACACCGGATTGCGAAACAGACTGAGGAAACGGGCGGCAAAATTCGGCTTGCCGAATTCCGAGCCGTTCCTCAGGGTGTGCCAGAGGCCCACCAACCACAGGTTCAGTAGCAACTCCAGGACAATGCCGGCGGCGATGCCGATGAGCAGGTCCGTCGTCACAGTCACGAACATGGTGGTGACGAAGACGACGAACTGCTCCGTCCCGACCCGCGCGACCTTGAGCCAGAGCGCGGGCTTACACAGCTTGTAGCCGATGAAGACCAGGATGGCGGCCAGGACCGCCATCGGGACCATGTCGATCACGTAGCGGCCGACCAGCACGAACGTCAGCAGGAAGCAGGCGTTGTAGAAGTTGGCCCACTGGGTCCGGCCGCCGGCCAGGACATTCGCCGTGCTCTTGACCATGCCAGGGATGATGGTCAAGCCACCGAGCATGCTCGAGGCGCCGTTAGACACGCCCATGGCCAGCAAGGTCCGGTCTGGGTCGGACCGGCGGCGATAGGGGTCGATGTTGTCCACGGCCGCGATCGTCGCCAGGGACTCGGTCGCGTCGATCAAAAGGAGGGTGACAACCAGGTAGGCCAGGGGTAGCCACACTGCGGCATCGGTGAATGCCTCACCGAACTGGGGGAAGACGATCCCGTGCTGGTGGCGTCCCAGGAGCGGTGTAAAAGTGGTCTGACATAGGTTCCGCTCGCTTGCGTTGATGATCCTATGCGGTGGC
>NZ_LQPH01000136.1 GCF_002102255.1 Mycobacterium nebraskense
GCCCCAGATTCAATGAGAAAGACACGCACTTACCCCAGATTCAATGAGAATGCCCCAGAATCAATGAGAACGGACAGTTACCCGCCCAATCCCGGAGCTTGCGGCGTCGGTGCTTTAACCGTCACATCGAGTCATCCCCGTCTTGGCCCTCACGACATGAAAGCGGGGGCTAGGGTTCCTGGCCCCCACTCCCGCGTTGCATGGCCCCAATACGTCACTGTGACGAATCATACACCGCCCCAGCCGGTATTGGCGGTATGGATGCGACCGCGATACCGCCGACCGGCGCGACGTCGTATCGCTAAGCAATCCGGTCAGTTACCCGGCGCCGACCAGTGCACCACCTTCATGGCGGTCATCTCGTCGAGAAGCTTCGGCCCGAAGTCGAAGCCCGTGCCGCTGGCACGGCGAGGTTCGGAGGCTCCGGCGGGCGCCCCGCCGAAGACATCGTTGATCTTTACGGTGCCCACCGGAAGGCTGCGCCACGCCTCCTGCGCATGTGCCATGCTGCCGGTCAACACGGTGGCGGCCAGGCCGTAGCGGTCATTGGCGGCTTCGGTCAACGCGGTGGCGAAGTCCGGCACCATCCGTACCGGCGCGATCGGACCGAACGTTTCCTCGCGCATGACGAGCATGTCCGGTGTGCAGTCAGTCAAGACCGTAGGCGGATAGAACGAGCCTGGCCCGGGTTGCGGCTCGCCGCCGACCAGAACGTGGGCCCCGGCTCGGGTTGCGTTTTCGACATGCGCGTGCACGTGTTCGCGGTGGCGCTTGTCGACCAGCGGTCCGATGCGGTCGGCCCACGAGATCGCCTCGTCGATCAACGCATTGAGGAATGTGTCGGCGATGGATTGCACGACGTAGACCCGCTCCACCGAGGCGCAGATCTGTCCGGCGTTGGCGAAAGCGCCCAGCGCGGCCTGGCCGGCCGCCCAGGTCGGGTCCACATCGGCGTCGACGATCAGTGCGTCGTTTCCGCCGTTCTCCAGGAGCGCCTTGGCGCCGCGTTCGGCGCAGGCCCGCGCGATCTCCCGACCCGTCGCACCGCCGCCCACGTGCGCGACGACATCGACCAGCTCTGCGGCCGCCAATTGTTCCCCGACGGTCCCGTCGCCGTCCACAATCTCGAGCACACCCTCGGGCAGCCGGGCGGCCAGCAGTTCGGCGAACCGCCGGCCGGTTTGTGGAGAGCGCTCGCTGGGCTTGTGCACCACGGTGTTTCCGGTCACGAGGGCCGCGCCGAGCAGTCCGGCCGCCACGGCGACGGGATCGTTCCACGGTGTGATCACCGCGACCACGCCGCGCGGTTGGGGGACCATCAGATCGGTTGCGGACCATCCGCCTTGCAGGACGTGGCCGCGGTGTAGCGGCCCGAGTTGGGCGTATCGCAAAAGCGTGTCGATTCCGGTGTCCACGCCGCCGCGTGCGTCGTCGCGCAGCTTGCCGGTTTCCCGCTCGTTCAGTTCGGCGAGTTCATCGGCCGCGGCGCGGACGTCGGCCGCTGCGGCCGCGATCGCGGCGGCCCTTTCGGCCGGCGTCGTGCGCGCCCAGGTTTCGGCGGCGGCCGCGGCGCGCCTGACCGCTTCATCGCAGTCGGCCGGCTCGGTGATGGGCACCTGCGTGACGGTGTCGCCGGTGCGTGGATCCAGGACGCTGATGATTTTGGTAAGGGTCGAAGCCACGACAGCGGATACCCTGTCCCCGGCACGACCAATCAGCCGTCCCGAAGCGTTCCTCGTCACCGCGTTGAAGCTGCCTCGGGACACAATCTTGATCCTGTATGGTCAGCGTGTCTGCCGGCGCAACGGATCGAGGGCATCGATGGCAAACAGGTTCCCCGACAACGCCTTTACCTCACGGCAAGCGTTGGATCCAGGTCTGCGCAAGGTTGCCCGGTTCCTACCCCGCGGGTATGCGCTGCACCGCGGTGTCAAGGTCCAGCGGGCGATCATGAACCTCTTCAGTAGTACGGGGCGGTTGCGCGACGTGCCGGAAGCCGCGGTCAACGAGCACGTCACCGTTCGGCTGCATCGTCCGGTCGGTCTTCCCGACCGGGCGCCCGCCCTGTTGTGGGTCCACGGCGGCGGCACCATCATGGGTCACGCCGCCCAGGACGACAAGTATCTTCGCAAGCTGTCCCACCGCACGGGTGTCGCGATCGCGGCGGTGGTACACCGACTGGCACCCGAGCACCCGTATCCGATCCCGATCGAAGACTGCTACGCGGCGCTGCTCTGGCTCGCGCGTCAACCCTGGGTGGACCCGGATCGAATCGCCGTCGGCGGGGCCAGTGCTGGTGGACACTTCGCGGCGGTGCTGGCGCAACGGGCTCACGATCGCAACGATGTCAATCTGGCCTACCAGATGCTGGTGTATCCGATGCTGGACGATCGGACCGGGGCCGAACACGGCGGGCAGCGGCGCATCATGTGGACCGCGACCGACAACCAGTTGGCCTGGCGCTTGTACCTCAACGGCGCCGACCCCAAAGAGGCCGCCCCGGCGCGTCGGGGTGATTTGTCCGGCCTGCCGCCTGCATGGATCGGGGTCGGGACGTTGGACCTCTTCTATGAGGAGTGCCTGGAGTACGCCCGGCGCCTGCGCGAGGCGGGTGTTCCCGTGCACGAGGAAATCGCCCCCGGCGCCTTTCACGCGTTCGACCACATCGTTGACAAGGCGCCGGTGTCGGTGAAGTTTTTCACCAGTCAGTGCGATCACCTTCGGGGTGCCCTCGTTGGGCCCCGTACCTAACCGGGGCCACTCCCCTCGTCCGATCCCCGAATGCCCTGTACCCCAACAATTCTCGAGCGATTCTGCGGCGGATATCCGGCTCCACTGCGGCCGTCCAGCGGCCGTGACGGCCAGCGCCACCGCCGACGCCGCGAAGGACCGCGACGGACTAATCCGCCGCCTTTTGACTGCAAAGTATGCAGAACGTGCAACTATGGGTGGCATGTCCAACCCGGTGGGTCTTCGCGAGCGTCGTCGGCGCCAGACGAGCGCAGACATCCGCGACGCCGCGGTGCGCCTGGCGCTGGAACGCGGATTCGACAAGGTGACCATCGAGGAAATCTGCGGCGATGCGGGGGTGTCGACGCGCACCTTCTTCAACTACTTTCCCAACAAAGAGTCCGCGATCGCGTATGGCCCCTCGGACATACCCCCGGAGCTGGTAGCGGATTTCGTCGCGGCCGGACCCGCCCCCTACTCGGTGGTGCTGGAAGAGCTGATCACGCTGGCGGCGCACCACCTTCGTGATGTGCCCCCGAAACGCGAACAGGCCGCCGGAATGCTGGAGCTCGCCAAGACCTCCCCGGCGGTGCTGGCGGCTTTTCTCGCCGACTTGGAACGGTTTCAGAATCACCTGACTGATGTCGTCGCGCGCCGCCAAGGCATGCGACCCGACGACGAGATAGTCGCATTGATCGCCGCGCTGGCATTGACGGCCGTGCGTTCGGGCATCGAGCGCTGGTCAAGCGGGGAAGCCGGTGCCACCGACGACACGCCGATGCCCTACGTCGAGCGCGCCGCCGCGCTGGTCAACAGCATCTTCACAAAGTGACCTGAAACACCGCGGCCAATTGTTGCATGGCGTGCAAGGTATGCACACTATGTACTATGCTCATCAGGCAGTACCCGAAGACGCTTCATGAAGTGGGTGTCGGAACTGGGGGCGACCGCCGGCGCTTGGGCAGCCGTTCCCGCTTCGGGCGATCGAGCGCACACGCATCATAGTGATCGGCAAAACCATTGCGGTGCAACGTAAGTCGTGGCGCTTCCCTGCCATGAGCCGGTGCACGGGTCACACTGACGCTGACCAGATGACGGCCGCCTGATGGGGAAGGGAATCACCTAGGTGCAGGTATCGAAGGTTGTGCGCAACGCGTGGTTGCCGCTGCTGATCGTCGCGGTCCTGGTGGTCGGCGGCTTCGCCGTCGCCCGGGTCAAGTCCTTCTTCGGCGCCCACGACACGGGCGTCATGACGAGCCCGCGGCTGGATGATGCCAAGCCGTTCAAGCCAAAAGTCGTCAAGTACGAGGTCTTCGGCTCAGCCAGCAGCGCCAACGTGAACTACTTGGACCTGTCCGCCGACCCCAAGCGGGTCGACGGCGCGCCGCTGCCGTGGACGTTGGTGCTCAGCACGACCGCCCCGTCGGTCTTCCCGAACCTCTCGGCACAGAGCGCCGGTGATTCCCTCG
Organism: Mycobacterium nebraskense; assembly: GCF_002102255.1. Lineage (GTDB taxonomy): Bacteria > Actinomycetota > Actinomycetes > Mycobacteriales > Mycobacteriaceae > Mycobacterium > Mycobacterium nebraskense. The sequence continues at coordinate 4,200 of NZ_LQPH01000136.1, forward strand.
GTTGTCGCATCACCATCGACGACGAAGTCAAGGCCGAGAACTTAAGCAACGGCGTGCACGCCCTGACCTTTTGCATGGTGAAATCCGCATGAGCGCACACTCTGATGACGCCCGCACCGACACCATTCCCGTCGGCGAAGAACCGGTGCGGGACAAAATTCCGCGGATCATCCGGACCTTCGCCGTGCCCATCATCCTGGGCTGGATCGCGATCATCGCGGTGCTCAATGTCGTCGTCCCGCAGCTGGACGAGGTCGGGAAGATGCGCTCGGTGTCGATGGCCCCCGACGACGCGCAATCGGTGGTCGCGACCAAGCGCATGGGCGCGATCTTCAACGAATACAAGTCGAACAGCTCGGTGATGATCGTGCTGGAGGGCCAAAATCCCCTCGGCGCCGACGCCCACGCCTACTACGACCAAATCGTCAAGAAGCTCGACGCCGACACCAAACACGTTGAGCACGTTCAGGATATGTGGAGCGATCCACTGACCGGGGCGGGCGCACAGAGCAACGACGGCAAGGCCGCCTACGTCCAGGTCTATCTGGCGGGTAACCAGGGCGAAGCCCTGGCCAACGAATCCGTCGAGTCCGTCCAAAGCATCGTCAAGAGTGTGCCCCCACCCCACGGGGTGAAGGCGTACGTCACCGGGCCCGCCGCGCTATCGGCGGATCAGCACACGGCCGGCGACCGCAGTCTGCAGCTCATCACCGCGGCCACGTTCACGGTGATCATCGGGATGCTGCTGTTGGTCTATCGATCGGTCGTCACCGTGCTACTCACGTTGCTGATGGTGGTCTTCGAGCTCTCAGCCGCGCGCGGAATGGTCGCTTTCCTGGGCTACTACAAGATCATTGGGCTTTCGACCTTCGCCACGAACCTGTTGGTCACGTTGGCGATCGCGGCCGCCACCGACTATGCGATCTTCTTGATCGGCCGATATCAGGAAGCCCGCGCCGTTGGCGAGTCGCGCGAAGACGCGTACTACACCATGTACAAGGGCACCGCACACGTGGTGCTGGGGTCGGGTCTGACGATCGCGGGCGCGACCTTCTGCCTGCACTTCACCAACCTGCCCTACTTCCAGACGCTGGGTATCCCGTTGGCCATCGGCATGGTGGTGGTCGTCGCGGCGGCGTTGACGCTTGGCCCCGCGGTCATTTCGGTGGTAACGCGTTTCCGTAAGACACTCGAGCCCAGGCGCACGCAACGGATTCGCGGGTGGCGCAAGGTCGGTGCTCTCGTGGTCCGGTGGCCCGGCCCCATCCTGGTCGTGACGATCGGGATCGCGCTCATCGGGTTGATGACCCTGCCCGGGTACCGCACCAACTACAACGACCGTAACTACCTACCCACGGACCTGCCCGCGAACGAGGGCTACGCCGCTGCCGACCGACACTTCTCGCAGGCGCGGATGAATCCCGAAGTGCTGATGATCGAAAGCGACCACGACTTGCGCAACTCCGCGGACTTCCTGGTCATCGACAAGATCGCCAAGACAATCTTCCGGGTGCCGGGAATCGGCCGCGTGCAAGCCATCACCCGGCCGCAGGGCACGCCGATCGAGCACACCTCGATCCCGTTCCAGATCAGCATGCAAGGTGTCACCCAGCAGATGAACCAGAAGTACCAGGAAGACCAGATGGCCGACATGCTGCACCAGGCCGACATGATGCAGACGACCATCGACAGCATGGAAAAGATGTCCAGCATCACCGTGCAAATGTCCAACGACATGCATCAGATGGTCCAAAAGATGCACGACATGACGATCGACATCAACGAATTGCGCCAGCACATGGCCGATTTCGAGGACTTCTTCCGGCCCATCCGCAGCTACCTCTACTGGGAGCGGCACTGCTACGACATCCCGGTGTGCTGGTCGCTTCGCTCGGTCTTCGACGGCCTGGACGGCATCGACACGATGACCGACGACATCCAGAGCCTGCTGCCCATCATGGATCATCTCGACACGCTGATGCCCCAGATGGTGGCGCTGATGCCGTCGATGATCGAAAACATGAAGGCCATGAAAACGACGATGCTGACCATGTATTCGACCCAGAAGGGTCTGCAGGATCAGCAGAACGAGGCGCAGAAGAACTCCAACGCCATGGGCAAGGCGTTCGACGCCTCCAAGAACGACGACTCGTTCTACCTGCCACCGGAGACCTTCAACAACGCCGAGTTCAAGAAGGGGATGAAGAACTTCATCTCCCCCGACGGCCATGCCGTGCGCTTCATTATCAGCCACGACGGCGATCCGATGTCGCAAGAAGGCATTTCGCACATCGGCGCGATCAAGAAGGCCGCCTACGAAGCGCTCAAAGGCACGCCAATGGAGGGCTCGAAGATCTATCTGGCGGGTACCGCGTCGATCTACAAAGACCTCAGCGACGGCAACACCTACGACTTGCTGATCGCCGGGATCGCCTCACTGTGCTTGATTTTCATCATCATGCTGCTCATCACGCGGGGTGTGGTGGCGTCGGCCGTCATCGTGGGCACCGTCTTGCTCTCGCTGGGCGCGTCGTTCGGCCTGTCGGTGTTGATCTGGCAGCACCTCATCGGCATTGAGCTGCACTGGATGGTGCTCGCGATGTCGGTCATCATCCTGCTTGCCGTGGGCGCCGACTACAACCTGCTGTTGGTGGCCCGGTTCAAGGAGGAGATCTACGCCGGCCTGAACACCGGAATCATCCGCTCGATGGGCGGCACCGGCTCGGTGGTCACCTCGGCCGGTTTGGTGTTCGCCTTCACGATGATGACGATGGCGGTCAGTGAGCTGACCGTCATCGGCCAGGTCGGCACCACCATCGGATTGGGTCTGCTGTTCGACACCCTGATCGTCAGGTCGCTGATGACGCCGTCGATCGCCGCGCTGCTGGGCAAGTGGTTCTGGTGGCCCCAGCGTGTGCGGCAGCGCCCGGTTCCGTCGCCGTGGCCCAAGCCACCCGAGAAGGCAGCTGCCCAGGAGACCGAATCCCTCAGTCCCGCTAGGTAACCCAATCCGGCTGCTCGGCGACGTCGACGGCGGAGAAATCCTTGTGGCCCAGGCCGGCAGTGGTGCCGCCGTCGACGACGAATTCGGAGCCGGTCGAATAGCTGGATTCGTCGCTGGCCAGGTAGACCACCAGGCTGGACACCTCCCTGGGGTCGGCGGCCCGGCCCAGGGCGGTCTGGAAGATGTCATCGGGGACCCACTCGGTCATCGGCGTCTTGATGAGCCCGGGATGGATCGAGTTCACCCGGATCCCGCTGGGCCCGAGCTCCAGTGCCGCCGACTTGGTGAGCCCCCGGACGGCGAACTTGGTCGCGGTGTACCCGTGGCAGGCGATGGTGCCGGCGATGCCCTCGATGGAGGAGATGTTGATGATCGAGCCGCGTCCGGCTTCCTTCATGGGCTTCACCACGGCGCGGATGCCGAGGAACACACCCGTCAGGTTGATGTCGAGGATTCGCTGCCATTCCGAGAGCGCGTAGTCCTCGAAGGTGCCGATGTTGATGATGCCAGCGTTGTTGACGAGCACGTCGATGCCGCCGAACTCGCTGAGGGCGGTGGCCACCGCCGCGTCCCAATCCTCGGGTTTCGTCACATCGAGGTGCAGATAGCGAGCCGCGTCGCCGACCTCGGCCGCGACCGCCTTGCCCTCGTCGTCGAGGATGTCACCGAACACCACCTTGGCCCCCTCGGCCACCAGCGTTCGCACGTGCGAGGCGCCCATTCCCCGCGCGCCCCCGCTGATGAGCGCGACCTTTCCGGCCAACCGTTCTGCCACCGCGATTCTCCTGTCGTGTGAGTCTTTAGCACCATACAGACGCGGGCAGATGTATGACCAGGGTTGAGTCAGCCGACGACGTCGAAGATCGCCGCGGCGGAGGTGACGGCCTTGTCGGCGTTTCCCTCGTCGTGCAGCAGCATGCGCACGCCGACACGTCCGGGGCCGCCCGGGTGCACGGTGCCCTCAACGCGGAAGGGACCCACCTTGCCGCGTGACATGAACATGACGTGCCAGCTGACCACCTGCAGCTTTCGCGTTCCGGCGACCTCGGCCGCGAGATCGATCGCCGCGGTTTCGAGGACGACGTGTTGCGGTCCGATGTGGAGCGCGGCGTCCGGGGAAGCGAGTTCGGTACTCAGCTGGGGCAGCGCCCAATGGCCGTCGCCGCGCCTGCTGGCGCCGAAGGCCTGCCATAGCGGCGGCAGGTCCGGCGAGTCCTCGATCACCAGTTCCGTGCCCGAAACGTCCATCCTGCCCAGGCCTTCCGGTGGGATGCCGATGATCGCTCCCTGTCCCTCGTTGAACGCGATCACGCGGTCCGGGTTGTCGGCGTCGACGATCTTGCACCGCCCGTAGCCCATCGTGCGGCCTTGGTGCACGATGCCGGAGTCGACGATCTCGACGCGTTTGACGTCGTAACCGGGGTCGATGATCTGTACCGACGCGATCACCGGGTTGGGCACCGCGACCATGTCGGTCTCACACCCCTCCGGGGAGGAAATGGCCAAGGGCGCCACCATGATTCCACCGGCCTCGTTGCGCATGTCCCGGCGGATGACGACGGTGTCATCGACCTCCCCGAGATCCATCGAGGAGTGTCTGCGGCCGATGTACCGGTAGCTGAGCAGGCCGGTCCAACGTCGATACAGTTCGTCCCGGTAGGCCTCGGAGTCTCCTGCCAACTCCCGGATGTCACGAAGCTGGTCGCTCAATTCCGGCCTCCTTCAGGCTTTTCCGTGCCGCACTTGGTTGAACGGCACGCCGCGGTCGGCAGCGTACTCGCGCGGGAAGTTCAGGACCCGCTCGCCGATCACGTTGCGCGCCATCTCGGTGGTTCCCCCGCCGATGCTGGCGATCTGACGGCCGAGGTAACGGGTGCCGATGTCGAGCAGCCCCGCCTCGTCGTCGACGACTGCCGCCGGCCCGCAGACTGCCAGCGCGGTGTCGATTTCGACGTCGTGCACCTCGGCCATGTACAGGCGGATGATCGAACCGGCGGCGGGCGGCAATGACCCGTTGGTCACGGCGTGAAAGACATGCTCGCTGAGTTGTCCGTGCACGGCCCGGTGGACCAGGGCCCGCCCCACCATCTCGCGGATTCGTTCGCTGCCGCCCTGGTTCGTCTTCTCGACGAGGGACAGCAGGTCAACCGAGACATCTTCAGCCTCAGCGATTCCCGGCCCGCTGGTGTACTCCGATCCGTCCCCCATCGTGCGGCGCTCGTGGTAGAGCTGGCGCGACGCGACATCCCATCCCTTCCCCGGCTCCCCCACGACGGCGTCGTCACCGACGTCGACGTCGTCGAAGAACTCCTCGCAGAACTCGACGGAGCCGTTGACCTGCCGGATGCGGTTGATCGTGACGCCGGGATGCCGAAGCGGCAGCAGGAACATCGTCAGCCCTTCGTGTTTGGGCGCGTTCCAGTCGGTGCGGGCCAAGCACAGGCCGTAGTCGGCGGCGAACGCCCACGTGCTCCACGTCTTGGCGCCGTTGATGACCCATCGCCCGTCCCGGCGGTCGGCGCGGGTGAGGACACCGGCAAGATCCGATCCCCCGCTGGGTTCCGACAGGAGTTGCACCAGCACTTCGTCGCCGCGCAGGGCGGCCGCGATGTGGGTGCGCTTTTGCTCTTCGCTGCCCATGTCGAGGATCGTCGCGCAGCAAATGGCGAAGGACGGCACGTTGAGCATGAGCGGGGTCTCGTAGGCCAGCGCCTCGGCGTCGAACGCCTTCTTGTATTCGTAGCCCAGCCCGAGCCCGCCATACTCGCGCGGGAAGCAGATGCCGGCGAATCCGCCGTCGTACAGCTTCTTTTGCAGTTCGCGTGCGCGCCGCCAGGAGGTCAGTTCATCACGCTGCAGGACCATCGCGTCGCCGGAATCCAGCCGCGGCAGGTTCTCGGCCAGCCAGGCCTTGGCCCGGCTCCGGAATTCTTCGACCGACTCGGACGCCACCGGATGACCTCTCATTCGAGCGTCGACTTGTGCTGGGCGACTGTACAGCACCGCTGCCGCGACTGTACAGGTTGGCGCCCTACGACCGGTTCAGCTCGACCGCGGCGCGAATCAGCGCCTTCAATGCCTTCTCGTCGACCTGGTCGTGCTCGTGAAAATCGATCGCGCGTCTGGTGTTGCCGTCGAGACTGGAGTTGAACAAGCCCGAGGGATCCTTCAGCGAGGCGCCCTTGGCGAAGGTCATCTTCACGACGTTCTTGTAGGTCTCGCCGGTGCAGATCATCCCGTCGTGATACCAGACCGGAACACCTCGCCACTTCCAGTCCTCGACCACGTCCGGGTCGGCATCCTTGATGAGTCCCCTGATTCGGGCGAGCATCTCGCCGCGCCAATCCCCCAACTCCTTGATCCTGGCGTCGATCAGCTCAGCGGGAGATTTCGTCACGGCTTCGTCCTTGGAGTTGGCCATCATGGCTCGCCTTCAGTGATGTTGTCGCTCGCCGGGACCGTACATCACGGGATGCTGTTCCCAGTGCGACCCCGTCTCCGACGCCGGGTTCGCCAGCACGTAGTCTGCGGTACTCAGCATGACTGAGAAGCATCCCTTCGACGACGCCATCCGGCTCGAGACCATCGACGCCAGCACCATGCGCGGCCGGACCCATCCGGAATGGGGCAACATGGTGGGGCCGTTCGGCGGAATCACCGCCGCCGCGATGCTGCACGCCATCGAGTCGCACCCCGATCGCATCGGCGAGCCGCTGGCATTGACGGTCAACTACGCCGCGCCCATCGCCGACGGCGACTTCGACATCTCACTGCGGACCACCCGCACCAACCGCACCAACCAGCACTGGTTCGTCGAACTCAGCCAAGGCGGAGACGTCAAGACCACGGCGACCGCGGTGTTCGCTGTGCGACGGGAGAGTTGGGCCGACACGGAAAGCCGCCCGCCAAGTGCGCCCCCACCCGAGCAGGTCACTGCCAGCGGTCCGGATGGCATCGTCGTCTGGACGCTTCTCTATGACATGCGGTTCGTCGAAGGACCCATCCCCGCCGAGGACGATCAACCCAGCCCCTCCTCGACGACCACATTGTGGGTGCGCGACCGGGCCCAACGCCCCGTCGACTACCCGGCGCTGGCCGCGCTGTCGGACATCTTCTACCCGCGGGTGTTCCTGCGCCGCGGCGGCGTCGTCCCGTCCGGCACGATCTCGTTGACGACGTATTTCCACGCCGATCAGCACCAACTCAACGGAGTGGGGAACGACTTCGTCCTGTGCACCGCCCACGCCAACCGATTCATTCGCGGCTACTTCGACCAGAGCGCACAGGTGTGGACACGGGATGGCGGACTACTGGCGACCACGCATCAGGTGGTCTACTTCAAAGGCTGACAGGTTTACACTTCGCCAGTGAAACGTCACGCCGGGACGCTTACGGAAAGAATCGAGCCGCAATGACAGAGCGCGCGGAGGGCGTGGTGGCCGACGCGGACGCCGCCACGCTGCTGGCGATCGAATCCATCAAGCAGCTCAAAGCCCGCTACTGCCGGCATCTGGACACCAAGGACTGGGCGGCGTGGCGGACCATCTTCAGCGATGACTTCGTCAGCGACACGGCCGAAGCCGGCGGCAAGGTGATCGAGGGCGCAGACGAGTTCGTGACGTTCACGCGCAAGGCGCTCGGGCGGCCGGGCCAGGCCACCGCGCACCAGGTTCATGCCCCCGAAATCACGCTCACGTCGGCGACGACCGCGCGCGGGGTGTGGGCGCTGCAAGACGTGGTCCGATTCGGGCCGGGGGTGACGTTGGTGGGCTACGGGCATTACCACGAGACGTACGAGAACGTCTCCGGTCAGTGGTTCATCAAGAGCTCCAAGCTGACCCGGCTGCGGGAGGACATCGTCACTCCGGTGTTCTCCGTCTACATCTCCGACCGGATCCGCCGGGCGATCGGCAAGATCGCCAACCGCATGATGAAGTAAGGACGCATCTTTGACTGTCAACACCATTCTGGTCACCGGCGCGTTCGGACAGGTCGGTAAGCGATGCACGCAGATCCTGCTCGAGCGCGGACGTACCGTCGTCGCGATGGATCTGCGCACCGACGCAAACGTTGCCGCCGAGAAAGAACTGTCCGCCGACGCGCACCCGGGAACCCTCATAGCGGCCTACAGCGATCTGCTTGACGCTGAGGCGATTCGCGATCTGGTGGCGACCCATCGGCCCGAAGCGATCGTTCACCTCGCCGCCGTCCTTGCACCACTTTCGTATCGCAAGCCCGAGCTGGCCAGAAGAATCAATGTGGGCGGAACCGAGAATCTCTTGGCGGCCGTCACCGCCGCGCGCCTCCCCCGTCCCCCGCTGTTCCTCCTGGCATCGAGCGCCGCCGTGTACGGATCGCGCAATCCCTACCGCCACCCGGAGCGCATCACTGCGGACACCCCGGTCAATCCCATCGATCAATACGGACAGGACAAGGTGCTGGCCGAGGCGGCGATCCGCGCGAGCGGCTTGCCCTACGCGTTCTTTCGGCTCGGCGGGGTCATCTCGCCGGACACCCACGGGCACGTCAACCGCGACCACCTTCTCCTGATGCGCTCGCTGCCGAGCGATAACCGCATCCACATGGTGGACGCGCGGGATGTGGCGCTGGCATTCGCCAACGGCGTCGATCGCGAATCCACGATCGCGGGCAAGATACTGCTCATCGGCGGTAACGAGTCGTATGTGCTGCTGCAGCGCGCCTTCGAGGACGACCTGATGGCCGCCTTCGGCCTGGGTCGCCTGGGCCCCTCGGCCAGCCTGCCGGGTGATCCGGGCGACGACCGCGGCTGGAGTTTCACCGGCTGGTTCGACACCACCGAGGCCCAGGCGCTGCTCGACTTCCAAGAGCACGACTGGCGCCAGACGCTGGCCTGGATCGCCGAATCCCAGCGCCATCTGCGCACCGTGTTGCGGGTGCTGGGTCCGGTACTGCGGCCAATCTTGCGTGCCGCCCTGGCACTGCAGCGCCGCGCCGAGGGACGAGGTCCCTATGCCGACCCGTGGACGCTGGTCGAAAAGAGCTACGGCGCCGGCGCCTTGGCCGGTGCCGACTAATTCTGAGAAGCAAAGAAGACGGCGGCCTTGCGGATCGAGTCTTCGACCGGTTCGGGTGTCCACCCGAGTTCGCGTTCGGCCTTGCCATGGTCAAGCGGTGACATCAGTTCGGCCATGCGCATTCCGGCGTAGGCGAACGGCAAGTCGCGGCGCAGCAGGCGCGCCGCCGCGTCGTTGACCCGCGCACCGGCGCGCAGCACCGCCATCGGGATGCCGATGCGCGGCGGCCGCCTACCGACGGCGGTGGCGGCGATCTCGTGCAGCTCCCGGATGCTCATGTAGCGGTCGGAGACGATGTAGCGCTCACCGTTGCGCCCGTGTTCCGCGGCGAGAAGCATTGCCCTGGCAGCATCCTCGATGCCCACGACTTCGGCCGAAAAGCCAAAATAAAACGGGAACCTCCCGTTGGCCACGAGGGCGAGCAGCGAGCCGTGTGGAGTCGGCGCCCAGTCGCCGGGGCCATAGGTGGTGGATATGCACATCGCCACGGCGGGCAATCCCTTGTCCCGCGCGTACGACAGCAGCAGGTTTTCTCCGGCCACCCGCGCCTCGATGTACGGGCCACCCTGGTCCCAGTTGTGCGGGTCCTCCTCGGTGACCGGCCTACTGTCGCTGATCGCCAAAGAGCCTGTGGTGCTGGTGTATACGAATTTTCTCAGGTCGGCGTCCAGGGCCGCATCGAGAACGTGCCGAAGCCCTTCCACGTTGGTGCGAAACAACGGCGCCGGGTCCCGCAGCCACATCCGGGCGTCGACGACGCAGTAGTAGACGACGTCACACCCGGCCATGGCTGTGCGCAAGGCCTCGTCGTCGAAGACGTCCCCATAACAGCGCTCGACATCGAGTTCGTCGATTCCCTTGGTAGAGCTCGTGTGCCGCAACATGACTCGGACGTCGGCGCCGGCCTCGACAAGCTGCCGGGTGACATGTGATCCCAGGAAGCCGCTCGCACCGATCACCAGCTTCTTTCCGCTCACCATCAGCGGTCGATCCATCCCATCTGCGCCTCGGCGTGGTGGCTCCCCATGGGCGGGGTGAGCCTGTCGAGCCGGGACAGTTGGCCGGGTGTCAGCTCGACGGCGTCGGCACCAACGTTATCCTCGAGCCGCGCCACGCGCTTGGTTCCCGGAATCGGCACGATGTCGGAACCTTTCGCCAACAGCCAGGCCAGGGCGACCTGAGCGGGCGTTGCACCGACATCTGCGCTGATACTCTGCAATTCGTCCGCGCTCTTCAGGTTGTGCTGGAAGTTCTCGTCGAAGAACCGCGGATTGGTCTTGCGGTAGTCGCTGTCGGGCAGCCCCTCGGTGGACCGTATGGCGCCGGTGAGGAAGCCGCGACCCAACGGTGAGTAGGCGACGAACCCGATTCCCAGTTCGCGCAGCAGCGGCAATATCTCGTCTTCTTGGTCGCGCGTCCACAGCGAATATTCGGATTGCACCGCAGTGATGGGGTGCACCGCGTGCGCGCGCCGGATGGTGTTCACGCCGACCTCCGAAAGGCCGATGTGCCGGACCTTCCCGGCTGCGACCAGCTCGGCCAATGCACCGACCGTGTCTTCGATCGGGGTGTCGCGGTCGAGGCGGTGCTGGTAGTAGAGGTCGATGCGATCGGTCCCCAGCCTTTGCAGCGAACCGTCCACCGCGATACGGATGTTGGCAGGGCTGCTGTCCGGCCCACTGCGTCCCGTGTGCGAGATCAGGCCGAACTTGGTCGCCAACACCACCTGATCGCGCCGGCCCCGCAGTGCGTGGGCGAGCAGTTCTTCGTTGACGTAAGGGCCGTACACCTCGGCCGTGTCGATCAGCGTGACGCCCAGGTCGATGGCGCGATGAACGGTGCGGATCGACTCCGCGTCGTCGCTGCCGGCGCCGGCGTAGGCCACGGACATACCCATTGCGCCCAGGCCCAGGCGGCCGACCTCCAGGTTGGCGAGGCGAGCTTGTTTCATGGCGTCATTGTGCGCCCGGCGACTTCACGCCATGAGACGGGTACCGTTGCGCGCGTGCACCGCATCCGTCTTGCCTTGATCCGATGGCCGACGTAGAAACCGCGCGACCGGCCCGCAATCTGGCTGTGGACTTCTACCGCGCGTCGGGCGTGGTGGCCATCGTGTTGGGCCACTGGCTGGCCGGTTCGGTGACCTACCACGACGGGCAATTCGGCCGGGAGAACCCGCTGCTCGACATGCCGTGGACCCAATGGCTGACCTGGATTTTCCAGGCGGTTCCGGTGTTCTTCTTCGTGGCCGGTTACGCCGGAGCCGTGTCGTGGGCACACCGCCGCGGCGCCGACAGTTTCTCGCGCCAGGACTGGATTCGGCACCGACTGGCTCGGGTGCTGGGACCGACGACGGTCTACGTCGCGTTGGTTTCGGTGATCGTGGTGGTCCTCCAGGCTCGGCATGTGCCGGGCACGGTGTTGGAATACGCAGGTTGGGCGGTGGCCATGCACCTGTGGTTCCTCGCCGTGTACGTGCTGGTGGTGTCACTGACACCCGTTGCCGTTGCGGCACACAGGCGTTGGGGTCTCATGGTGCCGGTGGTGCTGGCCGCCGGGGTGGTACTGCTCGACGTCGTCTCGCTCGTGGGCCATGTCCCCTATATCGGCTCACTGAACTACCTCTTGTGCTGGGGACTGCTCTACCAGCTCGGAATCGCTTGGCACGGTGGGCTGTTGGCCGGCCGCAAACCGGTGCTGCTCGCCGCCGGTTCGGCCGTCGCTCTGGCGCTGCTGATCCGAGTGGGACCGTATCCGGTCAGCATGATCGGGGTTCCGGGCGAACCGATCGAGAACACGACGCCGCCCACGGTGGCGATGATGGCGTTCGCGTGCACGCAAGCAGGGTTGGCGATGGCACTCGCGGCGGTACTCGATCGCACCCTGCGCCACGGCCCGGTGCAGCGCGTGTTGTCCACCGCCAATGCCAACGTGATGGCGCTTTACCTTTGGCACATGGTTCCCGTTGTCATCGTCGCGATCGTCGCCTATCCGGCCGGGCTGATCCCGCAACCACCCGAGGGTTCGGCGGCGTGGTGGCTGGTCCGGCTGGAGTGGATCACGATCCTCAGCGTGGCGACAGCGGCCGAACTGCTGCTGCTGTGGTGGCAACGGCGGATCTTCGCGGTTCCACTGCCCACATTCGGCCTGCTGCTCGGCGATCGCTGGGCCGAGGCGATCATGCTGACCGGGGCCGTCCTCGCCGCCGTTGGACTGCACCTATTGGCCCAGGGAGGCTTCGCGCCGGGCGGGCGATTCTCGTGGCCGACCGCGGGGGTGTTCGCCACCGGGGCGGTGTTGGTGGCGTTGCGGCCCAAGACCCCGTCACCCGTTTCCGGCCACGAAGCGCACCGACGCCCGAGCGCTTGAGCGGCCGGTCGTCGCGAAGGCCGGGCCGCAATCGACTTACGACCCCATGATTGGGGCCGTAGTGCCCTGGCCGGGTCGGTACCCGGGGAGAAACGTTTCCGCGAAGGCTCAGATTAGTTGAGCAGTTGAGCCTAGGCTAGACGGAGACACCCTCGGCTAAGGGAGTACACAGATGTCACACGCTACGCTCCACACCAGCCACGCCCCCCAGCAGCAGCGCGCAGACGATGCCCAGCTTCTCAAAGAGTCCGGGGTACACAAGCTCGTCGTCACAGACCGCGACGGCAACTGCTTGGCGTTCGTATTGGCTTGGGACAGCGTCGACTATGACGCTGACACGGATACCTACGTGTGCGTCGCCGACGGCGACGGCAGCGAGCTCATGACCGTGTACGCCGCTGGGGAGATCAAGCCGGGAGCCAAACCGAACACGTATGTCGTAACCGCGCCGGACAGGGTCCGTGGCCCCAGGGCGCTCTAGCACCCGCTGACCGACCGGACCGACCTGCCGGCGGCGGCCTCTGCCGCCGCACAACACCTCTCGCCCCGTGGCGCAGCCTGACGGGTCCTTGACATCGTGGAGCTTATGATAGACCGTTCGTACGGTTAGTTTGAGCCGAAGGGTGAACGATGCCCCGACCTGGTAGGCGTGGCGAGATTTTCGACGCGTTTGTTCGCTATGTCGCCGAACGCGGCTACGACAGAACGAATATGGGCGACATCGCCGACGAGCTTGGGATGTCGAAGGGCACCATCGTTCATCACTTCGGGACCAAAGCGCAGATGTTGCGGGAGCTTGAAGAGACCCACCTTGCCCGCCAACTCGATGCGCTGCAGATGGCATGGGCTCGTCTGGCCGCGCCGCACGAACGCATCGCCGCGATCATTTACGCGTACGCACTGCTACAAGTGGTCGCCCGCGATGCGACAGTGGCAAGCCAGCGCGAGGTGGTTCAGTTGTTCGATGACCCGGCGATGCAGCAAGTGCGCAAGTTGCGTACTCAGTTGCAGGCCTTAGTGATTGATGAGATCCGCAGCGGCATAGAGAGCGGCGTGTTCCGGAGCGTCGACGTCGAGCTGGCGGCGCTGCAGCTATGGGGATCGCTGCAGTGGATGTGGGTGTGGTTCGATCCCACCGGTTCCAGGACGCCCGAACAAGTCGGGGCCGCATTCGTCGACGTGTTCCTCGGAGGACTGCTACTCGACCGGCTGGGGCTCAGCAAGTGGGCGAACCCATCCGCGCACGTCGTCTCCGTGGTGCGCGAATGCCTCGCCGCCGTCACGGGTCCGACTGATTGACCGCATTGCATTGAATCCCCTGTACGGAAAGGCATTTAGCTCCAAGCAGTTGCTGTCTGATGTGCTGAGCCGTTCTTAGCCGGCCGAAGTCAAGCACCAGAGCGCACGCCGCGTCACTGTACGCAGGGTCGGTTAAGCGCGACGGGTCGTTCCTTGCCCACGGGTTGCCAGATCTGCGGCGGACCACGCCCGACAGCCCAAAACGCCTGATAGTAAGCCGAACAACTCTAGCGCAGCGTGAGACGACGTCCGGGCGGTTTGGTGGTGCGGTCCTAACCGGCGTGGCGGTTATTGACTGACCGTACGGTCTAATGCAATAGTGGCTGCGTGGCGCAAACGAGGGCGGCATGGAGCTGAGGGCACGGCCGCAAAGTGCCGGTCGGGGGGATCGCTTGGTCGACCGGCGTCGGAAACGAGGGGATGCGGCATGCTGCGGGAAACACCGCACGTCGTCACAGCGAAGCCGCCAGGGAAGAAGCCTGAATTCGTCTTCGCCCCTTCAGCAGCCGAGAGTTCCAGTGGTGCATTGTTTTTCGGTGTCCATCCATTCGACGGATCGGTGCGCGAATCGCGGTCACGTTCACGCTGGCGACCTTCGTCCCACGACCGTGTGTGGCCCGCTTGAAGAATCAGTGCAGACCTTGCGACCGGTTGCGCGGTCACGTCAGGGGCGGCGCGGATGACTAGCTCGCACCTGGTTGCCAGCAAAGTGGGCAGAAGGATTCGGCCCGGCACCGAAGTGGCCGGCGGATTCTTCCGGATGTGCGTGCTGACCGGTAAAGCGCTCAGGCAGCCGTTCGAGTGGCGCGAGTTCATCTGGAATGGCTGGTTCCTCATGCGGGTATCGCTGCTGCCCACCATCGCGGTGTCCATCCCGGAAACCGTGCTGCTCATCTTCACGCTCAACCTCCTGCTGGCCGAGATCGGCGCCGCCGACGTCTCCGGTGCCGGTGCCGCGATCGGCGCGGTCACCCAGCTCGGCCCGATCGTGACGGTGCTGGTGGTCGCCGGCGCGGGCGGCACCGCCATCTGCGCCGACCTCGGCGCGCGCACCATCCGCGAAGAAATCGATGCGCTCGAGGTGCTCGGCATCGACCCGATCCATCGGCTGGTGGTGCCCCGCGTCGTCGCCTCGACACTCGTCGCGGTGCTGCTCAACGGCCTGGTGGTCGCCGTCGGCCTCGGGGGTGGCTACCTCTTCAGCGTGTACCTGCAGAACGTCTCGAGCGGTGCCTACCTCTCCACGTTGACGGCGCTCACCGGCCTGCCCGAGGTGGTGATCGCGTTTGTCAAGGCCGCGACGTTCGGGCTGATCGCCGGCCTGGTCGGGTGTTACCGCGGGCTGATCGTCCGCGGCGGGTCCAAAGGTTTGGGCACTGCCGTCAACGAGACGGTGGTGCTCTGCTTCATCGCGCTTTTCGCGGTCAACGCGGCGCTGACCACCATCGGTGTCCGGTTCGGAACGGGGCGCTGACGTGGCCACGGTTGCAGCACTACGCGTCCGCTTCCCACAGACTTCCGCCGTCCTGATTCGATACGGGGACGTCCCGTCCCGACCACTGGTCGAGGTCGGGCAGATGGTCTGGTTCGCACTGACCGCAGTCGGGCAGATCCCCTTCGCCCTGAGCCAATACCGCAAAGAGCTGCTGCGGCTGATTGCCCAGATGGGCATGGGCACCGGCGCGATGGCCGTGGTCGGTGGCACCGCCGCCATCGTCGGCTTCATCACCCTGTCCGCCGGCTCGCTGGTCGCCATCCAGGGCTACGCGACCCTGGGCAACATCGGTGTCGAGGCATTCACCGGATTTTTGGCCGCCCTGGTCAATGTGCGGTTCGTGGCGCCGGTGGCCGCCGGCCAGGCGCTCGCCGCAACAGTCGGTGCCGGCGCGACCGCCGAACTGGGCGCCATGCGCATCAGCGAGGAGATCGACGCGCTCGAGGTGATGAGTATCCGGTCGGTCCCCTACCTGGCATCCACCCGGGTGGTGGCGGGGCTGATCGTCATCCTCCCGCTCTACGGGTTGGCGATGACCATGGCCTTCCTCTCCCAGCAGGTCACCACGGTTTTGTTCTACGGGCAGTCCATCGGCACGTACAACCACTACTTCCACACATTCCTGCGCCTCAACGACGTGGCCTGGTCATTCGCGGAGGTGATCCTGGTTGCGGTGGTCGTGATGACCACCCACTGCTACTACGGCTACACCGCCACCGGCGGGCCGGTCGGCGTCGGTGAAGCGGTCGGCCGGTCGATGCGGCTGTCGTTGATCACGATCGTTGTGGTCGTTGTACTGACCGCGATGGCGGTCTACGGCAAAACCCCCAACTTCAACCTCACCGTGTAGCCGCCATGACGACCCCGGTGAAGGAGAACCCGCAACGCATTCCGCCGTACCGGACGGCGGCGTTGGTGTTCGTGATGGTCTTCGCGGCGGTGTTGGGGTTCGTGTGGCTGCAGTTTCGGGGTGAGCTCTCGCCGACGACACGCTTGACGATGTTGGCTCCCCGGGCCGGTTTGGTGATGGATCCGGGGTCGAAGGTCACCTACAACGGCGTGGAAATCGGACGGGTGGCCAGCATTTCGGAAGTCGAGCGTGACGGCACACCGGCGGCCAAGTTCGTCTTGAACGTGAATCCGAAGTACATCGAGCTGATTCCGGCCAACGTGGATGCCAATATCAAGGCGACCACGGTGTTCGGCAACAAGTATGTCTCGCTGACCTCGCCCAAAAAGCCGACACCGCAACGCATCACGCCGCAGCACGTGATTGACGCGAGGTCGGTGACAACCGAGTTCAATACGCTCTTCGAGACGCTTACCGCGATCACGGAGAAGCTGGATCCGGTCAAGGTGAACCTGACGCTGGCCGCAGCCGCGCAGGCGTTGACCGGGTTGGGCGACAAGTTCGGGCAGTCGATCGTCAACGCCAACGCCATCCTCGACGACCTCAACCCGCAAATGCCGCAGATCCGGCATGACTTTCAGCAGCTGGCCGCCCTGGGCGACATCTACGCCAAGGCCGCGCCGGATCTGTTTGACTCCCTCAACAACGCGGTGATCACGGCGCGCACGGTGCACCGGCAGGAAAGCGACCTGGATGCCGCGTTGCTGGCCGCGGCCGGGTTGGGCAACACCGGCGCAGACATCTTCGCCCGCGGCGGGCCCTACCTGCAGCGCGGGGCCGCCGATCTGGTGCCCACCGCCGGACTGCTCGACACCTACAGCCCCGAGATCTTCTGCACCATCCGCAATTACTACGACGAAGAACCCCATGCCTACGAGACGACGGGCGGCGGCAACGGCTATTCGCTGAAAACCATGACCGAGCTGACGTCAGGGTTGGGAGGGATCCTCACGCTCCCGGGGTTGGCCGGCACGGCGGCCACACTGGGGCTCCTCGGGCTGGCCGGGCTGGTTGGCGGGGCGCCGAATCCCTTTGTGTATCCGGACAATTTGCCGCGGGTGAACGCCCACGGCGGGCCGGGGGGTGCGCCGGGTTGCTGGCAGGCGGTCACGCATGACCTGTGGCCCGCGCCGAGTCTGGTGGTGGACACCGGCGCCAGCCTCGCGCCGTACAACCACCTAGATACCGGCTCACCGTACGCAATCGAGTACGTGTGGGGCCGCCAGGTCGGGGACAACACGATCAACCCATGAAAATCACCGGCTCCGCTATCAAGCTCGGCATCGTCTCGCTGGTGCTGCTGCTGATCACCGTGTCGATCGTCGTGGTGTTCGCTCAGATGCGGTTCAACAGCACCAACAGCTATTCCGCGGAGTTCAGGAACACCACCGGGCTGAAGAACGGCCAGTTCGTCCGCGCCGCCGGAGTGGAGATCGGCAAGGTCAAATCGGTGCGGCTGATCAACGGCGGTCAGCGGGTCCTGGTGGACTTCGACGTCGACCGCTCGATACCGCTCTACCAGTCGACGACCGCGCAGATCCGCTATCTCAACCTGTTCGCCGACCGCTACCTGGAGCTCAAGCGCGGCGAGGGCGAGGGTGCTGACCGGGTACTGCCGCCGGGCGGCTCCATCCCGCTGTCCCGAACTTCACCGGCGCTGGATCTCGACGCCCTGCTCGGTGGTTTCAAGCCTCTGTTCCGGGCGCTCGATCCGGAAAAGGTCAACACCATCGCGTCGGCCATCATCACCGTGTTTCAGGGTCAGGGCGGCACCATCAACGACATCCTCGACCAGACCGCGCAGCTGACCGCGCACATCGCTGAACGCGACCAGGCGATCGGCGAGGTGATCAAGAACCTCAACACCGTGCTCGACACCACGGTCAGGCATCGCAAGGAGTTCGACCAGACCGTCGACAACTTCGAGCGATTGATCACCGGGCTGCAAAACCACGCCGACCCGCTGGCCGCCGGCACCGCGAACATCAGCAACGCCGCCGGAACGGTGGCCGACCTGCTCGCGGACAACCGCGCTCTGCTGCACAAGGCGATCAACTACCTGCAGGCTCTTCAGCAGCCGCTCGTCGACCAACGCGATCAGCTCGGCGATCTGATCCACAAGACGCCGACCGCGCTCAACCTGATCGGACGCAGCATCGGGCTCTACGGAGACTGGGTCAACTTCTACGTCTGCGACCTCACGATCAAGTGGAACGGACTGCAGGCCGGGGGCCCGGTACGCACGGTTCGGATCTGGCAGCAGCCCACCGGCAGGTGCACGCCCCAATGAGAACGCTGACGGAATTCAACCGCAACAGGGTCGGGCTTATGGGCATCACCGTGCTGGTGCTCGTGGTCGCCGTCGGCCAAAGCTTCACCAGTATTCCGATGATGTTCGCCAGTCCGATCTACTACGGGCAGTTCACCGACACCGGTCAACTCAACAAGGGCGACAAGGTGCGCATCTCCGGCGTGAATGTCGGCAGGGTCGAGGCGTTCGATATCGACGGCGACCACGTCCTCATCAAGTTCTCCATTGGCGGCAACACCATCGGCACCGAGAGCCGCCTCGCGATCAAGACCGACACCATCCTGGGTAAGAAGGTGCTTGAGATCGAGCCGCGGGGAACCCAGAAGTTGCGGCCCGGGGATGTGTTGCCGCTGGGCCAAAGCACCACGCCCTATCAGCTCTACGAAGCGAACTTCGACATCACCAAGGCCGCCACCGGCTGGAACATAGACACCGTCAAGCAGTCGCTGAATGTCTTGTCGCAGACCGTCGATCAGACCTACCCGCATCTGAGTGCCGCACTCGACGGTCTGACGAAATTCTCCGACACCATCGGTAAACGCGACGAACAGATCAAGCACCTACTCGCCCAGGCCCACCAGGTGGCCAGTGTGCTCGGTGACCGCAGCGAACAAATCAACCGGTTGTTGGTCAACGCGAAGACGCTGCTGGCCGCGTTCAACGAGCGTGGCCGCGCCATCGGCGCTCTGCTGCAAAACATTTCCGCCTTCTCGGCCGAGGTGCAGGGGTTCATCAACGACAACCCGAACCTCAATCCCGTGCTGGAGCAGTTGCGTGCCATCAGTGACGTGCTGGTGGCGCGCAAAGACGACCTGGCTCAGACCCTCACGTATGTCAGCCAATTCGCCGCATCGCTAGGGGAATCCGTCGCGTCGGGACCGTACTTCAAGATAGTCCTGTCAAACCTGCTGCCGTACTGGATCTTGCAGCCGTGGGTGGACGCCGCCTTCAAGAAGCGCGGTATCGACCCGGAGGACTTCTGGCGCAGCGCCGGGCTTCCCGAATTCCGCTGGCCCGACCCCAACGGCACCCGGTTCCCCAACGGGGCACCGCCGCCCGCACCTCCGGTGCTGGAAGGCACCCCGGATCATCCGGGACCGGCCGTCCCGCCCGGAACGGCGTGTTCGTACGCCCCGCCGGCCGACGCGCTGCCGCGGCCGGGGAATCCGCTGCCGTGCGCGGGCGTGGGCGTCGGCCCGTTCGGCGGCAGCTTCCCGGCACCGATCGACGTCGCGACTTCGCCGCCGAACCCGAACGGCCTGCCACCGACACCGGGAATCCCGATCGCCGGGCGGCCGGGCGACCCGCCGCCGGACGTCCCGGGCATACCGGTGCCGCTGCCGGCGCAGGCACCGCCGGGCGCGCGCACCGAGAACCTGCAACCCGCCGGCCCCACCCCCCCACCGTCGACGTTCGCGCCGGGGCTGCCGCCGGGGCCGCCCGCGCCGCCAGGACCCGGGCAGCAGTTGCCGGCGCCGTTCATCAACCCCGGCGGCGCGGGAGGCAGCGGTATCACGGGAGGTAGCCAGAATTGAGCAGCGTCTTCCAGATTCGCAAACCGCGGCCGCGGACGGTCATCGGAGTGCTAGTGGTGCTGGTGGTCCTGGTCGCCGGGTACGTCGGCTTACGGCTCTACCAGAAGTTGACCACCAACACCGTGGTCGCTTACCTCCCCGCGGCGAACGCGCTCTATTCCGGGGACAAAGTCCAGATCATGGGCGTTCGGGTGGGTGCAGTCGACAAGATCGAACCGGCCGGCGACAAGATGAAGGTGACGTTTCACTACAAGAACAAGTACAAGGTGCCCGCCAACGCGTCCGCCGTGGTCGTGAACCCGACGCTGGTGGCATCGCGCAGCATTCAACTGGAGCCGCCCTACAAGGGCGGTCCGGTAATGGCCGATAACGCGGTGATCCCCATCGAGCGCACCCAGGTGCCGACGGAGTGGGACGAACTGCGCGAAAGCGTCGCCAACGTCATCTCCAAACTCGGCCCGACACCCGAGCAACCCAAGGGTCCGTTCGGTGAGGCCATCGAGTCGTTCGCGGACGGGCTGGCCGGCAAGGGCAAGCAGATCAACACCACGCTGGACAGCCTGTCGCGGTCGTTCACCGCGCTGAACGAGGGCCGCGGCGACTTCTTCGCGGTGGTGCGCAGCCTGGCCCAGTTCGTCAACGCCCTGCACAAAGACGACCAGCAATTCGTCGCGCTGAACAAGAACCTGGCCCAGTTCACCGACAAGTTGACCGGGTCCGACCGGGACCTCGCCAATGCGATACAGCAGTTCGACAGCCTGCTCTCCACGCTGCGCCCGTTCTTGGCCAAGAACCGCGAGGTGCTCGCGCACGACGTCGACAACCTCGCCAACCTGACCACCACGCTGGTCCAACCCGATCCGCTGAACGGTTTGGAGACGGCTCTGCACGTCCTGCCGACGCTGGAGACGAACCTCAGCCAGATTTATCATCCGTCGCACGGCGCCGTCATGTCCATTCCGGCGATCCCGAACTTCGCAAACCCAATGCAGTTCGTCTGCAGCATGATTCAGGCCGGTAGCCGGCTGGGCTATCAGGATTCCGCCGAACTGTGTGCGCAATACCTGGCACCAATCCTCGATGCGATCAAGTTCAACTACTTGCCGTTCGGGCTGAACGTGTTCAGCACCGCCGAGGCGCTACCCAAGGAAGTCGCTTACTCCGAGCCCCGGCTGCAGCCGCCGAACGGGTACAAGGACACCACGGTGCCCGGGATCTGGGTGCCCGACACCCCGCTGTCGCACCGCAACACCCAGCCCGGCTGGGTTGTCGCGCCGGGAATGCAGGGCACACAGGTGGGGCCGATCACCGGCGGCCTGTTGACCCCCGAATCTCTGGCCGAACTGATGGGCGGCCCGGACACGGCACCCCCGCCGCCAGGGCTGCAGACCCCGCCAGGACCGCCGAACGCCTACGACGAGAACCCGGTTTTGCCGCCCATCGGCTTGCAGGCCCCACAGGTGCCGATCCCACCCCCGCCACCGGGACCGGGTGTGGTCCCCGGTCCGGTCGCGCCGACACCGGTGGCCGCGTCGACAGGACCGGGATCGTGATGCGCGCCTTGGCTATTCGGGTCCGGCACCGGGCCTGGAAGGGGCTGGCGATATTGAGCGCCGCGGCGGTGCTGACGTCGTGCGCGAAGTGGCACGGAATCGCGAATGTGCCGATGCCCGGTGGCCCGGGCTCCGGGCCCGGCTCCTACACCGTCTACGTGCAGATTCCCGACACACTGGCGCTGAACGACAACAGCCGCGTGCGGGTGGCCGACGTCTTTGTCGGCACGGTGCGCGCGATCGCACTGAAAAACTGGGTCGCGACGCTGACGTTACGCCTGGGTAAGAACGTCAAGTTGCCCAAGAACGCGACCGCCAAGATCGGGCAGACCAGCCTCCTGGGTTCTCAGCATGTGGAGCTGGCCGCGCCACCCAACCCGTCCCCGGAACCACTGAGGGACGGCGACACCATCCCGCTGAAGAATGCGTCCACTTACCCCACGACCGAGCAGACGCTGGCAAGTCTCGCCATCGTGCTACGCGGTGGAGGCATCCCGAACCTCGAAGTGCTGCAGAACGAGGTCTACAACATCGTGAACGGTCGGGCCGAACAGATTCGTGCCTTCCTCGGCAAGCTGGACACCTTCACCGCCCGACTCAACGAGCAACGCGCTGACATCACCCGCGCCATCGATTCCACCAACCGGCTGTTGGCGTACGTGGGTCCCCGCTCGGACGTCTTGGACCGGGTCCTCACCGAATTCCCGCCGCTACTCAAGCATTTCGCCGACAAACAGAACCTTCTGATCGACGCGGTCGACGCGACGGGACGGCTCAGCCAGCTTGCCGACCAATACCTGTCGGCCTCGCGGGGTGACCTCCACCAGGACCTGCTGTCGCTGCAGTGCCCGCTGCGGGAACTCGGCCGTGCCTCGCCGTATCTGATTCGCGCACTCAAGCTGATCCTGGTCCGGCCGTTCGATATCGACGCCGTGCCCAAGGCGTTCCGCGGTGACTACTTCAACCTGTCGCTGACGCTCGACCTGACCATGAGCGCTGTCGACAACGCGGTCCTCACCGGGACCGGATTCTCCGGAGCGCTGCGCGCGCTCGAGCAATCGTGGGGCCGCGACCCCGAAACGATGATCCCCGACGTCCGGTACACGCCGAACCCCAACGACGCCCCGGGTGGCCCGCTGGTCGAAAGGGCGGACAGGCAATGCTGACCCGCTTCATCAAGCGCCAACTGGTCATGTTTAGCATCCTGACCGCGATCACGGCGGTTGCGCTGGGCTGGTACTACCTGCAGATTCCCACTGCGGCAGGGATCGGCCAGTACACGCTGAAGGCGGACCTGCCCGCGTCGGGCGGTCTGTACAAGACGTCCAACGTCACTTATCGCGGTGAAACTATCGGCACGGTCACCGCCGTCGAGCCGACCACCACGGGCGCGCGGGTGACCATGAGCATCGGCGACAGCTACAAGATCCCGATTGACGCGTCGGCGAACGTGCATTCGGTGTCGGCGGTCGGTGAGCAGTATGTGGATCTGGTGTCGGTGGGCAACCCTCGCCAATACTTCTCGCCGGGACAGACCATCACCAAGGGCACGGTGCCCACCGAGATCGGGCCGGCGCTGGACGCAGCCAACCGCGGGCTGGCGGTGCTGCCCAAGGACAAGATCGCCTCGCTACTCGACGAAACAGCCCAAGCGGTCGGCGGATTGGGCCCCGCGCTGCAGCGACTGGTGGACGCAACGCAGGCGATCGCCGGTGACTTCAAGACCAACATCTCCGACGTGAACGACATCATCCAAAACTCCGGGCCGATCATCGACAGCCAGGTCGACTCCGGTGACTCGATCGAGCGCTGGTCGCACAACCTGAACATCCTGGCCGCGCAGAGTGCGGAAAACGACCAGCACGTGCAGAGCATCCTGACCCAAGCGGCGCCGACCGCCGATCAGGTCAACGAGGTGTTCAGCGACGTCCGTGAGTCGCTGCCGCAGACACTGGCGAATCTCGAGATCGTGCTGGACATGCTCAAGCGCTACCACAAGGGCGTCGAGCAACTGCTGGTTGCCTATCCGCAGGGCGCCTCGGAAGGCCAGACAGTCACGGCGGCTTTCCCGGGCTACGCGTCGCTCGGTACCTCGCTGACGATCAACCAGCCCCCGCCGTGCCTGACCGGATTTCTCCAGGCATCTCAGTGGCGGTCTCCCGCGGACACCAGCCTGGCGCCGATGCCGTCCGGAACCTATTGCAAGATCCCGCAGGACACTCCCGCCAACGCCGTGCGCGGCGCACGCAACCTTCCGTGTGTCGATGTCCCCGGTAAACGCGCCGCGACGCCACGGGAGTGCCGCGACCCCAAACCATACGTTCCGTTGGGCACCAACCCCTGGTACGGCGACCCCAACCAGATCGTGACCTGCCCGGCGCCCGCCGCGCGCTGCGACCAGCCCGTGAAACCGGGTCAGGTGATACCCGCGCCGTCGGTCAACAACGGCCTCAACCCGGCACCCTCCGACAGGGTGGCGGGGACGCCGCCCCCGACCAGCGATCCCTTGTCACGGCCGGGATCGGGAACCGTCGAATGCAATGGGCAGCAACCCAATCCGTGCGTTTACACGCCCGGCGGCCCTCCCCCGGCCGTTTACCTTCCCCAGAGCGGTGAATTGGTGGGACCCGACGGCGCCAAGTACACGGTCGAGAATTCGAGTAAGACAGGAGACGACGGATGGAAGGACATGCTGGCACCGCGCGGCTGAGTCGAGCCGGCTCCGTTGGTTCAACATCGCCGCGGCCCGTCGGTGACCACCGCGACCGGAGCGAAATGCGGGAAACGATTGGTCTAGGCCAACTTCGGAGTAACGCGTGCACGTATCTCGAGCGGGTTGCCGCCGGGGAGAACATCGACGTCGTCCGTCGCGGCAAGCTGGTGGCCCGGATCGTGTCCGTCGGTGACTGGAGGGTCGCTCCGATTCCGGCGCGATCCGTCGAACCGGTGGCATCGGACGCCGGCGGGTGGGTCGGGCTCGACGAGCTGCGAACACGTGCCGGGCGGTGCTTCGACCGGGTCGCGGCCGGGGAGACGCTCAGCGTTGTTCGCGGTGGCCGATTACTAGCGCGGATCGTGCCCGCCGGCGACGCGGAGCGGACCCCGATTCCGGCCGACCCAAGCGGCGGGATCGAGCTTGACGAGCTAAGAAAGCGCGCGGGGCGCTATTTCGACGAGGTCGCGGCCGGGCAGACGATCGAGGTCATCCGTGGCGGCAAGCTGGTCGCCCGCATCGTGTCGGTCGCCTAGGAACGACGCCCGCGGGAGTGCCGGCTTCTCGTCTCTCCCGCACCGAGCGGAAGCTTTGCCGTGGCGGCGTTGTTACGGCTCGTATGAGCGCGTCGGGCTTCCATGAGGGCGAGGCCGCAACGCAGCGCCGAGCGGGCGTCGAAGCCGAGGCCAGGCGGCTCGAGGGCATGCTCGACGCGTCGGGTCTGTCCCCCGGCGCCGCACGGTTTCTCGCGTCACAGCGGTTCGCCGCGCTGACCGGACGCGACCATGACGGAGTCCTCTGGATCTCGCCGTTGGCCGCGCCACCGGGGTTCCTCCACGGACAAGATGACATCTTGCACGTGTCGGCCTTGCCCCGTGACGGCGATCCCCTGCACTCGATCCCGGGGGGTCAACAGGTGGGACTCATCGCGATCGACTTCGCCACACGGCGCAGGCTGCGGGTCAACGGCGAGCTCGTCAGTGCCGACCACCGGGGTATGACCGTGCGCGTCGACCAGTCATACGGCAACTGCCCCAAGTACATTCACCGTCGCGCCATCGATGCAGCCGGGCTGGCCGCCCCTGCGTCACAACGGCGCACAACACTGCTGGACCCCTCCGATCAAGCATTGATTGCATCCTCCGACACCTTCTTCCTGGGCACCAGCCATCCCACCCGCGGTAGCGATGCATCACACCGCGGCGGTCCACCCGGATTCGTCCGAGTCGACTCCCCGAACCGATTGTGGTGGCCGGATTTTCCGGGGAACAACATGTTCAACAGCTACGGCAACCTGGCCGTCGACGACGAGGCCGCTTTGCTGTTCATCGATTTCGATACCGGTGCCGCTCTGCACGTCACCGGGACCGCGCGCGTGCGGTGGACCACGCCCGGCGCGGCCGGTGATGATGGCGGCGTGGGTCGAAACGTCGCATTCTCCGTTGGTGGCGTCGCCCGCTAGCCCGAAGTTCCCCCTGATGTGTTGACGGGTGGGTGTTGACCTGCGGTTTTGGGTTGTCTACTGACTACATGTAGCCCA
>NZ_LQPH01000137.1 GCF_002102255.1 Mycobacterium nebraskense
CTTCCATCAGACTTGCCGGTCTTCGAGGGAACCTACGTCCGGATTCTTTTACACCGCGGCAGGGACACGACCCACCGTCGTGCGGCTTATTGTGGTAGCAGACGGCTATCCATTCACGAAGTAGTGCCTCCAACTCGTCGATGAAGAAGAAGGCCTCTCGTTCTGGAGCGGCGCCGCGGGAGTACACATCAGGGCCCTTGTAGCCAGGCAGCTCCTGCAAGAACCTTTGACGGACGGTCAGAAAGAACCGCTCCACGGGGCCTTTGTCGTACGCGACACGCACACGTGCGGGTTGGATCGAGATGCCAAGTTGCCGGCAGGTGCTCGCCACTTGCTCTGAGACGTAGATCTTGCCGTGATCAACGACCAGTGTCTCCGGCACGATTGCGGGCGCCGCCGCGAACACGCTTTTGCAGTGAAGCGCTTCGTCTTCGACCAGCACTGATCGTGGCACACCGTGCGGTGGCCACACGGCCTCAGCGGGCCAGTCCGCACCGGCCGGCGCTGGGCGAAATGATTGATAAAGGACTGCAGCGACATCGATCGACTTCGTCGTCGGGCTCAATCGCATACCGGTGATGCACCGCGAGTACCAGTCCATCGACACGGTGAGTTCCACACCTACCCATTTCAGGGTGTGTGGATCCATGGCGTACACGTCAAGCGGTGTGGTGTCCATCAGCAGGTACTCGCCCGGCCGGGAAGGGTGCAACTGTCCGTACGGCCGATCCGGGCGGGCCGCGATGTCACGGATGCGCTTGGTGCTCGGCCGAAACAGTGGTTGGGTCAGCTCAAGCCGTCGCAAGATTCGATACGCCGTAGCTGGTGAGGGCAACCGCACGACACCCTTACCGTAGGTGGCGTTCAATCGTGCTTCGGCGTGGTTGATGATCAGGTCCATCGTCGGCTTCGACAAGTCCGTGTATTCGCGCATGATGTCTGATGCGGTCTGTTCGAATAACGCGAACTTGTTGCTGCCCAGAGCAGAATGAATCGCCTTCGCCGACAGCAATCCGACCTCGCCCTCGGCTTCATAGGCGCTAACCCAGCGCTCGATCGTACGCCGTCCGATGCCCAGCTCGTTCGCCTTGACGGCGAGACGTTTCATCCGCGGATTGGCGCTTTTGTAAGCAGACCGCGGTTCGTGCGGTAGCGCCGTTGCAGCGGAACCGGATCGATAACCCGTCACAACCTCGCGCACGTGTGCTGCGCGATCACGTGCATCGCAGCGCGCTTGCTCGGACACCGCGGCCCATTTAACCGATGGCGGGTATTCGGTGGAGCCGGTGATTTCGATGTCGAGGTCGTCGCTCAAGAGACGGCATCTCTGAGAGGGTCTCACTTCATCGAGCGCGAAACGGTGCACCGTGTCCCGTCGCAGCTCTCTCGCAAGGACCTCCGGCATGCCGGCGACCGGATGCATCTCGATGACTTCCAGGACCTCCCCGTCATAGATGAATTGCGTGCCCACACCTATGCGCACAGCGGCGGGCTTCACGATGCCCACTCAAGCACTGTTGATCGTTCAAGCCGAACATCTAGGTTTACCTCGAGCTCGTGGCGCCACAGCATGCTCAGCAACGCCGAACGGACCAGTGGTCGCGGGTGTCCCTCGATGAGCTTTTCAGCCTCGTCGATGGATCGACCGGCGAGATCTGCCCGCCGACAACGCAATTCAGCTAGAACGTCCTGGTTTATGAGCCACTCGCGCCGATAGCCCGCCAGGAAACGCACGTTGGCGAGGCGCACGGCGACCGGCTCATTCACCACCAAGTAGGACCAGCCCAACGATTCGACGATGTCCTTCGTCCACGCGCACAACCTCACGATCCGTGGATTAGTCACCCTTTCGGAGCGCACGACGTCCACCACAACCGGTCCTTCGTCGCTGTCCCAAAGGTAATCCAAAATGTGGCGCCGTTCCTGCCCGTCGACCTCGGCGGTCAATCGAAAAGGCTGCGCCACAATGCGATGCACAGTCACATCAAAATCCGCCAGGATAAGGTTCGCCAGCTCGAGGCGCGACTCGTAAATGACGTGATCGCGCTCAGTCGCCGACCAATACGTGCCCGAGTAGTGACGCTGCCCGAAATACCAGCGGAACGTGCGCCACGGCGCTGCGCGAAACAATGCTGCCGGCGACACCTCACCAGCCGGCACACACCGTTGCTCCCCCGCCGCAGACCGATACGCAACGGCCGCGGAACTCAAATCAACCCTGACTGATTCCGACATCACCACACCACGCGGTTAACCGCGACACCCCAGCGTCTCACCTTCTGCGGGTTTTGGCGCGAAAACAGTGTTAATAAGCGCGGTGCACCAACTAGCGCGACTAACTACTTTCTCAACTTCATGACGGATTCGCCAAGCGTTCGCCATTCCTGTGAGAAGTTCGCCATGCAAAATGAGAACCTACAGCGGCGGGGGAACTTTCCAGTTGCTGGCGTGAAACATGTTGCGCCCTCTGGCCATCCGATTGTCACCGGCCGGGCCGCTACCTGCAAGGCGCCCGGCCTCTGCGTTGCCGCGGGCCGGTGGCTCGTGAACGTTTCCCCGAGCCGCTCGCTGAGGCTCGCTGGGAAAACTTCACGCCCGGGCCTTGCACTCCACGGCCCTCTGGCCGGTTTAAATCGTGAATGCCAGAGTGACGAAAAGAATGGCAGCAATGACAACAAAATGACATGCAAGTAGGTGCTGCCAGTGGGCGTGTATCGCCTGACCGCCTGGGGCTGGGTTAATGACGGAATGGGATAGAAAGGGATTTAATAAGTGCATATGTGCGTCATTTACCGCCAAGTCGCGTGTACCGAGAATCAGCGTGAATCCCCGGTGCAGTTGCCTGGCCCGCAGCCTCGCCTTCCTGCCTGGCGAGAGGTACGAAATGCGCGGTCTGACAGCAGGTATGGCCTGCGTTCATCTCGGCGACCGTCGCAGGGAGGGGGAGGTTATGCCCGGCGTCCAATCGTTGTGGAGAACAATCCACAATTGCCTGGATTTCTTTTGCGCGACTATGGCATAGGGCCACTCACGACAGTAATATTTGATTATCGAAACGCAGCACCAGCCATTTACGAAGGAGGCGACTAATGTCTCAAATCACGGTTTACACGAAACCGGCCTGCGTCCAATGCACCGCTACATTCAAGGCGCTCGACAATCAGGGCATCAAATACCAGAAAATCGATGTCACTGAAAATCCCGAGGCCCGCGAATACGTGATGAGCCTGGGATACCTGGGCGCGCCCGTCGTCTACGTCTCCCCCACGGAGCACTGGTCGGGTTTCCGTCCGGATCGCGTCGCCCGCTTGACCGCCGCCTAGACCCGTTGATTGGAAAGGACCCACCCGATGTACACCGACGCCGCCCTCGAGCAAGCAGTCGCCGAGTTCGCCGAACTGGACAGCATTGAGCGCATCGCGGAAACGCGAAGCCACTTACTCAACCATTTGGCCGACGCCGTGAAGGCCCTGCAACAGGCCGCAGACAGTTTGGACCGGTTGCGCGGTAACACCATCTACGACGTCGAGTTCGTCGACGGCCGCGACGGCCGCGATGTCGCCACCTTCCTCGACGACAGCATTCGCCACACCCGCGCGGCCTACGCCGTGGTGCACACGGTCATCGACAAGGAGACTCCGTGATGGCCAGCCCAGCGCAGACCCGGTGCCCCGGAAGCGCTTTGGACCAGGTGCGGGATGCTCTGCAGGTGGCCGGGCAGACCATCCGGCCGCGCGGCGGTGACGCCTTTATGGCCAGCTGCCCCCTGCACACCGACCACTCCCCCTCACTGTCGGTGGGGTGGCGCGACAACACCCGCGCCGGGGCAGGCGGAGCGGTGCTGCTGCACTGCTTTAGCTGCCAGGCCCCTGCTGCCGAGATCGCCGGTGCTCTCGGTCTGCGCCTGGCCGATCTGTTCGACAACCCCGCTCCCACAACCCGTCACAGCGCGACCCGCGCTGCACAACCGAAGGCGCCCCGCCGAGCTCGCGGATTAGGGCCGTTGCCCGCGCGGATCACCGCGTCCCGCGAACACGTCGAGCACCGGTGGCGCAGGGTCCGGGTCTACACCTACCTGACCCTGTCCGACGAACCAGTGCAGCAGGTCATTCGCGAAGAATGCACATGCACCGGGCGCCCCCACAAGCAGTTCCGGCAGCGCTACCGTGACGGGCGCCAATGGGTATATCGCAAGCCGCACGGATTCACCCCGGTGCTCTACCGCCCCAATGCAATTCAGCACGCGGCCAAGACCGGCGCATGGGTGTGGGTCACCGAAGGTGAGAAGGACGCCGACACCCTGACCGCGCTGGGTCGCTTGGCCACCACCAACGCCCAAGGGGCCGCCAACTTCCCCGCCGAGCTCATCGACGCATTCGCCGGAGTCAACGTCGCCATCGTGGCCGACCGGGATCTCGCCGGATATCAACGCGCGATCAACCTGCATGAACGCCTGCAGGGCAGGGCCGCCCAGGTGGTCCTCCTCACGCCGGCCATCGAGGTCGACAAAGCCGACGTCACTGATCACGTCAACTCCGGCCTGTGGGAGCGCAGCGACCTCTTCGGCGGTTTCACGATCATCACTCCGGCCGAGCTATACGCCTTGGCCGCGGCCGCCAAGGCCCGCTGGGCCGCCGATCGTTTCGACACCGCTCTGCAGGAGGCCCGAGCCCACCATGACCGGCGCGGCCTGGTGCACGGCAGCGCCCGCAACGCGGCACGCTGGCTCGCCGAAGCCGCCGCCCAGCTGCGCGCAGTGCAGGACACCCACGACGAGCTTCAGCACCACAGCAACCAGCACCGCTCACCCGTGGCAGGTCGTGCAGCAGAGGCCGTCGAAACGCTTCTACAGCGGCTCATCGTCGACTACCGGCGCAGTACCCGTCGCCCACCAACTCACCCCGATTTCAAGGAGTCTGCATGACAACGCGTTTCGAGATCGCCATTACCAACCGCGCGGCCGCAGCCATCGCCGCCGCCGCCGGCCGGCCTGGGCCCGCGGCCAACACCGCCCGTGCCTGGATCGACAGCATGACCGCGCGCGCGCAACTGCGCTCCGAACGCCGCGTGCGCCACACGCGGGCCGCCTAGAACCTGAAAGGTGACCGACCCATGCGCACCACAACCCACCGATCCGCCGCAACCGTCGCCAGCCTGGCCGCCGCCGCAGCGCTGGCACTGACCAGCTCGCCCTCGTCACACGCCGCCCTGACCGTCGTCAGCCCCGGCGACGAGGTCGACTACATCAACCCCGGCGGGCGCAACCAGTTCTGCACGATCGGATACGTCTACACCGGCGCAGACATGCACACCTACGCCATCACCGCCGGACACTGCCGCGCCGACTCGAGAGCAGGGTATGCGCGTGACAAGCGCAACGGGCTCACCGGAGACTTCGTGCGCAGCGTGTTCGAACCTCCCCGCAGCGGCGGCGCGGACTATGCACTGATCGACTTCAGCACGAACTCATTGGCGTCGGCCTTCATCACCGACCACCGCATGCCCTTCATCGATGGCTACCCCGAGCCCCAAATCGGCGAGACCGTCTGCCGTATGGGAGTTTCCAGCGGTCAGCAATGCGGCCAGATCACCGCCAGCCAAGGCGAAGATCAATACCTGACTACCGGGATGCCGCCGAGCATCCCCGGTGATTCCGGAGGCCCGGTCTGGACGTCAACCGCCCACGGATTCCCGCAAATTATCGGGATCTGGCTGGGAGAAAAGACGACAGCGGCAGGGCAAGAGTATGGTCGCTTCGCGTCGCTATCGAGCGGCCTCCGAGCCCTCAACGCACCTGGCCGTCTTGGTCAGAACTCCAGCAGCCCCGAGTAGTCGGCGCGAGGATAGGACACATCGCACACCATTGTGGGCGGTGACCAGTGACCGTTGACCAGCCAGTCGATCACCGGCGCCGGGGCGCGTTGCGTTTCCACCAGCTCCTGCAACACTGCCGCTTCAACTGCTGTTTCGATCACCGTCTCAGGCTACCTGCGTCGCGGCCGCCGCCGCGACCTTAGTCGCGCCGCAATCTGACGCCAATCCTCCGGCAGGCAGGGCTCGGCATCCGTTCGCGTTTTCCGGTCACGGTGTCGGCGGTCGCGCCCCGCGCGACCGCCGACGCGGCCCCTGCGGGGCCGAAACGCGTAGCCCCTCACCTTCTTTAGCCGTCAGCGGGGTGCTCACGGTAAGCGGCCGGGGGCCCGACCGGTCAACCCACGCCCACCCCGAACTACGCAGGCCGAGTGACCTTTTCGACCCTATGCCAGCTCGCCGAAAGGCGCTGCGCGCCGGCGAGCGCGGGCCGAAAACCCTGCTCCGCTCGGGCCGGACTCTTCGGGGTTGACCGCCCACCCTCACCCGCTTGCCCGCACCCCAGCGCCGACCGGCGCACGTCATCACCATTCCAGAACGGAGCACACCATCATGACCACATTCCCAGCCGCGACCCACGTCATCCCGGCAGGACTGATCACCCACACCACGGTGTCTGTCAAAGGGCAGCTCGACCCCGACATCAGTGTTCACCACGCCCGCACCCCCGATGCCCGAATCGGGATAACCGCCGAGGGCATCCACATGAGCCTCTACAACTGCCAAACTGCCCAGGGCCTCCTCGAGGCATTTGTCGCCGCCCGTGGCCACATGATCCACGTGCCCGCCGAGATCCCCGCCGGCGCGCCGCCCGCAGACGGACCAGCCGCACGCGCGGTGATCGCCATCGAATGGACCCGCGCGCCGGCCTATGCCGTCGTCGCGCAATCCGCGCTCAACAGGCTGAAAACTGCCAAGGTCCACTGGGTGGATGTCTACACCGGTCCGATCACCTGGCAGTTGCGCGACCGCACGGCGATCCTGTCAATGATCGACTCCCTCAGGCGGGTCCACCAAGTCGCAATCGCCGTCTTCGCCGACGGTGAGCAACACAAAGCCGATCCCGCAGCCGCGGACTATCACGCGGCCTAACCCGCGCGCCCGGCCAGCTCCCAGCAGATGGGGGTTGGCCGGGCCGCTGATGCACCCGAACTCACCAACCCCGACGGAAGGAACCACGGTGAGCGACTCAGAGTACTGGGAACAATGGTGCGGCTCGACCGTCCAGTCCGAGCAACGCATCAAACGTCACGCAAAGATCCGTTACGTCAACGGGATTCGTTGGATTACCTATCCCGACGAGATCAAGGGCGTCAAGGTCATCGTCGATATGCCCTTCAACGCTTCCACCAAATCCTGCGACCAAGGCCGCCACGACGACTGCCCACATCGCCTCGGCGGACCCCAAGAGGGCGGGGTGACGTTAAAGGTGTCCCTTCCCGGTTTCACCTGGAGGTGTGGTTGCCCATGTCACACCGATCCATTCCGGGCGGGCCGGCTGTTCTGACCTCAGCAGAATCTCCGGGGCCCGGCCAGCTCCCCAGTCACTAGGGGCTTGGCCGGGCCCCTTTTTCTTCCGGCTGCCCCAGCGGGTGGCGGCGCGCCCCGCGCGACCGCCCAATCGGCCCCTACGGGGCCGAAATCCGTAGCCCCTCAACTTCTTTAGCCGTCAGCAGGGTGCTCACAGTAAGCGGCCGGGGGCCCGACCGGTCAACCCACGCCCACCCCGGGGACCGCCGTACCGAGTGACTGTTGGCGGCCCTATGCCAGCTCGCCGAAAGGCGCTGCGCGCCGGCGAGCGCGGGCCGCAAACCCGGCGCCCACCCGGGTCGGACTCTTCGGGGTTGACCGCCCACCCTCACCCGCTTGCCCGCACCCCAGCGCTGACCAGCGCACCACTCATTTACAGAACGGAGCATCATCATGTGCTACAACCGCATCGCGATCCTGGGTCATCTTCGTACCGAGCTCGTCGACGGCAGTTGCAACCCTAGCCGCGGCCTCGCCGAGCTCAGCGCCCCTCTGTTGGTCGACGACAGCTTTACCACCCTGCTGTACAAGATCGCCGACGGCCGTCCTCTGCGCGCCGCCCTCTTGTGGAGCCGCATCGGCGACCACCTCAGCGGACAGTCTCGTATCGAAGCCCTCACCTTGGCTGCGGTCTTCGCGCTCAAAGGCGGTAACCCTGGCATCTGCGCCTCGCTGATCAACCGCGTCGACGTCGCGGTCCGTCGCGACCACACCGGTACCCCCGCCATGATCGACGTTCTCAAGCTTGACCACCGCGTCCAAGAGCACTTGCCCCATCCCGTCGCGTGAAGCCCAACACTCTTCCTGGGGCCCGGCCAGCTCCCCATCACCAGGGGTTGGCCGGGCCCCCCTTTTTCTTCCGGTGAAGTTGGGGTGGCGGCGGCGCGCCCCGCGCGACCGCCCAAGCGGCCCCTACGGGGCCGAAATCCGTAGCCACTCACCCTTCTTAGCCGTCAGCAGGGTGCTCACAGTAAGCGGCCGGGGGCCCGACCGGTCAACCCACCCCACCCCGAACTACGCAGGCCGAGTGACCTTTTCGGCCCTATGCCAGCTCGCCGCAAGGCGCTGCGCGCCGGCGAGCGCGGGCCGAAAACCCTGCTCCGCCCGGGCCGGACTCTTCGGGGTTGACCGCCCACCCTCACCCGCTTGCCCGCACCCCAGCGCCGACCGGCGCACATCATCGCCATTCCAGAACGGAGCACACCATGACCGCAGTTATCGACCCGTGGGCCATCAGCGAACACGACGAAGCCCAATCCCTGACCTCATATGGCGACGCCGGCCAGGGCTCGCACGATCAGGAAGCCGAAATCGACGAACTCGCCGTCGTCCAGGTCGCCGAGGATGGACTCCGGTTACGGTTGCGCGGAGCCGAACGCGATGAAGCAGTGCGCCGCATGCACGGACGCGTCGAGCTGGACCTGATCGCCTGGCGCCTCTACACCACCACGCGCACCGTGCACCGCGTCGCAGCGCGTCTCGGCCTGACCGACCACCACACCACCCGTCGTGAACTGGCCACTACAGCGGCGGGCGGCTAGTGCCGAAAACACCCTCTCCGGGGCCCGGCCAGCTCCCCAGTCACTAGGGGGTTGGCTGGGCCCCCCTTTTTCTTCCGGTTGCGGTGGCGGCGGCGCGCCCCGCGCGCCCGCCGCATTGGCCACCTCACGGTGGCCACCGGGTTGGTAGCCCCTCACCTTTAAGCCGTCAGCAGGGGTCGCAGTCTAATCGGCCGGGGGCCCGACCGGTCAACCCACGCCCACCCCGAACTACGCAGGCCGAGTGACCTTTTCGGCCCTATGCCAGCTCGCCCAAGGCGCTGCGCGCCGGCGAGCGCGGGCCAAAAACCCTGCTGCGTTCGGCGCGGACTCTTCGGGGTTGACCGCCCACCCTCACCCGATTAACCGCTCCCCCAGCGCTGACCGGCGCACCACTCAGCACACAGAACGGAGAACACATCATGGACCACGAATTCGACCTCGCTTTCAACCTCGTCGACGAGGCCGCAGGCCGCATCCAGCACCAGCAGTACGGCATCACCCGAATCCAGTTTCACAACCACGGTGACGCCGAACTCACCACCGTCCACGACTACACCCGCGAGGACGGCCACCGCCTGGTCCTGATCGCCACCGACACCCACGGCCAGATGGCCGCCGTCGAAGCGACCGCACCGGACCTCAACACCAAGCCGCACACCCGCATTCTCAAAGTCCGCGTCGGCGACCTCACCTTCCACGCAGTCCCCGGCCATGACTGGTGCTACCGCGCCACCCACGCCGGCCACACCTACACCCTGGCCGCCGGAATCGGTGACCAGCCGATGTGGACCGTCGCACTGGACACCAACCCGCCCCTCGCCCACGAGGACCTCGAAACCGCGCTCGCCGACATCGCCGCCGCCCACCCGGTAGCGGCCTAACCCGTCGCCCAGCGGGGCCGGGCCGGCGTCCCACAGTCCGACGTCGGCCCGGCCCCTCCCATTTCCAGAAAGGACTCACCCTCATGACCGAAATCGACTACGCGCTCGCATGGGACTTCATCGACCCCGCCGACGGCAAGCCCCGCCAGCTGCGCTTCCGGCGAAACTTCGCCCCCCGCAACGATCCACGCATCTTCGACGGAACCGGACAACTCGTCGCCGTCGTGGCAGATGCAGACCGCGCCGACAACGGAGACGAAATCGCCATCAGCCGCCCCGGCGTGCTATTCGACGACGTCGAAACCGCACTCGAGGGATGGCACGACTGGGCCACCCTCTACGTCGACGACAACGACATCGACCGCACCATCAACCTCGGCGCCATCCGCGAACGTATCCGCGCGGCGGGCCTGACCTGACTCCCGCGGCGCCCGGGCCCGGCCAGCTCCCCAATTACACGGGGTTGGCCGGGCCCCCCTTTTTCTTCCGTCCGGTGAAGTTGGGGTGGCGGCGGCGCTGCCCGCGCGCCCCCCAAACGGCCCCTGCGGGGCCGAAATCCGTAGCCACTCACCCTTCTTAGCCGTCAGCAGGGTGCTCACAGTAAGCGGCCGGGGGCCCGACCGGTCAACCCACGCCCACCCCGAACTACGCAGGCCGAGTGACCTTTTCGGCCCTATGCCAGCTCGCCGAAAGGCGCTGCGCGCCGGCGAGCGCGGGCCGCAAACCCGGCGCCCACCCGGGCCGGACTCTTCGGGGTTGACCGCCCACCCTCACCCGCTTGCCCGCACCCCAGCGCTGACCAGCGCACTTCATCACGATCCGAAACGGAGAAAACATCATGAGCGCATACGTCGTCGAGGCCGAACAGATCAATGTCCTGCTGTGGGCCGGCCGCTACGGATTTCGCCGGCCCTGCGGCAACCTCACCTGGGTCTACGACAACCCGATCCGGGTCAACCAACTCACCGACGACAACCTCGACCAGGTCGGGCAGATGCTCGTCGACGCCAACACCGCCTCAGTCAATCACTGCTACTTCGACAACCCCGTCCATGAGCCCTACGAGTACCGCTACAGCCGGCCGCTGCACACCAGCTGGTCGGTCGTCGAAGTCCTCAAGGCGTTGCAGTGCTACGAATACCAGGCCAGCGACCCCAAGGACTGGCCAACCTCCGAGGCCTACGCGTTCTGCCGCGAACTGCAGAACATGTTGATCCAAGCACTCCACGGCTATGACCCCGCCCCGTGGAGCATTACCCGCACCAGCCTGCCCGCCGCCTACCGCCGCAGCGCCTAACCCGCTGTCCGCCAACACGAAAGGAGCTGTCCCGTGATCATCAACGGCACCATATCCCGCACCCTCAGTGGCGGCCGAGACGTCGATATCCCCTTCTTCATCGACACCACCACCGGCACTTACAGCCAGTGGGGACACGACACGATGACCCTCGGCGAGAACGTCGACCTGCTCGAGGCACTGCGCGATACCGCCTGCGAGATCACCTAACCGCCACCCATCTCGGGGCCCGGCCAGCTCCCCAAGTACACGGGGTTGGCTGGGCCCCCCTTTTTCTTCCGGTTGCGGTGGCGGCGGCGCGCCCCGCGTGCCCGCCGCATTGGCCACCTCACGGTGGCCACCGGGTTGGTAGCCCCTCACCTTTAAGCCGTCAGCAGGGGTCGCAGTCTAATCGGCCGGGGGCCCGACCGGTCAACCCACGCCCACCCCGAACTACGCAGGCCGAGTGACCTTTTCGGCCCTATGCCAGCTCGCCCAAGGCGCTGCGCGCCGGCGAGCGCGGGCCAAAAACCCTGCTGCGTTCGGCGCGGACTCTTCGGGGTTGACCGCCCACCCTCACCCGATTAACCGCTCCCCCAGCGCTGACCGGCGCACCACTCAGCACACAGAACGGAGAACACATCATGCCCACAACCACTTTGCGTACCGAAGCAGACATCGTTGCGGCTGCCGCGGCGCTGCTGGGCTTCGCCCCCACCAATAGCATTGTGGCCTACATGCTGCACCGCGATCCCACCGGCGACATGGTCGTGCGCACCGCGATTCGCTTCGACGTCACCATCTCAGTCCAACAAGCCGCCCGCTTCCCGGCCACCGTCAACCTGCAGCCTGCGACCAGCCACGCCGCCGTGCTCCTGGCGATCTGCGACCACACCCACGAATGGCACGCCCTCACCATCATCAACGCCCTGCGCGCGGCTCTGCGCGCCGCCGGTATCCCCGTACTGCGCAGCATCATGACCCCCGATGTCACCACCGA
This sequence comes from Mycobacterium nebraskense, assembly GCF_002102255.1. Classification (GTDB taxonomy): domain Bacteria; phylum Actinomycetota; class Actinomycetes; order Mycobacteriales; family Mycobacteriaceae; genus Mycobacterium; species Mycobacterium nebraskense. Next base: position 12,100 of record NZ_LQPH01000137.1, read on the forward strand.
GGGCCAGTGGTACGACCCCGACAGCGGCGCCACCGGTCCCACCTACCCCTACACAGACTCACTCGTCACCGCCCACCGCGTCCTTGGCGGTGACCGAGTCACCCCCGCCCGCAGCGACATCGAAGCCGAATTCGCCTACCTGCCCCCCGCCCCACCAATGGCACTTGGTGATCACGGCGCGCTCGTCATCCAGGTCGCCCAAGAGGTCGCCGACGCCCTGCAAGGCCAACCGATCAACCGCAACCTGCCCACCCGCGCCGGCATCGCCATCACCACCGACGTCGGCGTGCGCGATGCCATGATCGCCGCGGCAGCCGAACACACCGACACCGCCGCCTACCTCTGGACCCACATCGCCCGCCGCCTGCGAGGCCAGCCACGCGCCCAAGCGCTCACCATCGCCGCCGCCTGCTATTGCTTTCTGGGCGACACCATTCGGGCCGGCATCGCCGCACAAGCGGCTCTCACTGAGGCCGAAACCACCCAGACCCCGCCGCCGCGGCTGGCTCTCATGCTGCTCACTGCCCTGCACTCTGGCATAGCGCCCGAACAAATTCGCCGCGCCATCATCGAAGCCACCAACAGCGACTAACCGCCACCGTCCACCGGGCCCGGCCAGCCCTAATTACACGGGGTTGGCCGGGCCCCCCTTTTTCTTCCGGCTGCGGCGTTAGCGGCGCGCCCCGCGCGACCGCCCAAGCGGCCCCTACGGGGCCGAAATCCGTAGCCCCTCACCTTCTTCTAGCCGTCAGCGGGTGTCCAGTCTGACCGGCAGGGACCCCGTCGCTGTCAACCCACGCCCGGCGGGCTCGCCCGTTCTCCGCTCCCGCCGGCCTAGCCGGCCAGGCTCTCGCTGCGCCCGGGCGGCACCGGCGGCATTTCTCGGCCCTACGCCAGCTCGCCCCAAGCGCTGCGCGCCGGGCTCGCCGGGCCGAAAATCCGCCTCCTGCTGATCCGCCGGCCTCTTCGGGGTTGACAGCGCCACCCCGCCGGTCCCCCTACACCCAGCGCTGATCGGCGCGAACCAACACCGTTTCTACGAAAGGAACAACTCTCATGGCACACGAACTCGACTCCACCGATGGACAGGTCTCCTTCGCCAACTCCCGCTCCGACGCCTGGCATCGCCTCGGTCAATCGGTCGGGCACGCGATGACCGCCGCCGAGGCACTGCGGGCCGCGCACCTGGCCGGCTGGAACGTCCGCAAGATGCCCCTGCAGGTTCCCCAAGAACCCGTCCTCGACGACACCGGCGTCACCACCCCAGCGCCCCTGGCGGTGCCCGACTTCTACGCGACCGTGCGCACCAACCCCATCAACGGCCGCCTTGACGTTCTCGGGGTCGTCGGCAGCAAGTACGAGCCTGTCCAAAACGAGGCCTCCTGCGACCTGCTCGACGCATTGGTGGATCAAAGCGGCGGCGCGCACTTCGAGACCGCCGGCGCCCTGCGCGGCGGACGGGAAACGTTCGTCACCATGAAACTGCCCAGCAGTATGGTCTTCGACGGCAAAGACGGCACCAAGGACCGCACCGACTTCTACCTCGCGGCGCTCAATTCACACGACGGCAGTTCAGCCTTCAGATTCATCGTGTCCCCGGTACGCATCGTGTGCGCCAACACACAAAGTGCGGCCATCGCCTCGGCCAAGGCCAGCTTATCCATCCGCCACACCGGCGGTGCGCGGGCCTCGATCGCCGAAGCCCGTAACGCCCTCAAGCTCAGCTGGCGTTACATCGAAGCATTCGAAGCCGAGGCCGCCGCGCTCTACGCCGCACCGATGGACACCGAACAGATGCGGTCCTTCGCCAACACACTGCTCGAGGTCGACTCGGCCAGCACCGCCGCCACCCGGCGCCACCGCCGCGAACGCGCCAGCGGGATCGTCAAGCTGTGGACGTCCTCACCCACCATCACACCCATCGCGGGCACCCGATGGGCGGCCTACAACGCCGTCACTGAATACCTGGACCACGTCGTGCCAGTCCGCGGCGCCAGAACCGCCCACGACGCCAGCACGGCCCGCGCGCTGCGGACCGTCACCGCGGCCGCCGGCAGCGGCGCGCTCAAGGCGCACGCGTTCCGTCTCCTGCAAACCCTGTAGCCGCCCGCCGGCGGCAACCCCGGGGCCCGGCCAACACCTGCATCCGCGGGGTTGGCCGGGCCCCCCTTTTTCTTCCGCAGTGCCCCTGCCGCCGTTGCATACGCCACCGCTCGCCAGCCCGTCGCCAGCAACGCGCTCCGCGCGCGCCGCACTCCGGGCGCTCGCGACAAACAGCTCCCAATCCGTTCCGCCCGGCAATGCCCGCCGACACCTACCCGCCACACGCCCATCGCTGACACTGCATTGGGCTCTCGCAGCGCTGCGTTCCACGCGCCGCACTGCGCATCACCAGGATCCTCCTACGACAGACTCCGCCACCCCGTCGACAGGCACAATGCCGTTACCGCCCATGCGCTCACCACAGGGTCGGGTCGGTCGACCCCAGCAGCGCCGCCTCGACGGCTTCGGCGTCCCACCCATGGCGCACCGCTTCGCGCAGCGCCACTGCCCGCGCGCGGCGCGCTTTAATCCCGTGATCGCCGCGGCGAACGACCACCCGGCCGCCGCCGCGCCGAGCGCGCGCCATCATCTGCATGTTGTCGCGTTGCGAGCCGCCGATGATGTGCAGCAGACCGATCTGGCCCCGCCGGCTCACTCGAACGCACGCCGGGTTATCACAACCATGCAGTGCGCGCACCCACGGCTCCAACGCTCGCCCCTGCAAGGCCGCGGCGAGCGCATAACGGTTGGCCCGGACCATGATCCGCGCGCCGCCACGGCGCACCCAAAAGCGCCCGTACCCATCCGCGCCGATCGCCGAACACCAGATCGCACAGTCCTCCGCACCCGGGCCGCGAACAACGTTCGCCTCGAACCGCAACAACTCCTCGACATGCGCCCGCGGATCGACCACCAACCGTAGCGGTTGCGAAACCCCCATAACTCCCACTGCTTTCGGCTCCAGCGACCCCAAGTCGCCTGTCGCCGCCATCATCTCAGCGCACACCGACACCGCGACCGAACCTGCACTAGGCCCGCGCTGACACCGGCTCTCCCACGCGCCCATCCGCGTACGCACCCGCGCCGCTAAGCCCATTGGCCGCCAGACTCTGCGCAGCCGACGCCCGCGCCGTTCCCTCACCAACGCCCACGGACGCCTGGACCGGCTCAGCCACCGCCTCAGGTGATTCGACCTCGCGGATCAACTCGCGCACCGCTTTCTCGCTAACCCCGGCCATGCGTGCAATCTCGCGCAGCGTCTCCCCGCGGTCACGCATCGACCGCAGCGCCAGGCCGCACTGCCGGCGCTGAACCGCGCGCCGCTGCGCGGCCTGCTCGACCAACACCTGCTGACGCCCGGCCAACCACACATCGACCGCCTCGGCCCGATCGCGCGCGTCGAAAAACGCCGCGAGATCCTCGACGTTGGCCTTCGTGCGTCGGATGACTTCTTCCTGCGCCGCGGCCGCCGCTTCGCGCGCCGCCCGCCGGGCTCCCTTGCTGACCGCCTTGTTTCCCATCCATCACACGCTAAAGCCCGCAAAACCCTTACGCCGCACCCGGACACAAAAATCTCACCACTGCCCCCGCTCCCCATGCCCGGACCCGACCACTCACCACACCAGCCCACCGGCACTTAGGCCAACCTAACTACCACCACTCACTGAACATCACACCTCTTGCACTCAGGGTGACGATTCGGTAACGGCGGTTTGTGAGAGCACCTCCCGGGCATCATCTTGTCGGTCGCGGGCGTCGCGTAACGCCCGAGGCGATGTGAGAGTTGAACCGTGGTGATGTCGCGGTGATGGGCTTACACAAGCTGACCGCCGGAGACGGGTACATGTACCTGATACGGCAAGTCGCGGCCGCCGATGCCACCGAGCGCGGTCGCCCCAGCCTCAGCGACTACTACAGCACCAAAGGTGAATCCCCCGGCGTGTGGATGGGCGGTGGTCTGGCCGCACTCGGCCAGCCCGTCTCACGCGACCCCTCTGACCCGATCGTCGCCGACCTATGGGCAGTGGCGGCGGGATCTCAGGTCAGCGAAGACCAAATGAAAGCCCTATTCGGGGAAGGCTTGCACCCCAACGCCGATCGAATCACCAAGCATCTGACCGGCATTGGCCTGGGCCAATCCGGGGCGCTTGCTGCCGCACGGCTGGGTCGCCCGTTTGCCGTCCACGACACCGAAAACCAGTTCGTCACCCGGTTGCGCCAGGCCTACCGCGACTACAACATCACGGTCGGCAGCGGTGAACACGACAGCATCGCCGCCGACGTGCGGGCCCGGATCCGCACCGCGCTCGGGCGCGAGATGTTCACCGAGAAGCACGCTCGCCCGCCCGCCGATGACCGGGAACTGTCGGGATTCATCGCACGCAATTCACGAGCAGCCACCACCGCAGTGGCCGGCTACGACCTGACCTTCACCCCGGTCAAATCCGTCTCAGCGTTATGGGCGATCGCGCCGACACCGATCGCTCGCGCGATCGAGGAATGCCACCGCCAGGCCGTAGCCGACACGCTGCGATTCCTCGAAGAACACGCCGCGTTTTCCCGCATGGGCGCCCACGGTGTTGCTCAGGTCAACACCACCGGATTGATCGCCGCCGCCTTCGATCACCGCGACAGCCGCGCCGGAGATCCCAACCTGCACACCCACCTGGTGATCAGCAACAAAGTGCAAGCGATCGCCGCCGACGGCGTCCCGCGCTGGCTGGCCTTAGACGGCACCCCCCTGCACCACGCCACGGTCGCGGCCTCGGAGTTGTACAACACCCGCCTCGAAGCCCTGACAATCGCGAAACTGGGCGTCGACTTCGCCGAAACCGCGGCCAAACCCGGCAAACGGCCGGTGCGCGAAATCGTCGGCATCCCCGCCGAACTAATAGAGAAATACTCCTCACGCAGCGCGGCGATCGACCACCGCGTGGGCCAGCTGGCCAAGCAATTCCACACCACCCACGGGCGTGAACCCACCGTGGTCGAGATGCTCGCACTGTCCCAGCAGGCCACCTTGGAAACACGCCAAGCCAAGCACGAACCACGCTCGCTGGCCGAGCAGCGCCACGCCTGGCGCGTGGCTGCCGTCGAAGTGCTCGGCAGCCAACGAGCCCTCACGGCCATGGTCGCCGACGTCACCAACCAAAGCCCGTCCCAACAAGTCGCCATCACCGATCAATGGGTCGACGAGCAGGCCGCCGCCGTGATCGCCACCGTCTCAGAGAACCGAGCCACCTGGACGGTCAACCACGTACGCGCTCAAGCCCAACGCGCCCTGCGTTACGCCAACCACCCGGGCGGACCCGACCTGGTGAACCGCATCGTCGCCAGCGCGCTCGCCGCGCACAGCATCACCTTGAGCAGCCACGCCGACACGGAAAAAAACGAGCCAGCGCCGCTGCTGCGGCGCGACGGTTCCAGCGTCTACACCCGCCATGACACCACCGTCTACACCAGTGCGGCCATCATGGCGGCGGAGCGGCGCATCCTGGCCGCAGCCACCCTGCGCAACGGGCGCGCCGTCGATGACACCAGCATCGGTTTAGCGCTGGCCGAAACACATGCCAACCACGGCCTGGAACTCAACCAAGGACAAGCCGCCATGGTGCGCGACATGGCCACCTCCGGAGCCCGCCTGCAGCTCGCACTCGCCCCCGCCGGCACCGGCAAAACCACCGCCATGACCGCCCTGGCTGCTGCCTGGCGCAACAGTGGCGGCACCGTCATCGGGTTGGCACCCACCGCCGGCGCGGCCGAAGTCCTGGCCCAAGACCTCGCCTCCCCCACCGACACCATCGCCAAACTCATCCAGCTCGCCGACACCGGCCACGGCAGCCCCGCCGCCGCCGATGACCCCGCTCGCACGTGGTTCGACCGCATCGGATCAGACACCCTGCTCATCGTCGACGAAGCCGGCATGGCCTCGACCGCAGACCTCGACACCCTCATCGCCCACGCCCTTGCCCGCGGGGCCAGCGTGCGCCTCATCGGCGACGACCAACAACTGGCCTCGGTCTCGGCCGGCGGTGTCCTGCGCGACCTGGCCGAGCGCCACGACACCGTCACCCTGAGCACCGTCGTGCGCTTCACCCACCCCGAAACCGGCAAGGCCGAAGCCGCCGCCAGCCTGGCGATGCGCGCCGGAGATCCCGCCGGAATCGGCTTCTACATCGACCACCACCGCGTCCACGTCGGCGCCGATGCCACCGCCGCCGACCTGGCCTACACCGCGTGGGCCGCCGACCGCGCCGCCGGGCGTGACTCCATCCTGCTCGCCCCCACCAATGATCTGGTCGCCCAACTCAACGAACGGGCCCGCCTCGACCGGCTCACCCACACCCCCAACTCCCCGGCCAGCAACCCCCACGATCCCCACTCGGCGGCCACCGTCACCCTCGCCGACGGGCTAACCGCCTCTGCCGGCGACTGGGTCGCCACCCGCAAAAACGCCCGCTGGCTACGCACCACCACCCACGGCGCCTGGGTCAAAAACGGCCACCGCTGGATCATCCGCACCGTGCACGACGACGGCTCGATCACCGTCGTCCCCCTGCGCGGTCCGGCCACCCCCGTGCGCCTCCCCGCCCGCTACGTCACCACCTACACCACGCTGGGATACGCCAGCACCATCAACGCCGCCCAAGGCATGACCGCCGGCGGCCGCGACACCGAAGGAACCTGCCACATTGTCGGCTCCGACCGCCTCTCACGCCAACAGCTCTACGTCGCGCTCACCCGCGGCCGCACCGAAAACCATCTCTACGTCTCGACCGCCGAAGCCGACCCGCACCGCATCCTGACCCCCATCCTGGGACGCCACC
>NZ_LQPH01000138.1 GCF_002102255.1 Mycobacterium nebraskense
ATCGGAAATCACACCTGTACGAATCATCTAATCAGCATCAGGCACAACACCACTCACATTAAGCAGACACGCCCTAGTCCGATGGTGGCGGCGCTAGTGTCTGTAGATCGTGGCCGAAATCCCCGAAGACGAACTGCACGGTTTGTCTGAATTCTCGCTGTTGTCCGAGAACGCCGAGCAAGCCGGCGTCACCGGTCCGCTCCCCGATGTGCAGCGCGTCGAGGCGGGTACCGGTGAGGGCAAAATCAGCGCGCTGCGCTGGGGTGGCACTCCCCCGCGGATCGTCTTCCTGCACGGCGGTGGGCAGAACGCGCACACCTGGGACACCGTCGTCGTCGGCCTCGGCGAGCCCGCACTGGCCGTGGACCTTCCCGGGCACGGCCATTCGGCGTGGCGCGAAGACGGCGACTACTCGCCGCAGATCAACGCCGACGCTCTGTTGCCGGCGCTGCGCGAGCACGCGCCCAGCACCGATCTGGTCGTCGGCATGTCGCTGGGCGGGCTGACCGCGATACGGCTGGGGGCCGTGGCGCCCGAACTCGTGAACGAACTCGTCCTGATCGACGTCACCCCGTCCGCGCTGCAACGCCACTCGGAGATGACCAAGGAGCAGCAGGGCACGGTGGCGTTGATGCACGGGGAACGCGAATTCCCCAGCTTCCAGGCCATGCTGGACCTGACGATCGCCGCCGCGCCGCACCGCGAGGTGAAGGCGCTGCGCCGCGGCGTGTTTCACAACTCGCGCCGGCTGGACAACGGCAACTGGACATGGCGCTACGACGCCATCCGCAAGTTCCCGGATTTCGACGTCCTCTGGGACGACGTGGACAGGCTGTCCGCGCCCATCACGCTCATCCGCGGCGGCAAGTCGGGATTTGTCAGCGACGACGACGCGGCCGAACTGAGCCGTCGCACAAGCCATTTCCGTACCGCGCACATCGTCGAAAATGCGGGGCATTCCGTGCAAAGCGACCAGCCGATGGCTTTGATCGACCTGCTGCGCGGGGTGCTCGACGCGCGGTGAGCCTACGGTGGTCTCATGACTCGCGACGATCTCTCCATCCGCATCGGTGTCCAATTGCAGCCGCAGCACGCGCCGGAGTACGGCCAAATCCGTGACGCCGTGCGCCGCTGCGAGGACATCGGTGTCGACATCGCCTTCAACTGGGACCACTTCTTTCCTCTCTACGGTGATCCCGACGGCGCGCATTTCGAATGCTGGACGATGCTCGGGGCCTGGGCCGAGCAGACATCGCGCATCCAGATCGGCGCGCTGGTCACGTGCAACTCCTACCGGAATCCGGAGCTGCTGGCCGACATGGCCCGGACGGTCGACCACATCTGTGACGGCCGGCTCGTGCTGGGGATCGGCTCGGGATGGAAGCAGAAGGACTACGACGAGTACGGCTACGAATTCGGCACTACGGGCAGCCGCCTCGATGACCTCGCGGGCGCGCTGCCGCGGATCAAGGCGCGGCTGGCCAAACTGAATCCGCCGCCCACCCGCGACATCCCGGTCCTGATCGGCGGAGGCGGTGAACGCAAGACGCTGCGACTGGTCGCGGAATACGCCGACATGTGGCACAGCTTCACCTCCGCCGACGAATTCCCGGGGAAGTCAGATGTCCTGGCCCGGCACTGCGCCGACGTCGGCCGTGACCCGGCGAGCATCGAACGCTCGGCCGCCGTGCAGGACCGCGGCAGGCTGGTCGACAATGCCGAAACACTCGTCGGACTGGGTGTCACGCTGCTGACCGTGGCGTGTGACGGTCCGGATTACGACCTGGGCGCCGCGGAAGCGCTGTGCCGGTGGCGCGATAGTCGTTAAGGCCGTCGCCGGCCATTTATCGGTCAAACACCGGAAAGTACGAGCCCACTCGTGAGAAACTTCTCGAGCTAGATGGCCGAACGGGTTTGAAAGAGACTCAACGACGAAAATGCCGAAGAAATACGGGGTCAAGGAAAAGGACCTGGTCGTTTCGCACATCCTTCACCTCTTGCTGACGGGGAAGTTGCGCACCGGCGACCGCGTCGATCGCAATGAGATCGCGCAGGGGCTGGGAGTAAGCCGGGTTCCCATTCAAGAGGCGCTGGTTCAACTCGAACACGACGGCATTGTCTCCACCCGCTATCACCGCGGGGCGTTTGTCGAGCGGTTCGACGAAGCCACCGTCCTCGAGCATCATGAGCTCGAAGGCCTGCTCAACGGCATCGCGTCCGCGCGTGCGGCCACCAGTCCCACCCCGCGGATCTTGGGGCAACTCGACTCCCTCATGCGCTCGCTGCGCACCGCCAAGGATTCGCGGGCCTTCTGCGACTTCGCCGCGGAGTACCGGCGCACCATCAACGACGAGTACGCCGGACCGCGGCTGCACGCCACGATCCGCGCCTCGCAAAACCTGGTCCCCCGGGTGTTTTGGCTGATTTACCAGGGCGGCCGCGAAGAGATGCTGCCGTTCTACGAAGAGGAGACATCCGCGATCAATCGGCGCGATCCCGAGGCCGCCCGGGCCGCGTGCGCGGGTCGCTCCTATCTGATGGCCCAGACCATGCTGGCCGAACTCTCCAGGCGGAGGGTGTTCATCGCACCCGACGACGTGCAGCCAGTCGTGTCCGGGCCGCTCGAGGTACTCGCCGACACCGAAGCCGTGGGCGTCGAGCCGTCGCTGGCGCTCTAGCGCGGACACTCACCCGGCGAAGCCGCTGGCCGGTCGATACGGTGGCAGGGATGAATGCGCGCGTGGGCCGACGCACCCAGCGCCGCGGAAGGCTGTTCGGACTGGCCGCGACCACGGTGTTGGTGTGCGGCATGGCATTAGGTGGGCTGGCCGCGCCAGCGGCTGCCGACTGGAATCAATGCGCGCCGGCCGGCTTGGAGAGCGCAAGGGCCCTGCCCAAAGACCTGACCGAGAGCCAGCCCACGCCCCAGGAAGACCGGGATACGACAAACTCCGTTGAACCCCTCAGCTCGGTGGACGTCGGCGCGCTGGGCCTCGGCACGCCGGGCGTGCTGACGGTGGGCACGCTGTCGGACGCCCCGCCCAACATCTGCATCAATCCCACCGGTGAATTCAGCGGGTTCGACAACTTGCTGCTGCGCGCCATCGCCGACAAGCTCCATCTGCAGCTTCGCTTCGTCAGCACCGACTTCTCCGCGCTGCTTGCCCAAGTGGCGTCCCGGCGCTTCGACGTCGGCTCGGCGTCGGTGAAGGCGACCGACCAGCGCCGCCGCACCGTCGCGTTCACCAACGGCTACGACTTCGGCTTCTACTCCCTCGTGGTGCCCCCCGGCTCACCGATCCGCAAGTTCAGCGACTTGGCCGCCGGCCAGCGCATCGGCGTCGTCCAGGGCACCGTCGAGGAGTCCTACGTCGTCGACACCCTGCATCTGCAACCGGTGAAGTACCCCGGCTTCGCCACCCTGTACGCCAGCCTCAAGACCCGCCAGATCGATGCGTGGGTGGCGCCGGGAACCCTCGCCTCGACCGTCATTCGGCCAGGCGACCCGGCGGTGACCGTCGCGAACACCTTCAGCGCAGGCAATTTCGTGGCTTATGCGGTCGCCACCGAGAACAAACCGCTGATCGATGCGCTGAACTCCGGGCTGGACGCGGTGATCGCCGACGGCACGTGGGCCAAGCTGTACTGCCAATGGGTGCCGCGCCCCCTGCCGCCCGGCTGGAAACCCGGGTCGAAAGCCGCGCCGGCCCCGAACCTGCCGGATTTCGCCGCGATCGCCGCGAGCCAGCACCGCGCGGCGACCGGTCCCGCGGCGCCCAAATCGACGCTCGCCCAGTTGCGCGATTCGTTCTTCGACTGGCAGATGTACCGACAAGCCATCCCTGTTCTGATCACGACGGGACTGCCCAACACCTTGATCCTGACCAATAGCGCCATCGTGATCGGTCTGGCGCTCGGGATGGTGCTCGCCATAGCGGGCATTTCGCAGCGGCGCTGGCTGCGCTGGCCGGCGCGTATATACACCGATATCTTCCGTGGCCTTCCCGAAGTGGTGATCATCCTGCTCATCGGAATGGGCATCGGGCCGTTGGTCGGCGGGCTGACGAACAAGAATCCCTACCCCTTGGGAATCGCCGCGTTGGGCTTGATGGCCGCCGCCTACATCGGCGAAATCCTGCGCTCCGGAATACAAAGCGTCGACCCCGGCCAGTTGGAGGCCTCCCGTGCGCTGGGATTCAGCTATACGACCGCGATGCGGCTGGTCGTGGTGCCGCAGGGAATACGGCGGGTGTTGCCGGCACTGGTCAATCAGTTCATCGGGTTGTTGAAGGCGTCCGCTTTGGTGTACTTCCTCGGCCTGATCGCCGATCAGCGAGAGCTTTTTCAGGTGGGCCGAGATTTGAATGCGCAGACCGGTAGCCTGTCGCCGTTGGTGGCCGCCGGCCTCTTCTACCTAATATTGACCATTCCGTTGACGCATTTGGTGAATTACTTCGACGCGCGCCTGCGCCGCGGCCGGAGCGCCGCCGACCCGGACGACAATTCCGGCCTGCTCGCGACGACGTTCGGCCAGGAAATCACGTGAGCGCTGCCGTCCCGGGGCGTCCGTCAGTCTCGCTGGCCGCCAAGGACATTCACAAAATCCTGGGCGGCAACAAGGTACTGCGCGGTGTCGACTTCGAGGCCCCCGCGGGCACCACTGTCGCAATTATCGGGCCGTCCGGTTCGGGCAAATCGACGCTGCTGCGCACCTTGAACCGGTTGCACGAACCCGATAGCGGCGACATCCTGCTGGACGGCCGATCGGTGTTACGCGACGATCCCAACGAGCTGCGGCAGCGCATCGGCATGGTGTTCCAGCATTTCAACCTTTTCCCGCATCTGAGCGTGCTGAAAAACGTTGCGATGGCACCGTGCAAGTTGCGGCGCCTGTCCGCCGATGAGGCCCGCGACCTGGCGCTGGCCCAATTGGACCGAGTTGGCCTGAAGCATAAGGCCGATGCCCGGCCCGGCATGCTGTCTGGCGGCCAGCAACAGCGGGTCGCTATCGCCCGCGCGCTGGCCATGGCCCCGCAAGTGATGTTCTTCGACGAGGCGACCTCGGCGCTGGATCCCGAAATGGTCAAAGGGATTCTGCAACTCATCGCCGATCTCGGCGCCGACGGCATGACGATGATCGTGGTCACCCACGAAATGGGCTTTGCCCGCTCGGCATCCGACACCGTTGTCTTCATGGATCGCGGCAAGGTCGTGGAATCCGGGCCCCCGGAGCAGATTTTCGAGGCCGCGCAGACGGAACGTCTACAGCGTTTCTTGTCCCAAGTACTTTAACGGCACCTTTGCTGATAATTAGTAGGCATAGCTACCTTGTACGCGCCTGATATAGCGTTAGACTCCCCGTTTATGGCGGATAGCGAATCCACCGCGGCCGACGTGACCGAGCTTGCGGAAGGTTTGCACCGTGCGCTGTCCAAATTGTTTTCGATTCTGCGTCGCGGCGACCCGAGCGGCGTGGCCGCGGGCGAACTGACGTTGGCGCAGCTGTCGATCCTCGTCACCTTGCTGGATCAGGGGCCGATTCGCATGACCGACCTGGCGGCCCACGAACGGGTGCGAACTCCCACCACCACCGTGGCGATCCGCCGGCTGGAGAAGCTGGGGCTGGTGAAACGGTCGCGCGACCCATCCGACCTGCGGGCGGTGCTGGTCGACATCACCCCACGTGGGCGTGCCGTTCACGGCGAGTCCCTGGCCAACCGGCGCGCCTCCCTGGCTGCGATGCTCAGTCAGCTCCCCGCGTCCGACCTCGGCACCCTGATGCAAGCGCTGGCGCCGCTGGAGCGGCTCGCCTGCGGGGAACCGGCATCCGGCCCAGCGGGTGAGCCACCGGCGCGTAAAGAAGCGTGAAAATACCTGCCATTAAACGACTTTGGCAGCATCCGTAGACTCCAGTACATGCCCACTGCACTCATCACCGGCGCCGGTGGCGGTATCGGTTCCGCGATCGCCACGGCGCTGTCCCCCACCCACACGCTGCTGCTGGCCGGTCGGCCCTCTGACCGGCTCGACGCCGTCGCGGAGCGGCTCGGTTCGACAACGTTTCCGCTGGACCTGACCGATTCCGGTGACATCGAGGCCGCCTGCGAGATCGTGGACGAGCTCGATGTGCTGGTGCACAACGCCGGGGTGTCCATCCCCGGTCATGTCGCGGAGTCCGACCTCGACGAGTGGCGCGCCACCTTCGCCGTCAATGTACTTGGGCCGGTGGAACTTACGCTGGCGCTGCTACCGGCGCTGCGGCGCGCCCGTGGCCTGGTGGTCTTCATCAATTCCGGCGCGGGGCGCAACGTCTCGCCCGGCATGGCCTCCTACTCGGCGAGCAAGTTCGCGTTGCGCGCCTTCGCCGACTCGCTGCGCGCCGACGAACCGGAGCTGCGGGTGACGACGATCTACCCGGGCCGCACCGACAGCGAGATGCAGCGTGAGCTTGTCGCGTTCGAGGGCGGCACGTACGACCCCGCCAAGTTTCTCAAGCCCGAGACCGTCGCGGCCACGGTCGCCAACGTGGTGGCGACGCCGCCAGACGGTCACATCCACGAGGTGGTGCTGCGGCCCACGGGCCGGTGACTCGGCGACTGCTACACGACCAGGTTGACCAGCCGGCCGGGAACCACGATCACCTTGCGCGGGTTGGCACCCGCCAAGAACGCCTGGACCTTTTCGTCCGACAATGCGGCGGCCTTCAGGGTGTCCTGGTCGGCGTCGGCGGCGACCACCACCCGCCCGCGCACCTTGCCGTTAACCTGTACCGGGTATTCGACGCTGTCGTCGACCAGGTAGGCCGGATCGGCCTGCGGGAACGGACCATGCGCCAGCGAAGTGGTGTGGCCCAGCCGCAGCCATAGCTCCTCGGCCATATGCGGGGCCAGCGGCGCCAACATCAGCACCAGCGGCTCGACCGCCGCCCGGGGCACCGCGTCGCGGTGCTCTTTGGTGAGGTGGTTGGTGTACTCGATCAGCTTGGCCGCCGCGGTGTTATTGCGCAGTGCGGCATAGTCTTCCGCGACTCCCGCGATGGTGCGGTGCAGCGCGCGCAGGGTGTCGGTGTCGAGCTCTTGTTGTCCGGCCACGTCGAGCACCCGTGTCTGGCCGGTCTGCTCGTCGATCACCAGCCGCCACACCCGTTGCAGAAAGCGGTGCGCCCCGACGACGTCCTTGGTGGCCCACGGGCGCGAGGCCTCCAGCGGACCCATCGACATCTCGTACACCCGCAGCGTGTCGGCGCCGTATTCGTCGCAGATCTCGTCGGGTGATATCGAATTCTTCAGGCTCTTACCGATTTTGCCGAATTCCTGGAAGACCTCGATCTCGCCGCCGGGGCCGGCGTAGAAGAAGCGGCCGCCGCGCTCGACCACCTCGTCGGCCGGGACATAAGAGCCGCGCGAGTCGGTATAGGCGAAGGCCTGGATGTAGCCCTGGTTGACCAGGCGGCGGTAAGGCTCCCGGGAGCTGACGTGGCCGAGGTCGTATAAGACCTTGTGCCAGAACCGCGCATACAGCAGGTGGAGCACCGCATGTTCGGCGCCTCCCACATACAAGTCGACGCCGCCGGGATCCTGGGGGCCGTGCTCGGCGGGCCGCGGCCCCATCCAATAAGCCTCATTCTCCTTGGCGCACAACCTTTCCGCGTTATGCGGATCGGTGTAGCGCAGTTCATACCAGGAGCTGCCGGCCCACTGCGGCATCACGTTGGTGTCGCGGGTGTAGGGCTGCAGGCCGTCGCCGAGATCGAGGTCGACGTGCACCCACTCGGTCGCCTTGGCCAGTGGTGGCGACGGCTCGCTGTCGGCATCGTCGGGATCGAACAACACCGGCGAATAGTCGGGCACATCGGGTAGCTCGACCGGCAGCGCGGCCTCGTCGAGCGCGTGTGCGCGTCCGTCGCTGTCGTAGACGATCGGAAAGGGCTCACCCCAGTAGCGCTGCCGGGCGAAAAGCCAGTCCCGCAGCTTGAATTCGATCCGCGCCCAGCCGCGGCCGTCCGCCTCCAGGCGGGCGGTGATCGCTTCCTTCGCCGCCGGCACGTCCATTCCGTCTAGGTAGCCGGAGTTGACCAGCACACCGTCGCCCGGGTATGCGGACTCCGAGATGTCGCCCCCGGCAATGACTTCCACGATCGGCAGGCCGAGCTCATGGGCGAAATCCCAGTCGCGCTGGTCGTGGCCCGGAACCGCCATGATCGCGCCGGTGCCGTACCCGGCCAACACGTAGTCGGCGATGAAGATCGGCACCGGCTTACCGTCGGCGGGGTTGGTCGCGTAGCTGCCCAGGAAGACGCCGGTCTTCTCCCTGCTCTCCTGACGCTCGAGGTCCGACTTCGCCGCGATCGCCTGCCGGTAGGCGGCAACGGCTTCCCCCGGCGTCGCGGCGCCGTACGTCCACCGCGCGTCGGTCCCGTCCGGCCAGCTGGCGGCGACCAGCCCGTCGACCAGGTCGTGCTCGGGGGCCAGCACCAGGTAGGTGGCGCCGAACATGGTGTCCGGCCTGGTGGTGAACACCTCGATGTCGACCGTCTCGCCACCGGTGCTGCTCGCCGCGAACAGCGCCCGGGTGCCGGTGGAGCGGCCGATCCAGTTGCGCTGCATGGTCTTGACCGGTTCCGGCCAGTCCAGCACCTCCAGGTCGTCGAGAAGCCGGTCGGCGTAGGCGGTGATCCGCATCATCCACTGCCGCAACCGTTTCCGGAACACTGGGAAGTTGCCGCGGTCGCTGCGGCCGTCGGCGGTGACCTCTTCGTTGGCCAGCACGGTGCCCAGCCCCGGACACCAATTCACCATCGAGTCCGCGCGGTAGACCAGTCGATGACTGTCGATCACGTCGGCCCGCTCCCCCACCGACAGCGCGGCCCAGTCCCGTCCGTCGTCGAGGCGCCGTGCGCCGGAGTCGAACTCCGCGATCAGCTCGGCTATTGGGCGGGCCTTGCGGGCCGCGGTGTCGAACCAGGCGTTGTAGATCTGCAGGAAGATCCACTGCGTCCACTTGTAGAACTCGACGTCGGTCGTCGAGAAGCTGCGCCTGCTGTCGTGGCCGAGGCCCAGCCGGCCCAGCTGACGCCGGAAGTTGACGACGTTGGCCTCGGTGCGGGTGCGTGGATGGGTGCCGGTTTGCACGGCGTATTGCTCGGCGGGCAGCCCGAAGGAGTCGAAACCCAACGCGTGCAGCACGTTATGTCCGGTCATCCGGAAGTAGCGGGCGTACACGTCGGTGGCGATGTAGCCCAGCGGGTGGCCGACATGCAGTCCCTCACCCGAGGGGTAGGGAAACATGTCCTGCACGAACAACTTGTCAGCGGGGACCGGGGTGCCGTCCGTCGGGGCCAACGAACCCACCGGGTTCGGCACGTTGAACGTGCCGAGCTTCGCCCAGTTTTCCTGCCAGGTGCTTTCGATCCGGCCCGCCAGCGCCGCGGTGTAGCGATACGTCGGCGCGTCGGACTCCGTCTGAACGGCACCGGAGTTGCTCTCGGCGGCGGTGGTCGGGGATTCGGTCACCTGAACAGGGTATAAGGGACGCCTCGGCCCGACCGCCGGCCACAGGATGATCTCGGTTCCGTTGCGCACCGATCAGGGGTTCATTCCAGCTCTATTTCAAGCCTGTTCAGGGCCTTTGACCTGTAGTTACAGTCGGCCTCTAACTACCTGGCAGTGCGCCATTGGAAGGACCGACGCAGATGATCGAGATCGTCACCGCCCACCGTGCGCTCCTCGGGGGTATGGTCGCCGGCCTGATCGGCATGGCGGTTTTCACGGGCGCCCAGGCATCGGCAGACCCAATCCTTCCGGCGCCATCACCCGCTCCCGCCATCCCGGGGCCGGCGCCGCAAAACGTCACCGCAGTGCCCGGGCAGGCACCCATCAACAGGTTCCTCGCCGCCCCGCCGGCGGCGAATCCCGTGGCATCGCCGACGACCCCGGGCGCGCCCGTGCCGGCTGCGGTCGCACCCGCCGTGCCGGTGGCCCCCGCGGTCACTCCGGCGGCCTCCGGCACGATCCGTGAATACCTGCAGTCCAAGGGGGTCAAGCTCGAAGCGCAAAAGCCTCAGGGACTCAAGGCGCTCGACATCACGTTGCCGGTGCCGGCTCGCTGGACTCAGGTGCCCGACCCCAACGTGCCCGACGCGTTCGCGGTAATCGCCGACCGGCAAGGCAGCAGCATCTACACCTCGAATGCCCAGGTGGTGGTGTACAAGCTGGTCGGTGATTTCGACCCCCGCGAAGCCATCAGCCACGGCTACGTCGACAGCCAGCAGCTTCTGGCCTGGCAGCCGACCAACGCCTCGATGGCCGACTTCGGCGGCTTCCCGTCGTCGATCGTCGAGGGCACGTACCGCGACGGCGACATGACGCTGAACACCTCGCGGCGCCACGTCATCGCCACCTCCGGACACGACAAGTACCTGGTGTCGCTCGCGGTGACCACCGATCGTGCGGTGGCCGTCGCCGACGCACCGGCCACTGACGCCATCGTCAACGGCTTCCGCGTGACCGTTCCCGGCGCCCCGGTCCCTGCGCCGGTGCAGACGCCCGCAGCCTCCCCGGTCGGGCTTCCCGGGCAGACACCGGCCCCGGCACCGCTCGGCCAGGCGCCCGTCGCGGCCCCGGTCGGGCAGATACCGGCTACCGCTCCGGTCGGGCAGGCGCCCGCTACAGCACCGGTCGCGCAGGCCCCCGCGGTGGCTCCGCTGCGGCAGACCTCGGCCACTGCTCCGGTGGGCCTACCCGCAGCGCCCATGCCCAGCCGCCAGCCCACCCCGAACCTGTTGGCCCTGGTACCGGGCCTGCCTCCGCTGCCCAATTTCTCGTTTCTGCAGCACTAAGCGGTGCGGCGGCTCCGCTGGAGCCGACCGAGCGGACCGGTGTCCGGGCTCGTATTGTGAGGCCATGCTGATTGCGGGCGTGCTGTGCATGTGTGCGGCGGTGGCCTCCGCCGGGTTCGGGACCTGGTCGCTGGTGCACACCCAGAATGTCGACCCCACCGCGGTGGTGCTGCGGTCCATGGCTCCCACGCAACTGGCGGCGGCGGTCATGCTGGCCGCCGGCGGTGTGGTGGCGTTGGCAGCCTCGCCGCACACTGCGCTGGTGGTGCTGATCGTCTGTGTCGCGGGCGCCTTCGGAACGCTGGCCGCCGGTTCTTGGCAGAGCGCGCGCTTCGCGCTGCAGCAAGAAGCGGCGGTACCCGCTTGCGCGGGGACCTGCGCCGGCTGCACGCAGTCCTGCCACTGACGTCCCGCGGGACACCCCGAGCGTGGGGGAGTGGCGCTAGTTGCGGCTGAGGTCGATCGGATGGGTGGCCAGCAGCGACAGCGGCAGCGGCTGGCGGCGCAGCACCTGACCCCACAGGTCGGACCTCGCCCCCTGGAGAACGTCAGATGGCAACGCGGACAAGACGATCCAGTCATCACGTTCGATTTCGCCTTCCAGCTGACCGATGGTCCAGCCGGAGTAGCCCGCGAAGATTCGCACCCCCTCCACCAGGGGCGCGATCGTGTCGGGATCGGCGTCGAGATCGACCATCACCACCCGGCCGTCCACATGCCGCAGCCCGGCCACGCCCTCCGGGTCGGCGCCAACCCGCAACGCCGCCAGGCACAGGGCCGCGTCACGCTTGACGGGTCCGCCGATGAACATCGTCTTCGGCTTGGCTGCCAGTTTGGTCCACTGCGGCAAAATGTTGTACACCGCGGTCTCACTGGCGCGGTTGAGCACGACCCCCAGTGTGCCGCCGTCGTTGTGCTCGACGATGTAGATGACGCTGCGCCGGAACGTCGGTTCGAAAAGATCGGTGTTGGCAAGCAGCAACGTACCCGCGCGCACCCGCTGCGCGGCCGGCGCGACATAGTCCTCTGGATCCTCGGGCGGCGGCACCCCACCATCATCGCATCCGGCGCTTGCCGCCCGGGGGAATCAAGCGCGGGGCGTGAAGATTTGTACTGTTGGTAAGTCGGCTCGGACCGTGACGAGCTTGCTAGCCCCAATCGTGGAAGTCGGTTTCGTGATCCAATCCCGGATGCACTCAAGCGCACCCGTCGAAATATGGCGGTCGGTGCGCAGTTTGCCAGACTTCTGGCGACTGCTGCAGGTGCGCATGGCGAGTCAATTCGGTGATGGGCTGTTTCAGGCGGGCCTGGCCGGAGCGCTGCTGTTCAATCCGGACCGGGCCGCCGACCCGATGGCCATCGCGCGGGCGTTCACCGTGCTGTTCCTGCCGTACTCGCTGCTGGGTCCCTTCGCGGGTGCGCTGATGGACCGTTGGGACCGGCGGCTGGTGATCGTCGGCGCCAACGTCGGCCGACTCATCCTGATCGCGGCGATCGGCACGAGCCTGGCCGTCAGGGCCGGCGACCTGCCGCTGTTGTTGGGCGCGCTGTTCGCCAACGGCTTGGCCCGTTTCGTCGGATCCGGGCTGTCGGCGTCGCTGCCGCACGTCGTGCCGCGCGAACAGGTCGTGACGATGAACGCCCTAGCCAACGCGTCCGGTGCCATCGCCGCTTTCGTCGGCGCCAACTTCATGCTCGTACCCCGGTTCGTGCTCGGCGCGGGCGACAATGGCGCCTCGGCGATCATCTTCCTCACCGCAATCCCCGTCTTGATGGCCTTGCTGCTGTCGTTGCGATTCGGCTCCCGCGCGCTGGGCCCGGACGATACCAAGCGGGCGATCCATGGACCGGCCTTCTACGCCGTGGTCACCGGCTGGTTGCACGGCGCGCGCACGGTGGCGCAGCGGCCGACGGTCGCCGCCACCCTCTCCGGCTTGGCCGCCCACCGGATGGTGATCGGCATCAATTCCCTGCTGGTCTTGTTGTTGGTCCACCACCTGACCGACCCCGAGGCCGGGGGACTGGGCACCGCCCTGGTGTTTTTCGGCGCCGCCGGGCTCGGCGCGTTCCTGGCCAACGTGCTGACTCCGCCCGCCGTCCGTCGCTGGGGTCGCTACGCGACGGCGAATGGTGCGTTGGCGACGTCGGCGATCATCGAGGTCGCCGGCGCGGGATTACTGCTGCCGGTGATGGTGGCGTGCGGCTTCTTCCTCGGTGTGACCGGACAAATGGTCAAGCTGTGCGCTGACTCGGCGATGCAGATGGACGTCGATGACGCCCTTCGCGGGCACGTCTTCGCCGTGCAGGACGCGCTGTTCTGGGTCGCGTTCATCGTCTCGATCACGGTGGCCGCGGCGTTGATTCCCGCCGATGGGCATGCGCCCGCATTCGCGCTGTTCGGCTCCGGGCTCTACCTGGTCGGCCTGGCCATGCACAGCCTCCTCGGCCGGCGCGGCGAACAGGCGAATAATCGCTACCCGGCGGGGGCGACCGACGAGCGGAGGCAATGATGGCGGGTCCCGAACCGATCGTGGCGGACTTGCGCGCCGAAAGCGACGAACTCGACGCCCTGGTTGCGCCGCTGCCGGCCGAACGCTGGGCCGATCCGACGCCCGCCCCGGGTTGGACCATCGCGCACCAGATCGGGCACCTGTTGTGGACCGACCGGGTCGCGTTGACGTCGGTCACCGACGAGGCCGGGTTCGCCGAAGAGCTCAAGGCCGCTGCCGCCGACCCGACGGGCTTCGTCGACGCGGGCGCCGAAGAATTGGCGGCCCTCGCGCCGGGCGAGCTGCTCGCCGATTGGCGGGTCACCCGTGACCGGTTGCACGAAGAGCTGCTGATGGTTCCCGCCGGGCGCAAACTTCCCTGGTTCGGGCCACCGATGAGTGCGGCGTCGATGGCTACCGCCCGGCTGATGGAGACGTGGGCCCACGGGCTGGACGTTGCCGACGCACTGGGCGTCAAACGGGTGGCCACCGACCGGCTCCGGTCGATCGCCCACCTAGGGGTGCGCACCCGCGACTACGCCTTCTTCGTCAACAATCTCCCCGCTCCGGCCGAGCCTTTCCTGGTCGAGCTGCGCGGACCCAACGGCGACACCTGGAGCTGGGGATCGCCCGACGCGGCGCAGCGGGTCACCGGTTCGGCCGAAGACTTCTGCTTCTTGGTCACTCAGCGGCGCCCGTTGAGCGCTCTCGACATCACCGCGCATGGGCCCGACGCGCAGCGCTGGCTGGAGATCGCGCAAGCGTTCGCGGGCCCGCCGGGCGCCGGTCGATGAGCGCGCGAGCGCGCAAAGAGAGCCGGTGCCCACCCGACCCAAGCGCCGGCCGATAAGCGCGCGGTTACTGCAGTGGGCCGCCGTAACTTGCCCGGTTTTCGGCCTCGGCCTCTTCGCGCAACGCTGAGATCGCCAGGTTCAGCCTGTCGGCCAGCTCGCCGTGGGCATATCCGGTCATCACGCCGGGGTGCAGGGTCAGCTTGAGCAACCGTCCGTCGGAATTCGCCACGGCATGGATGTCGCCGAGATCGACGCTGTAGGTGACGGCCTCGGCCTGGGCCACGAGGGCTTCCCACTTGTCGGCCGCCTCGCTGAGTTCGCGAAGAACTGATTCGACGAGGTCCTTGTCGCTGAGATTCGCGCGACCGCCCGAATCCGACACGATCACAGTATCGTCGACCCCTCCAACCAGCGTCAATTCATCCTCGCGGGTCAATGGCGCGCTTCGCGGCGGCCTATGAGCCGGCCGGCTGGCCGGCGAGTTTCTGGTACCAAGCGAGGTGATAGTTCGCCGATACCGAGTCTCCGCTCGCGATGCCTTCGGTGGCCGCTATCAACAGACACTTGAGCAGGAGCGCCGGATTCACCGTCGGGTATTGGACCAGGAGCTGGTAGCGCGCCGTATCGAGGTGCACCCGCAGCACGTCGACCTCTTGGTCGATGACAACGCCGTCCGCGGCAGCCGCGTCGGCCAGCCTCTGCACGATCCGGGGGAGTCCGTCGAACCGGCGCGTCGTCTCGCTCAGTACCCGGCCCAGATCCTCGATCACGGGCAGCTCGCGCGGTTCCAACGACGATTTCGTCGCGGTGAAGTCGGCCGATCGGCGCAGCGAATCGCCCGGAGCGTAGGTCACGACGCGCGCCGCCTCGCCGATCAACGCGGAGACCCTCCCGGTGCGGCGCTCGGGTTCCAACAACCGCACGCCCGCCGGAAGGTTGATACCTGCCGGTATCCAGCCGTGGGACAGGTCGGTGACCAAGATGGTCGTGCCGTCCGCAAGGTCGCCGACCGCCCAATTGAGCCGCGACTCTTGACGGACCACAAACTCGAGGAGCCGGTTCAGTCGGTCGGTATCGAAACCCGTTGGGGCCGTCGCCCTTTCCCCGCGCGGCGGGGCGGGCTCCCAATCCGGCGCGGCCGGACCCTCGGCCGGCTCCTCAACGACGGGCTCAGCCTCCGTGACCGCGGGGATGACCTGCGTCTCCTCCATCGGAACCGCCGCAGCGGCGGGCTCTGCCGGCTGGGTCCCGTCGTCGTCCGGTGCCGGCTCGCCGGGCTCGGCGTGGTGGCGACCGTTTGCGACGGGCTCCCAATCCGCCTCGGCCGGCTCGTCAACCAGGGGCTCGGTCTCGGTGATCGCGGGGATGACCTGCGTCTCCTCCATCGAGGCCGTCGCGGTGCCGTCTTCGGCATCGGCGTCCGTACGCCATTCGGGTACGTCCTCGTACGTTGCCGGCTCCTCCACCTCAGCGTGGTGGCGACCGTTGCCGACGGGCCATCCGCGCTCGGCACCCTCCGCCGGCGCGTCGACGACGGGTTCCGCCTCCGTGACGCTGGGGATGACTTGCGTCTCCTCCATATTCGGCGCGGTGGCGGGCTCCGCGGCTACCTCCTCGACAGCGGTGTCCTGCGGAGGCGCCTCGGGCTCGTCCCCGCCACCCTGCCGCACGACCGGAGCCGGATTCTCGACGACGCGCCAACGCGGCCTACGCACGCTCGTGGGCGCATCGGGGACAGATCCCGCCTCGGTGACGGCAGGAATGACTTGGGTCTGGTCCATGTCCGGTGACAACGGCTCGGCGACCTCGGGGCGGGTATATTCCGCGGTCACCTCGGCCTTCACCGCGTGCAGCCGGCGAATCGTCGATTCGACTCGCCGCACGGCGCGGGCACGCGCTTCATCGATGACCCGGGCCTCTTCCGCCTGACGCGGCAGATCGGCCAAACCCGCGCGCTTGATCAGCTTCAGCTGCTCGTTCGCGCTGTCGGCGATTCGCTGCAGATCGGCCTTCAGATACTCTGCGAGCGTGGCGTTTTCGGCGGTGGTCGTCGACAGCTCGGCAGGCCAAAGCCCACCGATCACCCACGGGGTGCAGTCGATGGGAGAGCTGAAGGCCGGTATCGCCAGTGATTCCCGGGTAGCTCTCCGGAGGCGCTGGCGCGCCGTCATCCGACCGAAGATCGCCACCGGCTAAGCGTACCGGCATCTGACGGACGGCTTATTCGGTCAGTGAATTGTGCAGCTGTGACGCCCTGGGTAGCGTGGCGATATGGCTGAATCTGCTCTGCAGCAGCAACTCGATGAAGTGCGCGCCCTGCTCGCCCGCGCTCGAGAGTTGTTCGGCCCCAATCCCGTAGAGCCGCCCACAGATATCGCTCCGGATCCCGAGGCGGCCAAGACCTGGCTGCTGTAGCCCGTCTATATCACGCTGTTGCGGCGTCGCAGTTTATGCGCGAGCAACTTCTCGATCGCCGCGTCGAGGTCTCGCGGTGTCGGAACCTCGGCCGAGGGGGTGTGTCCGGCCGCCACGATTTCGTCGCGGATCTCCAGCAATGCCTTGAGGCACGACACGTCGGCGGTCAGCAAAATGCCTCGTGCCAGCGTTTCGGCGTCGGTCTCCATCGCCTCTTCGCTCAGCGCAACGCTGTGCATGTACCCGCCGCGGCAGGAGCGGACGAGGATGTGCCCACTCGGGTGAACGGTGTCAAAAGCGGGATTCGCGTCCGTCATCGACCGCGGTCAGCGATGCCGCCGAGGTTGCGCGCCGCATCCTGCTCGTGCTGTTCCCACATCGTCGCCGACGCCGCCAGTTTGTCCGCCAGGTCGGCGTGGTCCGCGGCTTGTTGCTCGTAGCACTGGCGTCTGAGCTCAAGCAGTTCCCGTCCGGCGTCGCGAAGTTCACCGAAGATCGGGCCCAGCGAATCCAGGCTTTCCTGGATCGCCTCGTGTGACGACGGGACTGTGCGCAAGTAATCGGAGGTTTCCTGGTGACGTGCAGCGGCTTGACGCAAGTGCGCGGGCACCACATGGATCGAATCTGCCATCCGCTGTCTCCTGTCCACGGCCGCCGGCCAGACCGGCGAGGTCACTATTGTCAGGTGGTCGACGAGGTCGCCGGCCGCGTGGGTGTCGGTGTGTCGGGCTTCGCCGGCGTGGTCACGGCTGCGGCCGCCGCCGGCGGATGCTCCCAGCCTAGAAAGCTTGGCCCGCTCACGGTGGCGATGTCTTGAATTTGGCCGTCGAGAAGGGCTTTGCCGGGTCCGAGGGCAAGGGCGTGGCGGTCGATGAATATCCCGATGTCCGCCGGGGTCACGTGCGACGGATCGATCGGGTTGGTGACCGCGGTGCCCGGTGGCGGAATCGTTATTCCTTGCTGTTGGAAGGCATCTGGGATCGCCGCTCCGCCGACCGCGGCTTTGATCGCGGCTGCCAACTGGGGGCTGGCGGCCGTCACCGTCTCACCGTCGGGCAAGGTGACCGTGGTGGGACCGGCCGGTGGCGATTCGCCCTCAACCGCAGCCGCATCCTGACCGGCATCGCCGTTTTGGTCTCCCGGTTCATCTGATGAAGCGTCGGTCTTTGGGTCCGTGTGGTCCGCGGAGTCCAGCAGGCCTTCGTCGTCGCGGCCTTGCAGCGCCGGATCTGTTCCGTCGTCACCCTGCAGGCCCGGAAATGGCAACCCACTCGGCGTCGCGCCGAAACTCGGGAGTCCCGGGGCGAAGTTGGGCATCGGCGGCGGCACAGGCGCCATGGGCGCCGCCGGAGTGGTCACGCCCTCCGGCACACCCACTCCCGACGTATCATCGGTCGCCACGCCCGGATCGTCGGCCAACAACGAATCCAGCAGCGGGTCCCACCCGGAGTCCTCTGTCGACGGTGCGGTAGCTGCGTCAGCGGCGGCGGTCTGGGCCGACGGATGCGCATCGGAAGGGTTCGGTTGACTCTTGGATGCGTCGTACAGCGAGGTCCAAGCGGCCATCAGCGCCGACTTCGACGTGTCGTCGAGGCTCGCGTTGAGGACCACGGCGCGAATGTCTCGGAGCTTGCCGATCAGATATCGCTGGAAATCCCGCGCCCCGGCCGGAGTGTCCAAGTCCGATCGCGTGCGCACCGCAGCTTCGGTGTCCTGCTGCAACTTGGTCAGCGCTTGGCTGCCTTCGACGGTGTTCAGATGGGCGTTCAAGATGGCCGTGATCACTTGCATGTCCAGCTGGGAGCTGGCCGAATTCTGGTGCGCCAGAGCGGCTTCCGCGTGCGCGATGGCTTCCGCAGCCTCGCCCTTCTCGCGATCCGGCGGAGCTGCATGTTGTTGGCGGATCTTGCCCGCGATCGCCTGGAGCTGTTGGGGGCGTGTCGTCGGGGTGATCACGGCAGCCAGCTCACTGGGCGACAGTCCCGCCTGCCACGCGTTCGGGTCACCGGTGCGGTCTCGGACATCTTTCACCGCGGCAAGCAGCTCCTCGTGCGCCGACATCAGCTAGGCGACCGGCGCTGCAGCCACCGCAAGTCCGTGCGGGATGCGTTGCGGCCCCTTCATGCCCGGCGACAGTACCCAGGCCCCTTCCCGCCGACAATTCACTCTGCCGGACCGTTGTGGATGACATGCAACCGCCGCCTTGCTAGCCGTTGCCAGCGGCGTAGCGGTCCCGTAGGCCCTCCAACACAACCTTTTTCGCTCGACTGAGTTCGCGGGCGTCCTCGACGACCGCGGTGATCTCGCGTTGTTTGGCCAGCAGAAACCTTTGGAATTCGCGTGCGCCCATGGGTGTATCGACGGCAAGGCTCACCTGGTGCACGGTGGCGTGGTCGATCTGCTCGGCGATGGCATCCAGTCGCCTGGCGCCTTCTCGCATCGCGGCATGAGCGCTGGTGAGCACCTCTGCCAGCACACGGTCGGCTTCGGCCACCGCGCCGTGTTGGCCGGCCAGTGCCGACTGCCGCGCCTGCATGGCAGCTACCGAAGGTCCGCCTTGTTCCGTCATCGGCTCACCCTGTTCGTCATAGCGGTCGGCGAATAGCGACGTTGGGACCCAGCCGGCTGATCCGCACCGAGGCACCCGAGTAGGGCGACTCGACTACCAGATTGTTGCCGATGGCCAGCTGGACATGTCCGGCGTGCGGGAAGACGAGGTCACCGGGCCGCACTTGGGAACGGGGCACCGGGATCCCGTCGTTGATCTGCTGATAAGTGGTGCGGTCCAAGTGAATTCCCGCTTGCGCATAGCTCCACTGGACCAGCCCCGAGCAATCGAACCGGTCGGGCCCGGTCGCGCCCCACACGTAGGGTCGGCCCAGGCGCGACAGTGCGGCGCGCACCGCGATTGCGGCGCGACCGTTCGACCCCAGTCCGGCGGCGCGGTGGCGCCAGAGTTGGTAGCGCAACGCCCGCAGTTCCGCGAAGCGTCGTCGGGCTCGGAAGCGGGCCGCCAGGACGTGGGCGCGTTGCGCGCGCAGTCGCGCCGCGCGGCGGCGCATCGCTTCGCGCTGGGCCATCGGCGTCGCCGGAATGACGGCGGCATCGGCACGGGCTTCGTCGAGGACGCTTCGGGTCAGATCGCGGGCCTGGGCCCGATCCCGCTGGGCGTCGGCAATGACGCCCGCTGCGGCGCTGTCCGTGGCGGCGGCCGTTGCGAGCCGTTGCCGACTGTAATCCACGGCGAGCCGGTAGCCGCCGTGTGCCAACCCGTCGTTCAGCCCGGTCGCACGGCGTAGCAGGCTGCGGTAGTGCCCGGTGCCAGCATCCAGTGACGCGGGCCGGGAGCCGCCGGCGAACATGGCATGAGCACGGCTCAGCACCTCGATTTCGCTTTGGTTCACTGCGCCCCCTCGCTTTGTTGTCCTCCCGACTCGACGGCGTCGGTGAAGGCGCGCACGCGGGGGAGTGCGCCCGGCGGGATGAGCCCCCGGTTGCGGATGTCCCAGATCTCCTCGACGTCGACGCCGACCAGGGCGGCGATGATCGTCTCCGGCAATGATGACTGTGCGCACGCCCGGTCGAAGCGCGCGCTCAAGCTGGTTGGCATCCGTTTCAACAGGGCCGTGCGCGTCACCTCGAGGGCTTGGAGGTGCTCCATCAGTCGGTCCGTGGAGTCCGCCCCGGCATTCACGGCGACCCGCCAGGAACCGGCGGCCAGCATCTCTGCTTTCACGCACTGAGCGATCACAGACAGAATATACGTCTCATATTCGTTTGATGTTGTCGCAGGCAACCGATCGATGACGGACTTGAGCGCTTCCAGCTGCGCTTCGGCATAACCTTCCAGCACTTCGGTGTCGCTGTGACGGTCGACGACCACCGGCCCGGTGCGTCTGGCGGGGACGGCGGCGGGCGGTTGCGCGGCCATCAGCCGGGTCAGTTCCGCATCCGGGTCGGCCGCCACCAACAGCCGAGAATAGGTGCCCGGCGGGAGCCCTAGCCCATTCTCGACCTTCTGAACTGTGCTTTTGTGGGGTTTGCGAGCGCCGCGCTCCAGAAAGCTCAGCCCCATGATGCTGACACCGGTCGCGGCGGCAAGGTCGGCTAGCGACCAGTCGCGCGACTCCCGCAAGGCGCGGATCGCCGCGCCGGCCGATTCACGGCTCACCGCACGCTCCGGCCATAGGCCGGATATTACACAGACCGGGCCGTATCGCTATGTATATACGTTTTTGTCTCGTTTCTCTTGCACTGGACCGTCGCGTGTGTATACGCTTTTGCCAACGTTTCAAGCTCGACAAGGAGACCGACATGGGACACCCGTGCGCTGCCAACCCGGAACTGTGGTTCGGCTACCCCGACGATGATGGTGGTGACGGCGCGGCCAAGGCCCGTGCATACGAGCGGTCGGCCGTCGAGGCGCGCATCCAGTGCCTGCGCCGCTGCCCGCTGGCGCAGCAGCGCCGGTGCGCCCAACATGCCATCGCGCACCGCGAGGAGTACGGCGTGTGGGCCGGCGTCAAACTGCCCGGCGGCCAGTACCGCAAGCGCGAACAGCTGGCCCAGGCCCACGACGTCCTGCGGCGCATCGCGTCCGGCGAGATCAATTCCCGCCAGCTGCCGGAGAACGCGGCCCTGCTCGCCAATCACGAACATGAGGCCGTCCCGGTGGCCGCGGTGGTGCTGCACCTGCCGCTCGCGCAAGTTGGGCCGCGCACGGCCGCCTGACACCCGGTCCTGGTCAACGACCGTTTGCTGACCTAGCCAACGGGGTAGAGCTTCGGCACGACCGAGTCTGTCGACCCAAAGGCGGGATCCATGACGTTCGACCTGACCCCGACGGCGGCGCAGCACGACCTCGCCAGGCGGACCCACGAATTCGCCGAAGAAGTGATCCGCCCCGTGGCGTTGCACTACGACCAACGGCAGGAGTTCCCGTGGCCGGTGTTGGAGGAGGCAGCGCAGCGGGGCTTCTATAGTCCCTTGTTCTACCGCGATCTGATCGGCGATCCCACCGGGCTCTCCTTGCCGATGTTCATGGAGGAGATGTTTTGGGGCTGCGCCGGGATCGGGTTGGCGATCGTGGTGCCGGCGTTGGCCCTGTCGGCGATCGGGCAGGCCGCGTCTCCGGAGCAGATGTTGCAGTGGGCGCCCGAATGTTTCGGTACCCCAGGCGATCTCAAGCTCGCGGCGCTGGCGATCTCAGAACCCGAGGGCGGCAGCGACGTACGAAATCTGCGCACCCACGCCCGCCGCGACGGTGACGACTGGATCATCGACGGCCACAAGATGTGGATCGGCAATGGCGGGATCGCCAATGTGCACGTGGTCAACGCGGTCGTCGACGAGGAACTCGGCCATCGCGGTCAGGCGCTGTTCGTGGTGCCCGGGGGTACGCCTGGGTTGAAGCTGGTGCGCAAGCTGGACAAGCTGGGCTGCCGTGCGTCCCACACCGCCGAGTTGCTCTTTGAAGGCGTCCGCGTGCCGGGTGCCAATCTGCTTGGCGGGCAAGAGAAGTTGGAGCACAAACTCGCCAAGGCGCGCGAAGTCGTTGCGGGCGGGAAGCGTTCCGGCTCCGCGACGTTGGGCACGTTCGAGCAGACCCGGCCCATGGTCGCCGCGCAGGCCATCGGGATCGCGCGCGCCGCGCTGGAGTACGCGACGGCGTACGCCACCGAGCGCGAGGCGTTCGGCGGACCGATCATCGACAATCAAGGCATCGCCTT
Source organism: Mycobacterium nebraskense (assembly GCF_002102255.1). Lineage (GTDB taxonomy): Bacteria > Actinomycetota > Actinomycetes > Mycobacteriales > Mycobacteriaceae > Mycobacterium > Mycobacterium nebraskense. The sequence continues at coordinate 22,265 of NZ_LQPH01000138.1, forward strand.
CCCGCTGGCGGAGCTGGCCACCCAGATCGACGCGGCACGGTTGCTGACCTGGCGGGCGTCGTGGATGGCGGCCAACAACATTCCCTTCGAACGCGGTGAAGGCTCGATGTCGAAAATGGCCGCCAGCGAGGTGGCCGTCAAGGCCACCGAACGCGCCATTCAGACCATGGGCGGCTGGGGTTACATCACCGATCATCCGGTGGAAAAGTGGTATCGGGATGCCAAGCTATACACCATCTTTGAGGGCACCAGCGAGATCCAGCGGATGGTGATCGCCAACGCACTGGGAGCCGCCGTCGGCACGCCGCCACTGCATGTGGTGCTCGAACCGTCCGGGGGACCGCTGAACCGGGTCTTCGGTCGCGGTACCCCGCTGCGATCCCGCGCCGCCGACGCCGCACTGTCGATGCAGGACCGGGTACCCGAGCCCGTCATGCGGCTGGCCATGAAGGTGCTCCGACCGCCGCGCAAGTAACGGGCCTGGGTACGGTCGAGTGAACGATGAGCAACCTTGAGCCAGCGCCGATCGAAGTTGCCTGCGCTGCTTCACCAAGCGCGGGCACCGAGGTGTTGCGCCCCCGGGAGGTTCCGCTTGGTGGGTCCCGGGCGATCCGGGTGCAACGCACACTTCCGCAACGCCAGCGCTCGCTGATCGGGGCGTGGTGCTTCATTGACCATTACGGTCCGGCGTCCGCGCGCATGGACGTCCCGCCGCATCCGCACACCGGACTACAAACGGTGAGTTGGTTGTTCAGCGGGGAAGTGGAGCACAACGACAGTGCGGGCGTGCACGCAGCAGTACGGCCCGGCGAGCTGAACCTCATGACTGCGGGCGCAGGTATCTGCCACTCCGAGGTCTCGGTTCCGTCGCCGGGCGCCTTGCACGGTGTCCAGCTGTGGGCGGCGCTACCCGATTCCGATCGCGACACCGGTCGCGACTTCGCGCACTACGTGCCGGGGCCGGCGCGGCTTCCCGGTGCGACGGTGCGCGTGTTTCTCGGAGAGCTGGCCGACACCGCGTCCCCGGTGCCTACCTTCACTCCGCTGCTGGGCGCCCAAGTCGATCTGGACGCCGGGGCTCGCCTGGATATCGATGTCGACCCGGCATTCGAGCACGGGGTGCTCTGCGATCTGGGCGCTGTCCGTATGGAGGAGACCGCTCTCACGGTTGCCGAACTGGCCTACCTGAGCCCTGGCCGCTCGTCGCTGCGCCTGAACAACGCGGGGGAGCGGCCCGCGCGGATGCTGCTGCTCGGTGGGACACCGTTCACCGACAAGCTGGTGATGTGGTGGAACTTCGTGGGACGAAGCCACGAGGACATAGTGCGCTACCGCCAACTGTGGGAAGACGGCGACGAGCGCTTCGGCGCCGTCCACGGCTACCGGGGTTCGCCCACCCGACTGCCCGCCCCGCCGCTGCCGACAACTCGGCTGCGGCCTCGACCTGTACCGCAAAGAAAGGAAAGCACAAATGACCGCCGATAAGACCGGAGCAGAAGCCACCGTCAGCCTCGAGGACGGCCGCTACACCATTGCCGTGGAAGGAAAGCAGGTTGGCCTCGCCGACTTCGCCGACCGCGGCGACCAGCGCGTTTTCTATCACACCGAGATCGATCCGGCGTACGGCGGACGTGGCCTGGCGACAATTCTCGTCGAGGAGGCGCTCAATGAGGCCCGCAGCGAAGGCAAGCGCATCGTCCCCGTGTGCTCGATGATCGGCACCGTGCTCAAGAAGCACCCCGAGTTCGACGACATTACCGATGCCGTTACGCCGGAAATCTCGCAGTGGGTGAAGTCGTAGCCGGAGTTGAGTGGGCGACCAGCGGGCTGCCAGCTAATTACTGGCCTACCCTTCTGCCGGGCCAAAATACTTATCGGCAAGATACTTCTCCAAAGTGATCAGTTCTTCGCACGACCTGGCGGCCTTATCCGCAAAGAAGCTTGGGGTGGCAAATTCTTTGAGGTATCCGCCCTCATATCTCACCGTCAAAGCCCCTTCGTAACCATCCACTCAATCTCATCAACCGACTTAGACATGAGATGACTGAAAATTGTCGCATTAACTGACGACAACACGGCGCATTCGTCGTTTAGACATATCTCGTAACCCGCCTCGGCTTTGGAAACTTCGACACCAGGCGCATATCCTTGCCTGGCAAGATCGGCTCCCAAGGGGCCCGATGCGAGATCTGATCGTGCAGTGGTCGCCCAGTCCCAGATGAGATATTTTTCTGTCATATCGAAGTTCGAAAATCTGGCGGCGTCATTGCGTCGCTGCCCACGGTCGTTGACCGTATCCACCACCCACCAATCCCGCTCGTGACGGAGGTGGACCGAATAGTCGTCGGTGCTGAAGAGGATTGCACAATCGGCGCAGTTCGTTGAGACGGATACCTTGCCGCCACCCATCCCCGGTGCCCATCGATACCAGTTAGTCGATAAACGAGAAAAGTCTTCCATTACCTTATCCTTCTCAGGAATCCCCACCTGACCAATTCTTCAACAGTGCCAGTATTCCCGAACTCGTCGATGATTCGGTATTGTTGGCCGCCACCAGGTTGATGAAACCAAGGCGCTACTTGCGATTGCTCAATATGCCAGCCGTGCGGTAGAGCCGTGGGGTCCTTGACCACGTACTGAAAGTAGGGTTTAAGGGCACTCTCGGGCGGAAGAGCCACTTGCGCAAAGGGCGTTCCATCAGGAGCAAGGTAACCACCGCCCGGATAGCCGAACCGGCTCAGAACGGTACCCTGCTGCAAGTTTGCGTCGGGAATGATGGTTCCCGGCACTGCGTACGGTTTGGTCGCGAGCGTGTCGTCGGGATAAAGCAGGGTGCCGTCAGGGTTCGTAAATTCTGGGCCTGGTTCAACTGGGTGGTATCCGTGGAACAACTCGTGCTCATGGGGCAGTGGTGGCGGAGCTGGTGCATCGGCGGGTACCGGCGGCGGACTGTCGGGCACGACAGGTACGTGCGGTCCCGCGGGAACATGTTCGGGCGGAATCTCGCCGCCACCCGGCGGCGGCGTGTGCTCGACAACCGGTAGCGGGCCGGGCTGGGTGCCGGGGACGGGTTGTCCGCTGACGTCCGGAAGTGGTGAGCCATGCGGGGGAAGATCCGCACCGGCCATCGCCGCGCGCATCTCGGCCGCACTCATTGCGCGCGCTAGGACATTGTCGCCGGTTAGGCCCTCCAGCGCTTCACGATTGAAAAGCGTTTTGAGCCCTTGCCAGGCCGCGGCGCCGCCTGCCTTGAGACCATATCCGCCCACCGCGGTGGTGATCGCGCTCCACAGCGGTTCGGGAGTGGCTTCCACTTTCCCGGGATCCGGCGTGCGCATGCCGGTCAACTTGCCGCCGCTGAACGTATAGGACGTGCCGGTGGCCTGGTCGAAGAATTCGCCGGTGCCGTCCTTGAGCTGACCGAAAACCTGTACCGGCTGTCCGTCGACCTTGTAGGTGAACATGAAATGGCCGTCGGGAGTAATGGTGACCGACGCGGGATCGACGCTGTTGTAGTTGGGGATCTTCCCCAGGTCATCGAGCTCCTTGGCGAGATCGGCCTTGAGCTTGGGCAGCTTGGCGCTCGCTGCCTCGCCTTCCGGCGAGCCAGGCCCGTGGGCATAGAGGTCGGCCATGGCCTTGTCCAGGGCTGCCTGCGCGGCGCGCACCCTGCCCATCTGATCCACCACCGCCTGGTCGGTGATCCGCCGGATGTTGGCGAGCGCAGTCTGCTGTGCGTCGGATGGCGGAGATACGCCGTCGCCATCGAGTCCATGAAGCGGAGCGCCGTCGTACCCATCGGTGTGCAGGCTATCCAGGGATTTCTGCAGGCTGCCGGAGTAGCCGTTGCGGATCGATTGCAGCTGCGCGAGAGCGGCTTTGGTGTCCCGGAGTGCGTCGCTTTCACAAGTCCGGACGAACGCATGCAGCGCTTCCGCGTCCGCGGCGCTGAGGTGCGGGTCGTTCAACATCGCGGCGGCCTGGCAAAGCAAATTGGAGAGTTCCTGCAGCTGGGAATCCAGGTTGCCGATCTCTCCGGCGGCGGCCTTTTGCGCTTCGGCCAAAGCGGCGGCGATGGTCTCCAGGTCGACGCCGATCTTGGGCAACTGAAGCGACTGCGCACCCAGGGACTTCGTTACCCGCTGCACTTCGGCGGAATCGTTGATCGGATGGTCGCCACTCTGATGGTTCCAGGCCGCGTCGAAGCGATTGCGCGCTTGCTCGAACGCGTGCTCGGCCTCTGCCGTGCAACGGCCGGCTTCGGAAAAGGCCTCCGCGAGGTTGGAGATCTGCAACGGATCGCCGGCCTGCAGGCTCCGGTTGATCGCCCAAGGGTCGCCTCCGGCCTCGGCGATCAGCGCGTCAATATCTATGTACGGCAGGCCCATAGCACCGCCCACCGCTGCGCAGCGTTACGCCCATCGCGTTCGATGGGTTCGGTCTCGCGACCTTGCGCCGAACCCGCTCGTCCCACCCCGACGAACATTGCCACCCCTCCTGAACTGGCAATGACGCTACTGACGCGGACGCGCACGTCAATTCACAACACGGTTGCGCACGTCACGGATAACCGCTTTCAGGCGGCTACCGCTGATAGGCCCGCACCCAGCCGGCCGGCGAACGGCGTCGTAACGACGCCAATATTCAACTGTGGGCGAAGGGGGACTTGAACCCCCACGTCCCGAAGGACACTGGCACCTGAAGCCAGCGCGTCTGCCATTCCGCCACTCGCCCGGAAAAACAACCGATGGACCATACCACTTTAATAGTCGTGTTCCCCAACCGCCTGGTCGGGCCTGGAAGCCGTTCAGCGCTGCGGGACAACGCCTCTGAGCAGGGCGGACGCAGTTCTCAGAGTTTCGACGGTGCCGCGGCGCCGCGCTGTCCCGATACCATGCTGGAGTGAAAGGTCACCCCGCGAATCGTTTGCCGCGCGCCGGCGACATGCTGCGGCAAGTGCGGGCGAACGCCAGAGCATGAGTAGCCAACGCGGGCTGGCGGCCCGGATCGAGCGCAAGCTCGAGGCCACGGTCGACAACGCGTTCGCCCGAGTCTTCGGCGGATCGATCGTTCCACAGGAGGTCGAGGCACTCCTACGCCGCGAAGCCCGCGACGGCATCGAGCGGCTCCAGGGAAATCGCCTTTTGGCCCCGAACGAATACATCATTACCCTCGGTAGTCACGACTTCGAGAAGGTGGGCGCCGACCCTGATCTCACGTCGGGCGCTTTCGCTAGGTACTTGGCCGACTACATCCATGAACAGGGGTGGCAAACGTATGGTGAGGTGGTCGTCCGGTTCGAGCAGTCGTCGAACCTGCGTACCGGCCAGTACCGCGCCCGTGGTGCTGTCAACCCCGATGTGCAGCCCCGCCCGACGGTCAACGATCCCGTCCGGCCACAATCAAATAATGCGTTCGGCGCAGAACGAGGAGTAGCACCAATGACTGACGATTCGAGTCACCGCGGGGCTCAGGGTCCGGGGCGGCCCAGCGATGAGTATTACGACGACCGCTACGCGCGTCCGCAAGAGGGCGGCGCGGAACCACAGGGGGGACCTGAACCACGCGGTGGGTATCCGCCCGAGCAGAGCGGCTACCCGCCGCCGCAGGGCTACCCGCCACCCCGCCACCCTGAGCAGGGCGGCTACCCGGAACAGGGCGGCTACCCCGAACAAGGTGGTTATCAAGGCCCCGGTGGCTATCCCGACCAGCGCGGCTACCAAGGCCAGGGCGGCTACCCCGAGCAGGGCCAGGGCGGCTATCCGCCGCACTATGAGCAGCGTCCTCCCGCGCCCGGCGGATACGGCGGCCAAGGCTACGACCAGGGCTACCGTCAGGGCGGCGGTTACGCCCCTCCCGGCGGTGGTCAGCCCGCCGCCGGCCAGCAGGGCTACGGCGGATACGGCGAATACGGCCGCGGACCGGCCCGCCCAGACGAGGGTGGCTACGCTCCGCCCGAGCAACGGCCGGCCTACCCCGAGCAGGGGGCCGGGTACGAGCAGGGCGGCAGCTACGAGCAGGGCGCCGGGTACGAGCCGGGATACCAGCAGGGCGGCGGCTACGGCCGGCAGGACTACGGCCCCGGCGACTACACGCAGTACGCCGAGAACGTCCCGGGTGGGGGATACCCCGGTCAGGGCGGCGGCGGATACGCCGAGCCCGCGCACCGCGACTACGACTACGGGCAGCAGGCTGAGTACGCCCAGCCGAGTGAGTACGGCCAGCCCGCCGACTACGGGCAACCGGCCGACTACGGCCAGCAGGCCGGCGGCTACGGCGGTTACGGCGGGGGCGGCTACGGCGCGGCCGGCACAACGGTCACCCTCCAGCTCGATGACGGCAGCGGCCGCACCTATCAGCTGCGCGAGGGCTCCAACATCGTCGGCCGTGGACAAGACGCCCAGTTCCGGTTGCCCGACACTGGCGTGTCACGGCGTCATCTGGAGGTCCGCTGGGACGGGCAGGTGGCGCTCCTGTCGGACCTGAACTCGACCAACGGCACCACCGTGAACAACGCACCGGTGCAGGAGTGGCAGCTGGCTGACGGCGACGTGATCCGTCTGGGCCACTCGGAGATCATCGTCCGGATCCACTGAACCCGCTGGGCTCAACGCTGCCGTGCTTCGCCCCGCGCCGACCGCCGTCCAAGTATCGTGACGTTGCCGATGTGCTCGGGGTCACGGGCGCCAGGGGGAGACGCTAGGACGGAAAGGACGCCAGATGCAGGGACTCGTACTGCAGCTGACGCGCGCCGGATTTTTAATGTTGTTGTGGGTATTCATCTGGTCCGTGTTGCGGATTTTGCGGACCGATATCTATGCGCCCACCGGTGCCGTCATGGTGCGCCGCGGCTTAGCGTTGCGCAGCACCCTGCTGCCTTCGCGGCAACGGCGGCATGCCGCACGCTATCTGGTGGTCACCGAAGGGGCGTTGGCGGGGGCACGCATCACACTCAGCGGGCAACCTGTGTTGATCGGCAGGGCCGACGACTCGACCCTGGTGCTCACCGATGACTACGCCTCGACTCGGCACGCCCGGCTGTCTCAGCGCGGTTCGGAATGGTACGTCGAGGATCTAGGATCGACCAACGGCACTTACCTTGACAGGGCAAAGGTGACGACTGCGGTACGAGTTCCAATAGGGACGCCGATTCGGATCGGCAAAACAGCGATTGAGCTGCGCCCGTGACCCTGGTCCTGCGATATGCCGCGCGCAGCGATCGCGGCCTGGTGCGCGCCAATAACGAAGACTCCGTGTACGCCGGTGCGCGGCTGCTCGCCCTGGCCGATGGCATGGGCGGTCACGCCGCCGGCGAAGTGGCCTCCCAATTGGTGATCGCCGCACTGGCCCATCTCGACGACGACGAACCCGGCGGCGACCTGCTGGCCAAGCTCGACACCGCAGTGCGCTCCGGCAACGCGGCCATCGCGGCGCAGGTGGAGGCGGAGCCCGAGCTCGAGGGGATGGGCACCACGCTCACCGCAATCCTGTTCGCGGGCGACCGGATTGGATTGGTGCACATCGGCGACTCGCGCGGCTACCTGCTGCGCGACGGTGAACTGACGCAGATCACCAAAGACGACACGTTCGTCCAGACCTTGGTTGACGAAGGCCGGATCACACGCGAAGAGGCGCACAGCCACCCGCAGCGGTCGCTGATCATGCGCGCGCTCACCGGTCACGAGGTCGAACCCACGTTGACGATGCGCGAGGCCCGTGCCGGTGACCGCTACCTGCTCTGCTCCGACGGGCTCAGCGATCCGGTGAGCGACGAAACCATCCTCGAGGCGCTGCAGATCCCCGACGTGGCCGAAGCCGCCTACCGCCTCATCGAGCTGGCGCTGCGTGGCGGCGGCCCGGACAACGTGACCGTGGTGGTCGCCGACGTCGTCGACTACGACTATGGCCAGACCCAACCGATTCTCGCCGGCGCGGTTTCGGGTGACGACGACCAAATGACTTTGCCCAACACCTCCGCGGGCCGCGCCTCAGCGATCAGGCCCCGCGATGAAGCGGCCAAACGCGTTGCGCCACAACCGGAAACGCCAAGCCGCCCACGCTGGCCCCGGCGGCGGATGTTCTTCGTCGTGACGCTGGCGGTGTTATTCGTGCTCTCGGGCCTGGCCGTCGGATGGTGGGTCATCCAGCGCAACTACTACGTCGCCGAATACGACGGCAAGGTATCGATCGTCCGCGGAATTCAGGGGTCCCTGTTGGGCGTGCCGCTGCAGCAGCCCTATTTGGTGGGCTGCCTGAGTACACGAAATGAACTGTCGCTGATCAGTTATGGCCAATCCGGACACGCGAACTGTCAGCTGATGACGCTGCGGGACTTGCGCCGTCCCGGACAGGTCCAGGTTCAGACCGGACTGCCGGGAGGCAGCCTGGACCAGGCCGAGTCACAGTTACGCCAATTGCTGGCCGAATACCTGCTGCCCACCTGCCCTTCGCCGCGCGCCACGTCGCCGCCGGGGCCCCCGACCACCGGGAGCGGCACCCCCGAGTCAAGCGTCGCGACATCGCCACCACCCACCACTCCACCAACCACCGCTACTTCCGGCCCCAGCGCCCCAGCCCCCACCGGTGCCACAGGCGGCCCCGCGACCCCGTCGCCGGTGGGCCCCACAACCACTTCCCAGATCGTCACCGCGCTTCCAGCGCCTCCACTTCAACCGGGCATTGACTGCCGGACGGTGGCATGACGACACAACTCCAGCCGCCCGTCGCGGTCACTCCTCCGCTGCCCACCCGTCGCAACGCCGAACTGCTGCTGCTGTGCTTCGCCGCAGCGATCACCGTCGCCGCGTTGCTGATCGTCGAGGCAAACCAGGACCGCGAATTGCACTGGAACGTCATCACCTACGGGCTGGTGTTCATGCTCGTATTCGGGTCGGCGCACCTGGCCATCAGGCGCTTTGCCCCCTATACCGATCCGCTGCTGTTGCCAATTGTGGCGTTGCTCAACGGACTTGGCCTGGTGATGATCCATCGGCTCGACCTGGTCAACAACCAGCTGAGCGGCCGCCATCACCCCAGTGCCACCCAGCAGATGCTGTGGACCCTCGTCGGGGTCGTCGCGTTCGCGCTCGTAGTCACGTTTCTGAAAGACCATCGGCAGCTGGCACGGTATGGCTACATATGCGGAATCGCCGGCTTGGTGCTGTTGGTGATTCCCGCCCTGCTGCCGGCGTCGCTGTCCGAACAGAATGGCGCGAAAATCTGGATTCGCTTCCCCGGCTTCTCGATTCAGCCCGCCGAATTCTCCAAGATCTTGTTGCTGATCTTCTTCTCCGCCGTGCTGATCGCCAAAAGGGGCCTGTTCACCAGCGTCGGCAAGCATTTCATGGGGCTGACCATGCCGCGCCCCCGAGACCTCGCGCCCCTGCTGGCCGCCTGGGTGGTCTCGGTGGGCGTGATGGTCTTCGAGAAAGACCTCGGCACCTCACTGCTGCTCTATGCGTCGTTTCTGGTGGTGGTTTACCTTGCGACACAACGGTTCAGCTGGGTGGTGATCGGCCTGGTGCTGTTCGCGGTGGGCAGCGTCATCGCATATTTCGTGTTCGCTCACGTCCGGGTCCGCGTGCAGATGTGGTGGGACCCCTTCTCCGACCCCGACGGCAGCGGCTACCAGATCGTGCAGTCGTTGTTCAGTTTCGCCACCGGCGGCATATTCGGGACCGGGCTGGGCAACGGTCAACCCGATACCGTGCCGGCCGCGTCGACCGACTTCATCATCGCGGCGTTCGGTGAAGAGCTCGGGCTCGTCGGGCTCGCCAGCATCTTGATGCTCTACACCATCGTCATCGTCCGCGGCATGCGCACCGCGATCGCGACGCGGGACAGCTTCGGCAAGCTGCTGGCCGCGGGCCTGGCCTCGACCCTGGCCATCCAGCTGTTCATCGTCGTCGGCGGGGTAACGCAACTCATCCCGCTGACCGGGCTGACCACGCCGTGGATGTCTTACGGCGGATCGTCGTTGCTGGCGAATTACGTGCTGCTGGCTATCCTCGCCCGCATCTCGCACAGTGCCCGGCATCCCTTACGCGGCCGTGAGCGCAAGGATTCCCCGATCGCGGCGGCCAAGACCGAGGTAATCGAGAAGGTATGAACACCTCTCTTCGCCGCATCTCGGTCACCGTCATGGCGTTGATCGTGCTGCTGCTGCTCAACGCCACGATGACGCAGGTGTTCGCCGCGGACTCGCTGCGCGCCGACCCGCGCAATCAGCGCGTGCTGCTTGACGAGTATTCGCGTCAACGCGGCCAGATCGTCGCCGGCGGTCAACTGCTGGCCTACTCGGTGGCCACCGACAGCCGCTTCCGCTTCTTGCGGGTCTATCCCACCCCGGCGGTGTACGCGCCGCTCACCGGCTTCTATTCGCTGCGCTATTCCAGCACGGGCCTCGAACGCGCCGAGGACCCGCTGTTGAACGGATCCGACGAGCGCCTGTTCGGGCGCCGGCTGGCCGATTTCTTCACCGGTCGCGATCCACGCGGCGGCAACGTCGACACCACCATCAGACCGCGGGTCCAGCAGGCCGGGTGGGACGCGATGCAGCAAGGGTGCGGGGGGCCGCCGTGCAAGGGCGCTGTCGTCGCCCTCGAGCCGTCCACCGGCAAGATCTTGGCCATGGTGTCATCGCCGTCCTATGACCCCAATCTGCTGTCGTCGCACGATCCCGATGTGCAGGCGCAAGCATGGCAGCGACTGCGCGACGACCCCGACAATCCGATGGCCAACCGCGCCATCTCGGAGACCTACCCGCCCGGATCGACGTTCAAGGTGATCACCACCGCGGCGGCGCTGCAGGCCGGCGCGACCGACGCCGAGCAGTTGACCGCGGCGTCCACGATTCCGCTGCCCGACAGCACCGCGACGTTGGAGAACTACGGCGGTCAGTCCTGTGGCAACGAGCCGACGGTGTCGCTCAAGCAGGCGTTCGCCCTGTCGTGCAACACCGCGTTCGTCCAGCTCGGCATCCTCACCGGGTCCGATGCGCTGCGCAGCATGGCGCGCTCGTTCGGCCTGGACACCACCCCGAGCGTCATCCCGCTGCAGGTAGCCGAATCAACCATCGGGATCATCCCGGACGCGGCCGCGCTGGGCATGTCCAGCATCGGCCAGAAGGACGTTGCGCTGACACCGCTGGAGAACGCCGAGATCGCCGCGACCATCGCGAACGACGGCGTGATGATGCAGCCCTACCTGATCGACAGCCTCAAGGGCCCCGACCTGGCGAACATCAGCACCACCGTTCCCTACCAGCAGCGCCGCGCGGTGTCACCCCAGGTCGCCGCTAAGCTAACAGAGCTGATGGTTGGCGCCGAGAAGGTCGCGCAGCAGAAAGGGGCCATTCCCGGCGTGCAGATCGCATCCAAGACTGGTACCGCAGAGCATGGCACCGATCCGCGTAATACGCCGCCGCACGCGTGGTACATCGCCTTCGCGCCCGCGCAGACGCCCAAAGTCGCCGTGGCAGTGTTGGTGGAGAATGGCGGCGACCGCCTGTCCGCGACGGGAGGTGCACTCGCCGCGCCGATCGGACGGGCTGTGATCCAAGCCGCGCTGCAGGGAGGACCATGAGCCCGCGAGTTGGTGTGACGCTGTCTGGCAGATACCGCCTGCAGCGCCTGATCGCCACCGGCGGCATGGGCCAAGTCTGGGAGGCGGTGGACAGCCGGCTCGGCCGGCGCGTCGCGGTCAAGGTGCTTAAACAGGAGTTCTCCCAAGATCCGGAGTTCATCGAGCGGTTCCGCGCCGAGGCGCGCACCACCGCGATGCTCAACCACCCCGGCATCGCCCAGGTCCACGACTACGGCGAAAGCCAGCTGGACGGGGAAGGCCGCACCGCCTACCTGGTGATGGAGCTGGTGAACGGTGAGCCGCTGAACTCGGTGCTCAAGCGCACGGGCCGGCTGTCGTTGCGGCACGCGCTGGACATGCTCGAGCAGACCGGCCGGGCGCTGCAGGTCGCGCACGCCGCCGGCCTGGTGCATCGCGACGTCAAGCCGGGCAACATCCTGATCACCCCGACGGGCCAGGTGAAGATCACCGACTTCGGTATCGCCAAGGCCGTCGACGCCGCGCCCGTCACCCAGACGGGGATGGTGATGGGCACCGCCCAGTACATCGCCCCCGAGCAGGCCCTGGGTCACGACGCGACCCCCGCCAGCGACGTGTACTCGCTGGGGGTCGTCGGCTACGAGGTCGTGTCGGGCAAGCGGCCGTTCACCGGTGACGGAGCCCTGACGGTGGCGATGAAGCACATCAAGGAGCCCCCGCCGCCGCTGCCCGCGGAGCTACCGCCCAACGTGCGGGAACTCATCGAGATCACGCTGGTCAAGAATCCCGCAATGCGTTACCGCAGCGGTGGGCCTTTCGCCGACGCCGTGGCGGCGGTGCGGGCCGGCCGCCGTCCACCGCGGCCCAGCCAGTCACCACCGCCCGGGCGGGCATCGCCGGCGTCCATTCCGTCCAGCCCGACGACCAGGGCGGCCGCCGTCTCCAGCACTCGGGCCGCGGCGCCGCGCCGGTCCCGGCCCACCACCGGTGGTCACCGCCCACCCCCGGCCCGGCGCACCTTCTCGTCGGGTCAGCGCGCGTTGCTGTGGGCCGCCGGTGTGCTCGGAGCGCTGGCGATCATCATCGCGGTGCTCATCGTCATCAACTCCCGCGGGGATACCCAGCAGCAGCCACCGCCCCCGACGGTCACCGACACCGGAAGCCCGCCCGCGCCGCCGCCGAGCAACACCCCCAGCGGTTCCGCGCCCGGCCCAGCGCTGCGGCTCAATTGGACGGATCGCGGGACGGTAAGTAATTCTGGACTGCAACGAGGGCCGGCCGAGCACGGGTGGAGTGACCCATTGACACCCAGCGCGTCACCGGCCCGACACGAGATACCAAGATGACCACCCCTCAGCACCTGTCTGACCGTTATGAACTGGGCGAGATCCTCGGATTCGGGGGCATGTCCGAGGTTCACCTGGCACGCGACGTCCGATTGCACCGCGATGTCGCGGTCAAAGTGCTGCGTGCCGACCTGGCCCGCGATCCCAGCTTCTATCTGCGTTTCCGCCGCGAGGCGCAGAACGCCGCGGCTCTCAATCACCCGTCGATCGTCGCGGTGTACGACACCGGCGAGGCGGAGACCCCGACGGGTCCGCTGCCATACATCGTCATGGAGTACGTCGAGGGTGTCACCCTGCGCGACATCGTGCACACCGACGGTCCGCTGCCCCCGCGGCGGGCCATCGAGATCATCGCCGACGCGTGCCAGGCGCTGAATTTCAGTCACCAGGCCGGCATCATCCACCGCGACGTCAAGCCGGCGAACATCATGATCAGCAACACCAATGCGGTCAAGGTGATGGACTTCGGCATCGCGCGCGCCATCGCCGACAGCGGCAACAGCGTCACCCAGACTGCGGCGGTGATCGGTACGGCCCAGTATCTGTCGCCCGAGCAGGCCCGCGGCGACACCGTCGACGCCCGGTCCGATGTGTATTCGCTCGGTTGTGTGCTCTACGAAATCCTCACGGGCGAACCACCTTTCACCGGAGATTCGCCCGTCGCGGTCGCCTACCAGCACGTGCGCGAGGACCCGATTCCACCGTCGCGGCGGCACGAAGGCATCTCCGCAGACCTCGATGCCGTCGTGCTCAAGGCGCTGGCCAAAAACCCGGACAACCGCTACCAGACGGCCGCCGAAATGCGCGCCGATCTGGTTCGGGTGCACAACGGCGAACCGCCCGAGGCGCCCAAAGTGCTCACCGATGCCGACCGGTCCTCACTGCTCGCCACGGGCGGAAACCTGCCCGGGTCGCGCACCGATGCGCTGCCCCGCCAACCACTTCGTCGCATCGACGACAGCAACGGCGGGTCCGTCGGCCGCTGGATCGTCGCGGTCGCCGCGCTGGCGGTGCTGACGATCGTCGTGGTCATCGCCTTCAACACCTTCGGCGGCACCACCCGCGACGTCCAGGTGCCCGACATGCGGGGACAAGTGTCCGCCGATGCCATTGCGGCACTGCAGAATCGCGGCTTCAAGACGCGCACCCTGCAAAAGCCCGATTCGACGATCCCGCCCGACCACGTCATCAGCACCGACCCTGGCGCCAACGCGTCGGTGAGCGCGGGCGACGAGATCACCGTCAACGTCTCGACCGGTCCCGAACAGCGCGAATTGCCCGACGTCTCCTCGCTGAGCTACTCCGACGCGGTCAGCAAGCTCAAAGCCGCAGGGTTCAGCAAGTTCAAGCAGGCCAATTCGCCGTCGAGCCCCGAGCTGTTGGGCAAGGTGATCGGCACCAACCCGCCGGCCAACCAGACGTCGGCGATCACCAACGTGATCACCGTCATCGTCGGCTCGGGGCCGGAGACCAAGCAGGTGCCCGACGTAGCAGGCCAGACCGTCGACGTCGCGCAGAAGAACCTCACCGTATACGGCTTCACCAAAGTCACCCAGGCGCAGGTGGACAGCAATCGGCCGGCCGGTGAGGTGATCGGCACCAATCCGCCTAAGGGCCAAACGGTTCCGGTGGACTCAATCATCGAGCTGCAGGTGTCCAAGGGCAACCAATTTGTGATGCCAGACCTCAGCGGCATGTTCTGGACGGACGCCGAGCCGCGGTTACGGGCGTTGGGCTGGACCGGGGTGCTGGACAAGGGCGCGGACGTGGACGCGGGTGGCTCCCAGTCCCACCGGGTGGTGTATCAAAACCCGCCGGCCGGCGCCGGTTGCAACCGGGACGGGATCATCACGCTGAAGTTCGGCCAGTAGCCGGCGGATCGGCCGGGAAATGGGGCTGCACCGCCGCCCGGACCTCGTTCTCGAGCCGGCGGACCAGCGTGTCGTCGCGGGCCCACCCGCAGTAGGCCAGCCAATTCGCCAGCATCCGGTGTCCGCCTTCAGTCAGGATCGACTCCGGGTGGAACTGGACTCCGTGAATCGGCAGCTCGCTGTGCCGCACCCCCATGATGACACCGCCGCGGGTGCGGGCCGTCACCTCCAGCTCCGGGGGCAGTGACTCGGGCAGTATCGTCAGTGAGTGGTAGCGGGTCGCCGTGAAGGGATCCGGAAGTCCTTGCAGCACACCGGTATTGGTGTGAAAGACGCTGCTGGTCTTGCCGTGCAGCAGTTCGGGCGCGCGGTCGACGGTGGCGCCGAAGGCGACGCCGATGGCTTGGTGGCCGAGGCAGACCCCGAGTAGCGGGGTGCGCTCGGCGGCACACGCGCCCACCAGGCCGACCGACGCGCCCGCGCGTTCCGGGGTGCCCGGGCCTGGGCTGAGCAGTACACCGTCGAACCGCTTGGCGGCGGCGGCCTGGTCGGAGAGCCTGGCGTCGTCGTTGCGCCACACCTCGGCCTCGACGCCCAGCTGGCCGAGGTACTGCACCAGGTTGAACACGAAGCTGTCGTAGTTGTCGACGACCAGGATCCGCACCGTGCCAGGTTACCGCCCGCCGGAAATCAGTAGCCGATGGTTCCCATGGGCTGGGCGAAATGCAGCCTGTCCGGCTCGGCGTGGCCGACGATCTGGACATCGGGCTTGACCTCTTCGCGGTAGCCGAGCCCGAATCGGACCTCGTACTGGCGGTAGAGGACGACCAGGGGAGCGGCGGCCAGGGCGGCTTGCATGGCGGCCGCGTTGCCGATCGCGGTGATCGTGTAGGGCGGGCTGTAGGTGCGCCCGTTCAGCAGCAGCGTGTTGCCGACGCAGCGCGGTACCGAGGTGGCGATGATGCGCTGGTCCTGCATCTGGATCGCCTCCGCGCCGGCGCTCCACAACGCGTTGAGGACGGCCTCGATGTCTTGCTGGTGCACCACCAGGTCGTCGGGGGACGCATCCCGCGGGAAACGGCCATTGGCGTCCCGTGGCGCGTCGTCCAGGGTGACCACGAGGCCCGGCCCGTGCACCGGGTTCATGTCCGCGTCGGCGGCCAGCTCGGCGGAGCGTCGCAGCATCGCCCGCAACGCGAGGTCCGAGGACCGTCCGTGCGCAGCGTCGATCTTGCCGGAGAGCTCGTCGCGCTGGGCGTTGAGATGATTCACCGACGACTGGGCCTCGCGGACCAGGTCCACCAGCCGCGGGGCGTCACTGCGCCGGATCTCGGCGCCCCCGGACACCCCATGTGTGGCGGCGAGCAGCAGGCCGGCCAGCAGGCACACCACCGGGACGCCGAGGCGCCATGGTGACCGGCGTCCGTCGCTCATCGGCTCTCCAATTTCCTGGTCACCGTGCCGGGTGGGTTAGTCTCGTAGCGAAGCTGTGCGTGCAGCTGCGGTCTTTATCGTTGCACCCTGTCCCGCTCACCGTCTTGTTGAGGTAATCATGCCCAAGTCCAAAGTCCGCAAGAAGAACGACTTCGCCGTCAGCTCGGTTAGTCGCACGCCGGTGAAGGTGAAGGTCGGACCGTCGAGCGTGTGGTTCGTTGCCCTGTTCGTCGGCCTCATGCTCATCGGGCTGGTCTGGCTGATGGTGTTTCAGCTGGCCGCCGTCGGCAGCCAAGCGCCGACCGCCCTC
Source organism: Mycobacterium nebraskense (assembly GCF_002102255.1). Lineage (GTDB taxonomy): Bacteria > Actinomycetota > Actinomycetes > Mycobacteriales > Mycobacteriaceae > Mycobacterium > Mycobacterium nebraskense. The sequence goes on from NZ_LQPH01000138.1 coordinate 38,788, forward strand.
AACTGGATGGCGCAACTGGGGCCGTGGAACTACGCCATCGCCTTCGCTTTCATGATCACCGGATTGTTGCTGACGATGCGCTGGCATTGACCAAGATCATCGGCGGAATGAATTCATTTTTGGGTTGCTTCGTTACTGCGCCAGCAACATTCCCACCACCCAATCACACGCGTGTGATTTATCCCCACTGTTGATAGCGTCTGTGGATAACTCCATAGGCCGTGGTGGGAGGGGCTGAGCGGCGCATGCAGCAAACACAGTGGGAGCCCCGCGCAGCAGGAATCGCTGGTTGGGGGGCCGCCGGTGTCCTGATGGCTATCGCCAGTGTGACCGTAGTCACAGACCCGCCCGGCCGGATTCTGGCGGGGATTGCCGCGGCAGGTCTGATCTTGTTTGCGGGCGCGACGTGGCGCGCGCGGCCGAAGCTGGCAATTACCCCCGACGGCTTGATGCTGCGGGGATGGTTCCGGACGCAGGTATTAGGACACGCCGACATCAAGATCATCCGGATCACCGAGTTCCGCCGCTATGGACGCAAACTCCGGCTGCTCGAGGTTGAAACGACCGACGACGGGCTGGTGCTCTTCTCGCGCTGGGACCTCGGAACGGACCCGCTGGAGGTGCTCGACGCTCTGACGGCCGCCGGTTACGCGGGCCCTACAAAGGGGTGAGCCCGCGCTGGCCGGACCGGCGTGCGCCCGGGCTTACGAGATCGTGATCGACTCGATGACGACCGGCTCGGTGGGGCGGTCGTTGCTGTCGGTGGACGTCGTCGCGATCGCTTCGACCACCCGCTGTGACTCCGGGTCCGTCACTTCGCCGAAGATCGTGTGTCGCCGGTTCAGGTGGGGAGTCTTGCCCACGGTGATGAAGAACTGGGAGCCGTTGGTGCCCGGACCCGCGTTCGCCATCGCCAGCAGGTATGGCTTGTCGAATTGCAGTTCGGGGTGGAACTCGTCGGCGAACTTGTAGCCCGGGCCGCCGCGACCGGTTCCGGTCGGGTCGCCACCCTGGATCATGAAGCCCTGGATCACCCGGTGAAAAACCGCGCCATCGTAGAACGGACCGGAGGACCCGCCCGATGCGTTCTGGGTCGAGTACTCCTTGGTGCCCTGCGCCAGGCCAACAAAGTTGGCGACGGTCTTGGGCGCGTGGTTTCCGAACAGAGCGACTTTGATGTCGCCGCGGTTGGTGTGGAGCGTGGCGGTAGCGGTCTGAAAGGGGCTGTTGGTCACGGCATGAGAGTCTGCCACTACACGCGGGCATGCCCGCACCCGGTGTCACTCATGGCAAGCCGACGCCGAAAACGCGGCGCGCGCAACAGTTCCGTCGGCGTCCCTATGCTGGCAGTCTGTTCAGGTACGCGTGGCTGGTCCACGACAGGCTTTCCCAGTGGCACAGAAAGGCGGCAGATGAGCGCGAAGGCGGAATCCCGGCTGACCCCGCGGGAGCGACTGGCTCGCGGGCTGACCTACTCGACACTGGGACCGGTGGACGTGACACGGGGAGTCGTCGGCCTGGGTGTCCAGTCGGCGCAGTCGACCGCATCGCAGATTCGTCGCAAATACCAGGAGGGGCGCCTGGCCCAGGAACTCGCCACGGCCCAAGAGGCTCTCGCCCAGGAGCTGGCCGCCGCGCAGGATGTGGTCGCGGGGCTGCCTCAGGCGCTGCAGGACGCGCGGCGGGCGCAGCGCCGGACCCGGCGCCCGTGGGTGTTCGCGATTGCGGCCGTCGTGGTCCTCGCCGGCGGCGCCGTCGCATTCACTATCGTGCGGCGCTCCGTGCGGGCGAAGCCTCAGGAGCCCCAATCGCGGCCGCCCAGTGTCGACGTGCAGCCGCGCCCGTGATCTGTGGAGCCTAGGGGAATCGAACCCCTGACACCCGCCTTGCAAAGGCGGTGCTCTACCAACTGAGCTAAGGCCCCTCAACGTGACTGGGTGGCTGACCGGGCGTGTCGTCCACCGCCACGTGCCAGACCTCGACCCCGCGTCGGTACCGCGCCACCGCCGCCACCACAGCGATCAGTGTGATTGGCAGGGCAAGTCTTACGCAACGTCTTGATGGGCACATGGTTGTGGGCCTAGGAGGACTCGAACCTCCGACCTCTTCGTTATCAGCGAAGCGCTCTAACCGCCTGAGCTATAGGCCCGTACTCGCGGTACGGCCGAGCGACGAGATTACCGCAATCGCCGCCCCACCCCCAAAAACGCTAGTCGCGGTCCGCCAACGTCACTTCGATGCCGCCGATCAGATCGGTGGTCAGGTTGTAGACGAACGCGGCGATGGTGGCCATCGCGGTCAGCAACACGATGTTGACCAAGCCGATCAACACGGCACCGCCGAAGATCGTGCCGCTGGAGACGAGCTCCCCGCTGCTGCCGCTGGTGTTGTTCAGCAGGTCGCCGACGTTGCTGTTCAGCTTCGACCACACGCCCATGCCGCCGAGCACGAGGTAGAGGAACGCGACGGCGATCATCCACACGAAGAACAGCGCGACCGAGAGCAGCAGGGAAACCTTCAGCGTGCTCCACGGATCGATCCGGCGGATCTGCATGCTGGCCCGCACCGGGCCGCGCGGCCGCCGGGACACCTGGGTGTGGTTTTCGCGGTTCTCGCGGCCTTCGCGGCCTTCGGAGGACGACGAGCGGGCGGATCCCGGCAGGCTCGAGGCCTCGGACGCGCGGTCGGGCGGCGCCTTGCGTTGGGGTCCCCGCGGCATCGGCCCGGACAAGTCCGGCAACTCGCTGGCGTAGGCCTCCGCGGGGGGGCCGTCGCCGCGCCCCGGCGGGGCCTCGGCGTCGTGCGGCGGGTTCTTGGACGGTGGAGGCGCACCGGCACCCGGTGCCGCGGTGCCGGAACTGAACCGGTTCAGCCGGGCCTCGACACCGGTGGGCGGGCCTGACGGCCGCGCCTCGGTGGGGGGTTCACCCTGGCGCTGCGGTGCCTGCGGAGGCCTGGGCCCGCCGCGCTGCCACGGCGGTGGATCCCCGGCCTCCGGAGCGCGGCCCGCCTGTGCGGGCGGCGTCGCGCGGTGTATACCGGCGCGCTCGGCCGAACCATCCCCATTGAGGCCGTCGCCCTTCTTGGGGGCACCCGGCTCGTTCGGTGAGCTCACCCCGACTCCTTAGATCTCCTACCAGGGCCGCGGGGGCGATGGCAGTCGCATTTTGTCTGGTCGGGCCGAGTCTAATTGCCCGGCTGTTCCTCCGGCCGCCCGGATTGATTCCCGACTAGCCGTCCGACTCCGCGCCGCCTTCCGCCTCCTCGCCGACTTCGTCCGCGTTCTCCTCCGCGTTGCGGGCGATGGCCAGCAGCGTGTTTTCCTCGCCCAGATTCATCAGGCGAACACCCTTGGTCTGTCGTCCCGCCTTACGGACCTGTCTCGCCGCGGTGCGAATGACCCCGCCTCCGGAGGTGATGGCGTACAGCTCGCTGTCGTCGTCGACTATCAGCGCGCCCACCAGCTTGCCGCGCCGCCGGTCGTACATCACGGTCAGCACCCCCTTGCCGCCGCGGCCCTGCACCGGATACTCCTCGATCGCGGTGCGCTTGGCGTAGCCCCCGGACGTCGCCACCAACAGGTACGTGCCTTCGCGAACCACGTTGAGCGACAACAGGTAATCGTCGGTGTTGAACCGCATGCCCTGCACGCCGGAGGTGGCGCGCCCCATCGGACGCAGCGCCTCGTCGGTCGCCGAGAACCGGATGGATTGGCCATTGGCCGACACCAGCAGCAGGTCCTCCTCCGACGAGCACAGCACCGCACCGACAAGCTCGTCGTTGTCACGCAGGTTGATCGCCACGATCCCGCCCGACCGGTTGGAGTCGAAGTCGGTCAGCTTGGTCTTCTTCACCAGGCCGTTGCGGGTGGCCAGCACCAGGTAAGGGGCGTCCTCGTAGCTGCGGATCTGAATGACCTGGGCGATGCGCTCCTCGGGCTGGAAGGCCAGCAGGTTGGCAACGTGCTGACCGCGCGCCGTCCGGGACGCCTCGGGCAGTTCGTAAGCCTTGGCGCGATAGACCCGGCCCTGCGTGGTGAAGAACAGGATCCAGTCGTGCGTCGAGCTCACGAAGAAGTGCCGCACGATGTCGTCCTGCTTCAGGCCTGCGCCCTGCACACCCTTGCCGCCGCGCTTCTGGCTGCGGTACAGATCGGACTTCGTCCGCTTGGCATAGCCGGTCTCGGTGATCGTGACGACGACCTCTTCGCGGGCGATCAGATCCTCGTCGGCAACATCGCCGTCGGCGGGGATGATGCGCGTACGCCGGTCGTCGCCGTACTTCTCGACGAGCTCGGCGAGTTCGTCGTGCACGATGGCGCGCTGTCGCTCCGGCTTTGCCAGGATGTCCTCGAGGTCGGCGATCTCGGCCTCGATCTTGGCCAGGTCGTCGACGATGCGTTGGCGTTCAAGGGCGGCCAGCCGACGCAGCTGCATGTCCAGGATGGCCTGCGCCTGGATCTCATCGATGTCGAGCAGCTCGATCAGGCCGGCCCGGGCGATGTCGACAGTTTCCGACGCTCGGATCAACGCGATGACCTCGTCCAGCGCGTCGAGTGCCTTGACCAGGCCGCGCAGGATGTGGGCCCGCTCGTTGGCCTTGCGCAACCGGTAGGTGGTGCGCCGCACGATGACGTCCAATTGATGCACCACGTAGTAGCGGATCAGCTGGTCGAGACGCAACGTGCGGGGGACACCGTCGACGATGGACAGCATGTTCGCGCCGAAGCTGGCCTGGAGCTGGGTGTGCTTGTAGAGGTTGTTCAGGACCACCTTTGCGACCGCGTCGCGCTTGATCTCGACGACGATGCGCAGCCCCACCCGGTCGCTGCTCTGATCTTCGATATTCGAGATGCCCGCCAGTCGGCCATCGCGGACCTGCTCGGCGATGGAGGTGATGAAGTTGTCGTGGTTGACCTGATAGGGCAGCTCGGTGATTACCAGCAGGGTGCGGCCGCGGGAGTCCTCTTCGATCTCCACGACACCGCGCATACGGATCGAACCGCGGCCGGTGGTGTAGGCGTCGTGGATTCCTTGCGATCCGACGATCAGGCCGTAGGTGGGGAAGTCTGGTCCCTTGACCCGCTCGCAAACCGCGGCCAGGGTGGCCTCCTCGTCGGCCTCGTGATTCTCCAGGCACCAGAACACCGCCTCGGCGAGCTCGCGCAGGTTGTGCGGCGGCATATTGGTGGCCATGCCGACCGCGATACCGCCGGAGCCGTTCGCCAGCAGGTTGGGGAACCGGCTGGGAAGAACCGTCGGCTCTTGGACCCGGCCGTCGTAGTTCGGGATGAAATCGACTGTCTCCTCGTCGATTTCGCGCAGCATCTCCATCGCCAGCGGCGTCAGCCGCGCCTCGGTGTAACGCATGGCCGCCGGCGGGTCGTTACCCGGCGAGCCGAAGTTGCCTTGACCGTCGACCAGCGGGTAGCGCAGCGACCACGGCTGCGCCATCCGGACCAGGGTGTCGTAGATCGACGAGTCGCCGTGCGGGTGATAGTTGCCCATCGTCTCGGCGACCGAACGCGCCGATTTGGCGTGGCCGCGGTCGGGCCGGAAGCCCGAGTCGAACATCGCGTACAGCACCCGGCGGTGTACCGGCTTCAGGCCGTCGCGTACCTCCGGCAGTGCGCGTCCCACGATCACGCTCATCGCGTAATCGATGTAGCTGCGCTGCATCTCCTGCTGAATGTCAACCGGTTCGATGCGGTCGCCAGCCTCGTCGCCGGGTGGCAGCGTGGTGTCAGTCATCTATTCCTCTTTTTGGGTTGGCGTGCCTGACTGCGTCAGACATCCAGGAAGCGAACGTCTTTGGCGTTTCGGGTGATGAAGCTTCGGCGCGCGTCGACATCTTCACCCATCAGGATGGAGAACAACTCGTCGGCAGACGCGGCGTCGTCCAGGGTGACTTGACGCAGCACCCGCACCGACGGATCCATCGTGGTTTCCCACAATTCTTTCGCGTCCATTTCACCCAGACCCTTGTAACGCTGAATGCCGTCCTCTTTGTTGATCTTCTTGCCGGACTTCAGGCCGGCCTCGAGCAGGCCGTCGCGCTCGCGATCGGAGTAAGCGAACTCCGGGTCGTTGCGCTGCCACTTCAACTTGTACAGCGGCGGCTGGGCCAAGAACACATGCCCGTTCTCGATGAGCGGTCGCATGAACCGGAACAACAACGTCAACAACAGGGTCGAGATGTGCTGGCCGTCCACGTCGGCGTCGGCCATCAGCACGATCTTGTGGTAGCGCAGCTTGGTGATGTCGAACTCGTCGTGAATCCCGGTGCCCAGCGCGGTGATGATCGCCTGGACTTCGGTGTTCTTCAGCACGCGGTCGATGCGCGCCTTCTCGACGTTGATGATCTTGCCGCGCAACGGGAGAATCGCCTGGAACATGGAATCGCGCCCGCTCTTGGCCGAGCCGCCGGCCGAATCACCTTCCACCACATACAGTTCCGACTTCCGCGGGTCGGTAGAACGGCAGTCGGCCAGCTTTCCTGGCAGTCCTCCGAGGTCGGTGGCGCTCTTGCGGCGGACAAGCTCCCGCGCCTTGCGCGCGGCGATCCGCGCCTGCGCCGATGACACCGCCTTGTTCACAACGGTTTTCGCCTCCGAGGGGTTGGCCTCGAACCAATGCGTCAGCTGTTCGTTGCACACCTTCTGCACAAACGACTTGACCTCGGTGTTGCCCAGCTTCGTCTTGGTCTGACCCTCGAACTGCGGCTCACTCACCTTGACGGAAATGACCGCCGCCAACCCTTCCCGGATATCGTCACCGGTGAGGTTGGCGTCCTTCTCCTTGAGCAGCTTCTTGTCCTTGGCGTACTTGTTCACCACCGACGTCAGCGCGCTGCGGAAACCCTCTTCGTGGGTTCCGCCCTCGTGAGTGTTGATGGTGTTGGCGAAGGTATGGACCGACTCCGAGTAGCCGCCGTTCCACTGCATGGCGATTTCAACCTCGTGACCGGTGCCTTTTCCGTCGAAGTCGATGACGCTCTGTTGGATCGGGCTCTTGGTGCGGTTGATGTGCTTGACGAAGTCGACCAGGCCACCCGGGTAATGGAACGTCCGGTGCTTGACCTTGTGCGGCGCAGTCGATTCCGCCGCCTTCTCCTGGGCCGATTTGGGTGCCTCGGCGGTGTCGCTGACGACCTCGTCGACGACCTCGTCCTGCTCTACGCGTTCGTCGGTGAGATTGATCGTGAGACCTTTATTGAGGAATGCCATTTCCTGCAGTCGGCGCGCCACCGTCTCGAAGTCGTACTCGAGAGTTTCGAAGATGTCCGGATCGGCCCAGAACCTGATGGTGGTACCCGTCTTCTTGGTGGCCTCGCCCTGCTTGAGGGTCCCCGGCACGGCGCGGTCGTAGTACTGAAACCACTCGTGCCCGTCGCGTTTGATGTTGACTTCCAGTCGCGTGGACAGCGCGTTGACCACAGACACACCAACGCCGTGCAACCCACCGCTGACGGTGTAGCCACTGTTCTCGCCGCCGAACTTGCCGCCGGCGTGCAGCTGGGTCATGACCACGTCGACGGTGGGGGCGCCGGTGGCGTGCATAGCCACCGGAATGCCGCGCCCGTCGTCGACGACCTCCACACTGCCGTCGTCGAGGAGCCGCACATCAACCTTGGTGGCATAACCGGCCATCGCCTCGTCCACCGAGTTGTCGACCACCTCCCAGATGAGGTGGTGCAGACCACGCTCACCGGTGGACCCGATGTACATGCCGGGGCGTTTGCGGACGGCCTCCAGCCCTTCGAGCACGGTGATCGCTGAAGCGCCGTATTCGTCTTGCGCCTTCTTCTTCTGGGCAGCCACGGTCGGAATGCTCTCCTTGGGGTTTCATGCGGGCGGTTCCAGTCACCGCATCAGTCGCATGTCATCAGTCTACCGTGATAGGCCGTCCGCACCGATTCTCTGGGCGCGTTTCTACCCAGCTAACCGCGCCGTGCGGACGATTTCTCCATTCACACCGCGTCCCGACGTGCGTCAAGCCACTTCACGTCGTCCTGGCGGCTTTGAGCCGCCTGTTGATGGACACGCGTCTGAGGGTCGTCGGTCGCGGTCGAGGCTCTAGCCATACGTGTCGCGCGGACCCCTTCCGGCGATATGGCGTGGCCCCTTGCGCCACGACGGCGCGGTGGGTCCGGTGATCTTCAGCGATGTCACCACCCCGTTGCCGACCGCAGCGGCGATCTTGGCCAACAGTTGTGACTGGATCATCCGCAACTGGGTGGCCCAGGCCGTGGATTCAGCTGCCACGCCGAGCACACCGTCGTTCAACGAGGTCGGTGTCGCATGGTCGGCGATCTGCTGGCCCACCACCGCAGACCAGTTGCCGAGCACCGTCCCTTCGGCGACCTGCGCCGACCAACCGCGCTTCTTCGCCAAGTCGCGCGCCAACCTGCCCAACGGTTGCGGATCGCGTGCGTCGGGCCCGGGACCCGACCAGCTTCGCCGCCGCCCCGCGACACGTCGGGTAGGCGGCGGCATCGACCGCCCCCGCCCGGCATCCTTTCCTTGCGCGCGGGCCGCGGCGCGCGCTTCCTCGAGAGTGCGCCTGACCAAATCCATTCCGCGCAGCAGACCCGGATCTGCCGCGCCGGGGGCCGGATCTTCTTCGTCGCTGCCGGTCACGACCGCACCACCGATACCCGACCGAGGTCGTCGTCCCGCAGATCGATGTGTACCTGCCTGACGGCCCAGCCCGCCGGAATGTCTTCCACCACCGCGGCGGTGACCAATACCTGCTCCGCTGATTCCGCCACCGCCGCCAAAGCACGGCGTCGGGCCGTGTCGAGTTCGGCGAACACATCATCGAGCAACAGCACGGGTTCACTCCCGTCGGCTCGCAACAACTCATACGACGCCAATCGCAACGCCACCGCGAAAGACCACGACTCACCATGGCTGGCAAAGCCTTTCGCGGGTTGATCACCCAGCCATAGCTCTAGATCGTCGCGATGCGGGCCGACTAAACACATGCCGCGTTCCAACTCCGCGTCGCGGCGCTCCGCCAAGGCGGCCAACAGTGTGGCCTCGAGGAGATCGCGGTCGTTGCCAGCGTCTGTCGCCGCATGTGCGCCAAGGCTGGTGCGGTAGGCGATCGACGCCGGCCGCGACGAGGGTGCGAGCAGTTGGTAAGCCTTCTCCACTTCCGGTGCCAACTGGTTGACCAGGTCGATGCGCGCGGCCATCAACTCGGCGCCGTGTTCCGCCAACCGGCTATCCCACACGTCCAGGGTGTCCAGTGCGCTGGGGTCGCCGCGGTGCCGCATCCCGGCGGCGGACTTCAACAACGCCGTGCGCTGGCGCAGAACTTTCTCATAATCCGCGCGCACCGCAGCCACCGCCGGCCGCCGCACCGTCGCCAGGTCGTCGAGGTAGCGCCGCCGCTCGGCCGGATCCCCGCGCACCAAAGCCAAGTCCTCGGGAGCAAAAAGCACGGCGCGCAAAACCCCGATCACTTCGCGCGTGCTGCGCACCGGCGAACGATTCAACCGCGCCTTGTTCGCCCGCCCCGCCGCGATTTCCAGGTCGATCGCGCATTCCCTGCCCTCGTTCACCACGATTGTCGACACCACCGCGCGGTCGGCGCCCACCCGGATCAAGGGCGTGTCGGTGCCCACCCGATGCGATCCCAAAGTCGTCGAAAACCACAGCGCTTCAATGAGGTTCGTTTTACCGAAACCATTGGAACCGATGAACACCGTCCGGCCCGGCTGCAATTCGAGGTCGGCATGCGCCCAGGACCGGAAATCGCGCAGCCCCAAATGCCGGACGTACACCTATCCGGGCAACCGAACTGGCATCAACAGGTAGACGTAATCCGTCGGCAAGGCCGAGAAGGGGCCATTCCCGGCGGGTGAACTGTCATCACCCGAAGCCGGCCGCAGCAACGCCGGTTTGCCTGGCGTCGTGAAACCAAACGACACCCGTTCCGAATGGACCGCCGCCAGCCCGTCGGTCAAGTAGGTCGGGTTGAACGCAATGGTCAACGGTTCGCCGACGAAATCGACGGCCAGGTCCTCTTCGGCCCGGCCCACATCGTCGGCGCCCGCGGACAGCCGCAGTGAGCCCTCGGAGAATTCCATCCGCACCTGGGCACCCCGATCGGCCACCAACGCCACCAGCTTGATTGCTTCGGTCAGCTCGGCCACGTCGATGGTGGCCACCGCCGTGTGCTCGGCGGGCAACAATTGTCGGAACTTCGGGAATTCCGCATCGAGGAGCCGCGTGGTACTCCGCTTGCCATTCCCGCTGATGCCGAGGAGCCCGTCTTTGCCGACCCCGCTGCCGGCGCCCAACGACAACCGAACCTCGGAACCATCGGCGCCCGCCCGGGCCGCCTCGGCCAAGGTCTTCGCCGGCACCAGCACGGCCGCCTCGATATCGGGCGAGGACGCCGACCACGTCAGCTCACGCACCGCCAGACGGAACCGGTCGGTGGCGGCCAAAACCACCGTGTCGCCCGAGATCTCGACCCGAATCCCGGTCAACATCGGCAACGTGTCGTCCCGGCCGGCCGCAATGGCCACCTGACTGATGGCCTCCGCGAAGAGATCGGCGGACAGCGTCCCGGTCTCTTCCGGTAAGCCCGGCAGGGTCGGGTAATCCTCGACCGCCATCGTCGGCAGCGAGAATCTGGCACTTCCGCAGTTCAACGAGACCCGATTGCCGTCGACGTAGAAGTCGACGGGCTTGTTCGGCAGCGCCCGGGTGATGTCTGACAACAACCTTCCGGACACCAAAACGCTTCCCGGAGAAGCAATTTCCGCTGCAACCTGCGCTTCGGCGGAAACTTCGTAATCGAATCCGGAGATCGTCAGGCCCTCATCGGACCCGGACAACAACACTCCCGATAGCACCGGCACCGCCGGCCGGGTCGGCAGATTCTTCGCCACCCACGACACCGCGTCGGCGAAGGACTCCCGCACCAAACGAAACTTCAAGTCGCTGAGGCCAGCTCTTGTCGTCGCCGCGTCCATAGCGTCCCTTCACCTACCGAGCGTTTCAAAGTCCAGTGGCTAGCCTCCCCCCGCTAGCATGGGGCTCCGCCACGAACGCCACTGGCACGTCATGCCAACGACGACCGCAACGGCAGTCGAAGAACAACCGTAGATCGTTCGAGGCCATCTTGAAAGCTAATCGACAAGCCCGACAAGCCGGGTTACCGACGGATCCGTGACGCGGGTTCAACCGGGCGTCCCCAGCGCTGTATTTCAAAGAAGAAACGACGAAGAGATCTCAGTACTAGTAATAAGGGCTGTGCACGCTGGGGACGGCGGGGTTTCACGCAGCTAGAGCGGGGATCGGGCTGTGGATGGCAGCGTGGACAACTGGGCGTGCGGTGTTGGGACGTTGGGGAAGAAGGGCGGCTGTGCACGCGACGCCCCTTAGTACACGGCTGTTTGATTGCGTTGTGCACAGTCCTGCGCACAAGCCCCGGGTGTGGCGGGTGTGACAGACGTGCGAGAAGTTTTTTGAAATTAGTCTGACGGCCGAAGCGCTGAGAAGCCCGGAATCAGCGCTTGGAGCGCTGGCGGATGCGAGTGGTGAGTTCTTTGACGTGATCGAAGACCTCACGGCGCTCGGCCATTTCGGACAAAATCTTGCGCTGGGCGTACATGACCGTGGTGTGGTCACGCCCGAATGCCTGCCCGATCTTGGGCAGCGAAAGGTCGGTGAGTTCGCGGCATAGGTACATCGCGATCTGGCGTGACTGCGCCAGCGCTCGGGTCTTGCCGGGCCCGCGTAGTTCTTCGACGGTGGTATCGAAGTATTCGGCTGTGGCGGCCATGATGGTCGCCGCGCTGATCTGCATCGTGCTGGCATCGGCGATGAGGTCGCGCAGCACGATCTCGGCCAGAGCCTTGTCGATCGGGGTCTTGTTCAACGACGCGAACGCGGTGACCCGGATGAGGGCCCCCTCGAGTTCGCGGATGTTGCGTTCGATGCTGCTGGCGATGAGTTCAAGGACGTCATCGGGGACCGCCAGGCGCTCCATCTGTGCTTTCTTACGCAGGATGGCGATGCGGGTCTCGAGTTCGGGTGGCTGGACGTCAGTGATCAGGCCCCATTCGAACCGGGTCCGCAAGCGGTCTTCGAGGGTGGCGAGTTGCTTGGGTGGCCGGTCCGACGAGATGACGATCTGCTTGTTGGCGTTGTGCAGTGTGTTGAAGGTATGGAAGAACTCTTCCTGGATACCTTCCTTACCCTCGATGAACTGAATGTCATCGACTAGCAACACGTCGACGTCGCGGTAGCTGCGCTTGAACGCAACCTTGCGGTCGTCGCGCAGCGAGTTGATGAAGTCATTGGTGAATTCTTCGGTGGATACGTACTTGACGCGCATCCCCGGGAACAGTCGCTGCGCGTAGTTGCCGGCGGCATGCAACAGGTGGGTCTTGCCCAGACCGGACTCGCCCCAGATGAACAAGGGGTTGTAGGCACGTGCGGGCGCTTCGGCGATCGCCAGGGCCGCGGCGTGTGCGAACCGGTTGGAGGCTCCGATGACGAACGTGTCGAAGGTATAGCGGCGGTTGAGGCTCGTTCCGCCGGCTACGGCCGGATCGGTGGGGTGGGGACGCTCGGTGAAGTAATTCGGCCAACCTTGGTGCGCGCTGTCGGCGGCTTCGCCGTTCTCGTCGGCCTCATCGGTTTCGAGGGTGTCGTCGTCCGGGATCGGCGCGTCGGCTTGGGGAAACGCTTCGGAGTGCGGAATCACGACGTCGTCGACGTCTTCGTCGGGCGGCGCGATGCGTACTCCGAGTTGGATCTGCTGTCCCAAGCGGCGACTGAGGGCATCGGTGATGGGGGCGCGGAGATGACGTTCGATCTCGTTCTGGACGAAACTGCTGGGCACCGACAGCAGGGCGAACCCCTCGACGATGGTCAGCGGCTGCACCAGGTTCAGCCAGGCCCGCTGCTGTGGCGTGAGGGGAGTCATGAGCGTGGTGCGGTTGGCGGCTACGCCGTCCGGGGTGGACTCTCCGTTGAGCTCGGACACAACCGCGTTCCACACGGTGGTGAAACCTGAACCGGGGTCATCGGTCAACGACGCATCCCCCTGGTTCTCGCGCAGCCCGGGTCGAGGTACAACCACGCTTGGTGACAAAGCAACTGTCCACATAGTTATACACAGGTGTGGACAGGATGAGCGTATGCGAGCCACAGCCTACCGGCGACGGCTCGCGATCTCCGTGCTGGAAGAAAACCATTGAAGGCTGTCTAGGCAGCTAGTCGACCCACCATCCTCGCTTCGTTGTCGAGCGCCGTTGCAGTCTAAAACGACACTGGCAGAAGCTAACAGTTTTCCGTCCGGCTGCCAACCGTTCTGCTGCATTCCAATCGGGTTGTTTAGGGTCAATTGGGCCTCGTTCGGCTCGCTGCCGGTGTGGTGCCCGTTCGGGGCCGGCCGTTCGGGGCGACGTTTTCCGCCGGGATCAAGCGGGTGCGTTGGGGCAGGCCAGGTTTGACCAGGCGAAGCCCGGTCAGTACCCTCAAACAGTCGCCCGAAAGTCGGCGATGCGGCTGCGACCCGGGTCTGCCGGGGGACCGCGCCGGCCAGCAGCAAGATTACCTCCGACCGACCCGCAGACGAACCTGAGCGAGACGTCTGGCCGGCCGGATGGAAATGCGAGACACAACGAGGAGAACGTCGTGGCCAAGGGCAAGCGGACCTTCCAGCCGAATAACCGGCGCCGAGCCCGCGTGCACGGCTTCCGGTTGCGCATGCGTACGCGCGCCGGACGCTCGATTGTGTCGAGCCGGCGCCGTAAGGGGCGCCGGGCGCTATCTGCCTGATCGCAACGTCGGGTTTTTCGGCGGTGCTTTCCGCACGCAACCGCATGAGGCGGTCAACCGAGTTTGAAGCGACGGTGAAGCACGGAATTCGCTCGTCGCAGCCCGACGTCGTGGTCCATCTCCGGCGTACGGGCGATCGTGACGCACCGACGGCTCCTCGGGTCGGATTGATCGTCGGCAAATCCGTGGGTTCTGCGGTGGAACGCCACCGGGTGTCGCGTCGGCTGCGGCATGTGGTGCGAGCCGTTTTGGATGATCTCCAGGATTCTGATCAGCTGGTGATCCGGGCGCTGCCGGGCAGCCGGACCGCATCCTCGGAGCGGCTGGCGCAGGAGCTGCGGCGCGGTCTGCGACGGGCGCTCGAGTCGGCGGGACGGGAGCGGTGACCGCGCCGGCGGGGATCGCCCGCGCGGTCGGCGGGGCGACCGTGCGCGGGCTGATTTCTTTGATCCAGCTGTACCGGCACATGGTCTCGCCCTTGCGGCCAGCGACCTGCCGCTTCGTTCCGACCTGCAGCCAGTATGCGGTCGACGCCCTAACCGAGTACGGCCTGATGCGGGGGAGTTGGTTGGCCGTGATCAGGCTCGCCAAGTGCGGACCATGGCATCGGGGCGGATGGGATCCGATACCGGACCGCCCGGAATGCCGTCAGGCGGACTTCGAAGATGTCAGCGACGCGTGGGCCCGCCCGGCGGCGCGAGGGGAGAGTGGAACTCTTGTTTGATTTTTTTAGCCTCGACTTCGTCTACTACCCGGTGTCGTGGATCATGTGGGCTTGGTACAAGCTGTTCGCCTCGATGCTGGGACCGTCCAACTTCTTCGCGTGGGCGCTGTCGGTGATGTTCCTGGTGTTCACTCTGCGTGCGCTGCTGTACAAGCCGTTCGTGCGGCAGATCCGGACCACGCGCCAAATGCAGGAACTGCAACCGCAAATCAAGGCGCTGCAAAAGAAGTACGGCAAAGACCGGCAGCGGATGGCGCTGGAGATGCAGAAGCTGCAACGCGAGCACGGGTTCAACCCCATCCTCGGGTGCTTGCCGATGCTCGCGCAGATCCCGGTCTTCCTCGGCCTGTATCACGTGTTGCGGTCGTTCAACCGAACCACCGGAGGCTTCGGTCAGCCGCACCTGTCGGTGGCACAGAACCGCCTCACGGGAAACTACGTCTTCACGCCCACGGACGTCGGGCACTTCCTGGACGCCAACTTGTTCGGCGCACCGATCGGCGCCTTCATGACGCAGCGAACAGGGTTGGACGCGTTCACCTTCTTCAGCCGGCCGGCCGTCATCGCGGTCGGGGCGCCGGTGATGATCCTGGCCGGCATCGCGACCTACTTCAACAGCCGGGCATCGGTGGCGCGGCAGAGCGCGGAAGCCGCGGCCAATCCGCAGACCGCGATGATGAACAAACTTGCGTTGTATGTGTTTCCACTCGGCGTCGTCGTCGGCGGCCCGTTCCTGCCGCTCGCGATCATCCTGTATTGGTTCGCGAACAACATCTGGACGTTCGGCCAGCAGCACTACGTGTTCGGCATGATCGAAAAAGAGGACGAGGCCAAGAAGCAAGAAACGCTGCAGCGCCGCGCGGCTAACGCCCCGGCGCCGGGGGCCAAACCCAAGCGAAACGCCAAGGCGGGACAGCCGGGCGGCAACGGGTCGTCGACCGCCGGGGAGGGGGAGGCGGACTCCGATGCCTCCGACGACGAAGCGGCCACGGCGAGGCCGGAGGCGGAGAAGCCGAATTCGAGTGGACAAGACGCTGGCGCGCCCAACCGCACCCCGCGGCCGGGCGCGCGACCCAAGAAACGCAAACGCTGACAAGGGAGACAGAGCCAAGCCGGCCGCCTTGGGAGGGTGACCCCGATTGGGAGGAACCCGTGGATGAGGGAGAGAAAGACATGACCGACGCAGACACCACCGAACGGGACGCCGACACCGAACTCGACGCCCAGCAGCCTTCGGAGAATGGCGTGGAGGCGGACGCCGACGACTTCGACGATCAGGAGGAGCGGTTGGTCGCCGAGGGCGAGATCGCCGGCGACTACCTGGAAGAGTTGCTGGACCTGTTGGACTTCGACGGCGACATCGACCTGGACGTCGAAGGCAACCGCGCGGTGGTGAGCATCGACGGCAGCGACGACTTGAACAAGTTGGTGGGCCGTGGCGGCGAGGCGCTCGACGCGCTGCAAGAGCTCACCCGACTGGCCGTGCACCAGAAGACCGGCGTCCGCAGCCGGTTGATGCTCGACATCGCCGGCTGGCGCCGCCGTCGCCGCGAGGAGCTGGCCGCCCTGGGCGACAAGGTGGCACGGCGGGTGCTGGAGTCCGGCGGGCGCGAGGAGCTGTCCCCGATGACGCCGTTCGAGCGCAAGATCGTCCACGATGCCGTCGCGGCGGTCCCCGGGGTGCACAGCGAAAGCGAGGGCGTGGAGCCCGCACGGCGAGTCGTCGTCCTGCACGACTAGCGAGTTACAGCCGTGTAGTTCCGGCGCCGCAGGCCCATCGCGCGTCAGGTAAAACAGAGGATGTTTCACGTGAAACATGTCGGGCCGGTCGAACCCGCGGCGGACAAGCCTGCCCCGCTGGAGCTCGGTGCCGCCCCGGACGCCGCTTCGGCGATCTTCGGTCCGCGTTTCGAGCTCGCGCGGCGGTACGCGGAGCTGCTGGCCGGTCCTGGCGTGGAACGAGGACTGCTGGGTCCGCGCGAAGTCGACCGCATCTGGGACCGGCATCTGCTCAACAGCGCCGCCGTGGCCGAGCTCCTCGATCCGGGCGAGCGGGTCATCGACATTGGCAGCGGCGCGGGGTTGCCCGGCATCCCCTTGGCGCTCGCGCGCCCGGATGTCGAGATGGTGCTCCTGGAACCGCTGTTGCGCCGCAGCGAATTTCTCAGCGAGGTCGTCGACCAACTAGGGTTAGCCGTCGAAGTGGTCCGCGGCCGTGCCGAGGAACTGTGGGTACGCCACCAGTTCGGGGAAAGGGATGCGGCGGTGTCACGAGCGGTTGCGTCGTTGGACAAGTTGGCGAAGTGGAGCATGCCGTTGTTGCGGCCGGGCGGCCGGATGCTTGCGATCAAAGGCGAGCGCGGCGAAGACGAAGTTGAACAATACCGGCGTGTGATGGCAGCATCGGGCGCCGTTGATGCCAGGGTGGTGACATGTGGCGCGACCTATTTGCGTCCCCCCGCAACCGTAGTTATAGCGCGACGCGGAAGGCCGCCGCGCCACCAGCCGGCACGGATCGGGAAGGCCGGGAACCGATGAGCAATCCGGGAGAATCGCCGACGGTCTCCGGGCCGTCGTCGAGCGCGGCACACGTGCAAGCGCCGCCCGCGCCCGACGGTCCGGCGCCCCTCGTGCCGGGCGCGATCGAGGACCCCGCGGCCAATGTTTCACGTGAAACAGCGAACGAATTCGACACGCCGATCGGGGCCGCTGCCGAACGGGCGATGCGAATACTGCACACCACCTATCCGCCGCTGCGCCGGCCGAGTCACCGCCGCGTCCTGACGGTTGCCAATCAGAAGGGTGGCGTCGGCAAGACCACCACCGCGGTGAACCTCGCCGCCGCCCTCGCGCTGCAGGGACTCAAGACGTTGGTGATCGATCTCGACCCGCAGGGCAACGCCAGCACGGCGCTCGGTATCACCGACCGGCAATCGGGCACGCCCTCGTCGTACGAGGTGCTCATCGGCGAGGTTGCCGTCAAGGATGCACTGCGGCGGAGCCCGCATAACGAGCACCTGTTCTGCGTCCCAGCCACCATCGACCTGGCGGGTGCCGAGATCGAATTGGTCAGCATGGTGGCGCGCGAGAACCGGTTGCGCACCGCGCTGGCCGAGTTGGACGACCTCGACTTCGACTACGTCTTCATCGACTGCCCACCGTCACTGGGCCTGCTGACCATCAATGCGCTCGTCGCCGCACCGGAGGTGATGATTCCGATCCAGTGTGAGTACTACGCGCTCGAGGGTGTGTCACAGCTGATGCGCAACATCGAGATGGTGAAAGCCCACCTCAATCCCAAGCTCGACGTGTCCACCGTGGTCCTCACGATGTACGACGGCCGGACCAAGCTCGCCGACCAGGTGTCCGAAGAGGTGCGCCGGTACTTCGGAGCCAAGGTGTTGCGCACGGTGATCCCGCGCAGCGTCAAAGTCTCGGAGGCGCCCGGCTACAGCATGACCATCATCGACTACGACCCCGGTTCGCGCGGGGCGATGAGCTATCTCGACGCGAGTCGCGAACTCGCCGAACGTGATTGACCACCATCCGTGAAGGGACGACCATGACGCAGCCGTTACGCAAAAAGGGCGGCCTCGGCCGGGGCCTGGCTTCGCTGATCCCGACCGGTCCCGCCGAAGGTGACTCGGGTCCCGCGACCCTCGGTCCGCGGATGGGGGACGCTGCGGCCGACGTCTTGATCGGGGGACCGGGGCCGGACCTGGCCCCGGCGGGCGCCGTGTATCGCGAAATCACACCGACCGACATCGAGCCCAACCCGCGCCAGCCGCGACAGGTATTCGACGACGAGGCGCTCTCCGAGCTGGTGCACTCCATCCGCGAGTTCGGTCTGCTGCAGCCGATCGTGGTGAGGGCCGTCCCCGGAGCCAAGACGGGCCCGCGGTATCAGATCGTGATGGGGGAGCGGCGCTGGCGGGCGGCCCAAGAGGCGGGGCTTGCCACCATCCCCGCCATCGTGCGCGAGACGGGCGATGACAACCTGCTCCGTGACGCCCTCCTGGAAAACATCCACCGGGTCCAGCTCAACCCCTTGGAAGAGGCGGCGGCGTACCAGCAACTGCTCGACGAATTCGGCGTCACCCACGACGAACTCGCCTCGCGCATCGGCCGCTCGCGGCCGTTGATCACCAACATGATCCGGTTGCTCAAGCTGCCGATCCCGGTGCAGCGGCGGGTGGCGGCAGGGGTGCTGTCGGCCGGCCATGCCCGCGCACTCCTATCGCTGGAAGCCGGTCCCGAGGCGCAAGAGGAGCTGGCCAGCCGGATCGTCGCCGAGGGGCTGTCGGTGCGGGCGACCGAGGAGGCGGTGACGCTGGCCAACCGCGCCGGCGCGGCCACCCCCGCGCCCCAGCGGCGCAAGCCGATCCAGATGCCCGGCCTCCAGGAAGTCGCCGAGCGGCTGTCGAACGCATTCGATACGCGCGTGACCGTCAGCCTGGGCAAACGCAAGGGGAAGATCGTCGTGGAATTCGGCTCCGTGGACGATTTGCAGCGAATCATCGACATGATGACCGCCGCCAAGGCCTGACCGGCCACACCCTGTAATTACGTCACTGTGACACCGGAGCGGTCACGGATGAGGCAACACCAAGCTTTCGGCGCCGTAGTATTACGAAAGCACATGCGTTTCAAGGATTCTCGGTAAAGAATCGATCTGGACGCTAACGCGCTGAGCGTTCCGGCGCCGTGATCGGTGCCTCGACCACAAAGCTGGCCCGATTGCGACATCCTCTCCTATCCTGGAGGGGTTGCCGGTGCAATTGGCTGCAGTACCGCACAGGAGCCAGGAGGCTAGTGTCCGCTCGAATCACACCGTTGCGCCTCGAGGCCTTCGAACAGCTTCCCAAGCATGCCCGCCGCTGCGTGTACTGGGAAGTCGACCCGGCGACCCTCGGTAACCAGGACCACCTCGCCGACCCGGAATTCGAAAAGGAAGCCTGGTTGTCGATGGTCATGCTGGAGTGGGGCTCCTGCGGCCAGGTCGCCATGGCGGCCACGGACGAGAGAAGCCAAGGCGAGCCCCCGTGCCTGGGCTATGTCTTCTACGCGCCGCCGCGGGCGGTGCCGCGGGCGCAGCGGTTTCCCACCGCGCCGGTCTCCGCGGACGCGGTGCTGCTGACGTCGATGGGCATCGAACCCGGGCAGGCCGCCGACGATCTGCCGCACGGTCTGCTCGCCCGGGTGATCGACGAACTGGTCCGGCGTGGAGTGCGCGCGCTGGAAGCGTTCGGCCGCACGCCGGCGGTTTCGGAATTGCAGGACCCCCTGGCGGCTAGCCCGGATGTGCGGCCGGTGTTGGAGGCCGTCGGCGACTGCTCGGTGGACCGTTGCGTCATCGACGCGGAATTCCTGCAGGCCGTGGGTTTCGTTGTGGTGGCGCCACACCCGTACTTCCCGCGGCTGCGGCTCGAATTGGACAAAAACCTCGGGTGGAAGGCCGAAGTAGAGGCGGCGTTGGAGCGCCTGCTGGAGAACGCACAGCTGCAAGAGCCGGTCGGAGCCGGGTCTGCGGCGGGGAATGCGTTGTGGGGCGCCGAGATCGGCTAGGAGCCACCGAGTCGGCTGGTCCGTTCCACGGACAGTTCGTGGGCCAGAAGTTCGGCGAAGGTGAATGTGCCAGTGGGCCGGTCGTTCTTGCCCAGAAGATAGAGCCGCTTGACCGCGGCGAGGATGCCTTCGGCGATGGCGTCGCGGGTTTGCGTGGAAATCAGCATCGCCCGATCCTGCGGATTGGTGATGTAGCCGATGTCAACCTGCACGGTCGGCATCCGGGTCAGGCGCAACAGATCCCACGTCCGACCATGCGTCCGGCAATCTCGTAACCCCGTGCGGGCCACCACTTCTCGTTGAATGAAGTCCGCAAGATTGCGCCCGATGGTGGACACCGAGCCGTGCGAGTTTCCGAAGTGAAAGGAAGCGACGCCGTTGGCCACGGGGCTGGGCTGGCTCTCGCAGCGCAGGCTGATCATCAGGTCCGCCCCGACGTTGTTGGCCGTGGCGGCGCGTTCGGCGTCGGACGGGCTGCGGTTGACCGGCCGCGACAGGAAGGTCTCCATGCCGATGGCGGTCATCCGCCCTTCGAGCCGGCTTGCCAAGTCCCACAACACATCCGCTTCGCTGACCGGTCCCGACGGGCCGTGCATGAGCTCGCCGTGGTCCGTACCTCCGCGACCGGGATCGATGATGATCCGCTTGCCCGACAGCTTGGGCCCCGACCGGCGGACCAGTTCTTCCTCGCGGATCGCGTGGGGTGAGCCGCCTGTGACACGGGAGCTCAGAAAGTACAAGGAGCGCAACGTTTCTGGACCACAGATGCCGTCGGCGGCGAGCCCGTACTCACGCTGGTAGGACATCAGGGCGTTGTGCGTCTGCAACCCGAAGTGGCCATCGACCAGGCCGGTGTAGAAACCGAGGTCCTGGAGGCGCGCCTGCAGGGTGGCGACGTCGTCACCATAGAGCGGGGCGCCGAATTGGTGATACAGCGTGCGCGCACCGAGGCGGTACGACGCCTCCTTCAAAGCCCGATAGGTGGCCTCACCGACGATGCCGTCGACCAGCAGGCCGCGGTGCTGCTGGAAGGCGCGCACCGCCTGGTCGAGTTCGATGTCGAAGAGCTCGGGGGGCACGTGCCGGCCAGTAGTGAGATCGTCCTCGGGGCTGTCCAGCAGCCCTAGCGCTGCCAACGTAGCCCGAATTTCGGTCACAGCTGCGCTGCGGTCACCACAGCGCAGCGCATCGCCGTATTCACGGCGCGGACTCGACATACCAAAGGCCCTCCGGGACACACTGACAGGCACGTATCTGGGCAACAGCTAACCGTAATTGTCGCAGACGGTTGGCATATTCGGGAAAACCCCAGGCTGAACGCCGGGGCGTGGTGCGGCGAACTTAGATCACGATCAGCTGAGGTTGGGAACCGCGTCGGAGAGCTCCCGCAGCAGCGCTGCCTTGCCTTTGGCGCCGACGATCCGCTTCACCGGCTGGCCGTCTTTGAACAGAATCATGGTGGGGATCGAGACCACCTGGAAGTCGCGCGCGGTTACCGGATTGGCGTCCACGTCGAGTTTGGCGATGGTGAGCTGCTCGGCTCGCTCGCTCGCGATCTCCTCGAGAACCGGCGCGACCATCTTGCAGGGCCCGCACCAGGTCGCCCAAAAGTCAACCAGCACAGGCTTGTTGCTGGACAACACCTCGGTGGAGAACGATGCGTCAGAGACTTCGATTGTGGCCCCGGCTTTTTCGGCGTCGGTCATTGAGGTGCTCCAATCATCTCGGTACTGCCAGGAAATTCGGTTGCGTCGCGTTGGGCGGCCGAGCTCGATTCGACGCGGTCGGCCAGCCAGCGTTCGGCGTCGATGGCCGCTGAGCAGCCGCTGCCGGCGGCGGTGATGGCCTGGCGGTAGGTGCGGTCCACCAGGTCCCCGGCGGCAAACACCCCCTCGATCGAGGTGGCCGTTGTGTGGCCCTGGACCAGAACGTAGCCCTCGGGGTCGGTGTCGAGGACGTCGCGCACCAACTCCGAGCGCGGGTCGTGACCGATCGCCACGAAGACACCCGTGACGGGAAGGGTTGATTCTTCACCACTGAGGGTGTCGCGGACCCGCAAACCCATCACCGTCTGATCCCCTTCGACCCCCAGCACGGCCTTGTTGGTCAAGATCGTGATCTTCTCGTTGGCCCGTGCGCGGTCGAGCATGATGCGCGATGCTCGGAATTCGTCGCGGCGGTGCACCAGGGTGACGCTGCGCGCGAACCGGGTCAAAAAAGTGGCTTCCTCCATCGCCGAATCCCCACCACCGATGACCGCGATGTCTTGATCTTTGAAGAAGAACCCGTCACAGGTCGCACACGAACTCACCCCACGCCCCAGCAGCTCCTGCTCACCGGGCACCCCCAGATACCTCGCCGCCGCGCCCATGGCCAAGATGACCGCCCGCGCCCGAAAGGTCTCGCCCTCGGCGGTCGTCACCGACTTGACCGGCCCGTCCAGCGACACCGACTCGACGTCTTCCATCCGCAGATCGGCCCCGAAACGCAGCGCCTGTTCGCGCATCTGGTCCATCAGCTCCGGACCGGTGATGCCATCACGAAACCCCGGGAAATTCTCCACCTCGGTGGTGGTCATCAACGCGCCACCAAACGACGTCCCCTCGAACACCACCGGCGCCAACTGCGCCCGCGCCGTATACAACGCCGCGGTGTACCCAGCGGGACCCGAACCGATGATGATCACGTCGTGCACAGTGTCGGCGGTCATAGAACCCTTTCAAACGATCGTCCCTGGATTCGTACAAACGCCAGCGTAGGCACGGCTGTTCCCGGGAGCCCCAGCACCTCCGGCACAACCCATGGCACCACCCTAAGGGCGGGGGATCTGGGTGTTGGCCAACAAGCCCGTATCGGCGGCGTTGCAGTTCAGCGCCACCGCGTACACCTCCAGGCTGTGGGGAGTGTCGCCCGGCACCACCAGCACGACGCCGGGGCGGGCGTTGATCTCTACCCGGCGCGCGCCCAGCACCTGCGTGGACGCCGGATAGCCCAGCCCGGTAAGGCATGAGGCGCGCCGTGCCGGGTCGCCGAGCGGGCCGTAATCCGGGCTCTGGCTGAGGAGGCCGAGGATCTCGTTCTGCGACAGCGGGATCACCATCGGCGGGGTCGAGACGGTGATGTGCTCGGCTGTCACCGGGGTGCTGGGGGCGGGCCCGGGCGCGGTGATCAGCGCCGCGGTGCCCACACCGACCGCCGCGAGCACCGCGCAAACGCCGGCCACCCCGGCGACCACCCGCCCGGACCGGATCCGCGGCCGGGCCGAGTGGGCAGCGGGCGGGCCTGCCTCCGCCGATCCCAGTGCCGCCGAGATTCGGGTGGTGAGCTCGGGCGGGACATCCGGCGCCGGGCCGGCGCCCAGCGTGGCGACGTCACAGCGCACCCGATTCAGGGCGCGCAGGAGTTGCTCCGCCTCGGGGTCATCGCGGACCCGTTGACGCACGCGGGCCGCGGAATCGTCGTCCAGCAGGCCGGCCTGCAGGTCGGCGAGCAGCTCAACCGTCAGGGGCGGCTCCGTGTCGTCATCGGCTTCACCCATCCGCCCCAGTGTCCGTCATGCGCTGCTTGACGGCCATGGGTGGGGCCAGGTCGGGTGGGGCTTTCAGGTAGCCCAGGAGCTCGGCGAGGCGCACCCGGGCCCGGGCGCATCGGCTCTTGACGGTGCCCTCGGCCACGCCCAGTAGCGCGGCGGTGTCGGCCACCGAGTAGCCCTGCATGTCGACGGCCACCACCGCCGCCCGCTGTTCGACGGGAAGCCGCATCAAGGCGCGCTGCACTGCCAGTGCGGTCTCGACCTGGGTCGTCCGGTCAGCCACCGGGTAGATGTCCTCCAGCGGGACGGTCGGGTGGGCCTTGGTGCGCCGCAACCGGTCCAGGCAGGCGTTGACGACGATGCGGTGCAGCCAGCTGCCGACCGCGGCGTCATGCCGAAACGCGCCGGCGCCGCGGTGCGCCGAGAGCATGGCGTCCTGCAGCGCGTCCTCGGCGTCCTCGGCAGTGCGCGTGGTGAGCCGGGCCAGCCGGTGCAGCTGTCGTTGATGGCGAAGGAACAACTCGCCGAAGGCGTGGCGGTCGCCGGCGACGTGGGCTGCCAGCAGCTCGGCATCACTGCGTTCGCGCTGGATGTCTCCCCGGGAGCCCACGGCCGGACAGTAACCAATCGGCTGCGGGGCGGCACTTCACCACGGCACGGCTATGTGAGCGCCGTCAGGAGGCGGCCTGAACCGTGATCTCGGAGAAACCGGCCTGGCTCTTGCCGTTGGTGGTGCCCAACGTGGAGATCCACACCAGCAGATTCGATGTCGGCGAACCGGCCCTTACGGGGATGACGTTGTGGCCGGGCTTGAGCGTGAAGGCCGGCGCCAGCACGGTGGTGTCGTTCAACGATGCCGGCGCCGCAGTGGCCGAAGATCGGATCTCGACCTTGGTCCCGCTGCTGGGCGTGTCGATGGTGACTTGGCCGACCACGGTCGGGTTCGGCAGTTGCAGGATCAACCCCTCGCCCTGCTTGAAGCTGGGGAAGGGGACGGCGTCGGTATAGACCTCGGTCGCCCAGGCGGTGGAAGGGTCGCCGTCGATGGCCTGGCCGGCCGTGCCCGCGTTGTCGGCATCACCGTCGGGGGAGTAGACCGTTGCCCTGGTCGGTTTGACAACGCTGCCCGCGGCCGCGGAACTGGTGGCCGACGACGAGCCGGAAGACGAGGGCCCGTTCAGCCCGAGCTCGTCCTTGTTGAGGCCGCCGCCGACGTTGCCGAAGATCTTGCTCACCACGGATGCCAGGACCAGCAGGGCGACCACGATGACGACAAGGCCGGCGCCGACGCCGATCAACACGTTGCGGCGCCGCCGCGCGAGGGCCGCCTCGTCCTGCCCCGCGGATGCGCGGGCGGTGGGCGGCGCGGGCGAATCGTCGATGGGCCCCAGCACCTCGGTCCGGTCGGCCACCGCGGTCGCTTGCTGCAGCAAGTTCAAAAGCGTTGAGGCGCTGCGTATCCCACCATCCTCCTGAACCGCCCGGACCGCGACGGCCGAAATCTGGAAGGGGATGTCGCGGTCGATGACCATCGGCTCCACCGGCTGGCCGGTCGAATCGCGTTCGGCCGGGGCGAGCCCGCTACGCACGCTGGACTCCGCGAGCGGCCACCGATTGACCAGCAGGGCATACAGCGCGGCGCCGATACCGCGGATGTCGCCCTGCGGGTTGGCTTCGGGCATGGTCGCCGGGTACGCCAGCACGACGTCGCCCTCGATGCTGACGCGCACCCGGCTCGGGTGGTCGATCGACAACGCGACGCCGGCCCGGTGAGCCGCGTCCGCGGCCGCCGCCAACGACTGCATGGCACGGACGGCGCCGACGGGCGACGGCGCGGTGTCGGCCACCTCCTGCAACGAACCGCCCCGCACCCACTCGGAGACCACCAGGCCGCCGTGGCCGGTGTGGACCACGTCGAGCACCCGGGCGATACCGGGCTTGTCGATGCGGCTGAGGCGCAAGGTGCGGGACAGGATTTCCTGCAGCACGTCGTCGGGCAACGCCCCGTCGGGGTCGACGAAGGTCAGCGCCACCTGCCGGTCTAGCGCGGTGTCCAGCGCCTGCCAGAACTGCAGCGGCGGCGCCCCGCCGTGGAAGACCAGCAGGCGATACCGGCCACCGGCGATGCGGGCGCCGGGAACCAAATGGACGTCGTCTCCCGCTGGGTCGCCGCCGCGGTCGCGGGGCGCATCCAACGGGGCCGGCCCGCGCCGCGATTCGGCGGGTATGTCCCCATTGGACGGCCGCGACGTCGGTGGTTCGGGCTCGCGGTCGGCGGGGATGTCGGGTTGGAAGTCGTCGGCAACCGGTCGTGGCAGCTCGGCACCCGACGCGGCACTCTCGACAGGGCGGTCGGTCACCTCCGGTCCTTTCGCTAGCCGGGCTGGGATTGCCCGCTCCGGAGGTCTGCGCCGGATCGGCTCCTGGACCGCATTTACCCCAGGCGGGGACGAATTCCTCTGCTCAGGGTACGTGACCGGGGACCGGCGAGACGATCGATCCCGTGTCAGAGGTTTGCGGGAAACCGGCGTCCGGCCTCCGAAGCGGCGCCTGACGGCGTCCAGCGCGGCCTGCGCCTCGGGTACCTGCGCGCGGAGCATGACCGTGGCCATGATGGGCAGCATGATGACCGCCAGAATGACCAGGCGCAGCAACGAGCCCGCGCCGCCGCCATGCGCGGTCAGCAGGTCCAGTCCCATCAGCCGGTCGGCCACATGGGCCAGCAAACCGGCCAGCATGGAGGCGGTGATCGTGACCAGGATGGTGCGCAGCTCACCTCTGCCGATCAGGTGCCCGCCCGTCGGCAGCAGGGTGCGCCGCAGCAGGAGGTAACCGATGAGGGCGCCGGCCAGAAACCCGATGCCGTTAGCCAGCCCCAGATAGCCGGCCACCAGCTTGGGGTCGTCGGTGAGGTGCGGCGCCAGCACGGATCCGACGATCTTGACGGCCGTGATGACGAGGATGATCACGATCGGCGTCCAGGGCTGCTCGCGCGCGTAGAAGACGCGCAGTTGTAGCAGTACCAGGCCGTACGGGATCAGCGTGAACGCCGACAGGGCGATCGCGGTGCCCAGGTACCCGGCGTCGACTCCGCCGAAGTGGCCGTAGGCGAACAGCGCGCTGCCGATCGCGGGCCCGCCGACGGTCATGAACGCGACGATCGGGATCAGCGTGATCAGGGTGAGGCGGGTGGCCAGCGATAGGTCGGCAAGCACGGCCTTGGTGTCATCGGCGGCGGCGTTGCGGCTCAGCCGCGGCATCACCACCGTCAGCACGGTGACCCCGATCATCCCGAACGGCAGCATCAGGACCAGCCAGGTGTAGTTGTAGATCGCGGGGCCCGAGGCCGCCGCCGTACTCGCGATCTGGTTGCCGACCACCAGGCCGAGCTGGCTGATCAAGACGTAGAGCACCATCGCGGCGGCCATCGTGCCGAAGCGCTTGAGGCGCTCGTCGATTCCCCACATCGGGCGCAGGTCGACGCGCTGGCGCCGCAGCGCCACCAGCAGCACCGCGGTCTGCGCGAACACGCCCAGCGTGGTGCCGATGCCGAGGACCAGCAGCTTGGTGTTGCCCATCCGAACGGGGTCGACGGACAGCTCACCGGGCGCGGCCGCATACACCGCCAAGGTGGCGAGGGCGACGACGTTGTTGACGACCGGTGCCCACGCCGTCGGCCCGAACACGTTGCGGGTGTTGAGGATCGCCATGAACACCGACGTCAGGCCGTAGGCCAGCACCTGGGGGAGCAGCAGGTAGGCGAAGGCGGTGGTCAGCGGTTCGTTGACCTGCGGGGCGCGGCCGAGCATCAGGCGCACCAGCAGCGGCGCGGCGAGCACCGACAGCGCGGTCGCCACCACCAGCAGCGCGGTCGTCAGCGTGACCAGGCGCCGCACGAAAGCCGCGCCGCCGTCGGCGTCGCCCTGCTCGGCGCGGGCCAGCACCGGCACGAATATCGCCGTGAAGGTGGCCTCCAGCACCAGCGCGGCCACCAGGTTCGGCAGCTGGTTGGCCACCGAGAACGCGCTGGAGAGCGCGGCGCCCAGGATGGCCGCAAGCAGCACGATCCGGGCGAAGCCGGTGAGCCGGCTGACCAGCGTGGCGAATGCCATCGCCCACGACCGCGACACCAGGGCGGCGTCGGAAAGTTCGGGCCGCCGGCGATCGATGCCCGCGGGGACGGGCGGAAGCGGACCCGTCGGTGGCGAGCCCGGGACCCTGGGTCGCCGCGGCGGCTGTGGCAGGCGGTGTTGTTGCGGAGCGGCCTGCCGGCGGGCGGGATTCATACTCGGTGCTCTTGTTCGACCCGATCGTCGGTCTCGTCGTCCACGTCAGCGGACCTGGCACCGGGTGGGTCGGGCCGGTCCAGGTCGGCGCGGTCGGGCTGGCCGCGGAAGCGGTGCCAGAGGCGCCGCCCGGCCAGCAACACCAGCACGGCCGCGGCGGTCATGGTGATCGCGAACAGCACCTTGCCGTAGGCGTTGGAATGCACCGACAGGCGCACCGGGTCGCCCAGCCGCATGCCGTCCGGGGTTCGTAGCGTCACGTCGATGGCGACCCGCTGCGTGAAGTTCACCTCGATCGGCACCCGCAGCGGTAGGTATCCCGGCGGCAATTCGATCTGGCCGACGTCGGTGACCGTCATTCCCGGCGGGGCGTCGACCTGCAGCCGCACCCGGATGGGAACGGCCAGGCCGTTGTGCAGCGCCAGCGGCAGGGGGCTGTGCTCGGTGGCCAGGGTGTAAGAGCCGCCCGGGTTGACGATCGTGACCGCGCCGAACAGGTCGTTGATCGTCTTGCCGACGACGGCCAGGCGTTGCTGGGCCATTCCGTTGCGGGTGTCGGGCGGCTCGGATTGGCTCAGCGCGCGCAGCATGTCCTCGCGCAGCGGGGCGGTGTACTGGATGCCGGTCAGCCCGGTGCGTTCGTCGGTGCTCAGCGCCGATGTCAGGCCCCACAGCCGGCCCACCTGACCGGCGACCGCGGCGGTGACGTCGTCGCCGAAGCGGCCGCGCGTGGCGGCGTAGGCGCCGGCCGGCTCGGACGGCTCGGTGCGGGCGGCGGCTTCGGCGACCACCGCCGGCAAGGGCCGCGGGACCGCCAGGCCGGATCGGATGCCGGTGGTCAGCGCGGTCAAGATGACATGCGCGTCGTCGGCCTGCAGGTTCCACGTCGCCGGCGGGACCAGGATCTGGGTGCGCGGCGCGTCGTCGTGGCGCAAGGCGTGCCAGAGCATGGACCCCAGGGCGTCCTGGCGGCGCGCGGTCACCGAATCATGCGCGAGCCGGACGGTCAGCGAGGAGTCCAGGTAGGTGGGGACAGCGGGAGAGCTTCCCGCCCCGGCCAGCGCGGCGCCCACCGCCGGGTCGAAGGGGGCGACCACCACTTGCGGGGACAGCCGCTGCGGCGCGGTGTCGACGGTGGCCTCGGAGGATCCCTGCGCATCCGGGGCGGACAGGTCGGCGGCGGCAATAGCGACGGTGCTTTCGTTGGCGCCGAGCAGGTTGACCGCGCGGTTGGTCAACGGGCCGTCGGGCAGCAGCGTGGCGCCGCGGGCGGAGGCCACGTCCAGGATGCGGTCGACGATGCTGTTGACGCCGGAGGTGGCGGCGGTGCTGAGCCCTCGGTCGTTGACGCGTTGCAGGGCGTCCAGATCGGCTTGCGCGTAGGGGAGCGGCGCGACGCAGGTGCGGTGCGCCAGGGCGCGCAGCCGGTTGAGCCACTCGGTCGCGACGGCCTGTCCGGCGCCCGGATGAGTCGGGGTGCCCGGGAGTTGGGCGGGGCCCTCGGGTGAATCGGACACCACGTAGCCGGCGGTCATCGCGTTGACGGTGACGAGCAGGTCGGGGTCGACAGCCAGACACAGCGCCCGGCCGACGGCGCCGTCGGGGTCGACGTCGTGGCTGGTGGCGACTTCGGCCGCGGACAGCAGGATGTCGAGCCGGCCGCCGCTGGCCAGGGAGGTGGCCAGGTCGTCGTCGATCAGGCGCACCGGAATGGTGCCGCCGGGCACGCCGGGGGCCAGCCGGGGCCGGTCGGCCAGCGGCCACAGCATGGTGATCCACACGGGTTTGGAGGTGTCGGGCGCGACGGCGGAGCCCAGATCGCCGGCCTGGTCGGGTGGCACACCGACGACGGGCAGCAGGAATCGCGCGTTGTCGAGCCGGGCGGGGGCGCCGTAGTCCGGTGTGCCATTCACGTTGACCAGGACCGGATAGATGCCCGGCTTGTCGATCCCCAACGACTGCTTGGTCAACGAGCGCAGCGGCGCCGACAGGGTGAAGCCGGCTTCTTGCCCGCGTTGCAGTTCGGGAGCGACCGTGAGGAAGTCAGCGGCCGGTTGGTACCCGTCGGTGTCGCCGTCCAGCGTGGTTCGCAAGCCCGCGGACGCGGTGATCGCCCCGCCGTGTTCGAGCCGGACCATCACGTCGCGGACGGGGCGGTCGCCGATGTTGGTCACCATCCCGCTGACGGTGACGACGGGTTGGCTGGACGTGGTGACCACGTCCGGGGTGACTTGGTCGATGCGGACCCGGACGAACGGCGTCACGCCGGGCTCGCCGGCGGTCGCGGGCGGGACGGCGGGCCCGGTGAGCACCGCGAACCCGGCCACGATGCCGATCACTGCCGCGAGGCGCAAGAAGCAGAGTCGGGATGCCGTCACGGCCCTGGCCCGTGGCCGTTCTTCCGGCCGGTGGCCGGTTTGTCGGCGTGCCGGGTACGCGAGTGTGTTTGCGGACGGCGGCGGGGAGAAGTGGGTGGCAGCGGCGGCAGGGCGGCGGGGCCGTCGCTCTGCAGCTTGTCGATCAGCTCGTCGGCCACCCGGGCCAGGCGACGTTCGTCGGCGTAGGCCAGCTTCGATGGCAGTTCATGCACCGGCACCCAGGCCACCTCGGCGACTTCGAGGTCCTCGTCGCACAACTCGCCGCCGGAGAAGCGCAGTAAATAGTGGTGCACGGTCTTGTGGACCCGGCGGCCGTCGGTGACGAACCAGTAGTCGATGCGACCGAGCGCGGCCAGCACGCTGCCGCGGATGCCGGTCTCTTCGGCGACCTCTCGTATAGCGGTCTGTTCCGCGGTCTCACCGAGTTCGATGTGCCCCTTGGGCAGCGACCACAGCATCCGGCCCCGCCGATCGACGCGGCCGATCAGCGCCGCGACCTGGGAGTCGCGCGGACCGTCAAGGCCGTCGATCACCAACCCCCCGGCGGATGTTTCGTGCACAGTGCGGAGCCGGTCCGGTTCGCGGCGAGGCGAACGGGATCGGCGCGATTTCGTCGCCGTCGAGTCGGCGGGCGTTTGGCCGTTCGTCTGGTTCTCGGTCGAACTCGCAGCGCCACGACCGCGTCGCCGCCCCCGGCGTCGACGTGGCTTGCCTTGTTCGCCGTCCGACACCCAAGCGATAGTAGCTGGCACGGCATTTTCTCCCAGGACATACTCGCCGCTGGCGGGGTGCGCGATGGCGCAGTGCCGTGATCGAACCGCGAGGTGCCTATGCCATCCCACTGGTCTGGTCTTGCATCAGATCGGGCCTATCGCGTTGGCGATGGCCCACACCGCACCAAAGATAAGCAGTGAGAGCGGCCCGGACAGGCTCCCGATGAACATTCCGCGCCCGATCTGACCGAGTTGTCCCGGGGCTCGCATGACGAGCGCCGAGATCGCCAAATAGAAGAGAACGACCGGAAGCACGAACACGATCGAGTACGGCATGAAGAGCCAGGTGGCGAACTCGACGACGAGGATATGTAGCACCGCCACCAGGAAGGTGATCGGACCGTAGGGAGACTTCGCTGCCTCGATCACCGATTCATCGGCCATCACAAGACCTTTCAGCGCAAGACCAAGTAAGCGTAGACAATCCCACCGATAAGAACGACCGCGGAAGATCCCGCAATGCTTAGCGCGAGACCATGATTGCGGGGCGCTGGCGAGCGCAGCAATGCGGCGGCGAGCCCAAGGGATACCACCGTCGTGATGACGGCGGCGGTGAGCATCCAGCCGCGTTCGCCGCGTCCGTTCTCGGTCGTAAAGAGCCCTTTGCCTAGCGCCCACATCGTGGCGAGCAGCAAACCCAAGACGATCTGAACAACGAACGGCGCCGACAAGGTCGCCGTGCGCCACGCTTGGGCGTCCAAGTCACGAACTCGAAGTGGCATCTGTACCTGCTCTCAGTTATCCACGGTCACGCAGGAACTGCACTGCCTGTGGGCAAGGGAGGTACCGAAGGAATGTCGGTGACTGGGCCGAAGTCGGTGGCTGGCAGCGGAGTCGGCACGTCGTATTTGGGGTTCCATCCACCGGTGTCGAATGGCGCGAACGCCTTGCCGCCGAGGGCACCGACGTCGTGGTGGCCGGGCAAGTTGAATGCCGGACCCCACGATCGGCCCGACTGGGCGGGGTCGATAAGTACTGTGTGGGTGCCGCCGTTCGGCAAGTCCTGATACACCTCCAAGGAGGGGTAGTCAGTGCGCGTTCCGTTAACTTGCACACCTCCTTGACCGGGCGTGAACACAAGGTCGCCATTGACCGTCACTGTATGGTCTGCAAACGGCCCGTTGGGATCGCCCGTAATGCCTGGCGCGAAAGGATTGCCCGCGTCGTATTTGATCCGGACCGATCCGTCTGGAAGTTGAGTCACGCTGCCTTTGGGTATGCCGACCTTTACCTCGCCCGGCCCGCCGGTCGGATTTTCCTCGACTGAAGGGTTCTGCCGTAAGACGACGATGCCATTTTCGTAGTCGATGTATGTGGTCACCTTGGTGTCTTCCGGGTCGAAATTGGGATTGGGCCCACGGTTGTTCCCGAGGTCTCGCTTCCAAGGCGGAAAGCTCGTCACGTCCCGTTGTTCGATCCACTGCGAGACACGGACGACTCCTTGGCCGGGCACGGGACGAATCTTCACCACTCGGACCTGCGATTTGGCCCCGCTGAATTTCGGGTCGTAGGTTTGCGGGTCTAGAGCTGCCGCGGTCTCCCAATCGGCCGCCGACGTCGGTTCGCGGCCAAAGACTTGCTTGAACGCCTCGATCTGGTTGCGACGCCGTTCGTCTGCGTTCTGCGGGGGTGCTTCCGGGATATCTCCGTCCAGGGCCTGGATTGGTGGCGCATATCCGTCCTGCTTGCCGAGGTTGGCTATCGACGCTTGCAGTTGCCGAGAATACTGATCGCGGACTTGGTTTAGTTTGTCGACCGAGGCCTTGGTGTCGTCAATCGCGTGCTTCTCAAGGCCGTTGATGTAGTGGTCCAGCAGCTGCCGTTCTGACTCTGGTAGCCGGCTATCTTTCTCCAGCTCGACGGCCTCACCGATTTGATCGTCGAGACCTTGTAGCAGTCCTTCCAGGGCGGAGATTTCGCCCCGTCCGGACCGCTGGGCCTCGGCCAGCGCGGCCGCAACATTTTCGAGATCGGTGCCGATCTTGGGCAATTGAGCAGCTTGTAACCCGAGTGACCTGGTGGCCCGCCGTACCTCGGCGGAGTCGTTGATCGGATTACCGCCATCCTGATGGATCCACGCCTTGTCGAAGCGGTTTCGCGCCAGCTTGAATGCGGCTTCTGCTTCGCCCGTGGACTGGCCCGCGTTATGAAACGCTTGCGCAAGGTTCGAGATCTGTGCTGGCCGACCGCTTTGCAATGTTCCGTCGATGCTCCACGGGTCGCCGCCCGCGAACGCGATCAGTGCGCCCTTGCTTATGTATCGGAAATGCACCGCATTACCCCGCCGTTCCACCCTTCCCGTAGCGCGTAACGCTACTACCGGACGTCGGCCGGTCAATTCACCGTCGATGCGTGCCAGTGGTTCCCGAGGGCAGGTGCGAGCCTCCTCACACGGGCTTTTCGGCCCCGGCCGACTACGCTGATCGAACGTGTCCGAAGCCGATGTCGAGCTGCTCGCCGCCGCCGCGGTTGCCCTGAATCAACACGCGCCGATGCTGCGCGAGCTGGGTTCGGCGTTCGACGTCGCAGGCCACGAGTTGTACCTCGTCGGCGGTTCGGTGCGAGATGCCCTGCTGGGCAGGTTGAGTCCCGACTTGGACTTCACTACCGACGCCCGCCCCGAGCAGATTCAACAGATCTTGCGGCCATGGGCCGACAACTTGTGGGACACCGGCATCGATTTCGGCACGGTCGGCGTCGGCAAGGGCGGCCACCGCTTGGAAATCACCACGTTCCGCGCGGACGCCTACGACCAGGTATCGCGGAAACCCGAGGTGCAGTACGGCGAGCGCCTCGACGACGATCTGGTTCGCCGCGACTTCACGGCCAACGCGATGGCCGTGCGCATCACGCCGGACGGACCGGGTCAATTCCTCGATCCCCTTGGCGGTTTGGCCGCTCTGCGCGATCGGGTGCTCGACACCCCGGCGGCTCCGTCGGTGTCCTTCGGCGACGACCCGCTGCGGATGCTGCGCGCGGCGCGGTTCGTTTCCCAGCTCGGCTTCGCGGTCGCGCCGCGCGTGCGTGACGCGATCGAGGAGATGGCCTCCGAGCTGGGGCGGATCAGCGCCGAACGGGTGGCCGCCGAGCTGGACAAGCTGCTCCTGGGAGACGACCCGGTGTCCGGCATCGACGTCCTGGTGCAGACCGGCATGGGTGAGGTGGTGCTGCCCGAGGTCGGCGGCATGCAGATGGCCATCGACGAACATCACCAGCACAAGGACGTCTACCAGCATTCGCTGACGGTGCTGCGGCAGGCCATCGCGCTGGAGGACGACGGCCCGGATCTGGTGCTGCGCTGGGCCGCGCTGTTGCATGACATCGGCAAGCCCACGACCAGGCGGCACGAAGCCAACGGCGGCGTGAGTTTCCACCACCACGAAGTGGTCGGCGCCAAGATGGCGCGAAAGCGGTTGCGGGCGTTGAAGTATTCCAAGCAGATGGTCCAGGACGTCTCGCATCTGGTGTATCTGCATCTGCGGTTCCACGGCTACGGCGAGGGGAAGTGGACCGATTC
Organism: Mycobacterium nebraskense; assembly: GCF_002102255.1. Classification (GTDB taxonomy): domain Bacteria; phylum Actinomycetota; class Actinomycetes; order Mycobacteriales; family Mycobacteriaceae; genus Mycobacterium; species Mycobacterium nebraskense. The sequence goes on from NZ_LQPH01000138.1 coordinate 73,370, forward strand.
CGCGGTGCGCCGCTACGTCACCGATGCCGGGCCGCTGCTGCCCCGGCTGCACAAGCTGGTGCGGGCGGACTGCACGACCCGCAACAAGCGTCGGGCCGCGCGGCTGCAAGCCAGCTATGACCGGCTGGAGGCGCGGATCGTCGAGCTGGCCGCCCAAGAGGATCTGGCGCGGGTGCGTCCCGACCTCGACGGCAACCAGATCATGGAGTTGCTCGACATCCCGGCGGGCCCGCAGGTCGGCGAGGCATGGCGCTTCCTGAAAGAGCTGCGCCTGGAGCGCGGGCCGTTGACGACCGATGAGGCGACCGCGGAACTGCTGAGCTGGTGGCGCTCGCGCGGGAACCAGTAGCGGCGGTCGAGCGTCCGATCTTTCGTGGACTACTGCATGGCTGGCGACGACGGCACGGCGGCGATCTGGCACCGCCAACTTGATCTTGACCTGGACGGCGACGGCCGGCTCGATGCGTTCGGGCTGGACTTCGATGGTGATGGGCTGCACGACGACGCGCTCGCCGACCTTGATGGTGACGGCATCGCTGATCACGCGGTGCTCGACCTCGACAACGACGGCGCTCCCGAGGCGTACTTCACCGATGACGGATCCGGGACGTGGGGGGTAGCCACGGACCAGGGCCGGCAATTGCGATGGTTCGGGCTCGATGGCGTCGAGCACTCCGGCGGCCCGTTGGTGGATTTCGACGGCCACGGAGACCCCGACGATCGGCTGTTCGATGCCGACGGTGACGGGGTGGCCGATCGGGTGCTGTGCGCCGATGAGGGCGGCGTCACCGGATACGTTGACACCGACGGCGACGGCAAGTGGAACGTCCGACTGACCGATTCGGATGGCGACGGTTTCGCCGACGGCGCCAGCGCGTTATAGGCCGCGGCCACGGCCGCGATGACGTGAATTGATCAGTGTCGTCGGGGTATTTAGCGTGGTCAATAGCGGCGTGACAATGCGATTTCGTGCGCACGTCGGTTGGAAAGGGTGGCAATGTTCGTCGACACAGCGCTGCTGCACTCCGGAGGCAACGAGTCGCACCGCGCGGGCGGGCACGCGCAAGAGGGAGCCGACCAGCTCGCGGGCGGGCCGCTGGCGTCGGGAATGTTCGGTGACTTCGCCGCTGCTGATGCCTTCCACCAGGTGGTCACCGCCGCCCAGACCCATCACGTGCAGAACCTGCAGGGCCACCAGCAGACGCTGACCGACGTCGGCGCGAAGGCGCATTACGCGGCCAAAGGATTCACCAGCATGGACCAGCACAATGCCGGCGAAATGCAGGCTGTGCGACCGGGTTCCAACAACTCAACGTCGCAGACTTAACCGCGGACTCACCTTCACCGACTGACCAGCGGCACCTCGCGGGTGTGAAGGTCTTGCCTTCCCGACTCCCGCAGCACATCATGCGGGGAACTTCCGCATGAATTCCCAGGTCTGCAGGACTGAAATGAGGTCGTGATGACCGGTGAATTGCTGCCCGGCAGTTCCCTGCCCCACTATGGAGCGGGATGCACGGGCAAATCTTGACACATTGTCTCCACAGGGTTGGTGGCTGTGAGGAGGGCACATGGTGGGGAACCAGCCTTGGGGGCCTGACGTGGGGCCAGCCGCCCAGCCGCCTGCTGGGAATTGGCCACCCAACTATCTCGGGCAGCCAGCATCCCGTCCGCGCCCGTGGCTAGCGGTCGCCGTAGCCTTAACCGCCGCCGTGGCCATCGCCGCTCTAATCGTGGCCCTTGCGCGACCTACGGCTACGAGCCCGTCGACCACAGTTACCGCGCCAACACCTGGACCTGGGGAAATTGCCGCCGCTCAACAGCAACTTTGTGACGTCTACAAACTGGCGGCTCAAGCGGCCCAGGTCGACACGGCTGGAACAGACAAAGCGCTAGCACGCATCGCTACAACCAACGGCGCCCTGCTGCTCGAGATGGCGGCGGCTAATCCTGTTCTCGACGCGAAGCACCGGGATGCGGCGCAGGCGCTAGCGATGGCATACGGAACCCTTACAGCGAAGGGCAGCGCTGGAGTTGCGACTGACGCCGAGTACCAGGCGGCACTTAATGACGCAGTTGCGAAGGATGCCGCCATGAAAAAGGTATGCAGTGGCGGTTGACCTTCCGCCTGGTAAGTGGACAGCGGCGTTGATTGGGCCGTGGTGGCCGATGCCGTCAACGACTCTGCGCGGCGCCGCTCAGCATTGGAGCCAAGCATGCGCGGAGCAGCAGTTGTTTTCGCAGGACCTTCGCAGGCAGTGGATGACGATAGCGGCACACAACCAGGGCCGCACGGCGGACGACCTCATATCTAGATACCAAGGAGGCGAAAAGTTTCATCTGGATCTCGCCGAGAAGTACCAGGCCAAGGCGGAAGCCTTCGATTCGGGCGCTGATGTAATCGACTATCTACGAAGTCGATTGGCAGACATAGCGAATACAGGCAATAGGGAGATAGATCAAATACTCGCGTCGAAAAAGCCGGTGCCAGAGCAGGTCGCAGAGGTGCAGGCCGTCCAGTTGCGTTGCAACGGCGATGCCACGAACGCGAGCATGATGGCGGTCGACAAACTTATGATGGCGACCCAAAAGATTCTCGACGCTGAAGGTGTTGGTGGTGACGCCCGAACGTGGGCGCGTGAAAACGGCTTCAACATGGACAATGCTTCACCACCGCGGGCGATCAGCAAGGGCGACTTGAGTGGTGGGCCACTAAGTTCAGGTGGCCGTGGCGTGGGTTCCGCGAACGTACCCGCGGCTAGCACGCATGAGTCACAGCCAGGTCCACTCGCTGCAGGAGGCTTCACCGGAACCGGTAATAACCCGGGAGGAGTACCGAGTGCGGTAACCCACGGACCACCTCATACAGCACTTGGACCTGGTGGATTTGCCGAAGGGTCCTCGTCGCTTGGAACGCCGGCCGCGTCGACTGGTGTTTCGTTGCCTGGTGGCGGTGGATCAATGGCATCTGGGATGCCGGGCATATCCGGTGGCGGTGCCATGTCAGCGGCGGGACTTGGACAAGGCGGAACGCCAAATTTGGCGCAGTCCTTCGCATCCGGAATGGCGACGGGGCAACCGGCCGGTGCCGGTGCTCAAGGGCTGTCGGCAGGCGCGATACACGCGATGGAGTCCGGTGCGGGTGCGCCTCCGGAGGCCGGGCCGCCGGCCGGGATGCCGCCAGTGACGCCGACCGCACCTAGCGACGGCGTTTTCATTCCGACGAGCACCCCAGTCGACACCCCCCCGCCGGCCGCTTCAGCACCACCGGCTACAGGTGGAGCCGCTCCGGTAGCGCCGGTGATGACGGGGGGCACTTGGTCGGGGTCTGCAGCGCCAGTAGCCGGTAGCCCAAGTGTCCCTGCTGGGCCATTGCCCGCATACGGGTCCGACCTGCGCCCGACGGTCGCGGCGCCCCCATCCATGCCGTCGGTCCCTACAGGGCCGGTTTCCGGCGCGCCGGTCGCGCCCTCGCCGGCATCGTCCCCGTCCTCGGGAGGACCGGTGGTTTCTCCGGTGGAACGCGCGGCTCCCGGAGCCGCCGGGCAGGCGGGCGCGAACTCGTCGAGCATGGTCGGCGCATCAGCGGCGTCGGCGGCGACCGGCGCGACTGCCGGTGCGGCATCCGGTAGAGCGGCCGAACAGCAACGACTGCAGCGGCTCGTCGATGCGGTGGCGCGCCAAGAGCCGCGGCTGTCGTGGGCGGCCGGGCTCCGCGACGACGGCACTACGAGCCTGCTGGTCACCGACCTCGCCTGCGGATGGATTCCGCCCCACGTCCGATTGCCCGCCCACGTAACCCTGCTTGAGCCGTCGGCGCGTCGGCGTGATGCCAGCGTGGTGGACTTGCTGGGCGCCGTCGTGGTCGCAGCTGCTCACGAGCACAACACCTATGTCGCCGAGTCGGGCCCCGACGCTCCGACGCTGAGCGGCGATCGACCAGCCCGCTCAGCCGCGCCCCAGGTAGGGGAGTTGGGGCCAACGCTTGTCGAAGCCGTCCGCCGTCGGGACGGTCTGCCGCGAATTGCTCAGGCCGTCGCGGCGCCTGCGGTCCGAAATACCGGCGTGCTCGAAAACGAAACCGGACTCTTGCGTAGCTGCATTGCCGAAATTCAAAGCTCGGTGCTGGCGGCGTACCCCAACCACGACCCGGCTGCCGTCCGGGATTGGATGCTTCTCGCCGCAATTGAGGCCCTGATCGATGGGCACGAGTACCTCGCGAATTACCACATGGCGTGGTTTGAGGCGATCAGTCATCAGGCCGGCGTGTAGGGCGGCCTGCGGAAGATACCGCGCATTGGCTTTGCGCCTGATAGCGCTGTCGAAATTCGAGGTGAATACCGATCGCAGCGCGCTATGCCAAAATGATGAATACCAATCGCGTGTGCCGGAGCGCATGAAGCGGTTGCAGACTTCTGTAAACGGGGTGGAGGTGCGGCTATGACCGGGGGCGATGGCACCATCAAAAACGCTCCGGCCGTATTGGGAGGGCTGGTCGGCGCGCCGGAAGCGCCACCGCCGATGCCCTTTCCGGCTTCCGCGGGCGGAACCGCCCCCGGCGACATCGGCCAAGGATTGTTGCATTCCGCCGGCAATGCCGGCGTGCCGAAGGACGCGGCTGACAGCGCCGCCGCGGACGCCGATCGCCGGGCGCATGCGGCCGACGCCGCAGCGAAATTCCCTGCCAATGAAGCTGATTCGGCCCAGCAGATGCAAAACGTCGGCCAACAAGCCCCGCAGATGATGCAGCAGATGCTGCAAAGCATCACCGGCGCATTGGGCGGTGCGGTCGGCGGCATCATGGGGCCGCTGACGCAGTTGCCGCAGCAGGCGATGCAGGCCGGCCAGAGCGCCATCCAGCCGCTGATGAGCGCGGTTCAGGGTGCCCACGGCGCCGAAGCTCTCGCGGGCGACCCGCATCTGGTCGACAGCGTCGGCGCGGGTTCCGGAGCAGGCGGTGGTTCGGGCTTGGGCGGTGGCGGAGGCCTCGGTGGTGGCGGCGGCACCACCCCGGCCAGCTCTCTCGGCCCGCCACCCGCGCCGACATCGTCACCGCCGACAACTCCTGCCGGGGCGGCGAGGGCGGCCATGATGCCGCCGGTCAGTGGCGCGCCGACTACGTCGGGGCAGACCGGTATGGGTGGTATGGGGATGATGCCGCCGGGCGCGATGGGCGCACACGGCGACGGCGGCAACAAAGAGAAGCTTCCGGAGAAACGGATCTCGGCCCCCGGCGTGCCCAACGGCCAGCCCGTCAAGGGTCGCCTGACGATGCCGCCAAGCGCCCCGGGACCCAAACCCGGGGAGGACAAGCCAACGGTCGTCACCAACCGGCCGAATCGACGGATCGTGATCATGCCGACCGGGGACGAGCCGAAGGAATAGCCGGGCATTCGCGCCATTCCCACTCCGCCTGGAGGTGAGTGGTCGGGTAATGCGCCCGGCAGTAGGGTCGCTACGTAATCAAGCGAGCTTGGGTTGCTCGCTATTGACAGCGGAACCGCCGATTCGTGCATGCTATTGATACGGATTTTTCGCGGCCAAAGGGTGTGGGAGTAGTAGCTCGAGTGTCCGGAATGGATGCGGCGCCGAGGGGGCGCAGAAGCCGGTTAGAGCGGGGAAGGCGTTGACCGATCCGATCATGACCGAGGCGGTGGCAGCGTTGTCCCGCGGCCACGGTCTGTTGGCCGGCGACGTCATCGGCGCCCGTGTCGGCACTATGCCGGAACACCTTTACGAGGACGCGACCCGCAGCCTTCCCGCCGGCGCAGCGAAAAGGTCGACGCACGCGCTGAACGAACTTCGCCGGTCGAGCGACACCGACCGCGAGCTCGCGCGAATCTTTACGGCGGCCGGGGCCGACCACGCGTACGCACGGACGGCGACCCGTGCGGTCCTGGACGACGCGAAGGCTGACGCGCCATCGGCGGCCGATACCCCAATGGCGCGTCGCGAAGCGATGGCCCGGATGGCGGCGAGGTTGCGGGCTCAGCACCGCCACATCATGAACGTGCGTCGGCGGGCGCGGCTGCTGGCGTTGCGGCTGCGGCGCCTGCGCTACCGGCAAAGGCGGACGGCGATGCGAGGCGACCGGGCCAGCGGGCGGGCGGCGGTAGTCGCGGCGATCCGCAAAGCCTTGGATATCAAGGGCATTCACGACCCGGCCGCGCGTGCACGCTGGGAACGCGGCATGGATTTGGTTGCCCGCCGCGAGTCCAACTACGACGCCAACGCGGTCAACGATTGGGACTCCAATGCGGCACGGGGCACACCGAGCAAGGGCGCCTGGCAGTTCATCGGGCCCACGTTCGCGGCGTATCACCAGCCGGGAACGTCGCGCGACATCCGCAATCTGGTGGCGCAGGCATGCGCGTTCATCAACTATGCGATGGGCCGCTACGGCGTTGCCGCGGACGCGACCAATTTGGCTGATCTGATTCAGCAGGCCGATCCTCGCCGATCACCGAAGGGGTATTGAGCATGCCGCTGAGTTTGTCGAACCGCGACCAGAATTCCGGTCACCTGTTCTACAACCGACGGCTGCGGGCGGCCACCACCCGGTTCTCGGTACGGATGAAACACGACGATCGCAAGCAGACCGCCGCGTTGATGTTGTCGATCCTGTTGGTGGCCATCGCCGCCGGATGGATGCTGTTGCTGAACGTTCTGAAACCGACTGGCGCAGTTGGTGAATCATCAATCATCGGCGACCGCGATTCCGGCGCGATCTACGCTCGCATCGACGGCCGGCTTTATCCGGCCCTGAACCTGACGTCCGCCCGGCTGGCCACCGGGACGGCGAACCAACCGACGTGGGTGAAGCGCAGCGAGATCGCGAAGTATCCGACCGGGCCACTCATCGGCATTCCGGGTGCGCCGGCCGCGATGTCGGTGAATCGGGGCGCGATTTCGGCGTGGGCCGTGTGCGATACGGCGGGGCGTCCGCGCAGCGGGGAGAAGCCGGTCGTCACGTCAATCGCGGGCACGCTCAACGGCGGTGGCCGCGCGGCACCATTGGCCGAGGATGCCGGCGTGCTCGCCACGTTCGAGGGCAACACCTACGTGATCTGGGGCGGCAAGCGTTCGCAGGTCGATCCGGCCAGCAGGGCGATCACCTTGAGCCTGGGGCTCGATCCCGGAGTGACGTCGCCGGTTGAGATTTCGCGCGCGCTGTTCGACGGGCTGCCCGCGACCGAACCGCTACGCGTGCCGGACGTGCCCCAGGCGGGCGCGCCGTCGACGTGGGTCTCGGGTTCACAAGTGGGCGCGGTGTTGCAGGCCCAAACGGCCGGTGGCGGCAAGCAGTTCTACGTACTCCTGCCCGACGGGGTGCAGAAGATCACCAGCTTCGTCGCCGATCTGCTGCGCAGCGCCAACTCCTACGGGTCGACGGCACCCCGCGTGGTGACGCCGGACGTGTTGGTCAACATCCCCCAGGTGAACTCGCTGGCCGTGGACTACTATCCGACAAGGCGCCTGAATTTCGTTGACACGGCAGCTAATCCGACCACGTGCGTCGGCTGGGAGAAGGCCTCGACGGATCCGCAGGCCCGGGTCGTCATCTATAACGGGCGGGGCCTTCCGGCGTACTCGTACCTGGACGACCGGATCGTGCGCCTGGTGCGTGACGACCGCGACCCCGGGTCGGTAGTAGCTAACCAGGTGCTGGTGCTGCCGGGGGCGGCCAACTTCGTCACCTCGACCAGCGGGGTCGTCACGTCTGATTCCCGCGAATCGTTGTTCTGGGTTTCCGACAACGGCGTGCGTTTCGGCATCGCCGCCAACGACGAGACGATGCGTGCGCTCGGGCTCGACCCAGCCTCGGCGGTACAGGCGCCGTGGCCGTTGCTGCGCACTTTCGCTGCGGGCCCGGCCTTGTCGCGGGAGGCAGCGCTCGTGGCTCGCGACACCGTGCCGGCGCTCGGCAAGGCAGCCGTGGTGACGACATCAGCGAAGGTGGGAGGCTAGGGATGTCCAAGAAAGCGTTTCCCATCAACCGGGTCAAGATCGAACCGCCGAAACCCGTTCGGGTAGCACCGAATGCGCCGATCGCTCTGCCGGAGCGCGAGCCCCGCAACATCTGGGTGATGATCGGGGTGCCCGCGCTGATCGTTGCGCTCATCGGCACCATCGTCATGCTCTACGTGTCCGGTGTGCGCAGTCTGTCCACCGGGTTCTTCCCCTTGATGGGCATCGGCGCGTTCAGCATGCTGGCGTTTTCCGGACGCTTCGGGCGGGCGCGCAAGATCACCTGGGGCGAGATGGAGAAGGGCCGCCGCCGCTACCTTCGCGACCTCGACTCTAACCGCGATGAGATCCAGACCGCGGTGTGCGCGCAGCGGGAATGGCAGAACGCGTTGCACTCGGATCCGCGCGGGCTGGGGGCAATCATCGGCGGCCCGCGGATGTGGGAACGTGGACGCGGAGATGTGGATTTCCTCGAGGTGCGGCTGGGCACCGGAGTGCAGCACGCACCCGACTCGGTGTTGTCGGTGACCTGGCCCGACATCGCCTCCGATGAGGAGCTCGAACCCGTCACAGGACAGGCGCTGCGCGATTTCATCTTGGAACAGCGCAAGATTCGCGACATCGCCAAGGTCGTCAACCTGCGGTCGGCGCCGGGCTTCAGCTTCGTCGGCGACGACCTGGACCGGCTGCGCTCGCTGATGCGTTCGGTGCTGTGCTCGCTGGCGGTGTTCCACAACCCGCGTGACCTGAAACTGATGGTGGTCACCCGCAACCCCGAGATCTGGTCGTGGATGGTGTGGCTGCCACACAACCTGCACGACGAGCTGTTCGACGCGTGCGGCTGGCGGCGGCTGGTGTTCGCCACGCCGGAGGAGCTGGAGGAGACCCTCGGCGCCGAGCTGCACATGAAAGGAAAGCGCGGCGCGTGGACGCCGCTGGCGGCGGCCAGCCCGACCGCGATGGGATCGGCACTCGAAACCGGCGGCGACGGTGTGGATCTGGGACCGCACCTGGTGATCGTCGACGACAACACCGGCAGCCCCGACGCGTGGGAGAGCGTGGTCGGGCAGGTCGGCAAGGCGGGAATCACCTTGCTGCGCCTCGCATCCCGGGTGGGCACCGGCGTTGGCTTCGCGCAGGACCAGGTCTTCGAGATGGGCGAACGGCACAGCGCACCGGTCAACGGCGAAGTCAAATTCGGCCGAAACGGCTTCGACGCTGAGGGCGAAGACGGGCGCCCGGCACCCCTGCTGAGGGTGCGCGGCAAATTCTTCGCCCATGCCGACCAGCTTTCGATCCACCGTGCCTACCGGTATGCGCGCGCGATGGCACGGTGGTCACCGACCAGCCGTAGTGAGATCGCCGATTCGGCCGGCGGCGCAGCCGAGTTGCTGCGCGGGCTGGGCATCATCGATCCCCGCGAACTGGACGTCGATCGGTTGTGGGCCGAGCGGCGCGGCCGCGGCGACGAGCGGTGGTGTGAAATCCCGGTCGGCGCGAAGCCCACCGGCGAGTTGCAGAACATCATCATCCGTGCGAAAGACTTCGGCGGCTTCGGGTTTCACTCCGTCGTCATCGGTACCAGTGGCTCGGGCAAGTCGGAGTTCTTCCTGTCGCTGGTCTACGGCATCGCGTTGACGCACTCACCGGAGACGTTCAACGTCATCTTCGTCGACATGAAGTTCGAATCGGCGGCCCAGGACATTCTTGGCCTCCCGCACGTGGTGGCCGCCCTGTCGAACCTCGGCAAGGACGAGCGACATCTGGCCGAACGGATGCGCCGTGTCATCGACGGCGAGATCAAGCAGCGCTACGAGCTGTTCACCTCGGTGGGTGCGCGTGACGCCAACGACTACGAAGAGATCCGGCTCGCCGGACGAGACCTACCGCCGGTGCCGGTCCTGCTCGTCATTGTCGACGAGTATCTGGAACTCTTTGCCAATCACGAGAAGTGGATCAATCTGATCATCCACATCGGGCAGGAGGGCCGCGGCGCCAACGTCTTCTTCATGTTGGGCGGGCAGCGGCTGGACCTGTCGTCGCTGCAGAAGGTCAAGTCCAACATCGCGTTCCGGGTAGCGCTGCGCGCGGAGTCCGGTGACGACAGCCGTGAGGTGATCGGGTCGGACGCGGCCTACCACCTGCCGTCGAAAGAGAACGGGTTCGCCCTGCTGAAGGTGGGGCCGCGCGACCTCGAGCCATTCCGCTGCTTCTACCTCTCGGCTCCCTTCGTGGTGCCCAAAGGCAAGGAAGTCGCGACCACCGTCGACATGACCCTGACCAAGCCGCGGCTCTACAACTGGCAGTACCAACCACTGGAGGCGGCTGACGCCGCGGCGCTGGAGGCCGCCGCCGCCGTCGACACCGAGCCGGACGAATTCCTTTACCACGATGACGGTTTCAAGCGGAAGAAGATCGTCGACGTCCTGCGAGAGTCGTTGCAGCACGTTCCGCACCGGTCGCCGCGCCGGCCGTGGCTCGAGCCGCTTGAGGACCCGGAGCCCGTCGACGTTCTGGTGTCGGCCTACCGCGGCAAGCCGTGGCATGTGGACTACGGCCAGAACGGGGGGCTGATGTTCCCGGTGGGCGTCATGGACATCCCCGAGGAGTCCAAGCAGATCGTGCATGCGATCGATGCGCTGCGGAGCAACGTCATCGTGGTGGGCGCCAAGCAGCGCGGCAAGACGACCACCCTGATGACGCTGATGTGTTCGGCGGCAACGATGTACAGCCCGGCGCGGGTGACGTTCTTCTGCATCGGCGGGGCGACCCTGGCCCAGGTGGCGTCGCTGCCGCACGTCACCGACATCGTGTCGCCGAAGGACGCCGAAGGCATCGAGCGGATCTTGAGCAGCATGGACGCCTTGATCGACGCGCGCGAGGACTCGTTCCGCCGGCTGAAGATCGACCTCGACGGCTTCCGCGAGCGGCGGTTCGCAGCGGGCAGCGACGGGCTGGGCGGCACCGACCCCAACGATCCCTTCGGCGATGTGTTCGTGGTGGTGGACGACTACGACGACGTGTACTCGAAAGACACCGTCTTGGGGGATCGCATCATCTCGTTGAGCAGCCGCGGCCCCGAGTACGGGGTGCATGTGATGTGCAGCGCCGGCGGGTGGATCCACGGGCAGCGGCAGAGCCTGCTGCAAAACGCCACGGCGCGAATCCAATTGCGACTGGCCGACCCGAGCGAAAGCCAGATGGGGCACTCATCGCTCGAGTCGCGTGACGCCGCGCGGCGCACGCTGAGCCGGCCGGGCTTTGGTCTGACGGACAGCCTGCACGAGCTGCGGGTCGGCATCCCGGCGCTGGCCGACCCCGCCACCGGCACGCTGGTGAGCATCGTCGACGTCGGCGCGCAGATCGCCGATGTCGCGGGAGTGACGAAACACGCGACGTTGCAGCGGCTTCCGCAGCGGGTCGAATTGCGGGCAATTCTGGAGTACGACGCCGCGCATCCGAGCGGCGACGATCTGTCGATCGCGTTCGCGATTGGCGAGCGTCACGAGCTCGGTCCGGTCCCGCTGAAGCTCCGGGAAAGCCCGGGCTTGATGATCCTGGGCCGGCAGGGCTGCGGCAAGACGCTGTCGCTCGTTTCCATCGGCGAGGCGATGATGAGCCGGTTCGGGCCCGAGGAGGCGCAGCTGACGCTCATCGACCCGAAAACGGCTCCGCACGGTCTGCGGGATCTGACCGGCCCGGGCTATGTGCGCGCGTATGCCTATGACCAGGACGAGATCGATGAGGTGATCACCGAACTCGCGCAACAGGTCCTGCTGCCCCGACTGCCCCCCAAGGGCTTGAGCCAGGAGGAGCTGCGCGCGCTCAAGCCGTGGGAAGGCGCCCGGCACTTCGTGCTCATCGACGACGTCCAAGACCTGCGCCCGGACCAGAGCTACCCGCCCAAACCCCCGGTGGGGGCGGCACTGTGGAAGCTGATGGAACGCGCCCGGCAGATCGGCCTGCACGTGTTCACCACCCGCAACAGCGCGAACTGGGCGACGCTGCAGATGGATCCGTGGATGCGGTTCCAGAACTCGGCGAAGGTGGCACAGCTGTACATGGACAACGATCCGCAAAACCGGATCAACCGTTCGGTCCGCGCCCAAGCGCTGCCGCCGGGGCGTGGCCTGATGGTGAGCGTCGACGGTGACGTCGAAGGCGTGCTGGTCGGGATGCCGTCTACGGCCGCCATCCCGCAGCGGTAGCAACCGGAACCGGCTGCGGCTCGGGCGTTTCCACGGCAACGCTGGCCCGGCGGGGTATTGTGCGCGGCCACCAGAACCAGCGGCCCAGCAGCGCCACGATGGACGGCACGATGAACGCCCGCACCACCAGGGTGTCCACCAAAAGCCCCACCGCGATGGTCGTCCCGATCTGGGCGATGCTGAGCACGCTGCTGCTCAGCAACGCCAGCATGGTGAGCCCGAAGACGATGCCCGCAACGGTGACCACTCCGCCGGTGCCGCCGAAGGCGCGAATGATGCCGGTCTTAAGTCCCGCTGCCGCTTCTTGTTTGATCCGCAACGCCAGCAGCAGGTTGTAGTCCGCGCCGACGGCGATCAGCGCGATGAACGCGATCAGGGCGACCGCCCAGTGCAGATCCTGGTGAAGCAGGTGCTGCCAGATCAGCACGCTGGCACCGACAGCCGACGCGTACGAGGTGACGACGGTCCCGACGACGACCAGCCCCGCGACCGGGCTGCGCAGCATCGCCGTCACGATCAGAAAGATGAGGACCAACGCGGCGCCCACGAGCAGCTTGGTGTCGCCGGCGACGAACCGCTGTAGATCGGCGGTCACCGGGCCGACGCCGGCAAGGTCGACCTCCGTGGGGGTCAGGGTGCCTTCCTTGGTGGCCTCCTTGATGGCGGCGCGGACCTGGTCTGCCCGCTTGGCCCCGTCGCCACCCCACTCCGAACCATCGCCGTACACCAGCAGGTAAGCGGCACGGCCATTCTCGGAGATCAGGTGACCCAACGCGGCGGTGTACCGCGGATCGGCCAAGGCCCGCTGCGGCAGGTAGAAGTCCGCCGCCGCGCTGCCCTGAAATTGTGTCGCGATCTCGTTCAGGTAGTCGGTCAACTGATGCATCTGGGGTCCGAGCGTATCGGTCAGACCCAGTAGGTCTTGGGTGGCTGAACGAGCTTGCCCCAGCGCGTCTTTCATCGACGTCACGCTCTGCGGCAGACCGGACATCGCGGTGGCGGCCGTGCTCGAGCCGCTGGTGAGTTTCGCGGCGCCGGCGTTAAGCCGCGTCGACGTCTGCACCAGGCTATCGACCGGCTGCAGCACTCGGTCGACCGTCGAGCAGATCGGATTGGCGGCGCAGTCAGGGGTTCGCCCGACGAAGTCCCGTAACGGATCGAGGTAACCCGACACCGTCGTGACGTTTCGCTGCAGGCCGTCCATACCGGCGCGCATGTCCTCGGCGGCACCGGACATGTCGGCCAACCCCGCACTGCCGCCTCGCAACCCATTCCCGAGGCCGTCCACCGCGAGCTGGGTCTGCGCCAGCGCGCTGTCCAGCTCGGAGACTCGCTTGAGGCGTTGGGTCAGCGAATCCATGGTGTCCCCGAACTGACGGCCGAGCACGCCGGCCTGATAGCTCAACGTCGCCTGTTCGGGGACCTTACCGTCGGGACGGCTCGCGGACTGGACCGCGCGCACACCCGGTACGGCCATGACGCGGCGCGTGATCCGCTCGATGGCTATCAGGCCGGCCGGGTTGCGCAGGTCATGGTCGGCCTGGATCGCGATGACATCAGGCAACAAAGAATTGGCCGCAAAATGCCGGTCGGCGCTGACGTAGCCGCGGTTGGAGTCGGTGGACGATGGCGTGGCGGCGGGTTCGTTGAAGCCGACCCGCATGCCGGCCAGCGGCAGCGCGACCAGCAGGGTCAACCCGCCGGCGGTGACCAGGACCGGCCCGGGCCAGCGCGCCACCGTCGTTCCGACGCGACGCCAGCGCCGCGCCGTCCTCGACGGCCGCGGTTCGAGGTACCCGCGGCGTATCGCGAGGCTCATGAGCGCTGGCGTCAGGGTCAGCGCGGCAACCATGGTCGCCAGAATGCCGATGGCGCACGGCAACCCGGCGCTTCGGAAGGAACCCACCTGGGCGAACACGAGGCACGCGAGTGCCACCGAAACGGTCAGCGCCGATCCGATCACGACGGGCGCGATGGAACGGTAAGCCTCCGCCAGCGCTTGGGCCGGTGTGACGCCGCGGCGGCGGCCCTCGTGGTAGCGGCCGACCAGGAAGATCGCGTAGTCGGTGCCGGCACCCAGCGTCATGGCCGCCATCAACGCAACCGAAAACAGCGACACCTCAACCACATTGGACTGCCCGAGGGCGGCGACGACCGCACGGGCCAGCGCAAGCGCGAGTCCCACCGAGATTAGTGGAATCGCGGCCGCGATCGGCGATCGGTACACCGCCAGCAGCAGAAGCAGGATGAGACCGATGGTGGCGGCGGTGATTCCGAGCATCTGTCGATCGATCGCGGAGAATTCGTCGACGATCGTGGCGCCGGGCCCGGTGACATGGACTTCCAGGCCGGCCGGCGGCGCCAGTCTAGCGACGGTGGCGCGGACAGCGTTCACCGAATCGCGCGCCTGCGCGGTGCCGAGCATGCCGGCGAGCCGCACCATGACGCTGACGGCTCGCCCGTCCGAACTCTGCGCGCCGGCGGCCGTGGCGGGCTGCGACCACAGGTCGGTCACCGCGTACACGTGACGCCGATCGGAACCCAGCGCCGTCGTCATCGCGTCGTAGAACTGGCGGTCGCGTGGAGTCAGCTTCTGATTGCGTTCGAGCACAACGTAAACGAAGTTGTTGCTCGGGGTCTGATCGAACAACTGGGCGGCCCGCGAGGCGGCGACAGCGCTCGGCGCGTCGGTGGGCATGAAGGACCGGGCGTGTGAATCGACGACTCGCTCCAGTTGCGGGACCGCAAGGTTCGCGGCCGCCGCCGCCAGGACCCACAACCCGACGATCAGGACCGCGGAGCGACCCGTGACCCGCGTCAGTATTCCCTTTCCGTCATGCAACGGTCTGCCGATCACCGGTCGGTCCACCGAAGAGGCCCACGGCGACGTACTCGCCCCGGCACAGGGAGCGCACCCGCAGGGATCGCCGGGAGCCCATCCTGACCAAGGCGTGCAGGCCAGGCTCGGCGTCCTCGAGATCGGCTCGCACGTCTTCGGCCGACAACCCCTCATGGGCCGCCTGATCCAGCTTGGCCACCAGCATGGTGATCCAGCGCTGTCCCAACGAAAGCAGCAGGCCCTCCTCGTCGCCGAACAGCCGAGGCACCTCGGGTGAGTTGGCGACCAATGCAAGTGCCGCCTCAGGGTCGGTGTCGGCGGCTTTGATCACGTCGGCCATGAAGGCCATCCGGTCGTGCAGCAGTGTCCATGTCATGACTCGACGCTAGGAAATCGGCCGGCTGGTGCGCGTCGTGCCGAAGTGCAGTCTTTGCCTCCTACCACGGGCGGAGGCACTTGCCGCCCACGGCACGATGTGAGCGGGTGGCGCGCTCTTTTAGGATTGGACAATGTTGCGTGCTGCAACGAGATACTTGCGCGAACAGTTTCGCCGGCGAGGCGAACTGATTCCCGTCGGTCTCACCTGGGCGTCGCTTCTCGCCGTCGATGTCAGCCATGTCGGCGGCGGGGTGATCGCGATCCTGCAGCGCCCCTCCGCCGACCTGCCCGTCGGGCTGGCCGCGTTCGCGGTGTCCATCGCGCCGACGCTGGTGTTCTTCTTCCTGAACACGAAGCTCAGCCCGGTGTTGATGTGGGCGACCTGGTCGACGGCCACCGCCATGATGCTCTTCGGCACGTCGACCCCCATTCACGCCGATTTCGCCCCGGCGCTGCTGGTGCTGATGGTGTTGTCCATTGCGACGTTGAGCTCCATCGCGGGCGGATTCCTGGCCGCCACGTCGGCGGCCGCGCTGCTGCTGGCCGCCTCCGCACTGCACCGGCTCGACGCGGTAGTGCTGTACCTGGCTTTCGTCGGGGCGGGGTGGCTGCTCGGTTACGTGATGCGCACCCAACGGCTGCTGCTGGCCGAACAGATTGAGGCGCAGAAGATGTTGGCGGAGCACGCGGCCGCCGATGAGCGGCGTCGCATCGCCCGCGAGGTGCACGACGTCATCGCCCACTCGCTGAGCATCACCTTGCTGCACGTGACTGGCGCCCGTCGGGGACTGCAGCAGGATCGCGATGTCGATGACGCGGTCGAGGCGCTCGAACAGGCCGAGCGCCTCGGCCGGCAGGCGATGGCCGACATCCGGCGCACCGTAGGACTCCTGGACAGCTCGCCGACAAAATCCGCACAGACCACGCCCGAACCCGGCATCGACGACGTCGGCGTCCTCGTCGCGGATTTTCAGCGTGCCGGCCTGGACGTCACGCTGCGCATCGACGGAGCCACCGGACGCGCCTCGGCGGCGGTCGGCCTCGCGCTGTTCCGCATCACCCAGGAATCGTTGACCAACATCGCCAAACACGCGCCCGACTCGAAATCGACAGTGGCACTGAATGTCTCGGCGTCGTCGGCGAGCCTCACGGTCGACAATCGGTTACCGGTGGCGATCGCCGCTCCGCATTCCGCTGAAGGGCGCGGGTTGCGCGGCATGCGCCAGCGCGTCGAGCTGCTGGGCGGGGCCATCGACGCTGGCCCGACCGACGACGGATGGTCGGTGCGTGCCGACATACCGCTGCACGAAGGTGACACCGGCTGGCGCCCGTGGTGGTGCAAGTTGTGATCCCACACAGCCTGGAGACCCCCGAGATCACCGTCCTGCTCGTCGACGACCAGGAGCTGGTGCGCTCGGGGCTGCGCCGGATCTTGCGCCGCAAGGACGGCTTCGCCGTCGTCGCGGAATGCTCCGACGGTGACGAGGTGCCCGCAGCGGTGGCCGAGCACCGGCCCGACGTCATCGTGATGGATCTGCGCATGCGCCGAGTCGACGGCATCGAGGCGACGCGCAGGCTCCGGGGGACGCCGCCGGTGCTCGCACTGACCACATTCAACGAGGACGAGCTGCTGTCCGAGGCGCTGCGCGCCGGGGCTGCCGGCTTCGTGCTCAAGGACTCCTCCGCCGAGGAACTGATTCGTGCCGTGCGGGCGGTCGCCAGGGGTGACAGCTACCTGGATCCCGCGGTCACCGCGCGCGTGCTGACCACCTACCGCAAAGCCGCTCCCGGTCCTCGCGGCACCGCGATCGCCGAGTTGACCACCCGCGAGCTCGACGTGTTGACATTGATCGGCGGGGGCCTTTCCAACGCCGAGATCGCCGACGAACTCTGCATTTCCGGCGTCACGGTCAAGAGCCATATCGGCCGGATCTTCGGAAAACTGGACCTGCGGGACCGCGCGGCGGCGATCGTGTACGCCTACGACAACGGCATCGTCGTCCCGCGCTGAGGGTTAAAGAGGCGCGCCCTGCTCCGCGAGGTTGAGCAAGAGGTAAGCCATGCACATCAGGAAGTTCAACACCACCAGGACCAGCCCGGCGAACATCAGTGAGCGGGTGCCCTGTCGCTTCAGCCGCTTGTACCGCGCGATGCGCGTTTCACGGTCGAACTGCAGCGCGATCAATGCGAAATTCACATCCGTCACTTCATGAGCCGCAAGGGGCGCCCCCGCCAGCATCTCCCGCAGGCGCTCCGGCGCCGTGCGGACGCCGACCCGCGCGAAGTTCTGGCACATTCGCCGCGCGCGTCTTCGCGCGAGTGGTTGATATCGCATCTGTAGCTGATGCGCGAGTTGCCCTCGGTCGTCCCCCCACGGGTTTGACGGGGTCATCACGAGACGGATTCTAAATCGCATCCGACGGATTACGGCGTGTCTACACGAATTATGTTGGCGGCGGTTGATTCGTCGTGCCACCGCTCATTCGCTCAGACTGGGGCAGGTCCAGATAACGCTCGAGGTTGCGGTGCATGTTGATCACGCGCCGTTCCTCGCTGGACAGCACCAAGTGGGTGAAACCCGGCTGATGCATGCCGCGCTGCAGGCCCGCGAGCACCCGGATGTCCTGGGTGAGCACCACGCCGGGCTCGGCCTCGCCGGCGGTCACCCGGACGTCGGTCGGCTTGGCGCGGGCGGCGCCCGGCGGCATCCGCGTCATCAAGAACATGACCAGCTCGCCTTGATCGGGATCGCGGCCGGGCCGCGAGCACATGACGGTGAGGTGGTCGGCGTTGGCCAGCAGCGTCATGTTCGGGAAGACGTTGTACTGGTGCAGCCGGGTGATCCGGTCGGTGTCGGCCCAGTCGAGGGCGACCCCGCGGGTGGCGGCAAACGCCCGGGTGTGCTCGGCGATCAGATCCTGGACCGTCTGCCCGGGCCGGCGTTTCTCGGTGGGAAAGGGGGTGCCTTCGGCCGCGCCCATCAGCGCGCCCTGCGTGTAGACGTAGGCGTCCCAGACCTCTTCGTCGCTCAGCGCGCCGTCAAAGCGTGGGCTCTGCACCCCGTAGGGCTGGTCGGATTTGCCGGTGTGACCCCAGATCTGTTGCGGCGCATGGATGTCGTCGACACAGCGCAGCAACTCCGGGTGCAGCGTCTGAACGTGGTAGGTCTCGCTGTAGCCGTCGGCGATCGTCTTCCAGTTGGCGTCGACCTCGACGGTCAGCGTGGCGTAGCAGCGGAAGTCACTCAGCCGGCACCAGGCGATGTCGTCGGGCACCGCCTCCAGGTACTCGAGCAGCGGCATCGCGTCGAGGTCGAGATTGACGAAGACGAGTCCCTCCCAGGTGTCCACTCGAACTGGCACCAGCGGGAAGTCGGACATCCGCAGCGACCCGAAGCCCTTGCGGTTAGGCACCCGTTTGAGCATGCCGGCCAGGTCCCAGGTCCAGCCGTGGTAGCCACACTTGAGCTCGCGCAGCCCCGAGCCCGACCCCACGCACACCGAGTTGCCGCGGTGGCGGCAGACGTTCTGGAAGGCGCGCAGCACGCCGTCGTCACCGCGGACGATCAGCACCCCGTACGTACCGCAGCGGTACTCGAAGTAGTCACCCGGCTCGGCGACGTGGTCGACCATGCACGCGAGCTGCCAGACCTTCGGCCACATCCGCTCGACCTCGAGCGCGGCGAACGCCGGCGAGTAATACCGCTGCGCCGGCACCAGGGTCGGGCTATCCGGCGGGGTGCCGATCGCGTCCTCGTCGCGGGTGCGGGTCGGGTTGCCGGCGGGCGCGTTCATGCGTCGAGCCTTAACGCGCTCCGCGCACCAAACGTCCGGGACGGGCCCCGGTGTCGACGTCGTCGCGCCGGGTCACGGTCCCGCTGACGATCGTGGCCGCGTAGCCGCTGGCTCCCTGCAGGATTCGGTTGCCGCCGGCGGGCAGGTCGAAGGCCATCGCCGCGGGATGCAGTGTCAGGGCGTCCATGTCGATGACGTTGATGTCGGCCTTCTTGCCCGGCTCGATGGTGCCGCGATCGGTGAGACCGAATAGGTGGGCGGTATCGCGGGACTGCTTGCGGATCACGTACTCCAGCGAGAGCTTCTCGCCCCGGCGCCTGTCCCGCGCCCAGTGCGTCAGCAGGAACGTGGGATACGAAGCGTCGCAGATCATCCCGCAGTGGGCGCCGCCGTCGGAAAGCCCGAGCACGCCGGCCGGGTGCAGCAGCATCTCCCGGATCGCGTCGCAGTTGCCGTCCGCGTAGTTGAACAGCGGCAGCATCAGCATGGCGGTCGCGTTCTGCTCGAGCATGAGGTCGTAGAGCGTGGATAGCGGGTCCTCGCCGCGGGCTGCGGCGATGGCGGCGACGGTACGGTCCGGGGTGGGCTCGTAGTCGGGCGGATTTCCGAGCGCGTACAGCCGTCGGAGCGAGTGCTGGACGAGCGCGAACATCCCGTCGAACAACAGCGTCGGGTCGGCGGGCAGGTCCTCGTCGGCCAGGATGGCGGCCTTCACCGCTGGGTCGGCCAGCCGCTGCGCGAGCTCCTCGCGGCTGTATTTCGCCGCCAGTCGGCGGTAGGTGGGCCGGTGGCTGAAACCGTGATGGCCCTGGAATCCGATCATCATGCCGAACGGGCGCGCGGCGACTTGCGGGTAGAGGCGGGCACCCGCCGCGTGCGCGTCCGCGGAAAGGTCCAGCATTTCGCGCCACAACTTCGGATCGGCGTCCACCTGGATCAGGGCGAACGACACCGGCCGGTCGATCTCGCCGCTCAGCCGGCGCATCCAGTCCAATTCCTTCTTCGGCGCCACGATGTCTTCGCCCGCGGATCCCTGCGGGGCCAGCTCGAATACCGCCTGACCGCCGGCGGCCATGGCCCGCCCGAGTCCGAACAGCTCATCCTCGGCCGCGAACGTGCCGGGCACGGGCTCGCCATCCATCGCGCGGTGCCCCATCGTGCGCGACGTCGAAAACCCCAGCGCCCCCGCCTCGATCGCCTCCCGAACCAACCGGCCCATCGCGTCGATGTCGTCGGGCGTAGCCGGCTCGTTGCGGGCACCGCGCTCGCCCATCGCGTAAGCACGGATGGCGCCGTGGGCGACCTGGCTGCCCACGTCGATCGCGAACTTCTGCTTGCCGATCGCGTCGAGGTACTCGGGGTAGGTCTCCCAGCCCCACGTGATGCCCTCGGTCAAGGCGGTGCCGGGGATGTCCTCGACACCCTCCATCAACTCGATTAGCCACTGCTCGGTGCCGGGCCGGACCGGGGCGAAGCCGACGCCGCAGTTGCCGGTCACGATTGTGGTGACGCCGTGACCGCTGGAGGGCTCGAGGAGGCCGTCCCAGCTCACCTGGCCGTCGTAGTGGGTGTGGATGTCGACGAAGCCGGGGGCCACCACACGGCCTGTGGCGTCGATGGTTTCGGCGGCCCCGGCCATCTCCAGACCGCCGGTCTTAGGGTCACCGGCGCCGCGGCGGACGACGTCGACGATCTTGCCGTCCTTGATGCCGATGTCGGCGGGATAGCGCTCCGCGCCCGTCCCGTCGACGACGGTGCCACCAATGATCTTTAGGTCGAACATGAGACTCTCCTTGCCGCCAAGGGCTGAAGACGCACAAGACCCGCAGCATTACGCTACGGGAAGTAGCGTAACTCGTGTGGCGGCCAGCGCAATAGGTTCGGGCCAAACTTGGTTCGTCAGAGGGAACTCTTCAGCGCCGCGACCGTTTCCAGATCGTCGAGCGCCGCGACGCCGCGCCGCAGCCCTTCCATGGCGATGTCTTCGACCTGCATGCCGCCCATTCCCGCGGTGATCAAAGGGGCCACATATGCGTAGAGCGCGGCCTGGCGGAACCGCAGCCAGAGTTCGTCGCGGTCCAGTTCGGGTCCACCGGCCGCCGCGAGGGCGCGGCGGTAGTCGTCGAGTAGCTCACGCTGGGTCGCTTGGCGATCTTCGGGCGTGAGGCTGGTGATCAGCGTGTAGGCCAGTTCACGGGACGGGTGCCCGCGCCGTACCGCCTGCCAGTCCAGGAGCCCCGCCTTGCCGCCGTGGAAGTACATGTTGCCCGGGTGAGCGTCGCCATGCATGACGGTGTGTGGGGGAGTGTCGATGAGGGCGGCAACCGCACGGTAGTTGTCGGCGATGAAACGGCCGTTCTCGACGGGGATCTCGGTGTGCTCTCCCAGGCGCTTGATCGAGGAGTGCATCAGCGGGCCGGTCAGCAGTGAGGTGACGTCGCCGGACGGCGTATAGAGCCAGCGCAGCGGGCCGCGCGCATCGCGGGGGAGTCGTGTCCAGAAGGTGGCGTGCAGGTCGGCCAGCAGCTCGACGATCAGGCTGGCCTGCGCGGGCGACAGCGGGTGCAAGGTGTCGGGGAACTCGCACGACTCGGCGGGGAGATCTTCCAGCACCACGAGGTAGCGCCCGGTCCATGGATCGAACGCCGCACCGTAGGCATACGGTGCGCCGACGACCTGCGGGGCGAGCTGGCGGTAGAACCGCACCTCCGTCTGCCCGAGCCGGCCCAACTCACCCATCAAGCGGGTGGCCGCCGTCTTCGCCGCGAGCTTGACGAACACCGAGTCGGGGACGTTCTTTCCGGTCAGCACCAGCCGTGCCCGCGCCGACGTCCCCGCGTCGCTCTCAAGGAGGCGGACGGTTCTGACGGTGGTGCCCATCACCTTGGAGAGCACCGCCGCGTCGATGTCCTGCACTCGGCGGGGCAAGCCCAACCGTCCACCGACCACCGCGTCGGTGGCCACCCGGCCCACGCCTCGGCCCAGGTGAGCGGCTAAGCCGACGGCTGAAACAGCCTGTCCAACAACGCTTGTCATATCCACCACGCAGTTCGGGAGCCGGGCCGTTCGGCCGGTTGGGCCGCCGAACCGGCGCAGGGGCCGTCAGACAAAAATACTCGAACGTCTGGACATCAGACAATACGCCGTTATTGTCTGATCTGTGGTACCAGGGCCCGCACCACGAACTGCTCGACGAACTCGCGTTTGTCCGCGGCCGGTCGGTACCGCCACGAGGGCGCCAGCAGAAACAAGGTGGTCGCGTGGAGCCACTGGACCACCGACCGCGGATCCAGATCGTCGTGCAAGCGGCCCGCCGCCTTCCACCGATCCAACAGCGGTTGGTAGTGCCGCAACAGCGTCTCCACGATGGGCGCCGAACCTTTCTCGAGGGCCGACGCGACAGCGGTGCTCTCGGCGGCGAACAGCGCCTCGTTCAGCGGATCGCCCTCCACCGACTCGACGCGGGCCAGCACCATCTGAGGCACCGACCGCACGGGATCATCCGGAGCGGCCAGCGAGCGCACCAACTCGCCGAGTGCGTGGTCGACGCGCGTCAGGATCAGGCCCAGCAGGACGTCGTCGCGGCCGGGGAAATACCGGTACACCGTGGACCGCGACACCCCCGCCTCGTCGGCCACCTCGCCCATCCGGAACTGAGTGTTGCCGCGGTGCACGATGCAGCGGCCCGCGGCGTCCAGGATGCGCCTGCGGGCCTCCTCGTCGTCGAGGATCGCGCGGTCGTCGCCCCACCGACGGCTCGGTTGCATGGCGCAGATGTTACGGGATCGGTTGGGCAGAGCAACGAATTCCATTGCGAATCAAGCACATCGCCAGAGAGGGCAATCATGGCTTACTCCGCTGCCGACGAGTCGTTCACTCACCAGCTCCCGACGACCTTCGACGCGGTGCACGACCCCGATCCGACGTGGTCGGATCGATGTTACTTTTTCGCGGCGTCGCCGGACGGCACGATGCTGTTGGCCAGTGGCTACGGCAACAACCCGAACACCGCGAGCGCACTCGGCTACGTCAAGGTCAGTCTCGCCGATGGCCGGCATTGGGACCTGCTGTCGGGTCGGCCGGTGACCGCTGGTGATCGCGCCGAGTTGAGCGCCGGGCCGATGCGGTGGACCTGCGTTCAGCCGCTGAAGAAGTGGCGACTTGACGTGGAACCCAACGGATCCGGAATCGAGTGGGAGCTCTACTACGAGCCCACCGCACCGATGTGGGAGTTACTGCCCATGAAGGTGGTGGGCGGCGACGGCCGGCTGCTCGCCGACATGTATCACATGAAAGAACCCGGACGGTGGAGCGGATGGGTGCAGATCGACGGCGAGCGCATCAGCGTCGACGGATTCCACGGCGGTCGCGACCGTACCTTCGGCTTGCGCGTGTCCGACAAGATCGACTTCTGGCTGTGGCTCGACGCCGGCTTCGACGACCACGCGATTGAAGCGTGGATCATTGAATCAGCCGACGGCACAGTGCAATACGTGGACGGCGGGATCACCTACGCGGACGGCACCTTGTCGAAGCGGTTCGTCAAGATCGAGCACGACGTCGAGTTCGACGGTGAGCGCAAGCGGCCGGTCCGCGCGGTCCTGGTCTTCACCGACGAGGACGGCAAGACCCATCGCGTTACCGCCGACGCCCCGCACCAACACGTCAACGCCTACTACGGGCTGCCGATGGCGCACTGCCAGTACGAGGACCTCGGCGCCGGTGTGTACTTCATCCATTTCGATTGGGACAGCAGCGATCTCGAGCAGCTCGCCGAGACGGAAGGAAACTCGATGGCGCTCGACCAGCTGATGCGCTTCGAGCGCGACGGTCACACCGGTTGGGGCATCTTCGAATTGCTGCTCGGCGGCGACGGCTACCGCCGGTACCCGAACTGGACGGCGATGGATATGTCGGCGTTCACCCAGGACAAGACCCCGGTCGAGCGCCTGCCGGCCGGTAGTGACGAAGGAGCCCGTCAGTGACGGTGGACGCCGACTTCGAGGAGCGCCTGACCGCCTGGCTGCGCACCCGACTGCCCGACTCCGGTGACGTTCGCGTCGAGGGCCTGGACCGGGTGAGCTTCGGGCATTCGGCCGAGATGCTGATGCTGACGGTGGTCAGCCAGGACGGTGATCGGCGTACACGCCAAGATGTGGTGCTGCGGCTGCGCCCCAGGCCTCCCGCGCTGCTGGAGCCCTACGACCTCGCACGCCAATTCCGCATCCTGCGCGCACTGCAGGACACCGCGGTACGCGTGCCGCGGGCGCTGTGGCTGGAGGAGACCGGCGAGGTGTTGGGCCGGCCGTTCTTCGTGATGGAACGCGCCGCCGGCGACGTCTACGAGATGCAGGCGCCCGCCGACGTCGCCGACCACACCGTGGTGCGGATGTGCCAAAGCTTGGTCGAGCAACTCGCCGCGATCCATTCCGTCGACCTGACCGAGACCGGGCTCGACACGCTCGATGACGGCGGCACGCACCTCGGCCGAGAACTCGACCACTGGGCGTCGGAGATGGACCGGGTCAAGCGCGACTCGCTGCCCGCGCTCGAACGGCTGCACCGGGCGCTGCGCGAACGGCAGCCCGCGCCATGCCCGACGATCACCCTGGTGCACGGCGACGCCAAACCGGGCAACTTCGCCTTCACGGGCGGGGAGGTGAGCGCGGTGTTCGACTGGGAGATGACCACGGTCGGCGATCCCCTGACCGACATCGGCTGGCTGGAAATGCTGTGGGTGCAGCCGGTCGGCATCAACAGCCATCCCGCCGCGCTCCCCATCGACGCCCTGCTCGCCCACTACGAGCAGGCCAGCGGCATCAAGGTGCAAAACCGCGAGTGGTATCGGGCCTTCAACGCGTACAAGATGGCCGTCATCTGCCTCATCGGGGCGATGCTCATCGAGGAGGGGCACAGCGATGATCAAAAGCTCGTCCTGGCCGCCTACGGCACCTCGCTGATGACCAGAGCCGGGCTCGCCGAGCTCGGCATCGACGAACCCCTCGACGACGGTCCGGTGCTGCCACGAGAGGAACGCATCCAGCAGGTCCTGGCGCATGCCACGTAGCGCGCAGGTTTTAAGTGTCGGACCGCCGGGTCAGGTCGGCCCAGGTCAATGTGACGCGGGTTCCGTGCGGCGTGAGATCGATGGTCACTTCGTCGGCGAGTGCCTCCATCAGCGGGATGCCGCGTCCCCGGAGCTGCTGATGGTGCTGGGTCGGAACTTTCTGGCGCCAGCGGCCGCGATCGTCGACCGCGACGGCCAGGGTGTCGGACTGGCGGTCGTAAGCTGCGCTCACGTCCAGCGTCCCGCACTGCGAGGCGTCGCAATAGGCGAATTGCGCGGCGTTCGCGATCGCTTCGTTTACCGCTAGCAGGACGTCGCTGAACCGGTCGGCATCGAGCGTGAAATGGGTTTCAAGCCATGACCCGAACTCGGCGCGGGCCCGAGCAGCGCTGCGCGGGTCGGCGGCGACGCGCTTCCGCACGAAGCGGGACCGGTCGTCGATGTTTGACACGCTTTGCGGCTGATGATCAGAGCGCCCCATCGTCCCCAGTTGTGCCCCCATCTCCAGATTCACCCACCAGCAATGCCGCTCAGCGCGTCGTCAAGCGAGCTGTAAAGCGCGAGCACGCTGTCGATTCCCATCAGCTTGATCGGCCTGCTCGTGGCCGAGCCGTTGGCGACGACGGCGAATTTGGTGGGCGGCTCGGTGTCCGCCTGCGCCGTGACCAGGACCGTCATCCCGGCCGACGCCAAGAAGTCCACTTTGGACAGGTCAACGATCAGCGCGGCGGGTTTGGTCGCCAGCGCGGTCTGAATCGCCTCGGCCAGATGCGGCGAGCTGAGCATGTCCACTTCACCCGAGACGGTGAGCACGACCGCCTGATCTACCTGCTGTTTTCCTACTGCAAAAGCGGTCGGATCGATTGGATCACCGGTTAGTTCGCCCATGGTCTATCACTCACATTCGGTCCCTGTTGGGACACTGCTAGCTCTCAAAACAGCCACTGCCAAGCCCCGGGGCTGCTTGTTCAACCCCATCGGAAAGCGCTTGCCCGTCGGAGGAGACACACTCCGTCGATCTGCGCGCCAGCTACAGATGCAGCCGCAAGTTGTTTACTCAATGGTATGGCACGCGGCAAACCACACTCAAAACGAGTGAACGAATCGCGACGTCGCGACGTCCTGTGAGTGTGTGCGAGCATCCCCGCAGAAGTTGCGCATGGCGCCGGCCCATGCGTGAATTAACTCCACCGGATTCGTGTCCAGGCTGGGCCCCGTGGCCTGCGCAAACACGGAAGGGCGGTGGCCGTGGAGCCCGGTGATGGCGGCGGCGAGGCGGACGACCCGCCCGGCGATGTCAGACCCAGCCGGCCCCTTGCCGACGCGTTGACACGACGGCGCGCGTTGCTGGGCATGGGTGCGGTGGCCGGCATCGCCGCGGTCGATGTGGGTGGGTTCGCCTACGCCGGCGGCTGGCTGCGGCCGGGCGCGCTGACGCCGCCCCGGTTCGCCGACCGCTTCGAACACGTCTACGGACGTCACGACGGTTTTCGCCGCAACCACGCCAAGGGGCTCAGCGCGGTAGGAACCTTTGCGAGCACCGGGGCGGGGGCGGAGGTCTGCCGGGCCGCGGTCTTCCGGGCGGGAAGCGTGCCGGTAATCGGCCGGTTTTCCCTGTCGGGCGGTCTCCCGGATCAGGCGGACATGCACGGCACAGTCCGGGGACTGGGCCTGCTGTTCCAGGGATCGGACGGCCAGCAATGGCGCACCGCGATGATCAACATCCCTGTCTTCGCGGACAGCACGCCCCAAGGGTTCTACGACCGGCTGCTCGCCTCCAAACCCGTGCCCGAGACCGGCAAGCCCGACCCCGAGCAGATGGCCGCCTTCCTCGACCGCCATCCCGAGACCGTCGCGGCGATGAAGGTCATCAAGCAGGCCCCACCGAGTGCGGGGTTCGCCGACAGCGCGTTTTACGGCCTGAATGCGTTCCGGTTCACCAACGGCGCCGGAGCGAGCGTTCCGGTGCGCTGGGCCGTCCTTCCGCAGCAAGCGGCGGGCGTGCCGGTGTCCTCGACCGGCAAGGATTACCTGTTCGACGAACTTATCCACGCGCTCGCCCAGCGACCACTGAGTTGGCGGCTGGTGCTCACCATCGGCGAGCCGGGTGATCCGACCAACGACGCCACGAAAGCCTGGCCGCGGGAGCGCCGCACCGTCGACGCCGGCACCATCACCGTCACGGCGGTGCAGACAGAGGCGCCCGGCAACGCCCGCGATATCAACTTCGACCCGCTGGTGCTGCCGGACGGCATCACCGCCTCCGACGACCCGCTGCTCGCCGCGAGATCAGCCGTCTACGCCCGCTCGTTCACCCGCCGCGCCGAGGAACCCAAGAAGCCCAGCGAAGTCGACGTCTCCCGGGTGCTCCAGTGAAGGAAGGCGCCGCCACGACCCGGTTCGCGCTCCCGTCCCGCGTGCTGCACTGGCTGATGGCGCCGATGGTCATCGCGCAACTGCTCATCGGCGTCACCATGGTCGCGGCCTTGAGCTACTACCCGCTGCTGCTGGCCATCCATCGGCCTCTGGGTGTGCTGATCCTGGGGTTCGCCGTGGTGCGGCTCGCGAATCGGCTCAGGCACCGGCCCCCACCGTTTCTGTCCACCATGAGCGGCGCCGAAAGGCGCATCGCGACGTGGTCGGAATACCTGCTCTACGCCCTGCTGCTGGTGCAGCCCCTGACCGGGTGGGCCATGCTGTCGGCGGCGCGGTTCCCGGTCACGCTGGTGGGCCCGCTGCGACTACCCGGCATCGCGCCGCACAACATAGACGTATTCGCGGTGCTGCGCGAGTGGCACGGCGCCTTCGCGTTTCTGCTGTTCCTGACGTTTACCGCCCACATGTGCGCGGTGCTCTTCCACACGCTCGTTCTGCGCGACCGGCTTCTTGATCGCATGGCGCTGTGGCGCGTCAGACCCGCCTCCCCGCCGGACCAAGCCGAGCTGTGACGACCGGCCTCCCCGGGCTCTGATCGGCCGAATATGATCGGCACGATTATCTCAAGGGTGCGGAGCACCGCAGGCGCCGTGACCGTACGGGACCACGAAGGAGTGGAGAACTTCCATGCCGAACGAGAAGCAAGCGGACCGGATGACGTCGGGGAAGGGATTCATCGCGGCGCTCGACCAGAGCGGCGGCTCCACGCCCAAGGCGCTGCGCCTCTACGGCATCCAGGACGACGCGTACTCCTCCGAGGAGGAGATGTTCGACCTCATTCACCAGATGCGTTCGCGGATCATCACCGCCCCGGCGTTCACCGGTGACCGCGTGCTGGCCGCGATCCTGTTCGAGCAGACCATGGACCGGGAGATCGCGGGCAAGCCGTCGACCACCTACCTGTGGGAGACGAAGGGCGTGGTGCCCATCCTCAAGATCGACAAGGGCCTGGCGGAGGGGTCCGACGACGTGCAGTTGATGAAGCCGATCCCGGGACTGGACGATCTGCTGGAACGTGCGGTCGGCCTGGGTGTCTTCGGCACCAAAGAACGGTCGGTGATCGGCGGCGCCAACCCCAAGGGGATCGCCGCCGTGGTTGCCCAGCAGTTCGAGCTGGCCGGTCAGGTGCTCTCGCACGGTCTGGTGCCCATCATCGAGCCCGAGGTCACCATCTCGATCTCGGACAAGGCCGAGGCCGAGGCGATTCTGCGCGACGAGATCGCCAAGCAACTCGAGAACCTGCCCGACGGGCAGCGCGTGATGCTCAAGCTGAGCCTGCCCAGCGAGGTCAACTACTACCGCCCCCTGATCGAACACCCGAAGGTCATGCGGGTGGTCGCCCTCTCCGGCGGCTACTCGCGCGAGGAAGCCAACGAGCTGCTGGCGAAGAACACCGGGTTGATCGCCAGCTTCAGCCGTGCGCTGACCGAGGGGCTGACCGCCGACCAGTCCGACGAGCAGTTCAACGCCACGCTGGACAAGGCGATCCAGTCGATCTACGACGCCTCGGTCGCCGGCTGACCTAGTAGCTGTGATGGGCCATGCGCGGCGGGCCCTCGTCGGTGTCGTGTTCGTCCGACACCACCGCGGGCACCATCTCGCTAGTCACCAGCCCGTCGTCGCGGGTCAATTCGTCTATCACATCGAAGGATTCGGAGATGTTGGCCGGGGTGTCGACGACGATGGTCACCACGGGGACGCGGCGGCGTAGCGAGAGCCACTTGTCACCGTGCGGTTGATGGTCCCCGTGGTAACCCCAGATGCCCCGCAGCACCGTCGCGCCGTCGGGCGCCTCGCGCTGATAAAGCCGCTGCACGATGGCGCGGTGAATCGGCACCCCGTCATGTAGTGCCGACTCGGACGTGTAGATCGTCAACTTCTGGAACAACGCCAAACCGCAGTCGTCGAACCCCGGGAGAGCGTGCGGCCGCTCCAAGAGTTCGCCGTCCCGTTTGCACACACGGACCCGCTCCAGCGTCATCGTGGGTCGGCGCAGCAGCGCCGCCAGTTCCGGCAAGACCCCTCCGATGCGCTCGCCGGATCCGACGGCGACGATCATCATCGGCACGTTGGCGTTACGACCGAAGAAGCGCGCACGTTGCCGCTGCCCGTGGGTGACGCCGTCCACCCCCAGCAGCACCGACGCGCCGGCTATTCGGCGCCGATGTAGCAGATCGCAGACGCCGACATAGGCCGGCGCGCCGTCGACGCGTTCCTTGCGGCCGACGTAGACCGTCAGCTTGACGGCTTCGCGCAACTCGTCGGGGAGCTCCACCGGCCCGAGGAACGCCCCGTCCTCGCGCAGCAGCCGCGCCCGCTCCAATGTGACCAGGCCGCGCTGCTTGACGGCGAGCACTTGGTCGAGCAGGGCTTCGATCTTCGCCTTCGTGTCGACGGCAACGATCGCGACGGGCGGATCATGGGACAACGTCAGCGACTCGTCGGTTCTCAGGTGGCGCCCGCTCCCGAAGCCGCCGATGCCGCGCAGCACCACGCCGCAGGCGACGCGATGCCGGGCATACAGGTCGAGCAGCACATCGGCGACAAAGCCTTCGTCAGTTCGCCGACACTCGGCCAGATAGGTGGTGAGCTTCAGGCAGTCTTCGTCCATCGCCGCTCCAGTCGCTTTGCGGCGATCCTACTCGCTTCAGACCCCAAGCGTCACAACGGTGTTCGACCGGCCCGCGTCACCGCAGCTTTTCGGTCGGCACCGCGTAGCGGTCCTGGTAGGCACGCACCCGTTCCCGCACCTCGCCCGCCTCAAGGCCGGTGTCCGACCAGGTGTAGCGGCCACGACCGCCGTCGCCGGGGTGGGCGGCGAGGAATTCACGCATCTTCTGCTCGGCGTCGGGTCGCAGCTCGCGATCCAGCCGCTGGTAGATGTCCTTGATCGTGGTCCACGGGTCGTTGATGAAGTCGCTGTACTGCACGTCGATCACGCGGTCCGCCGGCACCGCCCCGCTGTCCCGCAGGGCCATCTCGCGCTCCAGACCGACGACGATCTCCTCGTAGGACTGCGCCGCGCACTCGGCGATGCTGGACTCGTCGCTGCACATCCGGCGTAGGTGGTGGGTCAGGGCGGCGATCGACGAGATCACATTGAGCGGGTCGCGGTGGGTCTGCACGATCAACGCGTCGGGGTATTCGGCCAGCAGCGTGTCGAGCTGCCACAGATGCGCCGGAGACTTCAGCAACCACTGACCGGACACACCGGACTGCAAGTGCTGCAGGAAGATTCGGTGATAGCGGTAGGCGCCCGCGTGGTCCGCCTCATAGAGCAGCCAGCGGTAGTAACTGGGCAGGCGGTACTGCACCGAGAAGATCATGCTGACGAACTCACCGGCCGTGATGCGCACGCACTCCTGCCCGACGAGGGCGCCCATCGGATGAAACGCCAGAAACCCCGGCATGATCTGTTCGGACATGTCGATGCTGGCCTGCGTCTGCGCGATGCGCGGATCGTCGTGATAGGTGTCCGGCTGAGGAACCGGACAGGGCTCGTCGACCTCCCACGTCAACGGGGCGCGCAACTCGGGATCCTGGGCCAGTAGGTCGTAGAGGATCGTGGTGCCGGTGCGGGGCTGGCCGACGATGAATATCGGCGCCGCAATCGGTTTGGTGGCGATCTCGGGATGTTGCTTGCGCCAGGCGATCACGCCCAGGCGATTCTTCAGGGCCCGCATGATGTCGAGGTGGGCGATCTCCACGCCGATGTCCGACAGGCGCGCGTCGTTGATCAGCCCGTCGGTCAGGCGGTGCAGCCCGGGCCGCCAGCCCTCGGCACCGAAGTCGTCGCTTCCGACTTCCTCGCAGGCGGCGGCGATCAGCCGCTCGGGGGCGAAACGGTCCCGCAGTGTCATACCGGCTCCTCACATTCGCGCACCGACACCGTCACGTCAGGAGGGCTGGGGTTGTCCAGCCAGCGCAGGACGATGAAGCCCCGATGCCGGCCACCGGTGTCGAGCCAGTGGCCCATCCCGAAGTCCTTCGCGGACAGCGCGATTCGCACCCGGCCGTCCGCATCGGGCGCCACGCCGCGGTTCGTCACCGAGCTGTGCCGGGCGCGCGGTTCCAGGCATTCGTGCCAGATGCTTTCCAGCGTGACGTTCCAGTACCGGGTGTCCGGGGGAGCGATGTCGAGCACCAGGGCCTCGTTGGGTCCGAGCCGGTAGGTCCCGATCATGTACAGGTTGTCCGGGGTGGTGTCGGCGGCGCCCAGGCTGGCGGCCTCGGCGGTCAGCAAGGTGTTGGGCGCGTCGAGCAGCTCCGGCTTGATGGTGCGGTGCAGCGTCGCGAGCTTCATCAGTGACCAGGCCATCGCGGTGAACTGATCGGCGAGCTCGCCGTCCGTCAGCGGTGTCAGCGGTCCGGGGTCCAACGCCTCGATCCGCAGCGTGGCCAGCTCTTCGCGCGCGCGATCACCGATGTACTCGCGGACCACCACCGACGACGCGTCGTCGGGAATCTTCACCCACTGCGCGCCGGCGAGATCGGAAGGTTCGTCCGCCGAGAGCACGAGCGCGAATTCGCCTGAGTCCAGCGCCAAGTCGACGTCGCTGACGTATCCCGCCATGCGGCGTGGCGTGAGTCCAGTGCCGGCCAGAATCTGCAGCCCCAGGTAGGCGCTGGTGCCCCGGGAACCGGTGATGCGGTAGCTCCGGTCGCCACGAATCATCGCCAGGTAGTAGTTACCGTCGGGATTGGGACCGCCGACCATGCGGTTCTCCGAGCACATATCGAAGAAGGAGGGCCGCTCGGCATCGGCCTCGACGGACATCTGCGCGCACAGCGACGAGACGCGGGCGATCAGCCGCAGCCCTTCGAGCAACTCCCGCTCGGACTCGGCGTCCTCGGTGACGATCTTGGTGACGTCGGTGACCATCTGCTGGAAGAACTGCCACGCGGCGCGCGCCTTCGGGGCCGTCTGATCGGACGAATCGGGAGTGTGAGACATCGTCTCATGCTAAGACTGTGTCTTACGATTAGGCGTCGATTCGCGGGAAAAGGTGGGGGCTTGGCTGCTGCAGTGTCTGCCACGCCGTCGTTGGCGGAACGGAAACGAACGGCGATGCGTCAGCGTATCGCCGCCGCCGCGGCTCAGCTGGTCGCCGATCGCGGTTTGGCGGGCACGACGGTGGACCGCATCGCCGACGAAGCCGACATCGGGCGGGCGACCTTCTTCCGGTACTTCAACTCCAAGGAAGACGCTGTCGCCGAGGGCATGACCGTCCATTGGCTCAACCGGATCACCGCCGCCTTGGCGGCCCAGCCCGAGCGCTTGAGCGCCACCGACGCGGTCATCGGCGCCTTCACGGAGCTGGCCGGCGGGTTCGCCGACATCGAGGACCAGATTCGTGAATTGGCCGTTCTCACAAGGTCTTCCGAGACATTGGATGCCTGGACACTGCATATCTATGTGCGGTACGAGCTGGCGATCGCCGACCTGATCGCGCCACGGCTGCCGCGCTTGGCGGCGCAGGACCCCCGGCCCAGGCTGATCGGCGCGCTGGCGATGGCGACGGTGCGCATCGCCCTGGATGACTGGCTCAGCCACGGTGGGTCCCTCCCGGACCGCGTGGGTCAGGGCCTCGCCGCCATCAGGATCGGCTGATCAGCCCCGCAGCGCCTCGACGATGAGGCGCGTAGTGCGTTCGGCTCGTCGTCGCGAGTACGGCTGGGCGCCGGAAAGGATCGGATACACCACACCGCCGACGATCGCGTCCGCTGCCGATTCGGCGGTGGCGGCGGCGATGCCGTCCGCGAGCAGCCGGGCTCGCACGCTGTCGTGCAGCGGCGCGCTGAACCCGGCCCGCAGTCTGACGGCGGTGTCCTCGTGTTCCATGCAGGCGACCGTCAGGGTCCGCAACATGGCGGAGCCACGGGCGGTCGTCAGACTGGTGACCAGCTTGCCCACCCACCCCACCAGGTCGGCGGCCAGATCGTCGGTGTGGGATACCGACGCCAGCAACTTGTCGGCGTCCTCGAGCATGACGTCGGCGACTAGGGCCGGGCGGCTGGGCCACCACCGGTAGATGGTCTGCTTGCCCACCCCGGCCCGAGCGGCGACCGCCTCGATGGTCAGACCGTCGAACCCGCGCGCGAGCAGCAGTTCGCGCGTGGCGGTGACGATCGCCGTGCGCGACTTCTCGCTTCGGCGCCTCGGCGGGCTCACCTGGGTGAGATCGCTTGGCATATGGTGATCCTCACTGCCGCGGTGGCCCGCTTTACATCGCCTGACTACCCCCGGTAGTCTGCCACAAGACGAGACGGTCCGTCTTGTAACTCGGAAGGATAGCAGTCCGTGCGGCCAACCTTAGTCACCTCTCGGCCGCCATCGTGACCCTGGGACTGAGCCCGGAGCAGCAGGAGCTCAGCGCTGCCGTCGGACAGTTCGCCGGCCGGCACGCCCCCATCGCCGCGACCCGCGACAGTTTCGACGACCTCGCGGCGGGGCGCCGGCCCGGATGGTGGGATGCCCTCGTCGGCAACGGCTTCCACGCGGTGCACCTGCCCGAAAGCCTCGGCGGGCAGGGCGGCCGATTGATCGACGCCGCCTGCGTCCTGGAGGCGGCAGGCAAGGCGCTCTTGCCCGGCCCGCTGTTGCCGACGGTCGCCGCGGGAGCCGTCGCGTTGCTGGCCGACCAGACACCGGCCGCCGAAGCATTGGTGCGCGACCTGGCCGCCGGCGCAACCGCGGCCGTCGTGCTTCCCGACGACGGTGACTTCAGCGCACGCACCGACGACGGGGGATGGCTGATCACCGGCACGTCGGAGGTCACCGCGGGAGTGTGTGCGGCGCGGGCGGTCCTCGTCGCCGCGCGTGCGGAGGACGGCGACCTGGTCTGGGTGCCGGTCGACACCGAAAAGCCCAGGGCAACAGCCGAACCCGTAAACGGCACGGACCTTGTCGCCGACGCCGGCATCTTGCGCCTCGACGACTACCGCGCGGCCGATGCCGAGGTGCTCACCGGCATCGATCCCGACCGCGCGAGGTGCGTCACGGTGGGCCTCCTGGCCAGCGCGATGGCGGGAATCGTGCAGTGGTGCGTTGAGGCGGTCACTGCGCACCTACGCAGCCGCGAACAGTTCGGCAAGGTGATCGGCACCTTTCAGGCGTTGCAGCACAACGCCGCGATGTTGTTGGTCAGCAGCGAGCTGGCCACCGCGGCGGCCTGGGACGCGGTGCGCGCCGCCGATGAACCGATCGACCAGCACCGCATCGCCGCCGGCGGTGCGGCGGTGATCGCGATTTCACCGGTGCCCGATCTCGTCCTCGACGCGTTGACCATGTTCGGCGCCATCGGATTCACCTGGGAGCACGATCTGCACCTGTACTGGCGGCGGGCGACCAGTCTCGCGGCCTCGATCGGCCCGGCGAATCGCTGGGCCCGGCGCCTGGGGCAACTGACCTGCACCCAGCAACGCGACATGTCGGTCGACCTCGGCGACGCGGAATCGGAGTTCCGGTCATGGGTGGCCGAAACCCTCGATGCCGCACTGCTATTGCGCAACGATCAACCTGGGCGACAGGGCGACTACGAAGAGTTCGAGACGGGACCGCAGCGCACCCTGATCGCCGACGCGGGCTTGATCGCGCCGCACTGGCCGGCGCCCTGGGGCCTTGATGCCGGCCCGCTGCGGCAACTCATCATCGACGACGAGTTCGCCAAGCGACCGGGTCTGGTCCGCCCCTCCTTGGGCATTGCCGAGTGGATCCTGCCGTCGGTGCTCCGGGCCGCGCGGGCCGATCTGCAGGAGAAGCTGATACCGGCGACGCAACGCGGCGAGATCTCGTGGTGCCAGCTGTTCAGCGAGCCGGGTGCCGGATCGGATCTCGCCGCACTGTCCACCCGGGCCACCAAGGTCGACGGCGGTTGGAACATCAACGGGCACAAGATCTGGACGTCGGCGGCGCATCGGGCTGACTTCGGCGCCCTGCTTGCGCGCACCGATCCCGAAGCCGGCAAACACCGCGGCATCGGCTACTTCATCATCGACATGCGATCCGCCGGGATCGAGGTCGAGCCGATCAAGACGGCCACCGGCGACGCACACTTCAACGAGGTCTTCCTGACCGACGTGTTCGTGCCCGACGACATGCTGCTCGGCGACCCGACCGGGGGGTGGAACCTCGCGATCGCCACCATGGCCGAGGAGCGTTCGGCCATCAGCGGTTACGTCAAGTTCGACCGCGCCGCGGCGCTGCGGCGGCTCGCGGCCGAACCGGGACCCGACCGCGACGACGCGCTGCGCGCGCTCGGCGAACTCGACGCGTACACCAACGCCATCAAGGCGCTGGGGGTGCGGGAAACCATCCGGCTGCTCGACGGCCAGGCGTCGGGCCCGGCGTCCAGCATCGCCAAGGTGGCGATGAACGTACTGCTGCGCAGAACATTCGAGGCCACGCTGCAGCTGACCGGGCGCATGGCGATGGTTGCCGACTCCGACCCCGACATCGTGGAGCGCTACCTGCACCTGCCCGCCGAGTTGATCGGCGGCGGAACCCTGGAGATTCAGCTGAACATCATCGCGCAGATGATCCTCGGACTACCCCGAAAGTAGGATGACGCATGGGATTACGCGGGGAAGCCGCGATCGTCGGCTACGTCGAGCTTCCGCCCGAGCGGCTCAACAAGGCCTCACTCGCGCCATTCGCGATCGAGCAGTGGGCGGAACTCTCCGCGGCCGCACTCGAGGACGCCGGACTGCCGGGTGACGTCGTCAACGGGATCGTGGCGTCGCACTCGGCGGAGTCCGAGATCTTCGTCCCGTCGACCATCGCCGAATACCTCGGCATCGGAGCCCGGTTCGCCGAACACGTCGACCTCGGGGGCGCCAGCGCGGCGGCCATGGTCTGGCGGGCGGCCGCGGCGATCGAACTGGGGATCTGTGACGCCGTGTTATGCGCGCTGCCGGCGCGATACATCACCCCGTCGTCGAAGAAGAAGCCCAGGCCGTTGGTGGATGCGATGTTCTTCGGGTCATCGAGCAACCAATATGGTTCTCCCCAGGCCGAATTCGAGATCCCCTACGGCAATCTCGGCCAGAACGGGCCCTACGGTCAGGTGGCCCAGCGCTACGGGGCCGTCTACGGCTACGACGAGCGGGCGATGGCCAAGATCGTCGTCGACCAGCGTTTCAACGCCAACCACACCGAGGGGGCGATCTGGAAGGACAAGCCGCTCACGGTCGACGAGGTCCTGGCCAGCCCCGTGATCGCCGACCCGCTGCACATGCTCGAGATCGTCATGCCCTGCGTCGGGGGCGCCGCAGTCGTGGTCGCAAATGCCGATTTAGCCAAGCGCGCGCGCCATCGTCCGGTGTGGATCAAGGGATTTGGCGAACACGTGCCATTCAAGACCCCGACTTACGCCAAGGACCTGCTGCACACCCCGATCGCCGAGGCCGCCGACACCGCGTTCGCCATGACGGAGCTGAGCCGCGAGCAGATGGACATGGTGTCGATCTACGACTGTTACACCATCACCGTGCTGCTGTCGCTGGAGGACGCGGGCTTCTGCGAGAAGGGCAAGGGGATGGAGTTCGTCGCCAACCACGACCTCACTTTCCGCGGCGACTTCCCGCTCAACACGGCGGGTGGGCAACTGGGCTTCGGTCAGGCCGGGCTGGCCGGTGGCATGCATCATGTCTGCGACGCCACTCGTCAGATCATGGGCCGCGCGGGTGCGGCGCAGGTCGCCGACTGTCACCGCGCCTTCGTGTCCGGCAACGGCGGGATCCTGTCGGAACAAACCACGCTGATCCTCGAGGGGGATTGATCGGAAATGGCCACCTTCGAGCGCCCGATGCCCGTCAAAACCCCCACCAGCGCGCCCTTTTGGGATGCGTTGGCGCAGCACCGCATCGTCATCCAATACTCGCCCTCGCTGCAGAGCTATGTCTTCTACCCGCGGGTCCGCGCGCCGCGCACGCTCGCCGACGATCTGGAATGGCGCGAGATCTCCGGCATGGGAACGTTGTATTCCTTCACCGTGGCGCGCCGGCCGGTCAGCCCGCACTTCGCCGACGCCGTCCCACAGTTGCTGGCGATCGTCGAATGGGACGAGGGACCAAGGTTTTCCACCGAGATGGTCAACGTCGACCCCGCCGACCTCAGGGTAGGGATGCGGGTGAAGCCGGCGTTTTTCGACTACCCGGAGCACGACGTCACGATGCTGCGGTACGCGCCCGCCGACTGATGCACACCCGCCGCCGGTTTGCGCCGATTGAGTGGCGAGGCGAGGGACTAATAGTCCCTAAGGTGTCGCTGGCGAAGCCGTGAAGAGGCTGGTGGAGCGGGTCGGCGGCGAGGGCAATGTGCCGTTGCGATGCAACCCTTTAGCTGCGGCGCCGAATCGCCTCCGGGGCGGCGCACATGGTTGACACTGTGATCGGCGCCATTATCTACTAGTCACTACATCGTTGAGGAGTGCGGCATGAACAAGGACGATTTGATCCTGATCAGCGTGGATGATCACATCGCCGAGCCCGCCGACATGTTCGACGCGCACGTACCCGCGAAATACAAGGACCGCGCTCCCCGGGTGGTCATCGAACCCGACGGCATCCAGCAGTGGTATTACGGCGAGGTCCGCGGGCGGAACATGGGCCTGAACGCCGTGGCGGGAAAGCCGCGGGAGATGTACAACATCGACGCCTCCCGCTACGACGAGATGCGGCCCGGTTGCTTCAACGTAGACGAGCGGGTCCGGGACATGAACGCCGGCGGTCAATTGGCCGGACTGAACTTCCCCAATTTCACCGGCTTCTCCGGCCAGGTCCTTAACCAGGGTCCGGACCGTGAGGTCAACCTGGTGATGATCAAGGCCTACAACGATTGGCACATCGACGAGTGGTGCGCGGCCTACCCGGGCCGATTCATCCCCTGCGGCATTCTGCCGCTGTTCGACGTGGGCGAGGCGGCCAAGGAAGTCAAACGCCTGGCAGGCAAGGGCTGCCACGCCGTGACGTTCTCGGAGAATCCAGAGGCGTTGCAAATGCCCAGCATTCACACCAAATACTGGTACCCGCTGTTCGAGGCGGTGTGCGAGAACAAAACGGTGCTGTGCACGCATGTCGGCTCCGCATCGCGTTCACCGCAGGTGTCGACGGACGCCCCGCCCAGCGTGCAAATGACGGCGTCGTCCATGATGAGCATGTTCACCTTCACCGAGCTGATCTGGGCCGAATTCTGGGCAGATTTCCCGCAGCTGAAGTTCTCCCTCACCG
The DNA here is from genome assembly GCF_002102255.1 of Mycobacterium nebraskense. Taxonomy (GTDB): domain Bacteria; phylum Actinomycetota; class Actinomycetes; order Mycobacteriales; family Mycobacteriaceae; genus Mycobacterium; species Mycobacterium nebraskense. Next base: position 112,289 of record NZ_LQPH01000138.1, read on the forward strand.
AGGGCGACGTGGGCTGGATACCGTACTTCCTCTGGCGGGCCGAGCACGTCTACAACCGTCATTCGGGGTGGACGCTGGCTAAGTTCCCACCCGGTTACAGCGGCCCGGCCGACGTGTTCAAGCGGCACTTCTACACGTGCTTCATCAGTGACAAGGTCGGCGTACACAACATGGACTGGTTCAACGAGGACATGCTGTGCTGGGAATCCGACTTCCCCCATTCCGACAGCAATTGGCCGTTCGCGCCCGAGGACGTCATGGAGACGATGGGGCATCTCGATGATTCGGTCATCAACAAGATCACTCATGAAAATGCCATGGCCGCCTACTCATTCGATCCGTTCCAGCACATCCCCAAGGAACACGCCCGCGCCGGACACCTCCGCGCCCAGGCTGCCGACGTCGACGTGGTCACGCACGTCGGCCGCCTGGCCAGCCAGCGCGACCGTGACGCGTGGACCCGGATGACCCAGTTCGCCCTGCAGGCGCAGGTGACGGCGGAGGCCGCCGGTATTGCGGGACGCGCCACCAGCCTGGGCAACTGAACGTGACAGCTCGAGCGCCGTTCGCGGATTGGCGCGTGCTGGAGTTGTCCAACGGAATCGCGGTGTCCTACTGCGGCAAGATGTTCGCCGACGCGGGCGCCGACGTGGTCAAAATCGAATCGGTGCAGGGGGATACGGCGCGGGGCTGGTCGGCCGGCGGGCCGCCCGGGGCGTTGTTCGGCTATCTGGCCGCGGGCAAGAAGTCGGTGACCAACAGCGTGCAGGCTGAGATCGACGCGCTGCTGGCCGGTGCCGACATTGTGCTCACCGACTTGACCGACGGCTGGACGCTCGACGAAATCACCGCCCACACCGGCGCTGCGGCCGTGGTGGTCGCCGTCACGCCGTTCGGCATAACCGGCCCTTACGTCGACGATCGGGTGATCGCCAACGAGTTCATCTTGCAGGCGTTGTGCGGCTCGACCGCCGGCCGCGGGTGGCCGGAGGACGAACCGGTGCAGGCCGGCGGTCAACTGGGGGAGTGGTTGGCGGGCACCTTTGCGGCAGCGGTCGCCGCGGCGACCGCCCGGCATGCCGCGCGAAGCGGCCGCGGGGAGATCATCGACGTGTCGACGTACGAGGCGATGGTGATCGCGATGGGCGGGCTGTCCGCCATGTCGGCCAGCGTGCTGGGCGCGGATTCTCTGCTGGGCCGGCGCAGTCTGGAGCTGCCGTCGATCGTCCCCACGGCCGACGGCATGGTCGGCTTCTGCACTATCACCGCTCAGCAGTTCCAGGACTTCCTGGTGCTGATCGATCGCGCCGATCTGCTCGACGACGCCGAACTGGCCTCGTTCGACGGACGCGTGGCCCGCCGCGACGAGTTCGTCGGCATGGTGACGCAGTGGACCCAATCCCGCACCACGCAGGAGATCGTCGACCTCGCGGTCGCCTTCCGAATCCCGGTGGCCCCCATCGCGACGCCCGAAATGCTGGCCAAGATCGACCATTTCGTGGAGCGCGGCGTGTTCGTCGAATCCGAGGCGGGCGTGTTGCAGCCGAGGGTGCCGTATCGCAGCGACGCGATGACGACCAGGCCGCCCGGGCGGCCCCCGCGACTCGGCGCCGACAACGGCCGGGTGCACTGGCCACCGCGGACCGTCCAGCCCCGCACCGTCGACGCCGACGCACTCCCGTTGGCCGACACCCGGATCACCGACTTCACCGCCTTCTGGGCCGGGCCGGTCGCCACGCAACTGCTGGGCACGCTGGGTGCCGACGTGATCAAAGTCGAGGGGGTCCGTCGGCCCGACGGCATGCGGTTCTCCGCCGGCCGCCCACCCAGCTGGGACCAGTGGTGGGAGTGGGGCCCGGTCTTTCTGTGCAGCAACAACAACAAGCGCGGCGTCAGCGTCGAACTCAGCACCGAAACCGGGCGGGCCGTCGCGCTGGAGCTCATCGCCGCAAGCGATCTTGTCATCGAGAACTTCTCGCCACGGGTCATGACGAACTTCGGTCTGGGCTGGGATGCCGTGCGCGCGGCCAACCCCCGCGCCATCATGGTGCGGATGCCCGCTTTCGGCCTCGATGGCCCCTGGCGCGACCGTGTGGGCTTCGCCCAGACGATGGAGCAGTCGACCGGCATGGCGTGGATGACCGGACACGCCGACGGCCCCCCGGTGATCCCGCGCGGCGTATGCGACCCGATCGCGGGCCTGCACGCGGCCTTCGCCGCCGTGGCCGCGCTGGTGACCCGCGACCGCGACGGGACCGGGATGCACGTCGAATCCACCATGGTGGAGGCGGCGCTGAACGTGGCCGCCGAGATGTTGGTCGAGTACTCCTGCAACGGAATAGAGATGCGCCGCAACGGCAATCGGGGTCCCGGCGCCAGACCCCAGGGGGTCTACCGCTGCCGGGGCGATGACAACTGGGTCGCGCTGGCCGCGACGGACGACGCCGCACGCGTTTCTCTGGCCCACCTGCTGGGCCGACCGGACCTGCGCGCCGGCGACTGGCTCGAGCAGCAGGACGAAATCGACAAGCTCATCTCGGACTGGACCGCACGCCAATCGGTGGCCGGAGCGGTCGAAGCGCTGCGCGGGGGCGGGGTGGCCGCGGCGCCGGTCACGCCGGCCCCTGCACTGCTGAGCGACCCGCACCTGCACGCGCGCGGCTTTTGGGAAACCGTCGACCACCCCGTCGCCGGTTCCTTCCTGTGCACCGGAATGCCATTCGCGTTCCTCGGCAAAGCGCGGCGCTGGATTCGCCGGGTACCGCCGCTGTACGGCCAGCACACCGGCGAGGTGCTGACGGGCCTGCTGGGGCGCAGCCAAGAAGATCTGTCCGCGTTGCAGCAGTCGGGGATCATCAGCACCCGGCCGGCGGGCCTGTGACATGGCGGTCACCCTCTGCGTGCCGCCCCGCGCCGGCGAATTGTGTGCGCCGGTGCGCTTTTTGGTCCGCCGGGATTCCGTGGTGATCGAGTTGACCGCCCGGCACCGCATCACCAGCGTCGAGTGGGACGAGCACGAGCGCGCGGTGGCGATGGTTGTCGAGATCACCGACCCGCAGACGGCGCGGCCCGTGGACGTGCGGATCGACATCCTCTACGCAGGCACTGCGCTCGCCGACGCACGAACGACGAAGATCGGAACCATCACCCGCGACGGTCGGCACTACGACGTCGTCGGCACCTACCTCGGTGTCGTGGCGGACGAAAACTAAAGCGACGCGAAGGATCACAGAGTGGCAGCCACGAAACGCACCGCGGCGATCGTCGGGGTGCACAACACCCGGCAGGGCCGGCGCCTGGACGGCGAGACCTCACGCAGCCTGGCGCTGACAGCCATCCGCGGCGCACTCGACGACGCGGGCCTGCGCCTCGACGATGTCGACGGCGTCAGCGCGGGGCCACTGTCCACCGCGCTCATCTACGACCTGCGCCTCGGCCCAGCCTGGCAGGGGCTCGCGTTCGGCGTCGGCATGATCACCGAGGCGGTCACCGCCATCGAGCACGGGATGGCCGACGTGGTCGTGCTTGTCGCCGCTCAGGCCGGCGAGTACCGCGACCACGAGGCGACCGCGCCGTGGACGCGGCCCGAGAACGAATTCGTCGCGCCGTGGGGCATGTTCACCACCGCCGAGTTCGCGCTCATCGCGCGCCGCCACATGCACACCTACGGCACCACGCGCGAACAACTTTCGATGGTGGCCGCGACCATCCGCAACAACGGATCGCGCAACCCCGAGGCCGTCTACTACCAACGGGGGCCCTTCATGCCCGACGACATCACGGCGTCTCGGCCCATCGCCGACCCGTTTCACCTCCTCGACTGCGCCACCACGTCTGAGGGCGGATGCGCACTGGTCGTGGCCGACGTCGAAAAGACTGACGGCGCAAGCCGGCCCATCTACGTGCTGGGCAGCGGCGCCGACTTTCACGGCCCGTCCTACCAGCACCCGCCGGCGTGGGACCTCGCCGGGCGCCGGGACGGACACGGCGGGCACGTTAATGGTGTGGTCGGCAGGCGCGCGGCCGAGCGTGCGTTCGACCACGCCGGGCTTCGGCCCGACGACGTCGACGTGCTGGAACTCTACGACCCGTTCTCGTTCGAAATCATCCGCCAGCTCGAGGCATTCGGGTTCTGCGGCGAGGGCGAGGGCGGACCATTCGTCGCCGACGGGCACATCGCCGTCGACGGCAGCCATCCCATCACCACGGACGGAGGAACCATGTCGTTCAGCCACGCGGGTTCCAATCCGCAGATGATGCAACGGGCCATCCGAGCCGTCCAGCAGCTGCGCGGCCACGCGGGCGAACTTCAGGTCCCCGACGCACATGTCGCGTTGTGCAGCAACGGGGGAGCGGGGGCCTTATTCACCACCCTGCTGATTCTGGGAGACGAACCACGGTGACTTCCGATGCCCTGCGCCCACAAACCGGCCCGGTACCCCATGCCAGCAGCCACCTCAGCGTTCCCTTCTGGCAGGGTTGCCAGTCCGGCGAATTGCGGTATCAACGCTGCGACGCCTGCGGCCTGGCGAACTTCCCGCCGACCGAGCACTGCCGCCAATGCCTTTCGGCGCACGTGCATTGGGCAAACAGCGGCGGACTCGGCGAGATCTACAGCTGGACAGTGGTTCACCGGCCCGTGACGGCCGAGTTCGAACCGCCCTACGCGCCCGCAATCGTCACCCTGGACGAGGGTTACCAGATGCTGACCAACGTCGTCGGTGTGGCGCCGGAGGAGTTGAGGATCGGGATGCGCGTGCGAGTCCAGTTCCATGCCGTCGGTCCCGACATCACGCTGCCCTACTTCACCGGCCAGAAGTAGACCAGCCGTGAGCCCCCGGCGCACCAGCAACGGCCTGCCGGCCACCGCCTACCTGGTGCTGGGTGTGCTCGCCGCCAACGACGAGCAGCTCACCGCGGGCGAGATCAAGATGCGCGCCGAGTTGTCGGTCGGCCACTTCTACTGGTCCCCGTCGGTCAGTCACGTACGGCGCGAACTGAACCGCTTGCTGGCCCGCGGCATGGTCAGCGAGATCGGCGCCCAATCCGGCAAGCGGGCGATTACGCTCTACGCGACCACCGAGGCCGGGCTCGATGCACTGCGCCGGTGGGTGCAACACTTCCCGGGCCAGGACCAGGTCGTCATCAAACACCCCGTCATCCTCAAAACCTGGCTGGCCCGCGGCGAGGACCCGGAACTCATCGTCGACACGTTGGACCGGCACCTCGAGGCGACCCGGGCGCGGCTGGACGAGGCGTTGTGGTCGCGGCAGCGTTCGCGTGAACTCGGCATCAGCGACGACCCGGACCAGCGCTTCTCATTCGCCGTCCTGGACTACGCGATCCGCGGCCTGTATGCGGAGCTCTCCAACATCGCGCAGTTGCGTGACGAGATCGCCAGCGGCACAACGCGGGATCCGGTTAAACGGGTGCCACGGTCGAAGGGCCAGATCCGCCGTCGGGTAAGCGGGAGCCCGAGCTAGGCGCCGCGACCGCGTAGGCCGTCCCGCGCGGTTCGCGCTCCCACAGCACTTCCCCCGGGCCGATGTCGGTTCCTTCGGCGATTAGTTGGCGCTTGAGCACTTTGTGGGTGGCGGTGCTGGGCAGGTCGGTGGCGACGCGGACGTAGCGCGGGCGGGCCTTGGGGGACAGGTCGGGCTGAGCGTCGAGGAACGCCTCGAACGCGTCGGGGTCGAGGGTCCGTCCCTCATTGAGGACGATCGCGGCCATGACCTGGTCGCCGACGCGTTCGTCCGGAACCGCATACACGGCGACACGATTGATTGAACCGTGCCGCAACAAGATCCGTTCGATCGGTGCGGCGGCGAGGTTCTCCCCGTCCACCCGCATCCAGTCGGCGGTGCGGCCGGCCAGGTAGATCCAGCCGTCGCAGTCGCGGTAGGCGAGGTCGCCGGACCAGTACATGCCGTTGCGCATGCGCTCGGCGTTGGCCTCGGGGTCGTTGTAGTAGCCGGTGAAGAAACCCGATCCCGCCGTGTTGACCAACTCGCCGACCGCCTCGTCGGCATTGACCAGGGCGCCGTCGTCGTCGAACCGCGCGACCGCGCACTCGGTCACGGTGTCGCTGTTGTAGATCGCCACCCCGTCGATCCCTTTGCCGATCGAGCCCTTGGGCGTGCCCGGTTCGCGAATCACGATGACCGCGTTCTCGGTCGAGCCGAAGCCGTCCTCGACCTGCACATCGAAACGGCGTGCGAACTCCTCGATGTCCTTGTCGTTGGCCTCGTTACCGAACGCCACACGCAGGGGATTGTCGGCGTCGTCGTCGCGCTCCGGCGTGGCGAGGATGTAGGCGAGCGGCTTGCCCACGTAGTTCATGTACGTGGCACCGTAATGGCGGACGTCGTCGAGGAAGCTGCTCGCCGAGAATTTCGCCGGCACGATCGCGGCGCCGGAGACCACCGCCGGCGCCCAGCCCGCGACGACCGCGTTGGAGTGGAACAGCGGCATCGAGACGTAGCAGGTGTCCTGTTCGGATAGCTCGAAGCGCTGGACCAGGTTGATGCCGGCGAACGTCGCCATCAGGTGTGATACCTGCACCGCCTTGGGATTTCCGCTCGTTCCCGACGTGAAGATCATCATGAACGCGTCCATCGCGGTGACCTGCCGGTGCGGCACCAGTTCACCGGCTCCCTTGATGAACTCGGTCCACTGCGGCGTCGAGGTGTCGAGGATCTGCGTTCCCTCGAGGTCCAGCCCATCCAGCAGCGGCCGGTGTTCGGCGTCGGTCACGAGGAACTGGCAATGTGCGCGCCGGACGTCGGCCGCGAGCGCCTCGCCGCGCCGGGTGGTGTTCAGGCCGCAGAGGACGTAACCGCCCAGGCCGGCCGCCGCCATCTGGCTCAGCATCTCGGGGTTATTTCCCAATAGAGCGCCCACGTGCATCGGCCGGTCCGGATCGGCGGCGGATATCAGGGCCGCCGCCCGCGCCGCCGAACCAGCCAGGTACTCGCTCCAACTCCACTGCAGCCCGCGGTGTTTGACCGCGACCCCCGGATCGGACAAGCGCTTGCGCAGCAGCGCTTGGATGGTGTCGTCAGTCATCGGTCGAAATCACCTTCACTATGCCAGCCCTGCGAGACGAGACGGTCCGTCTTATGGTAGCGGCCGGGGCACTCGCCGCTATCCGCCCACCATCATCAGGCCGCCATCGACCGCCAGCAGCTGCCCGGTGATGAATCCGGAACCGGGGCCGGCCAGAAAGACCAGCATCGGGCCGAGGTCGCGCGCCGGATCCCCCAGCTCCCCGCCCAACGGAATCATCATCTGCATCTGCTGGTCGATGAACGCACTCGCGTCGGGGCCGAGGAACTCACGCAGCCGATCGGCGCCGGCCGTCTGCACTGCCGGCGCCAAAGCGTTGACGGTGATCTTGTCCGCCGCCCAGGCTTTGGCGGCCGATCGCGTCCGTGCCTGCACCGCGCCCTTGGTCGCGGCGTAGACGGCCGAGATCGGGCTGCCCATAACGGCTTCCGACGAGCCGAAGTTGATGATCCTGCCGCCTTTGGGGTTCTGGTCCTTCATCACGGCGTATGCGGCCTGATTGGTGAGGATGGTCGCCTTCACGTTGGTGTCCAACAGGAACGAGATCTCGTCGACGCCGATGTAGCCGGGAATCCCGGCCTGCCACAGCCCTGCGGCGTTTACCAACACATCGAGTCCACCCAGGCGTTCGGCGGCTTGCCGCACCATCGCCGAGACGGCGTCGGCGTCGCGCACGTCGCACTGCAGCCAGGTGGCCGCGAGTCCGTCCGGCGGCGGGGTCTGGTGGTAGGTGGCGGCGACCTCGGCCCCCGCCTCGGTGAGGGCTCCCACGGCGGCCGCGCCGATTCCGGTCGCTCCGCCTGTGACCAGGATCCGTCGGCCTCGCAGCGGTAGCGTCGTCGTATCTGACATGGGCAAGACGCTACCGCCGGCGGCACGGGCGGTTACGTGCGCACCGCGATCGTCGACAACAGGTCGGCGAGCCGGTCGGGCTGGTCGATCATCGAGAACGTGCGCGCTTCCTCGATGACCTCCAGGCGGGCGTTGGGGATGGTGGCGGCCAATCGTTCGCCGTCCCCGAGTTCGAAGAACATGTCGTCGGCCGACCACGCGATAAGGGTGGGCTTGTCGAACTCGGACAGCCGGGCCGCCACGCCCGTCGTTACCTCCGTGCGCAGCGACAGCGTGAACTGGCGCAGGTCTTCGGCGATGCGAGGATCGGATAGCCCCGGGCGCACCCAGGCCTCGGTGAGGTCGTCGATGTTGCGATGTGCCAGCCCGTCGAACGCGCGCTTGCGTGCCGCCGGCACTCGCATGGCCTGGGCCACGGCCCGGAACGTCGTCTTCGACTTGGCGGCCAGGATCACCGGCTTAAGGATCGGCGGTGGAAAGTGTTCGAACGCATCGCAACTCGTCAGCACCAGCGCGCCGAGCCGCTCGGGGTGGTGCACGGCCACGAGTTGGGTGACGACCCCGCCGGTGTCGTTGCCGACCAGCACCACGTCCTCGAGGTCGAGCGCGGCCAGTACCTCGGCGACCATGCCCGCGACGCCGGTGATGGTTCGATCGGCGCCCCGCCGCAACGGTTCCGGATGCGCGCCCAGTGGCCACGTCGGGGCGATGCACCGCAGCCCGCGGTCGGCCAGTCGTTCGCTGACCCGGCGCCACAGTTGGCCGCCCATCATGAACCCGTGTACGAAAACGACCGGCCTGCCGTCTTCGGGTCCGGTTGCTTCGTAATGGATGGTTCCGGCACTAATGTCGATCGTCGACATAGAGAACTCCTAGCTCGGGATACACTTACAAACAGGCTGTCTGTTCGTAAGTTACCAACAGGTTGTATGGAAAGCAAGAGACGGACTCAGGAAGAGCGCTCCGCGGCTACCCGCGACGCGCTGATCGCGGCTGCCCGCAAGCTGTGGGGCCTGCGGGGTTACGTGGAGGTCGGGACGCCGGAGATCGCGACCGTGGCGGGGGTGACGCGCGGTGCGATGTATCACCAGTTCGCCGACAAGGCAGCGCTTTTCCGCGAGGTAGTCGAGGCCGTGGAGCAGGACGTGATGGCTCGGATGGGCACGCTGGTGGCGGAGTCGGGGGCGAGGACACCGGCGGACGCGATCCGTGCCGCGGTCGACGCGTGGCTGGAGGTTTCCGGGGATCCGGAGGTGCGTCAGCTGATGTTGCTGGATGCCCCGAGCGTGCTGGGCTGGGCGGGTTTTCGCGATGTCGCCCAGCGGTACAGCCTGGGCATGACAGAACAGTTGATCACCGAGGCCGTCCGGGCCGGCCAATTGCCCAAGCAGCCGGTGCGGCCGCTGGCGCACGTGCTGATCGGTGCGCTCGATGAGGCGGCCATGCTCATCGCCACCGCCGAGGATCCGAAACGGACCCGCCGGGAGACCCGGCAGGTGCTGCACCGGCTGATCGACGGGATGCTGACAGGACGATCGATCGACTGATGCGGCTAGACGGAGTGCTTCAGGTCCGTGCCGGCAAACGGAACTGGAGTGGGATGGCTTGCAGCACAATTGGGCTCCGTAGAAATGATCTCGGTTGCGTGAGTCGGAACTTTCGTCCGCGCATTTAGAACGACCGCGACGCACAATGTAGCCATGAGATGGCGGGTCGTGGTTTCGGTGCTCGGACTCCTCGGATATGACGCAGTTATCCGACCCGCCCAGTTGGAGTGGGGCGCCACCGAGGCAGAGCGGCGTATGACTCTGCCCGGCGACGAAATCGTCCAGGGCGTCATGAGCCATCACACCAAGGCAGTCAGCATCGACGCACCGGCAGCCGTGATATGGCCCTGGCTGGTGCAGATGGGCGATCGGCGGGCGGGCTTCTACAGCTACGACTGGATCGAGCGCTACCTGTTCGCCGGCACCGTGCATTATGTCGAGGGGTGCCGCTCCGCCGCCCGCATTCATCCCGAACTGCAAAAGCTCAAGATTGGAGACCGCATCAACACCGGGTCCTTCGGTCCGGTGCAAATCGGCAGAGTTGTCACAGTTTTCGAACCCAACCACGCATTGGTCATTGGAACCTGGGCGTTCGTGTTGTTGCCGATCGACGAGAATCGCACTCGTTTGCTGATTCGCGAGCGGGATGCGGGATGGTTGCGGTTGCTGGCGCCGCGACGCTTCGGGCTGCTTCGAGGGCTAGGTGCGATCATCGACTACGCAGTCGGTGAACCCCTGCACTTTGTGATGGTCCGCAAGATGATGCTGGGCATCAAGCAGCGGGCCGAAGCCACATCTTCGAACCCCTAAGCTTTTCGTCGATGTGGCAACCAGCTCGGCTCTCGCAAGAGGTTGGCGACTAACGGGCGCGCTTGAACACTCACAGCGGAGGATCTTTAGTCACCGCGAACGGTGGCGACGCCCGCGATGATGCCCTGGATGAGCCGGTCGAGGTGCTCGGCGCTGTCGACGGCCGGCTGCCCCGCGACGAACGTCATCATGATCCCGTTGATGAACGCCAGCGTGGCGATCGCCTGGTCTTCGACCACCGCCGGATCCGGCGCGCTCTCCGCGGGATGCCATTGGGTGACGACGTCGCGGGCCAGGGTGTACAGCCGCTCCGTGGACTCGTCGAGGGTGGTGGCCAGTTCCGGGTCCCGGCCGGCGAGCAGCGCGAGCTCGTAGCGCGCCTTGGCGCGGGTCAGCCAGGGTTCGCTGTTGACGTACATGACGATGCGGGCCAGCCCCGCGGTGCCGGTGAATTGCGCTACCGGATCGTCGGCGAGTTCGGCCATCCGGGAGAAGTCGGCTACATCGAGTTCGGCCAGCCGAGCCGCGACGGCGTGCAGCAACGCCTTGCGGGTCCTGAAGTAGAACGACGCCGTGCCGGCAGGCACGCCCGCGTGATCGTCGACTCTGGGGTGGCTGACGCCATGGACTCCGTTGCTACCCAGCAGCTCGATCGCGGCGTCGGCGAGCTGGCGGCGGCGCTCCGGCGCGTTGTGCTTTCTACGTGCAGCGATGTGTCCAGTCTAAAACTGGCCGCAGTTGGGCGCGGTGGGTTCTCCGTTGAAGCGGGCGGCGATCCATTGCATGGCCGGCTCGCCGTCGACGAGCATCGGCAGCCCGTGGTTGATGATCAGCTTGTTGAGGAAGGGCGGCTCCTCATTGGTGCGGAATTCCACATCCGCCCCCTGGGCGCACCAGTCACGACCGAGTTGATTGGCCGCGGTCCACGGCACCAGCGGGTCGTAACGGTTGCTGTTGATCAGCACCGGCGCATTGGGTTTGTAGCGCCCGAGCCGCTGGTCTTCGAACAGGGTGTTGAACGGTTCCTCGTTGACCAGTTGGTTGATGTCTTCGGTGAAATAGGGCTGGATATGGCGAAACATGAAGTCCAGCAAGGTCTGTCCGACGCACTGGCGTGAGACCGATTCGAGCATCGCCAGCCCGCGGGGAGTCATCTTGGAACGGATGACGTCGGCGAACTCCGGATAGGCGGCCATGACGCTGTTGAGCGCGTACCCGACGACGCCGACCAGGACGCTGCCGTCCGCGTACGGCAACAGCTCCTTGAGGTTGGCCGGCGGCGCGCCGGCGTAGGTGCCCACGATATGGAGCTCGGGGGCGTAGGCCGATGCCAGTTCGGCCGCCGACGCGGTCGCGCCCCCGCCCTGCGAATAGCCCCAAAATGCCACCGGCCCATGGGGATCCAGCGACGTGTCCGGTAGCTTCATGGCCGCGCGGGCGGCATCGAGCACGGCCTGCCCCTCGGCCACGCGCCCCACGTAGGTGTGCATCGAGGTGGTGCCGAGGCCTTCGTAGTCGGTCATCACGATGGCGAAACCACGCGCGACCATCGTGGCGACGAACAGTTCCTCGTAGTTGAACATGATGTCCCAGCCGCCCGAATAATGAATGCCCTGGTTGAACATTCGCGACGGGGCGCATTGATTGCCCTGGCCTTGCGTGCCGGGTGCGTAGCTGATCAAGGGTCGTGGCCCGCTGCCCGGCCACGCGTTGTAAGGCTCGAAGTAGGTGCCGGTGACCGCGATCGGGTTGCCCCGGGTGTCGGTGCTGCGGTACATGATTCGGGTACCGGTGGCCATGATCGCACCCAGCTGGCCGGACGGTTCCAGCACCAGCCGCGACGGCTCGGTACGGATCAGGTCGCCCGGCTGGCCGGGCGGCAATGGGTCGGGCGGGGTGTAGAACTCAGCGTATTGTGGCTCGTCCCCGCCGTCGGCGCGGGCTCGTCCCCCGGCGCCGATCAGGGCTGACGCGATAACCAGCAGGACGGCGAAGGCTCCCCCAACCCGGCGCATTACGGAACGGTAACAATCGGGGCCCACCAGCGGAAGGGCAATCTCTAAATTTTTAGAGATCCAGCGCGTCCTAGCGATGGTTCTGGGCGAAGAACTGCCAGATGGTGTCGGTGGCGTCCAGTGCCGTCGAGGGTGCGGGGAGGCCCGCGAGCTTCTCGGCAAGGGGGCTGGGCTCACCCCCCGGCCATTGGTGGCCGGCGTCGGCCACCGAGATCAACTCGACGGTTCGCCCGTCCGCGCACCCGGCGATTTGTGTCGTCACGTCCCCGGCGGTGCTCGAGTTCGGCGGCCCGCATGCGTCAATGGCACGCCAGGTGGCGTTGACGGACTGCGCCGACGGCCCGTCTACGCGGGCGGTCCCGTTGAGCGAGAACGCCTTTCCAGGCCCGCCGTTGTAGGGGACTCTGTCGTCGGCCGTGCCGTGGATCTGCAGCACCGACGCGCGTCGCGCTTGCGAGCAGTCGGTGAGCAGTGTGCCCGCCACTGGAGCGATCGCGCCGAACAGGTCGGACTGGCAGCCTAGCTTTAGTGCCATCATGGCCCCGTTCGACATGCCGGTGACATAGACGCGCGCCCGATCGATGGGCATCTGCTGTTCGATGGCACCGACCATCGCCGTGATGAAGCCGACGTCGTCGGCGTCGACGCGCTGCGGTTCACCGCAGCAGGTCCCCGCATTCCAGGCACGGTTGAGGCCGTCGGGGTAGGCCACCAGGAAATGCCCGCGTTCGGCCTCGGCGTCCCAGTGATAGGCCCTCTCGGCCTGCCCACCGGTGCCGAAACCGCCGTGCAGCATCACCACCAGGGGCGCCGCATCGGTCAAACCCTGGGGTCGGTACAGGTGAAAGGTCCGGCTGACGCCGCCCGACTCGATGTTCTGGGTGGACTGCCCGACCGGGATGGATTGCGAGCCTGGCGTTCCCAGCGCATGGCCGCCGCCCAGGCAACCGCCGAGCACGTTAGCCAGGATGACGACGAGGCAAGCGCTGATGGCCCGAGCGCGACGCGATCGCATGACGCCATCGTGGCAGCCGAGATGGAGATTGACAAGTCACTTGTCAATCTGGCTTCGAATGGCACACTTTCCCCATGCGACGCCCTGTGCCTCCCGATTGGCAGCCAACCGTGCCCGCGCTGGTGAACCTGGTGGCCGCGTCGGGGGCGCCACGGTTGCGGGCCGCGTTTGCCGCGGCGGGACTCGACGGGATCCGCCCGGCGCAAGCGGTTGCGCTCGTACCGCTGATAGCCGGCGGCCTGCATGCATCGGATCTGGCCGATCGACTGCAAGTGAGCCGGCAGGCGGTGGCCCAGGCGATCACCGGACTCGAGCGACACGGCTACGTCACCCGAGTTCCCAACCCGCTCGACGCGCGAGCCCGAATGATCGAGCTGACGCCGCGCGGCCGGCAAGCACTGCGCGTAATGCGTTCGAACGCAGTCGAATTGGAGCATCGCTGGGAGCAGGTCCTGGGGCGACAGCGATTGGCCGAACTGCGCGAGACCTTACAGATTCTGCTCGCCGAACAGCCCGAGGCGGCGGGGGAATGACGCCCGCCGGAAATTTTCATGTCTTGACCGTCGCTGACGGCTTAGGCTGGCCCAAGACAGTGAACAGGAGTCGCCGTGCCCATCTTCATGGTCGAGCGTAACTTTGCCGAGGAACTCGAACCCGGCCTCGAGGTTGCCGACGGTATCAATCGGATCAACGACCAGGAGGGCGTCCGATGGATGTATTCGTTCCTGTCGGCGGACAAGCGGAAGACCTACTGCCTGTATGAGGCGCCGTCCCCGGAGGCCATCAGATCCGCGGCCGCGCGCGCCGGCCTGCCCGCCGACGCCGTCGTCGAAGTGAAAGAGCGGCTGATGCCGGACGGGGCGCTGTCCGAGATCTGACGGCGCTACCCGAGGAGCTCGTGATCGGCGGCATACATCGCCGCCTGCGTGCGGTTGGCGGCACCGGTTTTGATCAAGATGTTGCGCACGTGGTTGGCGGCGGTGTTGGTGCTGATGAAGAGGCGTTCGCCGATTGCGCGATTGCTCAACCCCTCAGCAAGCAATCGGAGGACCTCGACCTCCCGTTCGGTCAGGCCGTCCGGACCGACGGGACCGGTGGTCAGCACCGAATCGGCCAGGTCGACGACGCGCGTCTGGCCGACGTCACCGGCGACGGCCCGTGCCTCGTCGGCCAGGCGCCGGGCATCCTCGATGCGACCGTACGACGCGGCGAACAACGCGTGCCGGGCCAGCGTCTCGCTGATATGGACCACCGAGCCCATCCGGCGGTCCATCTCGATCGCGGCGGCGAAGTGCCGCTCGGCCGCGGCGCCGTCGCCGCAGAGCGCCGCGATCCGGGCCAGGTATCGGTCGGCGCTGCCGAACAGCGCGACGAACTGGCCCGCCACCAAATTCTTTCCGGCATAACGTGAGACGAACGGGCGTAGCGCGTGGACCGCTTCGCGGTTGGAAAGCTCTAACGCCGCCTCCACCATGAACGCCAGCTCCATCGGCCATTGCGCATCCTCGAGGCGATCGCCGAGGTTGCGGTTGAGCAGCTGATTGAGCGCGCGCGTCATGCCGCGTTCGCACTGCAGCTCGGTGTACAGGGCGAGCAGGCCGGGCACCCAGCGGCCGGCGAACGTCTCAGTGCCGTCGACAAACCCGCCGAACCTTTTCAGGTCGCCGGTCTCTCGGCGGATCATGAACATCTGGACGCCGTTCGAGCCCTCGGTGTCGTCGGCACCGAACAAATCGCCTGTACGCAAGGCGATATCGGCCCATCGTTCGGCGCCGATGAAGTCGCCGCGCAGGTAGGCCAGCGCTTGCTCGATGCACGCGCCGACAAAGCCGAAGGAGGGTTGTCCGCAGGTTTGGGCCGCTCGCCGCATGTCGGCGGTCGCGGCGGCCAGGCCGTCGGGCCGGCCGGCCAGGTAGCTGACCATTGCGTGAAAGTGTGAGGCCGCGCCAAGTGACTCGTAGTCGCGACGCGACAGCGCCATGTGCGATACCTCGGCCGCACGCTCCGTCTGGATTTCGCTCATCTCCGGGGTGAGGCCTTGCCACAGGCTCGTTTTCAAGGTGTGCAGCAGCACCGCCGCGTCGTCGACGGCCCGTGCGCGCTCGATCGCGTCGGCGCCGACCTCGCGCGCCCGCGCCGCCTCGCCGGCGAAGGCCAGGGCTCGCCCGAAGCTGCCGAGCGCCCGCACGTAGCGTGGGTCATCGGCTTGCAGCCCGCACGATTCGAGAGCCGACGCCAGCAGGTCGGCCGCCTTCGAATTCGACTGCCCGGGGCGCCAATTCGCCTCCTCGTAGCCGACCGCCGCCTCCAGCCGCATCAATGGGTCATCCATCGCGCCGATGCGTTCGTAGATGGCCCGCGCGCGCGCGAACGAGGCGCCACGTACATGGTTGGCGGCCGCGTCGAGGTGCAGCCTGGCCCGCTCGGCGAGGCTGAGCTCGGGAAGCGAGGCCGCCCGCTCGAACCACTTCGCCGCGTCCTCGTAGGCCAGGCTCTGTTCAGCCATCCGGGCGGCCCGACGCGCGTACCGCAACGCTTGCTCGTGGTAGCCGAGCACATGCGCCAGCAGGAAGTGGTTGGCCAGGCGGGGCACGAGCGCCGGGTCGGCGCGTCCCTCGAGGGCCTCGGCGGCGCGCGCGTGCATGATCCGCATCCTCGAGGCCGCCATCCCGGCGAGCACCGATTCACGGGTCAACGCGTGCACGAACGCGAATTCACCGTCGGAGTCGTGAACCGCGCGGACCAGCCCCACGGCCTCGGCCGAATCGATCGCCGCCAGAGTGGCGGCGACCTCCGTTTCGCACGTCGAGATCAGCGCCGGCAGGTCGAACGTTTGGCCCAGCACCGCCGCTTGCTCGACGACCGCACGCACGCCGGCACCCAGGCCGGCGAGGCGGCGGGCGATGGCGTCTCCGATCGATGCGGGGACCGTCTGCTGCGTACCCAACGTGGCCAGGCCACCGCGGATTTCGAGGTCGTTGACCAGTTCGGTCAGGAAGAACGGATTGCCGCCGGTTTTCTCGCGCAGCAGGGCGGCGGCCGTGCGCGCCGACGCCGGGGCCAGTTGCTGGGTTCGTGCCACGAACTCGGCGATCGCCTCGGTGTCCAGGCCCGCCAGGTCCAGACGGCGGACCCCTTCGAACCGGTGCAGTTCGGCCAGCCGGGTGGCGAGATCGTCGGACCGGTCGGGCTCGGTCGTGCGGAAGGTGACCACCACCAGCACGCGCACGTCGGCGCAGCCGATCAGCACGTGCTCGAGCAGCGCGAGGGTGGGGAGCTGCGCCCAGTGCAGGTCGTCGAGGATCAACGCGATCGGGCGATCGACCGCCAGACGGCGCAGGAAGCCGGTCAGCGCGTCGAAGAGGGCTTGCCGCGCCGCCCCGACATCGGGGGCCGGACCGTCGTCGGGCAAGTGCCGACCCACTTGCGCCGACAGCCGCCGCAGCTGCGGCCCCACGTCGCCCAACGGTTCGGTCATCGAACCCGGCGAACCGGCGATCAGGAGCCGGTCGAGCGCTTCGGCGAAGGGGGCGTAGGGCACATCCTCGTCGGCGGTCGAGCTTCCCACCAGCACCGCGACGCCGTGGTCGAACAGGGTCCCGGCCACCTCCGCGGCCAGGCGCGTCTTACCGGCCCCGGGCTCACCGCCGATGAAAACCGCCTGGCGGTTGCCCCGCTCGACCCGCTCCCAGGCCTGCTCGAAAACCGCGAGTTCCGCGCCGCGACCCACAAGCGGGCCGCGGCGACGAGCGATCAGTTCGGCCGGGAGCGGGGGCTGCACCCACAGCGCCATGCAAACAAGGTAACCGCGCCGATGTGGGTCGGTCGATAGTCAGATGTGACTATCGTGGAATGCCTCGGAAATGCTCGGTTGTGGTCATGACGTGCGGCTGACGGGCCTCGTAACGTCGCGGCATCAACACCCGCGAGCAAACAAGGAGGTGTGGGCCATGAGCCTCACAACCGCAACCGATGAATTACGCGCCAGGCTCGGCTCGCAGGTGATCCTGCCGGAGGACCCCGGGTACGACGAGGCGCGGGCCCTGCACAACGCCATGATCGACAAGCGCCCGGCGGTGATCGTGCGCTGCGGATCGGCTGCCGACATCGCGGGCGCGCTCGAATTCGCCCGCAGGTCAAACCTCGCGGTCGCCGTGCGCGGGGGCGGCCACAACGGCCCCGGTTTCGGTTCCGTCGACGGCGGCCTCGTCATCGACCTGTCGCTGATGAACCGCGTCGACGTCGACCCGGAAAGGCGCACCGCCCGCGTGCAGGGTGGAGCGACGTGGGCGCAGGTCGACGGCGCGACGCACGCGTACGGTCTGGCGACGCCGACCGGCATCATCTCCACCACCGGTGTCGGCGGCCTGACCCTGGGCGGCGGCCACGGCTACCTCACCCGCAAGCACGGCCTCACCATCGACAATCTGCTGGAGGCCGAGGTCGTGCTGGCCGACGGCAAAGTGGTGACGGCGTCGGAATCGGAGCACCCCGACCTGTTCTGGGCGCTGCGCGGCGGCGGTGGAAACTTCGGCGTGGTCACCTCTTTCACGTTCCGCCTGCACCCGGTTCACACGGTGATCTGCGGTCCCACGGCGTGGCCCTCGTCGGCCACCGCCGACATCCTCTCGTGGTACCGGGACTTCATGCCCGCGCAGGACGAGGATCTCTATGGATTCTTCGCGGCCATGACTGTCCCGCCGGTGGCGCCGTTCCCCGAGGCGTTCCACTTGCAGAAGGCTTGCGCCGTGGTCTGGTGCTACACGGGCGATCCCGCGGGCGCCGAGGAGGCGTTCGCGCCGGTCCGGCAGATGGAACCCGCCTTTGACGGCCTGGGTACCGTGCCCTATCCCGCGCTGCAGTCGACCTTCGATGGCCTGTATCCCAAAGGACTGCAATGGTATTGGCGCGGCGACTTCGTCCGAACGATTCCCGACGCCGCGGTGCAAGCCCATGCCCGCTTCACCGAGGAACTGCCGACCATGCACTCCACGATGCACCTGTACCCGATCGACGGCGCGGTGCACCAGGTCGGCCAATCCGAGACGGCGTGGGCGTATCGGGACGTTAACTTCTCGCAAGTCATCGCGGGAGTGGACCCGGACCCGGCGAACGCAAAGCTGTTGAAGCGCTGGGCCGTCGACTACTGGGACGCCACCCATCCGTACTCGGCCGGCGGTGCCTACGTGAACTTCATGATGGACGAGGGCCAAGAGCGGGTCCGGGCGACCTATGGTCCGAATTATCAGCGGCTCACCGAGATCAAGGCGCAATACGATCCGGGCAACGTCTTCCACATCAACCAGAACATCCGGCCGGCGGGGTGACGCGCGTACTGTGTGCTCGGGGGCATTTCTACCGGACGGGCGCCTCGTGATCACTCGTGACGTTGAGGCCAGCGCGGTGGCCGACTTGGCGCATTCTCCCCCGCGGGCCGCGTTGGCCGTCACCGTAGACGATGAGATCCTTGTCCTGCCTGTGAGATTGAGTCTTGACAAGCCGACCGACCCTGCGCGGTCGCCGCGCATCGTCCAAGTGCCGGAGGGCAGCCCAAATCTTGCCGATCGCAATGTCGTTGTGGTTGTCGACGACGGTCCACAGTGGTTCCGGTTGCGTTCGTTAACCCTCAGAGGGATGGCCAAGGCCATCAGCGATCGCACCTATCGGGTCATGCCCGAACGAATCGTGGCCTGGGACTACGGTTCGCTTCGTAAGGTATCGACGTCGCCGGTGACGCCAACACGGTGGACTTCGTCTTCGGCTGTCGACCAGACGAACGACATCCAGCCCTTCGACTCGCCGGAACTTACTGCGGCGCTCCAGGCTTCACGAGTGATGATTGTCGCCAGCCGTTCGCAGAAGGGCACGCCGTTCGCGGTGCCGCTGTGGTTCGTTACGCACGGCGGCCGCATCTATGCGACGACCTCGGCGTCGTCGTGGACGGTGCGGAATGTGGTTGCCATGTCACAGGTGGCCTTACTGTTCGGCGGAGAGGGCCGGGGTGACCCCAGCCGGCTCCTCGTGTGCGGATATGCCCGGGCGGTCCGCGGCGCGCCACCGCCGGCAGTGATCGCTCGGATAGCGTGGCGCTACTATCTGCGACCGGAGTTCGCGGCGGTAGAGCTGCGGTACGCACGACTCTGGGCGGTGCGACTGCAGTACTACCTCCAGTCGCGGGCAGCGTACATCGTGATCACGCCCCAGACGGCGACCGAATGCCGGGTGCCGTAGGCACCGCGCGCGACGAAGTCAGCGAGCGCTCCGGCCCGAATCATGTTGCAGGCCAATGTTGATAGGACGCAACCAAGGAACCAGAAGGCCGGTCCGCGCCTGGTGAGCCACCGAGCACGGCCATCGCAATCGCCGACACGGCGTCGCATCGGATTATCGTAATGGCATGGAAGATCCGCACATCTACCGTCGTCTCGCGCTGCTCGAACAGCAGGTGCGCCTGCTGTCTGAAAGGCTCGAGCTCCCGTGCCCGACGTTCGGCGGCGACGCGGGCGCTACCGCACCGGGTGTGTTCGAGAACGGTGTGCCCGCGGAAGTCGTCGGCCTCGCCCGTTCCGGGAACAAGATCGCCGCGATCAAGCGGTACCGGGAGTTGACCGGCGCGGGCTTGCGCGAGGCGAAAGAGGTTGTCGACTCCCTGTAGCGCGACTATGGCCTGCGGAACGCGCTGTTCATCCGCCGCTTGAAGGTGCGATCGAAACGTCGGTAGCCGCTGCGCAATGTGTGGCCCGGCCAACGGTCGCCGGTGAGTTCGACGGGCAGCAGCGGGTCGAGCTGGAGATGGCGGACCACGGCGATTGAAAGCGCGAACTCGTAGGTGAAGCTTTCGGTCGAATCGTCACGCTCGCCCGTGTTGAGCACGGCATCCATGGCGTCGAAGAGTGCCCTGGCGTCGTCGGCCCAGTCATCGAGGGAAAAGAGCAATCGCACCCTGTCGGCAGTGATGTCTGTGGCAGCGCCGTGAAAGTGGGTGCACTGCTGGTCCAGGACTGCCCTGAGTGCCGGAAACCGTTGCGGATCAAGGTTATCCGGGCGGATCCAGACGCCCTCCCGAAGCTCGACCAGATGCAGGGCCGTCGCCGCCTTTCTCAGCTCCATGCGATCGCTCGCCGATCTGCGCTCCAGCGCGACGATCGCCAGTTCCCACGTTCCGTCCCAGCGCTGGGCGGCCGCGTCGTCGATCCGTGACGCCTCGTCGACGCGGTCGCGCCGCTCCGACAATCGCCCCGCGAGCGTGTAGCTACCGTCGTCGGCGGTCAGTTCGCCGTTGGACACCATCCGCCACAGGCACGTGCGGGCCGCGCCGGGGTTGATGCCGAACAACGAGGCCACCGCGACCAGTTCCGCCACCGTGAGCCGCCCCCGGTCGGACCCCAGCAACGCCGACGCCAGCACGGAACGCGCGCTCAGCGGCCGGGTATCGATCAGGTCGCTCGCTCGGGATCGAGGTAGGGCGGGCACGGCTGACAACGGTATCACCAATTCATTGACGCGTGACATCAGTAGTGTGATACTGCACCCATGAGTTCGCCGACAAAGTCGGTGCTCGCCGACGATGTGGAGATCGTCCGGCGCGTCCTCGCCCACATCGACGCCGGTACCACCGACGAGGGCGACCCCTGGCGTGAGCCGGTCGAAAACTACTTAGATCCAAGCCGATTCGCCGAGGAGCGCCGGTTGCTTCGTGCGATGCCGAGTGTCTTCGTTCCCTCGGCGACGATCCCCAACCCGGGTGACCACGTCGAGCGAATCGTCTTCGGCGTGCCGCTGTTCGCGGTGCGGGGGCGCGACCGACGCGCGCGGGTGTTCCGCAACGCATGCCGGCATCGCGGTTTCGCTCTCGTCGAGGAGGCCGGCTGCTCCCACGCCTTGGTGTGTCGCTACCACGGCTGGACCTATCGCCTGGACGGTTCGCTCTCACACGTGCCCAATGCCGAGGCGTTCCCCGGCCTGGACGCGTCGACCCGCGGTTTGGTCGAGGTCCCCAGCCGCGAGGTGGACGGTCTCATCGTCATCGGCGCGCTGGACTTTCATGCCGGCGCACAAGTTCTGGTAGACGAGGCGCTGGCGGCGTTGGCGGACGGGACCGCTTGGCGGGACAAATTGGTCCCGGCGCGCCGGCTCGTGTACGTGGAGTCCACTGCCAAGGCGATGAATTGGAAGGTTCTCGTCGAACAGTTCCTGGAGGGCTACCACATCCGGTCGACGCACAGGGACACCTTCTTCCCGGTGCAATACGACGACCTCAATGTGGTCGAGACATTCGGTCCGAACAGCCGGATCACCTTCCCGTACCGCAACATTGAACGGCTGCGTGAACGCCAGGAGAGCAGCTGGACGACGGACGCGCGGGTAACCTATGTGTATCAGCTGTTCCCCAACGTCATGGTGGCGACGTTCCCGGATCTGGTGCTCGTGATCGTGGTCGACCCGGTGGACATCGACCACAGCACGCTCGTCGTCTACTCGATGGTCAGGCCCGAGTTTGCCGACGGAACCGACCGATCGTCGGCCGATCCGCCGAGCAACCCGGCGGGGGCCGGTAGCTTCATCGCCCGCGGCGGGGTGGAGGACAACGAGATGTCGGAGGGCGTGCAACGCGGATTGCACTCGGGTGCAAACGAATTCGTGGAGTTTGGCCGGCACGAGAGCGCGATCGGGCACTTTCATGCCGCGCTTGATGAGCGCCTCGCCGCCTTCGCCCGACGTTAGGGCGTTTTGAGGAATACGTCGTTGAGCGTGACGGTGCGCAGGTTGCGCTCGCGAATCACGTCGACGAGCTGCGGGTAGACGTGCGTCACGGGCAGGTGGTTGAGGTGCCCGATGACGATGGCCTGCGGGGTGAAGTATTGGTCGGCCATCTGCACGATGTATTCCTCGGTGATCAACGTCGAATCCGACAGCGACCCCGACCATAACGTCGGCACCGTGTAGCCCAGGTCGGCGGCGACGGCGTCGACGACGGCGTTGCGCTTCGCGTACGGCGGCCGCCAGTAAGGCTTCGCACCGATTCCATAAGTCTTCTTGAGGAATTCGTCGTTGCGGCTGAGCTGCTGGGCGACCTGCTCTTTGGTCAGTGTCGTCAGGTCCGGGTGTGACCACGTGTGGTTGCCGAGCTGAATCTGCCCGCTATCGACCAGGGGTCGCAGCATCTCCTTGTTCTCGGTCCAGGAATCGTAGGTGCCGTTGACGAAGTAGGTCAGCCGCACACCGGTGTCCTTGGCGAACTGGGTGTACGCGCGCACCACCTCGCTGTTGACGCCGTCGTCGACGGTCAGCGCGAGCAGGTCACCCTCACCGGGGATCTTCATCAGCGCGCCGCCGCCGGGCAGCGGGATGCGGGCGCTCAAGGGAGGGGGCGGTAACAGGGCCGTCGGGGCGGTGGGGCCGGAAGTCGCCGCGGAGGCCAGCGGCGCCTGAGCGAAGGTTCGCGGCTGCGGGTCGACCACCAGGCGGGCCGCACCCACCCCGGCGACGACCGACGCAGCGAGCGAACCCAGAAACTGGCGGCGATTCATCGCGGGCAGACGAAGGCCTGGAGCGAAGGAGCCGGACTGGACCCGTCGATGGCTGCGCCGCGGCGCCCGCCGGGCCGACCCGCGGAGGGGTCGTCCGTCGTGCAGAAAATCGCCAGCCATCAGCAGCGAACCGTACCACTAGCAGGGCTAATATGTCGGATGCGTTACGGGAGGGTCAGCTGTGAATTTCGCGATCAGTGTGATTCCCCGCCGCCACGCTGGGGCAGCTGCACCGGCTCGGCTGCGGGCGTTCCCAGCGCCGAGGCCAGCCAGGGGAGTGCCGCGGCGAACGCCCCGGCGGCAAACGGCCAGTCATGCTTGCCCGGCTGACTGACAACGGCGCAGTCGATGCCGTTGGCGGTGGCGGCGGCACATAGCGCGTTGGCGGCGGCGTCCTGGCCCTCCGGGTTGGCGACGGGGTCGGTGCTGGGAGCGCTGCCGGTGGGATGGGCTTCCTCGGCGACGTTGCGCGGCTCCGACGATCCCGGGACATCGAACCAGCCCGACAACCCGGTGTAGCGACCATGCCGCGCGATCACCGTGAGCGGATCGAACGCGGCCCACGCAGTGCGGTTGCCGCCGAACAACTTGGCGATCGTCTGATCCTTGGGGCCGACATTGGGGCTGCGGTCACCGGCGATGTCCACGAACGCGCTGAATATCTCCGGATGCATCACGGCCAGGTCCACCGCGCAGGTACCGCCCATCGACCAGCCGGCTACGCCCCAGTTGGCTCGATCGGCGCTGACGCCGAAGTTCGACACCATGAACGGCACGACATCCTTGGCCAGGTGGTCGGCGGCGTTGCCCCGGCTGCCGTTGACGCACTCGGTGTCGTTGTCGAACGAACCGGTGGGATCGACGAACACCAGCACCGGGGAGAAGCCGTGATGCGCGGCGGCGAAGTTGTCGATGGTGGTGAACGCGCCACCAGGGCCCAGCCAGTCGGCCGGGGTGTTAAAGGCCGAGCTGACCATCATGACCGCCGGCAGCCGAGGTGGCGGATTGCTGTTGAACCATGCGGGAGGCAGATAGACCAATTCTCGGCGGTGGCGAAAGTGGGAGGCGTTGTCGTCGATGTCCACCGGTACCACGACGCCCTTGCTGGGCTTGGTCCCGGCGACCTGCATCTCGGTGACCCGCAGCCGGTCGACCTGATCGGGCAGCGGCCCCGAGGTCAACTGATTCCACGCGGCTAGTGCCGTCGGGAAGTAGCCCACCCAGCCGTTCAACGCCATTCCCGCACACAACGCGCACAGCGGTATGGACAGCACCGCCACCCCGCGACGCCACCAGCGGATGCCACGCCATCCCACCAGGAAAACCGCGGCGGCCAGGCCGGTCAGCGCGATCCAGAGCCACAGCGCTGTCGGCGCCGGGTCCCCGGCCACGCCGAGGGACGTGATGTACCAATACGAGAGTGCGGTCACCGCGGCGGCGGCAATCAGGGCGACGGGTAGCACCCGCTTGAGCCAGCCCCGCGCGCGCCACTGGATCGCGATGATCAGCACCAGCAGCGTCACTCCCTGCACGGTCGGCGGAAACCAGCCGTGCAGCAAGGACAGTCGTCCGAAGAATTGGTCCAACGGTCGTTGCCTTTGCTAAGTCGATCGCTGCGCGGGGCGGACCCGTGGTCTTTTCGAACGCGGTGGGTCCGAACAACTATCCCACACCAGCCCCACCGGTCCGCCTGCCAGCGTGGCGTGTGGGCGTGGCGATCTAGGCGTCTGTGACGCTGGTGGACGAGCGGAGCCGCAGGCTGTTGGCGACGACGAAAACGCTGGAAAAGGCCATCGCGGCGCCGGCGAGCATCGGGTTGAGCATGCCGAGCGCGGCGAGCGGGATGGCGGCGACGTTGTAGCCGAAGGCCCAGAACAGGTTGGCCTTGATGGTGGTCAGCGTCCGCCGGGACAGCCGAATCGCATCGACGGCGGCGCGTAAGTCACCGCGGGTGACGGTGAGGTCGGCGGCTTCGATCGCGACGTCCGTGCCGGTGCCCATGGCCACGCCGAGGTCGGCGGCGGCCAGCGCCGCGGCGTCGTTGACGCCGTCGCCGACCATCGCGACGACCTTGCCCTCGGACTGCAACCGCTTGATGGCGGCGACCTTGTCGGCGGGCATTGTTTCGGACAGGACCTGCGCGATGCCGACCTGGTCGGCGATCCGATTCGCGACGGCCGCGTTGTCGCCGGTCAGCAGGATTGGCGTCAGGCCCAGAGCTTTGAACTGCCGGACCGCTTCCGCGCTGGTGGGTTTGACGGTGTCGGCGACTACCAGGACGCCGCGGGCGCGGCCGTCCCACCCGACGGCGACCACGGTTTTGCCGTCGGCCTCGGCGCGGGCCTTGCCCGCCGACAGCGCGGCGTCCAGCGGCTGGTCCCAATCGGCCAGCAGGCTCGCGCGCCCGACGACGACGGTGTGGCCGTCGACATTGCCCCGCACGCCGTTGCCTTCCAGATTGGTGAAGAGCTCGGGCGCGGGCAGGGCGCCGAGCTTGGCCTTGGCGGCCTTGGCGATGGCCTGCGCGATGGGGTGTTCGGACGCGTCCTCGAGCGCCCCGGCGTAGCGCAGCAACGTTTCGCGGTCGGTCCCCGGCCCGCTGACCACGTCGACGAGAGTCATCTTCCCGGTGGTGACGGTGCCGGTCTTGTCGAGCACGATCGTGTCGACGTTGCGGGTGGACTCCAGGACTTCGGGCCCCTTGATCAACACGCCGAGCTGAGCAGCGCGGCCGGTGCCGACCAGCAGGGCGGTCGGGGTAGCCAGCCCCAGCGCGCACGGGCAGGCGATGATGAGCACCGCGACGGCCGCGGTCAGGGCCGCGGTGAGCGGGAAGCCCAACGCGATCCATCCGCCGAGCGTGGCCAGGGCGATGCCGATGACCACGGGGACGAAGACGCCGGAGATGCGGTCGGCGAGCCGCTGCACCTCGGCCTTGCCGGATTGGGCCTCCTCGACCAGCTTGGCCATGTGCGCGAGCTGGGTGTCGTCGCCAACCCGGGTGGCGCGCACGACGATGCGCCCGCCTGCGTTGACGGTGGCGCCGGTGACGGTGTCGCCCTCGCCGACCTCGGCGAAGACGGATTCGCCGGTGAGCATCGAGGCGTCCACGGCCGAGGAACCCGAGACCACGATGCCATCGGTGGCCACCTTCTCCCCGGGCCGCACCACGAAGTCGTCGCCGACCGCGAGGCGGTCCACCGGGATGCGGATCTCGACGCCGTCCCGTAATACCGCCACATCCTTGGCGCCGAGCTGCAGCAGGGCGCGCAGCGCGGCGCCCGCCGTCCGCTTGGAGCGCTTCTCGAAGTACCGCCCGGCCAGCACGAACAGAGTCACTCCCGCGGCGACTTCGAGGTAGATGTTGCCCGCAGCGTCGGAGGGCCGAACGGTCAGCTCGAAGTCGTCGCGCATCCCCGGTTGTCCGGCCGTCCCCAAGAACAGCGCATACAGCGACCACAGGAATGCCGCCAGCGTTCCGATCGAGACGAGGGTGTCCATGGTGGCGGCGCCGTGCCTGAGATTGGCCCAGGCGGCGGCGTGGAAGGGGCGGCCGGCCCACACGACGACCGGTGCGGCCAGGACCAGCGAGGCCCACTGCCAATAGCGGAACTGCAAGGCGGGAATCATCGCCATGGCGATGACCGGGCCGGCGAGCACGGCCGCGGTGATCAGGCGGGTGCGAAGCGCGGTCAGTTCGGGGTCGGCGGCCTTCTCCGGTGCGGGCTCCTCCCGCGGCAGAGCGGCGGTGTAACCGGCCTGTTCGACGGCGGTGATCAGCAACTGCGGGTCGTACCCCGGGGGGACCGTGAGAGCGGCCTTTTCGGTGGCGTAGTTGACGGTGGCGGCGACGCCGTCGAGTCTGTTCAGTTTCTTCTCGATCCGGGCGGCGCACGACGCGCACGTCATCCCCGCGATCTCCAGCTCGATATGGTTCACCGGTGCTGCGCTCATGCCACTAGGACAGCCTCGTAGCCGGCCTCGTCGACCGCACCGAGGACGGCGGCCGCGTCGATGGGAACCGAACTCGTGATCACCAGCCTGCCCGTGTCGGCGCTGACGTCCACGCGCTCCACGCCGGGCAGGCGGCCGACCTCGTCCTTGACGGCCGCCTCGCAGTGGCCGCAGCTCATCCCGTCGACGCGGTATTCACTCGTGGTCATGGCATTCCTTCCGATGCACCTTCGGGCGTTACCTCCGTCATGGGGGGGTCGTACCCGGGCAGCACGATTCTGCCGGATTGCGCGACCGGCGGTCAGGGCTGGGACAACAACAGCACGACCCGGCCCGCGGACGGGGGCACCGGAAACGCGTCCTCATCGAAGCCGTAGTACTTCCGCTGGTCGGGCGTGACGGCATCGATCACCTTGCCGGTGGCCGTGAGCTGGCCGTTGTGAACACGCGACATCATCCCCTTGAAGTCCGGGACCGCCATCGAATCGGCGAGCACCAGCGCCTCGCCGCCGCTGGCCAGCGCCACCAGCACACCGGCTCCCGCGTAGTTGTTGCCGCCGCGGCCCAAGCCCAGCGGAGCCCAGTAGACGGGTTTCGAGGCCACAGTGCCTTTCACCCGGCGATATTCGCCGGGATGTTCCGCGTCGGCGGCGGTGACGACCGGCAGGGCCGCGATCGCCCGTTGCTCCTTCAGCCAGAGCCCAGCCAACGGGATGCAGACGACGGCGTACATCAAGATCACCAACACCAGCACCGGTTTCCAGGCGATTTCCCACCCGAGTCGACGTTGCGAGATCCCCAAGCCATGCAGTTGCGTGTCGAGCTGACGGCGGCCGAATCGAAAGACGTACCAAGCCAATACGCGCGTCAGCGCCATGCCAGCGATGATGATCAGGCCGACGATGCCGCACGCTCGCCAGTAGAACGTGCTGTCGCCCTGGTTAGCGGTGGCCGCCCACATGACGGCCGGGATCGGGGCGGTAATCAGTAAGAGCAGCGCGTACGACGGGTGACTGGTCAGGTACGGGTAGGTCACGCGCCACGCGGGGTTACCGCCGTAGACGGTCACCGGCCCGATATCCGCGTGCACCGTCGGCGTCCAAGATCCCTGCACCATCCGGGGCCTCACGAGGGAGCGGACGAAGAAGAAACCGAAAACGAGCGAAACCACAAGCGCGCCCCAGAAGGTTCCGTCCAGCCGTTCGCCGGTGCCGGGCACACCCAGCGCGCCGTGGATATCGATCACCTTGCCGATGAAGAACGTCAACGGCATCACGAAGAAAAACTCCGTCAGCCATGTCTGGATTAGCTGGGGAATGCGCGCACCGAGCCGGTCGAAGGCGAGTACTCGTTGCCAGAGGAAGCGCAGCACGCCCATGAACAGCGACCCTATCGACCGGCATCGATAGCGACAATCGTCTCGTCGGGCGGCGAGGTGTTCTTTGCTATTCCCCGCACTACGCCGGGGCATGACCAACGATGCCCGCCGAGTCGCTATTGCCGCAGGTGCGAGCCGCCGCCGATGTACCAGACCTGGCCGGTGATCCACTCGGCTTCGTCCGACAGCAGAAAGGCCGTGATTGCGGCGAGGTCGTCGGGTCTGCCCAGTCGGGTGGTCTTGCCGAACATGAAGAAGGCCTGCTGCAGCTGTATGTCGTTCTGACGTTCCTGAGTTTCGCCCATCACCAGCCCGGGCATGACGCCGTTGCTCCGGATGTTGTGTTTGCCCCAATTGACGGCGACGTGGCGGGTCAGGTGGTTCACCGCGGCCTTCGAGGCGCCGTAGGCGACATGCAGCGGGTCGCTGCCCAGGGCCGCTCCGGAGGAGGTGTTCACAATGCTGCCGCCACCCTGGTCCAGCAGGTGGGGGAGTACGGCCCGGATGGTGCGGACGTAGCCGAGCAGGTTGACGTCGAGGGTGCGCAGCCAGACGTCCATGTCGGTATCCAGGATCGTGGTGTCGCGCCCCAGGTTGTGGTCGGAAAGGTCGGCACCGACGTTGTGCAGACCGTGAATCGCACCGAACTCCCCTATGGTCACGTCGACGAGGCGCCGCACGGACGCTTCGTCGGCAAGGTCGAATTCCACGGCGATCGCGCGTCCACCGGACTCGGCGATCCGTTCCGCGGTGGCGGTGGCGCCGGCGATGTTGAGGTCACCGACGGCGACGGAAGCCCCTTCGCCGGCAAGGCGTTCCGCGGTCGCGGCACCGATTCCGGTGGCTCCTCCGGCGATCAGGAATGTTCTGTCCTTCAGCCCGCGCATCAAACATAACCCACGCCGATATCGACCGAAACCTGGCTTGCGGTAACCAGTCTGGATTGGTCTGACGCCAGCCAGGCCACTGCATCCGCGATGTCTTCCGGCTGCGCAATGCCTTCGGGCAGCAGTGGTTTATGCATACCACGCAGGTGTGGGTAGTCGTCGGCGGCCGATTGGAGCGCCTCGCGCATCCGGCCGGTGCCCATCGGCGTCGAAACCGCGCCCGGGTTCAGGCTATTGACGCGGATGTTGTATCGGCCGAGCTCCGCGGCGAATGCGCGCGCCATCCCGACGACCGCGTGTTTGCTTGCGGTGTAGTGAATCATGAACGACTGCATCTTGATGCCGGCAGCGGAACCGATCAGGATGATCGAGCCGCCGCGACCGCCGTCGATGATGTGGTGTGCACCCGCCATCACGGTGTTCCAGGTGCCGATTACGTTGGTGTCGATGGTGTCTCGGAACGCCTGCGCAGTGATCTGGTCCCAGGGGGCGGGGCTGCAGATCCCGGCGTTGGCGACGATGACGTCGAGACGCCCCAGTTCACCCACCGCCTTGTCCACGGCGGCTTGGAGCGCGTCCAGATCGCGGATGTCGACGGCGGCGGTGATGACCTGTTGACCGCTCGCGGTCACGAGCCGCGCCGTCTCGGCCAGATCGTCGGGCGTCGGGGAATCGTAGGGAACGCTCGGTGGCAACGGTCCGGCGATATCGACGGCGACGATGTCGGCACCCTCGGCGGCCAGGCGCGCGGCGTGGGCTCGACCTTGTCCTCGTGCGGCGCCGGTGATCAGCGCTACCTTCCCCGACAGTGACTGGCTCATCGGTCTTTTCGGTTCCTCTCTTAGTCGCGATCGATCTTGTCGAGCGGATTGGAGCGCTCGAGCATCCCATAGGTCTCTACGCCATCCCAGGTGTAGCGCACGCCGGCCTGCTGCAGCGCGGGGAAACTGGGCATCTCCTGCTTGAGCGCCTGCATCGAGTACATGTCGTCGTTGTGGTGGATGTCATGGGTGGAAAAGACGGTTTCGCCGGCGATTTCGACGACGCCATCCGCCGTCTGCAGCACCAGCGAGACATCCTCGCCCAACGGCCGAAGCCGGGTCAGCCACGGTACCTGGACAGCTCGGGCCGGGACGAGGCCGCCGTCTCCCGTGAAGACGAATCCCTCGTTGAACGAGGCCTCGCCATCGGCGCGAGGCGGGTAGGCGATGTATCCGAAAGCTCTGCCGTCGGGGAAGACCGCCGACTGCCACGAGTGTCCCCAGAAGCCGGCGAGCTTGCGCACTCCGGTACGCCGGATTCGCAGCCCACTGCCGGTGAACCTGTGGTCTTTGTCGGCCGCGTGGAATTCGCCTGTGGCGGTGAACAACTGCTCGCACCGCGGGCCGCCCATGATGGCGCCCACCGCGGTCGTCTTGAGTTGTGCGTCGGCGTCGGGCTGCAGTGCACCCTGCACCCAGGGGGGAACCGCCATCTTCGCCTCGACACGAAAACTGATGTCCACCGACGGGCCATCCTTCTTCCCGTCGACCAAGTCGGCAGAGGACGTCTGCACCGCCGGCCCGTCATACGACATCGTCCAGGTTTCGAAGGGCTCGATGCAGCGGAACGCGAGGCCCCCGGCGCCCAAGACGCTGGCCCGCCCGTCGGACCCCTGGGCGGGCAGCGACGGCCCGTTGCCCCGCAACCGGTAGACCCGGCCGTCGGGGAAAGCGGCATTCACTTGGATGTCGTGGGCGTCCCAATTGGCGCCTACGGCTTCGATTCCGATGCGCGGCAAGCCAATCTCGCCGCGGTCGTCGACCACCCAAAAGCTCACCGAGTCACGCATCTCCGGATCCTGCGGCCGCTGAGCCAACATGTACTCGCGCGCCGGATCGATACCCCCGGTCAGATCAATGGTCATCCGTTGGCTCCTGTTCGTCGGTGTTTCGGTGCGCAGTCCACCGGCGCGCACAATCGACATAGCGCGCGAATCGGGGCCGGACCTCGTCTAGGTCAATGCCGAACTCCACCGGGTCGGCGTGTGAGCTCGGCTCACGCTCGGTGGCGGCGTGCGTCCACCAACTCTGCATTCGTGCTTCGAACCGGGCACCCACAGGGGCGCCCAGCCATGCATACAATCGGGTGACCTCGCCGATCGGATCGTCCTGCATGGCGCGGAAGTCGATGTCGTAGAACCGATCCTCTGCGCCGTTCGCGCGGAACTCCAGTGCGCGCTCCATCCCCAGCGACCAATGCTCGATGTTGAGCCGGCCGATGTAGTGGCGGTCGATCTCGTTGCTGAACGATCCGATGATGTCGGCGTACAGATCGGCCACCGACAAGATGACGTCGGTCGGATCGCGGTGTGTCATCACGAATCGCGCGTCCGGAAACACAGCGTCCAGGGCGCCCAGCCATAACACGTGCGACGGGCATTTCAGGCGCCACGGCCGCTCGGGCTCGCCCCACTGCAGCAGCTTCATCACCCGTCGCTGATACCGCAGCGTCGGGACGAGGTCGGCCTCCTGGATCAACCACGTTGAATAAGAGGGGATTTCGGCGAAGGACTGGAAGATGTGCGACTTGAAGTCGAGAGCCATCAACTCGTGGCACTCCATCGGGCCATGCGTGTCACCCGGTACGTGGTGGCGGGTGCCGACCATTTCGCCCTTGTCGAACGGGATGCGTGGATCGACGCCCCGCACCGTCGCGGGCGGCGGACACGGTTGCGACGATTCCCATCGCCGTAGATACCGGACATCGGGATCCTGCGCCAGCAGCATCGACAGCGCGGTGGACCCGGTCCGCGGCAATCCCAGACCGATCAGCGGCTCGTTGATGGGTACGTCGTCGATCTCGGGATGGCGTCGATACCAATCCTCGACCTGCAAACGCTGCGACAGGTAACCCACGATGCGCTGATGCAGGAACGCCTGGCCGCGGTCGTCCAGCCGTGCCTCGTCGCGCAGCGCGGCGAGCAGGATGTCGAGGCCTTCGGCGAACGAGTCGTCGCCGAAGTCGGCCAACCCGTTCTGCCCGATCGCCTCCTCCATGACCTCGGCGTTAGTCAGCAACGCGGGCGCCTTCTGAAACTCGTTGCGGTCACTGCTAACCCATCCACTGGCCGCCGGCGACGTCGATGGTCTGGCCGCACAGGTAATCGGCGGCCTCCGAGGCCAGGAACGCGACCATGTTGGCGGCTTCCTCGGGCAACGAGGCACGCCCGAGTTGGACTTGGTTGGTGATCGCCTCGTGAATCGCGCCGCGGCCGGCGCGCTGCTGGTCGTCCTGCGGGTCGAGCAGGTACTGCCTCATCTCGGGTTTGATCATGATGCCCGGCGCCACGCCCAGGACATTGACACCGCGCGGCGCGACCTCGTGGGCGAGATTGCGGGTGAAACCGATCACCCCGGCCTTGCACGCGTTGTAGACGACGAGGCCGCGCTGCTGGATGCGGCCGCCGACCGATCCGATGTTGATGACCTTCCCCGAGCCCTGCGGAAGCAGGTACTGCAGTGCGGCATGTGCGCCGTACATCATCATGGTCAGGCTGCCCAGGACCGTGTAATCGATCTCGTCCTTGGTCTGCCTCTCAAACGGACCGGCAGCGACCATCACCGGATTGTTGACCATGATGTCCAGGCCGCCGAGTACGCCGTGCGCCCGTTCCACCGCGGCGTGCACTTGATCCCAATCGGACATGTCGGCCTTGACGGGGATGGCCCGCACTCCCCAGCGCTGCTCGACCTCCTGAGCGCGCCGCTCCACCTTCTCGAAGGTCCGGCCGATCAGTGCCACATCGGCGCCGCAGCCGGCCAGCCGGTTGGCGATCGCCTGCCCCAGGCCGTCGCCCCCGGCACCCGTCACGAAGGCTTTCTTGCCGGACAGGTCCATCAGCTCAGTCACCCGCTTGCCGATGATGTGCTCGGGCAGCCGATCCAATCCCAGCAACTGCACCCAGTCCTGCTCGTCTTGCACCGTCATCGCGGTCCCTCTCAGAAGCTCGACTCGATTCGCCAGCCAGACCCGCACGGCATCCCACTGTGACGCCATGCTGACCTCGCCCGACGATATGGCGGGATCGAGGTGATCAGGTAATACCAATTCGGGAAATCAGTCATGCCGATTTTGTATGACTGGTAGATCTGGAAGCGATGGATACCCACCGACTCAAGTACTTCCTGCGGATAGCGGAGGAGGGCTCGATCTCGCGTGCCGCCGCCGTGTTGGGAGTCGCCCAACCGGCGCTGAGTCGCCAAATCCGGCTGTTGGAGGAAGACCTCGGCATCGTGCTTTTCCATCGGACTCGCAGGGGAGTGCACCTCACCGAGGAGGGCGAACGATTGCGCTCGTCGACGGCCGCACCCCTGCGCCAGCTTGAGCTCGCGGTCCGCTATGCGGGATCGCCGCTGGCGCGGATCGAGCGCGGATTGCTGTTCGGCATGGTGCCCACCGCGGCCGGTGTGCTGGCCGCGCCGCTCCTGGCGACACTGAGCGCGGCGTTTCCCAACGTGCATTTCCGGGTCGCGGTGGCCGAGACGGACGAACTCGTCCAGCGCATGCTCAAGGGCGCTATCGACTTGGCGGTGATCAATCCGGTGTCCGATGACCGCCTTTTCTACCGGCATCTCGTCGTCGAGGACCTCGTTCTCGTCGGGGGGCCAACGTCTGATCTGTCGCCCACCAGCCCAGTGTGCTTCAGTGACCTGGCCACGCTGCCGCTCGTGATGCCCAGCGCCGCCACCGGCATCCGCAATACTCTGGAGAACACCGCGCTTCGTCTGAAAGTTGGTATCACGGCGCGGTTTTCGACAGATTCGCTGGAGGTTGCGAAGAATCTGGTCGAGGCGGGCCTCGGGTATACGGTGCTGCCGCCGGCGGCTTGTGGCGCCGACGTCGACGCGGGACGGCTACGCTGCGCGCCCATCTGCGAGCCCGAAATAAGCCATCAGCTCGGGGTGGCGGCAACCGCCGCGCTGGAGCTGCCTCGCGAATTCGCGACGAAAATCGGGATCCTGCTGCGCGAAGAGGTCGCGCGGCTGACCAAATCCGGGTTCTGGGCCGCCCGATTTGAGCCCTCACACAGTTGGGATCCAAATTTCCCGGAGCCGCAACTCTAGCCGGGGCTACGCTGCCCGATAGGTGGAAGGAGAATCTCAATGACGTTGTCAAGCCGCCGCAGTAGTGGTTGCGGGTTGGTAGACAGCGTGGTCGCGCAGCATGG
>NZ_LQPH01000139.1 GCF_002102255.1 Mycobacterium nebraskense
TTGATGGGCGGCGCCGGCGGCGGCGGGGGCGGGCTGAGCGGCTTGAGCGGGCTGGCGTCACTTCCGGCCTCGCTGGTGGGGCACGGGATGGGTGGGCGCCGGTCGGCGCAATGGAGCGCGGCTGAACCCAGCGGACGTGAAGCGCTGGGCGCTGCCGGCGTGGATCGCGGCGCTATCCCGTTGTCGGAGGTCTCTTTTGAAGGCAAAGGCGTGTGGGCTAGTGGGCGCGGCGCGATGCGCCGCTACTTGGAAGAAGCGCTGGATCGCATGGGGATCACTGACCCGCGGGCTCGGGCGAACTGGATGGAAGGTATGACCACCATCGCCGACCATGAATCCAGTTATCGGGCCAACGCGATCAATTTGTCTGATACCAACGCGCATGGGGCCCGCCAGGTCGACGGGGGTCCTTTGCATGCGACACGGGGTCCGTGGCAGGTGATGCCGGATACGTTCGCCCGGTACCACCAGCGGGGTACCTCGAACCACATTTGGGATCCGGTGGCCAATGCGTGCGCGTCGATGAACTATCAGATGGCTCGCTATGGGGTCGCCCATGACGGGCATAACCAGAAGGCCAAAGTGGGGCAGGCCAACTGGAATATCCACCACGGCTACTAACTGGGCGCGCTTGGCTGTGGCCGGGGGGATTTGGCCGGGTTAATTTTGGTGGGTGAGTGTTGCGGCGTTTGTGGCTGGGGTGGACCGGCTGCTGACTCGTGGTCACGGGTTGTTTCCTGCCGGGCATGGCGCTGCGGGGGGCCAGGTGTTCGCCGCCGGTGGTGACCGGGGTCCGGTGCCGGCCGCTCCGGCTGGCGGAGATAGCAGCTTGACTGGTGGCGCGACAGCGGCCGGGGGCACCTACCAGCGCGCGCACGTGACCGCGGCCGGGTTTGATACGAACTCGGGGGAGACCGTCGATGCAGGGGGTGCGGTCGGTGTGCAGGGGCGGGCCGCCTCGGGGGTGATTCGCGATCAGGCCCGCGCGGTGGGGGCGGCCACGGCAGGGTTGGGTGGTTCTCCGGCGGGTGCGCGGCTGATCATGGCCACGATGGATCAGCATTTGGAGGCGATGCAGCGCCAGTTGGATCAGACCACGGCGCAAAACCGGTTGTTGGCGCTGCGGCTGCGGCAGCTGGCCGCGGGCTATCGCGGGATGGGTTCACCGGGCGTGGGCGGCATGCCGCTTTCGGGGCTGGGTGGCTTGATGGGCGGCGCCGGCGGCGGCGGGGGCGGGCTGAGCGGCTTGAGCGGGCTCGGTGGGGTTGCCTCGGGGATACCTGCGACGTTGATGAGCAGCCTGACCCGCGGCGGCGCCGGGGGTCAGCAGGGCGGCAGTGAGCGCGAATCCGTGCTGGCCGGTGACGGTCGCGGTAGCGGGACGGCGCTGCGCGCGGTGCAGTACGCCGAGACGAAATTGGGGGACCCCTACGTGTGGGGTGCGGTCGGGCCCCGCACCTATGACTGCTCGGGCCTGGTCATGGACTCCTACGCTCACGCCGGGGTGCACTTGCCGCGCATGACTTACGACATGATTCACCACGGCACGCTGGTAGATCGCGCTGATGTGCGCGCCGGTGACTTGGTGTTTTCCAACTTCTCGAGCAGGGGGCCTGAGCATGTGCAGCTCGCCGTGTCCTCGACGAAAGTGATCGAGGCGCCCACCCCGGGTGGACATGTCCAATATTCGAACTTTCCACATGGCCGTGTGGTGGTGAAACGCATTGTCGGGTAACGATTTCTGGGCGCTCTGTGCGGTCGCGAGCTGGTGGCGTAATCGACGACAGGTAGGTATGTGACGGTGGTTGAACCGGGAGCGGGCAAGGGCGACGAGTCGCGGTGGCGCGGGCGCGGCCTGGGGTTGTCGACACGGGTGCAGGTGTCGGGGCACATGTTTTTTGCCCGCCGGGCGGTGTTGGCGATGACGCGGCGGCGGGTTCGGATGGAAGCCGAGCCGGGCCGGCGACAGTCGATGTCGTTGTTGGCGGGCGTAACGATCACCGCGGTGCTGTGTCTGGGGGCCTTGTTCTGGTCGTTGATTCGCCCGGCCGGGTCGGCGGGGCAGGCGCGGATTGTGGCCGATCAGGACTCCGGTGCCCTGTATGTGCGCGTCGGGGACAAGCTGTATCCGGCGCTGAATTTATCCTCGGCGCGGCTGATCGTCGGGGAGGCGTCGACCCCGGTTCGGGTGCGGCGCAGTGAGATCGAGGCACACCCGCGCGGCCCCCTGGTCGGTATTGCCGGCGCTCCGCAAGATATGGCGGTGACCTCGCCGGGCCGCTCGTCGTGGCTGGTGTGCGATGAGATCACCAAGGCGTTCGGGGCGGCAGCGCCAGAACCGGTGACGGTGACCGTCATTGACGGCCAGCCGGAGTTGGGTCCGCGCCGCCACGTGTTGAGTGCTGATGATGCGCTGGTGCGCCGCTATGGGGACGCGGTGTGGTTGATCCGCGACGGCCGGCGTTCGTTGATCAACCAGGGTGCCCGCGCGGTGCTGTTGGCGTTGGGATTGGGTGAGGACGCGGTGTCGGGGTCTCGCCCGATGAGCCGGGCGCTGTTTGATGCTATTCCGGTGGGCCCGGAGTTGTCGGTGCCGGTGATCGCGGGTGCGGGGTTACCGGCGCGGTTCGCCGGGGCGCCGGGTCCGATC
The DNA here is from genome assembly GCF_002102255.1 of Mycobacterium nebraskense. GTDB lineage: Bacteria > Actinomycetota > Actinomycetes > Mycobacteriales > Mycobacteriaceae > Mycobacterium > Mycobacterium nebraskense. Next base: position 2,651 of record NZ_LQPH01000139.1, read on the forward strand.
GGGACGGTGGTGTCGACTCCTCAGGTGGGTGGTCAGACCGCCTACTCGGTGGTGCTCGCCGACGGCGTGCAGCCGGTCTCGCCGGTGGTGGCTCAGGTGCTGCAAAACGCCGGTCCCGCGGGGGCGGCGATGCCGGTGGTGGCCGGGCCGGTGTTGGCCAAGCTGCCGGTGGTGCAGACGCTGGACTTGTCGGCGTTTCCGGCCGCGCCCCCGCACGTGGTGGACAGCCAGCTCAACGCGGCCGCCTGCTGGCATTGGGAGAAGGTGGACGGGGAGTCGATGGCGACCACGTCGGTGATCGCTGGCCCGACCATCCCGGTGGCCGAGGACCAGGCGGACAAGGTGGTCGATTTGGTGAAAACACCCGGCACCCAGATGCAGGCCGACCGCGTCTATCTGGGTCCGGAATACGCCAATTATGTGGTATCCACCGGCAATTCGCCCTCAGCGAGCACGCTGGAGTCGTTGTGGTGGATTTCCGAATCCGGTGTGCGATTCGGGGTTCCGCGCGAAGAGGACACCATGAACGCGCTGGGCCTGAAGAAACACACTCCCAACCCGGCACCGTGGCTGGCGCTGCGGCTGCTGGCCGCTGGGCCGGCACTGTCGCGCGCTGATGCGCTGGTGCGCCACAACACCTTGCCTGTCGACGCCAACCCGGCCGAACTGGAGGTCCCCAAGTCATGAAACATGGGTTTGCCCGCAAAGAGACTGCTGAGGCGCCGCCGTTTCGGCCAGAGACCATTGAGTTGCCGACGCCGCTGAAAGTGCCGCCGCCGCAGAGCAAACCGCTGTGGTCGGTGGTGTTGATCGTCGGGCTGATGGGTCTGGTGGGGGCGATGGTCTGGGTGTCGTTCGCCAGCGGGGCACGCACGTTCACCGGGGGAGGCTCATTGTTCCCGGTCGTAATGGTGGGCGGTCTGATGGCGATGCTGTTCGGTGGACGCGGTGGCTCGCAGGAGATGTCGCGCTCGAAACTGGATGCGCTGCGGGCGCGGTTTTGCATGATCATGGACGAGTTGCGGGGAACCACCTCGGAGTTGGCTGACCGGCTCGATGAGAACTACCGCTGGTATCACCCGGCACCGGACACGCTGGAAGCCAGCGTGGGCAGTGTGCGGATGTGGGAGCGCAAGCCCAACGGCGGTGATGCCTGGTTCGGGGTGGCCCGGGTGGGGCGGGGCATGACTGACTTGGTGGAGTCGCACGCCGCGGTGTTCGCCGAACCACAAGACGCGCCGACCGATATCGAGCTCGAGCCAGTGACCGGAAAAGTGCTGCAGGAGTTCATGCAGTACCAGACGGTGGCCTACGGGGTGCCCGCACTGGTGTCACTGATGGTCGAGCCTGGCTATGAGCTGCGCGGCCCACGCGAGCGGGTGCTGGGGTTGATGCGCGCGATATTGTGCCAGTTGGTGTTTTTCCACGGGCCTGATCATTTGCGGCTGGTGGTGGTCACCGCGGATGCGGCTGAGTGGGATTGGGTCAAGTGGTTGCCGCACGCCGGCGATGCCCTCCTCGAGGATGGTGCGGGGCCGGTGCGGATGGTGTATGGGTCGGTTAACGATTTCTTGGCCGCGCAGTCCGAGGCGCTGGGGTTACGGGCGCGCGGGGACTTTAGGGCTCGCCTGGGGGCGTCGAAGGAACCGATTAACCCGTTGCCGCACACCGTAATTGTGTGCGACACCGAGGTGGGCTGGGATCGTTTCGGGAGTTCCGAAGGGGTCAATGGGTTGACGTTTTTTGACGTGCGCGGCTCGAGTCGGGTTCCGGCGTGCCGTGATCCGCGCCGCGTGCTGCATATCGGGGACAACGGGGTGGTTTCGGCGGTGCCGCGAGACCCGGTGACCTGGGATGCCCAGGGCAATGAGCCGCAGTTTTTTGCCTATGCAGATCAGGTCAGCCGCGATGCGGCTGAGACGTTCGCCGAGCGCATGTCGCGCTGGCGGCTGGCTGAGGCCTATGAGGCGATCGAAATTGATACCGGGCAGCGGGTGATGGCCCGAGACATCCTGTCCTACTACGGCATTGAGGATGCCGCCCATATTGATTTTGAAAAGTTTTGGGCTTCGCGCAGTGACATCAACTCGTTGCAGCGGTTGAAAGTGCCGCTGGGTAACCGTGCCGATAACAACGAGCTGTTTTTCATCGACCTCAAAGAGGGCGCGCACGGCGGTCAGGGTCCGCACGGGGTGATGGCCGGCACTACCGGTTCGGGTAAAACGATGATGTTGCGGGCGTTGATCGAGTCGCTGTGCTTGGGGCACCCGCCGCAGAATCTGCAGTTCATGCTGGCCGACCTCAAGGGCGGCTCAGGTGTTCGACCTTTCGCCGGGGTGCCTCACGTGGCGCAGATCATCACCGACCTTGAAGAGGACCAGGGGCTGATGGGCCGCTTCGTCGACGCGCTCGACGGTGAGATCGCGCGGCGTAAGGCCTTGTGCGACATGGCCGGTGCTGATGATGCGACCGAGTACAACAAGATCCGTGCGGATCAGTTGTCGTCGGGGGCGGCGCAGGTGTTGCCGGCGTTGCCGGTGCTGATGGTGGTCATCGACGAGTTCGCCGAGTTGTTCAAGATGATGGGTCGTGAGATCGAGGAGTCGCTGGACCGGATCTGCCGGCAGGGCCGGGCGTATTGGGTGCATCTACACATGGCCAGCCAGCAGATCGACACTCGCGCTGAGCGGCTGTTGGAGAACATGGGATATCGGCTGGCGTTGATGACTAAGACCGCGCAGGCGGCTTCGGCGATCGGCGTGCCGAACGCGGTGAACCTCAAGGGCTCTGGGCAGTGCTATTTCTTGGAGGGCAGCCCGCAAAACGGTACCTTGACGAAGTTTCAGGGCGAGTTCTTGTGGCGCGAGTACCGCAAGCCGGGTACCGAGGACCTCGCTGGCGGCCCGCAGTCAGACGGGGCGGCGGTCAGTTACTTTGCGCCGCAGCTGTTTACCACCGATTTCACTCCGCTGCCGCTGCCGGATGACTCTGATACCTCTGCGACGTCCGATGAGGTGGTCGATGAGGTTGACGGGCTAAGCGAGCAGCAATCCGAGGGGGAGGATGACGAGGGCGGTGTGACGGCGCTGATGCGCCCGCAGGTGGGCCGCATCATCATCGACCAGCTGCGCCGGATCGATTTTGAGCCCTACCAGTTGTGGAAGCCGCCGCTGGATGAGCCGTGGAGCATCGAGAAGCTGGTGAACACCTATTTGGGGCGGCGCTGGGACAGTGAGTATGCCCGTACCCCGAATTTGGTGTTTCCGATCGGGCTGGTGGACCGGCCGTTCAAGCATGACCAGCATCCATTGACCGTCGATGTGTCGGGCGCGGGTGCCAACGTGGCGATCGTCGGCGCGCAGGGCGCGGGCAAGACCACCGCGCTGCAGAATCTGATTTGCGCGGCCGCCATGACCCACACCCCCGAGCAGGTGCAGTTCTATTGCTTGGCGTTTTCCTCTGCGGCGCTGGGCAGCGTGGCCGGCCTGCCGCATGTGGGTGGGGTGGCGATGTCGCTCGATGGTGACGGCGTGCGCCGCACGGTGGCCGAGATGTCGGAGCTGCTGGCCTCGCGCAAGCGCAGTTTCGAAGCGACCGGTGTGATGTCGATGGAGGTGTTTCGCCGCCGCAAGGCTGGTCGTGAATCGGGTCCGCTGCCCGATGACGGCCACGGCGATGTGTTTGTGGTGATCGATAACTATGCGGCGGTGGCCAGCGAGTATCCCGAACTGGTGGAAAACCAGGTGAACCGGCTGATCAAGGAGGGGCCGACGTTCGGCATTCACGTGGTCGTCGCGGTCACCAAGACCACCGACCTGCAGGTGATGGTGCGCGGCAACTTCGGCTCCCGGGTAGAGCTGCGCCTGGCCGATGTCAACGACGCGGCGCTGGTCGCTAAGCCGCGCTTGGCCGCGGCGGTTCCTTCGCGGCCAGGGCGCGGCATGATCGGGCAGAACTATGAGCGCGCCGGCGTGGAGCCGGTGGGGTTGCACACCCTGATGGCGCGCCCCGCGCTGGAGTCCACGGATGCTGAGGTGTTCGACTCGCGCAGCGTGGTCGCAGCGGTCAACCGTGTGGCCGGAGGGTTCACCGCGGCACCCAAGGTGCGCCGGCTGCCTCAGCGGGTGGCGGCGGGCGAGCTGGCCGCGCTGGCGGCCTCGGATCCGCGCAGCGCCTCGACGATGGTGTGGGCGCTCAATGAGACCGAACATCCGGCGTTCTTCGACGGTCAGCACCTGATGATCACCGGGCAGGCCAAGTGTGGTCGGACCACGACCTGTGCGACGTTGATGCGCGAGATTGGGCGGGTCTACGCCCCGGGTGCGGAGGGGGCGGCACAGGATGCCGGGCGCCCGGCCGCGCAGGTGTGGCTGGTGGATCCGCGCCGCCAGCTGCTCAATGTGCTCGGGCCTGAGTATGTGCACCGGTTCGCTACCACACCGCAGGCGGTCAAGCAGCGCATGGAGGAGTTGGCGCAGGTCTTGGCGCCGCGGATGCCCAGCGATGATGTGTCGGTCGCTCAGATCGGCCAGCGGCACTGGGAAGGCCCGGAGATTTTTTTGGTCATCGACGATTCGGAGCGCTTGCCCGCGGGATATGACTCGCCACTGGTCCCGATCGCGCCGTTTGTCCAGGCGGGCTCTGATGTGGGGTTGCACATCATCTATACCCGGCTGTTCGGGCCGTTCATGTCGGGGATGGGCGATCCGCTCGTCAGGCTGCTTCGTGACGCGACCGAGCCGCTGCTGGTGATGGACTCTGATCCCGACCAAGGTTTCGTCAAGGCGAAATGGAAGGGACATTCCATGCCACGGGGCCGCGGATTCTTGATGAATACCGGCGATTCGGGCGAATCGGGAATTTATGTGCAAGTAGCCGAGACTGCGGTGGGATAGATCGCTGATGGGCCGCGCGTAAGTCGGCGAGCGTCGATACACTTTTGTCATCAGGCCGGGTAAATGGTCCGGCCGGGTTGGTTGTGGGAGGGTTCCATGTTTGTCGAAGCGTTACCTGCGGGGATTGATGAGGCCGCCTCCGGGCTGTCTGGACTCGGGTCGACGGTAGCGGCGGGCAACGCCGCGGCCGCAGCTCCCATCATGGGTGTGGTGCCTCCGGCACCGGAGCCGGCCTCGGTGCTGTTGGCGGCGGCGTTCGGCGTGCACGGCGGGGTGTATCAGGTGACGCAGGCGATCGGGTCGGTGGTGCACTCGATGTTTGTCTCGACAATGGGCATCAGCTCGGCCGACTATGCCGCAACTGAGGCGCTGAACACCGTCGCGATGGTCTGACCTGCGGGTCCGTAGCACGTAGCCATGCCGGATTACGAGGTTCCTCCCGAGATCAACTCCGGTCGGATGTATGTCGGCCTGGGTTCGGCGTCTCTAATGGAGTCGGCGGCGGCCTGGCAGGCGCTAGCGGCGCAGCTCGGGTCGGCGGGAGCGGCGTTTCAGGCGGTGATCGAGGCTCTGACCAGCACCGCGTGGCTGGGTCCGTCGTCGATGACGATGGCGTTGGCCGCGGCCCCCTACGTGGTGTGGATGATCGCCACCGCCGAACAATGCCAGGCAGCGGCGCTGGCTGCCGCGGGGGCGGCCGATGCGTTCGAGGCGGCGCGGGCCGGCGTGGTGCCCCCGCCGGTGATCGCCCAGAACCGGGCCCAGCTGGTGGCGCTGCTCAACACCAACTTCATGGGCTTTAACACCCCAGCGATCATGGCCAACGAAGCCCATTACGGGCAGATGTGGGCACAAGACACCGCGACGATGTACAGCTTCGCCGGGCAAGCTGCCGGGATCACCGGCACGCTGGTGCCGTTCACCCCGCCGCTGCCGAACTCCGACCCGATCGGGCTGGCAGCCCAAGCTGCCGCGCTGGGGCAATCGGGTGGTACCGCCGCCGGGCAGCAGCCGATGAATTTCGCCAGCAGCGCGGGTAGCTTGCCTGCCGGTTTGGACGGCGAAACCATGTTGTCGATGGGCCCACAGCTGGTCAGCACCATTCCTCAAGCGCTGCAGGGGCTTGCCTCACCGCTGAGCCAAGGACTGGGGGGCGGCGGCCTGGGCCAGTTCCAGTCGCTGCTGAGCCCGTTCATGAGTTTCATGAATCCGGGCATGTTCGGAGCCGGCGGGACCTCGGCGGCCTTAACGGGTGCCGGCGGGCCGGGGCTGGCCGGGCTGGGCGGGGCGGCCGCCGAAGTCGAGGCCGTGGCCGGAGGGGCTGGCTCGTTGGGCGGATTATCGGTGCCGGCGACCTGGACTGCTGGCAGTGGGGTCGAGTCCGCGAGCGCGGCGCGCGCGGTCGCCCCGGTGGCCGCTTCGGGTGGTGGCGGGGTGGCCGCGGCAGCGCCCGCGACCACGGGAGGATCGGGCATGTATGGAGGGACCCCGATGGCGGCAGGTTTGCACGGCCGCGGTAACGATAGTGACGGCGCCCCGCGGTATGGAAAGCCGGTCAAAGTCGTGCGCCGAAGCTAGCCCATATAAGAGAGCATCAATGCCAGGAAAAATTCGCACAAATAGCTTTCGCCGACCGTTGCCGGGCGTCAGATCAGGCCAATAGACTGGCCCTACAGCAACACTGAATTAAATCACCCAGGCTTTAAGGAGAGCGTTATTATGGCCACCCGTTTTATGACCGACCCGCACGCGATGCGTGACATGGCCGGCCGGTTCGAAACGCACGCCCAGACCGTGGAAGACGAAGCCCGCAAGATGTGGGCCTCCTCGCAGAACATCGCAGGCGCCGGCTGGAGTGGGCAGGCCCAGGCGACCTCCTACGACACGATGGGGCAGATGAACCAGGCGTTCCGCAACATCGTCAACATGCTTCACGGGGTGCGCGACGGGCTGATCCGCGACGCCAACAACTACGAACAGCAAGAGCAGGCCTCCCAGCAGATCCTGAGCAGCTAACTGCCAGGCCCCTACCCACCTTTCACACAAGGAGACTTCAGCCATGTCGATCAACTACCAGTTCGGTGATGTCGATGCCCACGGCGCTTTGATCCGTGCCCAAGCCGCTTCCCTGGAATCCGAGCACCAAGCGATCGTGCGCGATGTGCTGGCTGCCGGGGATTTCTGGGGTGGCGCCGGCTCGACGGCCTGCCAGGAGTTCATCACCCAGTTGGGCCGCAACTTTCAGGTGATCTACGAGCAGGCCAACGCCCACGGACAAAAGGTCCAGACCGCCGGGTCCAACATGAACAGCACCGACAGCGCCGTCGGGTCTTCATGGGCCTAGCCCGCAGTATTCACAGGCAAGCACGTGGCGGCACCGACAACGGTGCCGCCACGTTTGCGTTAGACGACCTGGAGATCGTCGATGACCACCGCTGACACCACCGCGGCCACCTCCCGCTCCGACATCACCGTCAACCTTGAGGGGTTGTGGCTGTTGCAAGCCATGCTGGGCATCGCCCAACTTGCCCCCGAGCTGCGTGGGCGACCCTACGGCCAAGCTCAAGACACCCAATGGCTGACCGCGCACCCAGGTCTGGCGGTGTTGGTCGACCAGGGAATCGCCGATGAGGGCGCCGTGGTGCGGTCCGATATCGCCGCCCGCATGGCGGTACTTGCCAGCCCCGACGTCGAAATCGTGGTGTTGGTCTCCCACGGCCCGATGAACGTGGTCACCCCGGTGGTGATGGATGATCCGAGCACCTGGCGGGCGATACCAGATGAGCAGCTACGCATCGTGTTGGCCCGCCGCGACGGCCGCTGGGCCTCGGCGGTGCGCGCCGGGTCTTTGATCACTATCGACGACTGTCCCGGCACTGATCAAGAGTGGATAGAACGCCTGATCGTCGAAGCGCTGGACTCGGTGCACCGGGTCGAGCCGGCACGAATCAGCGCGGTCAACGTTCCCCTCGATGACATGCGTAGCGCGGTCAGCGCGCATGCGCACGCCGGCTCGGCCGCGGCCAAGATGGCCGCGCTGCGCTCACTGGGGCTGCGCGGCGGCGCGCTGGCAGAGCTGGGCGCGGCGCTAGAAGATCCACAGGCCGAGGCCCTGGCGTATGCGCGCGCACATGTGGATACCGAAACGGTATGGAGCGAAACGGTGCTGAACCTGCGCGACACCGCCTCGGGGCGGGTGGCGCTGTATCGGCTCAACCCGCCACCGGGCACCCACCAGGAGTGGCTGGCGATCGCCCCGGCCACCCCGGCCCAACTGCATCACGCACTCACGACGGTCTTCGATAGCGTCGGGGTGCGGGCCTGGGCAAGTCACGAACGAATGGCCTGACAAAAGCGGTACCGGCGTGCCAGCAAAGTGTTCTCGATAAATACCGTATGGGCGTGGTATAGCGAGAATTCCGCCCCTAGGATCAGAAGTAGTAAACGCCAGACGCGCCACAGCGATGGGGACCAAATGACTGACAATTCTGACTTCATGTCGCGTTACCTGCCGCCGGAAAACCCCGAGCAGCACCGCGAACATGCCGCACCCACCGACGAGGTCACCGAGGAGGTGTCGTTGTCGGATTTGCGGCTTCCTGAGCCGACCGCACCGCCTGCGCCTCAGGTGCCCTCACCGCAGCTGCCACCGCCGCCGGTGGGCAAATACGAGTTCGCACCGCCGTCTGCGGAGGGCGGTCCGGCCCAGGCCGGGTGGCCGCCAGCGCCGGACACGGCGCCACCAGCAGCCGGCGACACCGAAGGCGCGCACGCGGCGCCCCCGCCGCCGGGCCCGTTAGGAGCGCCAGGCCAGCCCGGATTCGCTGCGCCGCCGCCGGCAGGGCACCCGAATGCGGTGCCCTGGTCGCGGGCTCCTGGCACGGACTTCGCCCCGCCCAGCGGCCCGATCAAACACCAGCCGCCCCCGATTCCGCCGCGCCCGCAGTTCGAACAACGTCAGCCGCCCCCGCAGCGGTGGACACCCCCCAACGTCGACCCAGTCGAACGGTGGGCGCCGCGTGCGGACCTGCAAAGTGTCGGCGCGCCGCGCACCAGACACGTCCAGGTCGAAGAAGTCGTCAAACGGCGCCGCGATCCGGCTGACATGGGTTGGCGCAAAGCGGTTTACGTCTGCACAGGCGGACTGATCAATCTGGGCGCTGGCCCTCACGAGCGCCAGCTCCGTGACTGGAAGGCCCGAGTCACCTCCAACATTCCCGGCAACTACCAGATCGCGGCGGTGTCGGTGAAAGGCGGGGTCGGCAAGACGCGCGTGACCGCCGGTGTGGGCACCGTGTTCGCCGCCGAGCGCAACCAGCAGGTCCTGGCGATCGACGCCGACACCACCTACGGCGGGCTGGGCCGCTTCGTTGACCCCAAGGCACTGAGCTCACTGGGGGATCTTCTTGCCGCTCAAGACATGGTTGTCGACTATCCCAAAGCCCGTCATTTCACTGGACAGAACAAGCAGGGCCTCGAAGTGTTACCGGGCAACCAGAATGTGGCCAACCCAATGGAGTTGAACAAGAAGGTCTTTCATGACACCGTCGCGCTGACGCGCCGGTTTTACCAACTGGCACTGGTCGACTGCGGCGCCGAGGTGGAAACCGAGTTCTTCAAAACCGTGCTGTCCAACACCGACGCGCTGATGATCATCGGCTCCTGCAACGCTGAGGGCGGGCTGGCGATCGAGACGACAGTCGAATGGCTGGCCGCGCGCAACGGCCACGAGCTGCTCAAGCGGTCGGTGATCGTGCTCAACGACATCCATGACTGCGCGACGAAGGCCTTCATCTCCCATATCACCGAGACGGTGGGGCCTCGGGTGCGCTCGGTCAAGACCATCCCGTGGGACCCGCATCTGCGCGACGCCGACACCCTGGACTTTTTGGCTCTGCGTAAAGCCACCCGGTTGGCGTTTTTGGAGCTGGCCGCCGAGCTTGCCGACGGGTTCCCCACCGCTGCGGGGGCGCGAAGCGCGTGACGATCGAACGGCAACGCGACAACCCTGTAACCGCGGCATCCGGTCCGGCTCTGCCCGACCGGGTCTTGGTGGCGGTCATCGCTGGGGCCACCAAGATCGGAGTGGTGTTGGACGCCACCGCGGCGGTGTCGGTGCAATTGACGGCGTTGGTGGACTTGGTCAACACGCGCCTTGCTGAGCTGGGGGAATCACCGTTGGCGGCCACTGCGCGGGGCCGTTGGACCTTGTGCTGGGTCGATGGCAGCCCGCTCAAACCGGGGTTGTCGCTGGCCGCCCAGGGCGTCAGCGATGGCACGCGGCTGTGGCTGCGGTTCGCCCCGGACACCGAGGCACGTATCAATGTCGTCGAGCATGTCACCTCGGCGGTGGCCACCGAGCTCAGTAAGCGCTGGCCGGCAGTCACACCGGTGTGGGCGGCCCGAGTCGGGGCAGCCATGGTGGTCGCCGGTGTGTTGGCCGCAACGGTCTTGCTGGCCCGCTGGCGTTACGGGCACCTCGGCTGGCTGCCAGCCGCCTATGGTGGCGCGCTGGCCGCGGTGCTGCTCGCGGCGGCGGTGATCATCTTGACGCGCCGCGGGACCAGTGTATTGGTGCGTGGTCTTGGTGACACGCTGCTGTTGACCGGCTGCGTACCGGCGGCCGTGGCCGCCGCCGCCGCGGTGCCCGGCCCGGTGGGCGCCCCGCACGCCGCGCTGGGTTTGGCGACCGTATTGGTAGCGGCGCTGTTGGTGGTGCGGTTCACCGGCCGCCATATCGCGTTGGGCACCGCGGTGATCGTGACCGCGGCCGCGGGCGCGGTGATCGGGTTGGTGCGCATGACACTGGTGACCTCAGCTCCGATCCTGCTGACAGTGCTGCTGCTGATGGCGGTGATAGGGATGCATGTATCCCCCACGGTGGCGCGCTGGGCGGCCGGGATTCGATTGCCGGTGTTCCCCTCGGCCTCGGGCCGCTGGATCTTTGAGGCGCGCCCTGATTTGCCGGCCGATCATGCGGTGGCCAGCGGGCAAGTCGCCACGTTCGCCGGCCCAGAGTCGGTGCGTGAGGTCGCGGTGGCCACCGACCGGGCGCACTCCTACCTGAGCGGATTGCTGGTTGCGACAACGGGTTTGGCGGCGGCGTGCAGCGTCGGGTTGTGCGATCCGCACGTGCCGCGACGCTGGCTGCCGCTGGTCTTGGCGGGCCTGGTGGCGGTCGCGGTGCTGCTGCGGGGCCGCTCGTTCACCGACCGCTGGCAGGCGACGATTCTGGCGTTGGCCGCGGTCGCGCTGGTGATCGGGGTGGCCGGGCGCTATGTGCTGGGGTTGTGGACGATGCCCGCACTGCTGGTGGGGGTGTCGGTGATGGTGGCGGTGCCCGTCGCCGGGCTGGTGGCCGGGGTGGTGGTGCCCAACCGCTTCTACACGCCGACGTTCCGCAAAGTCGTGGAGTGGATCGAGTATGTGTGTTTGACCGGCATTTTCCCGTTGGCGTTTTGGCTGATGGGTGTCTTGGCCGCGATCCGGTACCGGTAGCAGGGGTGACTTCGGTGAGTCGTGCGCAACAGGCCTGCGCGGCGGTGTCCGCTGTTGCAGTGGTGGGGTTGACCGGGCTGTGGGCTGCCCCGCCGGCTACCGCAGTGGAGCCCCCACAAATTGATGTGGGCGCAACCCCGCCCGATGGGCCTCCGGGCCCGGATCAGCCGATGCGCCAGGGCGCGTTTTGCCCCAAGGTGGGCACGCTGCCGGGTACGGACTATCGGGTGCAGCCGCACTACATGGACATGCTGGATTTGGGCGAGGCGTGGCGGTTTGGCCGCGGTGCGGGTCAGAAGGTGGCCGTCATCGACACCGGGGTCAGCCCGCATCCGCGGCTGACCGACCTTGTCGGCGGCGGTGACTACGTGGTGGCCGGCGGGGACGGCCTGGCCGATTGTGACGCCCACGGCACGATCGTGGCGTCGCTGATCGCCGCCCAACCGGCCGACGGCAAAACACCGCTTCCCCCGCCGCCACCGGACGGGGCCGGGTGGCATCCCCGAGCGACCCCGCAGGTGGTGATGCCCGCCGGTCACGCCAAACTTGCCCCCGAAAGCCCTGGCACAGGACCTGATGACCCGGCCCCGCCTGGACCGCCAGCGCCGCCAACCACGCC
>NZ_LQPH01000140.1 GCF_002102255.1 Mycobacterium nebraskense
ATCCACTGGGAGTACGCGCGCATTTTCCGTGAGGCAACGAACCACCCTTTCGCGCGCATTTCTGGCGAGTCAACGCGGACTCAACTCACACCGAATCGCGGCGACACAGGCTGACACGACAACGCCGACCATCCGTACAAGGATGAACCGGTGCGGATGCTTTTCGTGTGTGCGAGCTTCGCCGCCGTCGTTGGCGCCGCCACGCCCGCGGCGGCCGATCCGGCCGGCAACCCCGATGCGAACTTCTTGGCGGCGCTCAATCAGGCCGGCGTTCCCTACCAGAGCGGTGCTGTGGCCATTCGGGTCGGCAAGAAGGCCTGCGAACTGATGGACCAGGGTCACTCCGAAGCCGACGTCATCCAGAGTGTGTCGGCGGAGAACGCGGGATTCACGGTGTCGGACGCGACCAGCTTCACGACCAGTGCGGTGAATGTCTACTGCCCCCAACACCTCGGCGAACCGACCACGGAGCCACCGAAACCGCCGCCCGATATCTGGATGATTCCCTTCATTCCTCTGCCGCCGCTAGGGGCGGGTTAGGGAGAAACCTGCCGGCGCTGGCATGCCCGGGCCGTGCCCACCAAGATGGACGTGATGTGGTCTGACTGGTGGATGATTCCGATCGGCATCCTGAGTGCGTTCGCGGTGATCTGGCTGATTCTCGCGGTCACCTTCTGGCTGCTGAGGCCCAAGGCCAACATGCAGGACCTGGTACGCCTGCTGCCCGACGTGCTTCGGCTGCTGAAACGCCTCGCCGCCGATCCCGAACTGCCGCGGCGGATCCGGATTGCGTTGGTCGCGCTGATCGCCTTTGTCGTGTCGCCCATCGACCTGATACCCGACGCCATCCCGGTCATCGGATTCGCGGACGACGTGGTCATCGTCGGCCTGGTGTTGCGCTGGGTCAGCCGTACGGCGGGGCCCGATGCGCTCGCCAAGCACTGGCCCGGCACACCCGAAGGCCTGGCCACCCTGTGTTGGCTTTGCGGGCTGCCCGATCCCGCGCTGGAGTGACCCTGCGCTTGACGACGGCCATGTGAGGAGCATGCGGTTATGGATCTACTTCGGCGCACCATGCGATACCAAGTCAGGATCGGCGCACTGATCGAACTGGCGTTGTGGCTGGCGATCCCATATTTGTGTATCGGGTTCGTGTGGACTCTTTTTCACGCTGAAGAGGCTCGACAGATTCAGGCCCGGGTAGAAACCGTGTTCCCCGCGGGAGCCGACGCGGTGGCCTTCGGCTTGACCACAGCATTGTGGCCGGCCTCCATCCAAATCGCCCACGCGTGCCCGGCCCCCTGACCGGCTCTTGGCGCGAAGCCATGCGCAAGAGTGGGGTTTGCTCCTAGGCTGCCGAGCATGTCAATCGACCGAGCGGCACTTCTCGCGGGCAGCATCCGACTCACCTCCGGCGTCTGGTTTCTCGTCGACCCCTTGAGCGCGAACCGGTTCTGGGGGGATCCGGGCGAGCCGACGCCGACGGCGCGACTGTTGTTGCGGTCCATGGGATATCGCGACGCGTTGATCGGTGGGATGCTCGCGACGGCGGCGCTGCGCCGCAAGAACACCCGTGGCTGGTTCCTGGCGTCCGGCGGCGCCGACGCGGCCGACCTGCTCGGCGGCATCAGCGTCCATGACCAGCTGAAGCCCTCGCAGCGGATCATCGGGCTGGGCGGCGCCGTCGTGGGGATCGGCGTGGGGCTCTGGGGCGCGGCGCGTCGGACGACAAGCGGTCGCCAGGGCGAGCCAGATGCGGTTGACTGAGCACCATGGGCTTAGGCGTACTGACATTCGTAACCGATGAGGGCATCGGCCCGGTGGAGCTGGGGCAGGCGCTCGAGCAGCGTGGATTCGAGTCGCTGTTCCTCGCCGAGCACACACACATCCCGGCGGGCGACGTCACCCCCTATCCGGCCGGCGGTCCCATCCCGCCGAAGTACTACCGCACCCTGGATCCGTTTGTGGCGTTGACCGCCGCGGCCGCGGTCACCGAACGGCTTGTCCTCGGCACCGGCATCGCGCTGGTGCCCCAGCGCGATCCGATTCACACGGCCAAAGAAGTGGCGTCGCTGGATCTGGTGTCGCGGGGACGATTTCAGTTTGGCGTGGGCGTCGGCTGGCTGCGCGAGGAAATAGCCAACCACGGAGTGGACCCGTCGGTTCGGGGACGAGTGGTTGACGAGCGACTGGACGCGATGATCGAGATCTGGACGCACGAAAAGGCCGAATTCCATGGCGAATTCGTAAATTTCGGCCCCATCTACAGTTGGCCCAAGCCGGTGCAGAAGCCCTATCCGCCGCTGTACTTGGGCGGCGGACCCGCGGGATTCAAACGCATCGCCCGGCTGCATGCCGGCTGGTTGTCGATGACACCATCGGCGGAGGTCTTGGCGCCGCAATTGGAGCAACTGCGCGACCTGGCCGGCCCGGACGTACCGGTGATCAGCTTCCATGGCGGCGCGCCGACGGCCGAAGAGCTCGAGGGCTACCGCGCTCTCGGGTTGCAGCACCTGCTGGTGGAACTGCCCACCGAGCCTCGCGATGAGACCCTTCGGCGTCTCGACGAGCTGCAGGCCGAGTCGGCTAATCTAACGTAAAGCTAAGTGCCGCAGAAGGTTTGATACTTGCCGAAGTCCTCCGGCGCTGGACTGGCGTAGCGTTCCAGGCCCGGCTTTTCGTCGTAGGGCGAGGTCACTGCGGCAAGGAGTTGTTCGAGGGGACCGAGATCGCCCGCCGTCGCGGCCGCCAGGGCTTCCTCGACCAGGTGGTTGCGCGGAATGTAGACCGGGTTGGTCCGGTCCATGATGTCCGCGTCCGGGCGCAGCGCCTGCCAGCGCGACAACCACGCGTCGAACCCGGCGAGGTCGATGAACAAGCCGCGCGCGGGTTCGGCATCGCCTCGCGCCGCGCGGCTGAGGTGGCGGAAAAACGAGGTGTAGTCGACGTGGCTGTCCTTCAGCAGGGCGAGCAACTCGTCGACCAGCGCCGCGGAGTCTTGTACTTCGGCGTCGGATAAACCTAGTTTGGCGCGCATCCCGGACGACCACACGGCGTCGTACTCGCGCCGGAAAACTCCGAACGAGTTCTCCGCCAGCGCGACCGCCTCCTCGACATCGTCGGAGAGCAGGGGAAGCAGTGTCTCGGCGAAACGGGCGAGATTCCAGCCGGCGACGACGGGCTGGTTGCCGTACGCGTAGCGCCCCCAGAAGTCGATCGAACTGAAGACCGTGTCGGCGTCGTAGGCCTCCATGAAGGCGCACGGTCCGTAGTCGATCGTCTCGCCGGAGATCGTCATGTTGTCGGTGTTCATCACCCCATGGACGAATCCGATCAGCATCCAGCGCGCGATGAGCGATGCCTGGACGGCGACCACCCCTTCGAACAACGCGAGGTAGGGACGTTCGGCCTCCACGGCGCTGGGATGGTGGCGGGCTATCGCGTGGTCCGCGAGGCGCCGCAGCAGGCCGGCGTCGCCGGCGGACGCGGCGAACTGGAAGCTGCCTACCCGCAGGTGGCTGCTGGCCACGCGGGCCAGCACGGCCCCGGGCAGTTCCGCCTCGCGCAACACCGGGCGGCCGGTACCCACGACGGCCAACGATCGCGTCGTCGGCACCCCGAGGGCGTGCATGGCCTCGCTGACGATGTACTCGCGCAGCATCGGCCCCACCGCCGCCAGACCGTCGCCGCCCCGCGCGAACGGCGTCGGCCCGGATCCTTTCAAGTGGATGTCGCGCAGCCGCCCGTCGTCGTCGACGAGCTCGCCAAGCAGCAGTGCGCGTCCGTCGCCCAACCGGGGGACGAAGCCACCGAACTGATGCCCGGCGTAAGCCTGGGCCACCGGAACGGCGGTGCTGGGAACCAGATCGCCCACCAAGAAACGCAGTCCGTCGGGACTGCGCAGCCAGGCGGCGTCCACCCCGAGTTCCTCCGCAAGCCGCTCGTTGAGCGCAAGCAACCGCAGGTCGGCCGGCGCCTCTGCTTGCCAGCGGACGGCCATCTCCGGCAACTCACGGAAGAACCGGTCTTGTAGAGCAACGGTCATATCCGGGGCGACACTCACCTCAACGAGCCTACGGCGAAACTACGAGCCGAGGGCCTGCCCGATGAGGTCGCGGGCGCGGTCGAGCATCGACGCGAACGGTCCGAGAGCAAAGTTCAGCTTCGCCGATTCGACTCCGGGATGCGGGTGGGTCGGCGCGATGGCCTCGGCCGCCCGCACCGCCGCACCCATCCGCTTGAGGTCAGCATCATCGACTTCCCGCTGCAGCACGGGGAATTCTTCGCTTTCCTCCTGCTTGGCGTGGTCGAGCACGGCTTCCCGCAGCTTGGTGACCTCGTCGATGAACTCCTTCGAGGTGATATCGAGCTTCTCGATGCGCGACAGCAGCTCCTTGGCCTCGTGCTCCTCCTTGAGGCGGGCGTCGACGATGGCGTCGCCGGCATGGGCCTCGCGGCGCACGCGCGGGTGCACCACCATTTCTTCGGCTGTCTCGTGCACGGCGAGCAGTTGACGCAGCGTTGCGAACGGCTTCTCCCGCGCCTGGGGATCCGACGCATACAGCACCTCATCGAACAGGTCCTCGATGACGTTGTGCTGCGCTTTCAGGAATGCGACGACCTCGTCGGGCGATTGGACAATCATGTCGGCCATCGCCGTACCTCCAGTGTTCTCGGGGAATTGGGACTCGCACTGTGGGCTGTGTGCGGCTTGGCTAGGCATACCCGCTGGATAAGCCCCTAAACGATGCCCCCGCGCCACCACGGCAGCGCGAGGTGAGGCCGTTCTGAAGGTGTTGGCAGACAACAACTTCCGTGCCTGTTGAGCAGGCCGAACGCCGGTTCCGCAAAGCGAGATGGGTCACACGGCGAAGGTCGATGTTATCTGCGGGCGGGTGAATGGGTAGCCGCTAAGAGGCGCTTTCATGCCGATCCAAACAATCAACGCAGGAGGGCGAATTTTCGATGACTTCATGGGACAAGACGACGGTGCTGGCGCAGTTGCGTGCGCTTCACCAGCTGACTAACACGGAGATCCAGGTTGCCGAGACCCGCATCGCGCAGGCGCGTACCGAGGCGGTTGAGCGTGAGCTGAGGCAGAACGCGTCGAATGCGCGTGATCGATCCGAGGCCATAGAGAAGGCGATCCGCGAGCTTGGCGGATTTCCCGACATCGTCGGGCCCTTCCTGGGTCGGGCTGCCGCGGCGGTCAAGGCCCTGACCGAGCAGGCCCAACCGTTCGACGAGGCGCTTCTGGGCGACCTTGCGCTGGAGGATCAACTGCTGGACCGGGCCCGCTACCTCAAAGCCCTGGCCGTCGCGGGCGATCTTCCCGATGTCGAGAGCCTCGCGACGCGGCTGATCACTGCTCACTCGGCGACCGTCGATTGGCTGACGACCGTGCTCGCCGAGGATGCGCTTGGCGGCCCGGCCGCGCTGCGCCGCACGCCACTGCAGGCCGCGGCCGGTACCGCGGTGAAACTGGTGAACCTGCCGGTTGAGTGGTCGGTCCGTGGGGTCGACAGGGCCGCGGACGCACTGCGCTCCGCCCGGCCGACGTTCAACGAGTTGGTGAGCCGGAGCGCGCACGCCGGCGACGTCGCCACCCGGGCGCTCGCCGCGTCGCGGAACGCCGCTCTCGAGGCGGCCGAGAAGGTCACCCGCAACGAGGGGGCCCGGCACACCGCCGACGCCCTGCACGCGGCCCGCGCCGCTGTGGGAGTCCTCGACGCCGATGAGCTGCCCATTGCCAACTACGACGAGCTCAACGTCACCGAGGCGGCCGCCGAGGTGAAGGAACTCACCAATCCGAGCGACGTGCGGGCGATCATTGCCTACGAAGAGGCGAACAAGAACCGCCAGCGGGTCGTGTCGGCCGCCCAAACGCGCGTCGCCGCGATCGCGCAGGAGGTCGTGGGCATCAACTAGCCGACCGGCGGATTCTAAAGGCAAGGCCGCCCGGGCAAGGGTTCTCACCCGCCCGGGCGGCCAAGCCTATTGAGGCGAGGATTCAACAGCGCAGCGCGTCTCGCGTTGCGTGGCGCGGGCGGGCCTGTCGGTCGGCTGCGCGCCCGTTTTTCGCTTTCTCAGGGCCATGCCCCACCGCCCGTTTCGGGATATCGCTACGGTTAAGGAGCTAGCCCGACGATTGACAACCACGAAAAGACGAGATGTACGACCAGATCAACAGCAGCGCGACGGACCCCGACGAGATCGGCTATCGCATCGACCCGGTTCTGGCCCGAAGTTGGCTACTGGTCAACGGTGCGCACGCCGACCGGTTCCAGTCCGCGGCACACTCCCGGGCCGACATCGTCGTCCTCGACATCGAGGACGCCGTAGCGCCCAAAGACAAGCACACCGCCCGCGACAACGTGGTGAGTTGGCTGGGCGCCGGCAACACCGACTGGGTCCGCGTCAATGGCTTCGGCACGCCATGGTGGGCAGACGACCTCACCGCGCTGGCCGGCACGCCGGTCGGCGGGGTGATGCTGGCGATGGTCGAATCTGTGGACCACGTCACCGAGACCGCGCAACGGCTGCCGAACGTGCCGATCGTGGCGCTGGTCGAAACGGCGCGCGGCCTGGAGCGCATCACCGAAATAGCCGCGGCGAAAGGCACCTTCCGGCTCGCCTTCGGCATCGGCGATTTCCGCCGCGACACCGGCTTCGGGGAAGACCCGAGCACGCTGGCCTACGCCCGGTCGCGCTTCACGATCGCCGCCAAGGCGGCCAGCCTGCCCAGCGCGATCGACGGACCCACGATCGGCTCCAACCCTTTGAAGCTGATCGAAGCTACGGCCGTCTCCGTGGAATTCGGGATGACGGGCAAAATCTGCCTGACCCCGGACCAATGCGCCGTGGTGAACGAGGGCCTGTCGCCGTCGCAGGACGAAATCTCTTGGGCCAAGGAATTCTTCGCCGAGTTCGAGCGTGACGGGGGAGAGATTCGTAACGGCTCCGACCTGCCGCGCATCGCGCGGGCCACCAAGATCCTCGAGCTGGCTCGTGCCTACGAAATCGAGTCGTCGGACTACGACGACGAAGAACGGGAGCACTCGCCCGCGCCGTCGGATACCTATCACTACTGAGTGGTGGAATGGGGCCGAGATGAGCGTTGTGGTGGATTTTCATTTCGACCCGATGTGCCCGTTCGCCTACCAGACCTCGTTGTGGATCCGCGACGTTCGCGAGCAACTTGGCATCACCGTCGATTGGCGATTCTTCAGCCTCGAAGAGATCAACCGGTCAGAGGGCCAGAAGCACCCGTGGGAGCGGCAGTGGTCCTATGGATGGTCTTTGATGCGTATCGGAGCGCTACTGCGCCGAACGGACATGTCGCTGCTGGATCGGTGGTACGCCGCCATCGGGCATGAGTTGCACACGCTGGGCGGCAAACCGCACGACCCGGAGGTTGCCCGCCGCTTGCTCAGCGATATCGGCGTCGAGGCGTCGGTTTTCGACGCCGCGCTGGACGATCCGACCACCCACGACGAGATACGCGACGACCATCAACGGGTGATCGATGCCGGCGGCTACGGGGTGCCGACGCTGTTCCTGTTGGGGCAGTGCCTGTTTGGGCCGGTACTCGTGGATCCGCCGACCGGTCCCAAGGCCCTCACGCTGTGGAATGTCGTCGCCGGTATGGCCGAGCTGCCCCACGTGTACGAGCTGCAGCGGCCCAAGTCACCCGCCGATGTCGAGCTCATCGGCCGAAGCCTGCGTCCCTACCTCGACGGGCGCGATTGGGTCAGCATCAATCGCGGAGAGGTCATCGATGTCTCGCGCTTCACCGGCCAGGGAACCTAGGCCGCGTGTCGCGCGAGTGAGACCCCGATTCGGATTTCCACCTTGCTGACCGTGATCGCCGGCGCGCGCGGCGGTGCCGTCGATCGGTAGCTCTTGCCCGTCGGGGTCGTGAATAGTGCTGTGTGGGTGTGCTTTTCGTCGACGGCGGTGCTTACCCGCCAGCCCGCGCCTTCCTTGACGTAGTTGCAGCTCTCGCACAGACCCAGGCCGTTGTCCGCGGTGGTCGGGCCGCCGTCGGCCCACGGTTGTGCGTGGTCGCGGTGCCTGATCGGCGCGTCACAGTAGGGAGTGCGGCAGCGTTGATCGCGTAGTCCGATGAATGCGGCCAGCCCGCGCGGAAAAATGCGAGCTCGTGACTCCATGGCCACCAGCGCCCCGGCCCGCGGATGCGCATAGAGCCTGCGCAGGGTCGCACGCGAGCGCCGGTCGGTGACAGCGCTGATGACCATCGCGCGCGCGACCGCGGCGGGAATGGGACCGTAGCCACCGAGGTCGGCCGGCGCATCGTCACCGCCGAGCAGCGTCTCGTCGGAGAGCACCAGGTTGACCGCGATCGGAGTCGGGACGGTGGCGCCGCGGCCGGTGACTCGTTCGACCAAGGTGTCGGCCATCATCTGCCCGCGTGAGCGCCCGTCGCCGCGGGCGTCCGCTTCGCGGCGCAGCGCCGCGTACACCGAAACACCTTGAGCTACGGGCAGTAACGCAGTGAGATACGTCATCGTGTCGGGCGCTGGCCGAATGGTGACCGTGCGTTCCGTCTCGGCCTTGGCCACCCGCTCGACGACGGCGTGTGGATCCAGCCGGTAAGCAACCGCCTTCGCGGCCGCGGCTACTCGCGCGTCGCCCATTCCGTTCAGGCTCGCCGGGTCGGCGCACAGCTCCGCGTCCAACGCGCGGCGGTCCTCGACCTCCAGGCAGGCGCTCTCGCGCACGATCAGCGTCGCGCGCCACTCCGACAGCACCCCACATTCCAGCGCCGCCAACGTGTGCGGCATCTCGTGTACGAGGGCTTTGGCGAAGCCCAGATGCCGGCCACCCCGGGCGGGTGCATCGCGCCGCGCCAGCGCGACCTCGTTGGCCACACCGCGTCCTCGTCGTGCAGCGGGCACCCCGGCGGCTGCTTCGGTGGCTCGGCGTGCCGCTTCCAGTGCGACGGCCGCTCGGGCCTGGCCTGCGGCGGCCGCACATTTGACCGTCTCCAGCTCGGCGATGCGCTCGATCAGGGCTGATTCGTCGGCTGCCGGGTCAACGGTTGCCAATTCTTCGAACATACATACTGCTTATCTGCTTAAGTGGACTAACGGCCTAGAATTCTCCAAATATGTTGCTAGGCAAGGCTTCTAAAGCAAATTCTTCGTCCAGTTCTTCGTCACGGAGG
>NZ_LQPH01000141.1 GCF_002102255.1 Mycobacterium nebraskense
TCAGCGCTACCGCGTAACATCACCCACCGAAGCCAGAACCTGCGCCCGCCGATTTACACCGAAATCTGGACGCCACCTCGGCACATGGGCATCCCTCGGGCCACTCAGTGTGGGTGGTATGGAAGGTGGCGACCGCGGCTATGGCGATGATTGCGCTCGGCACCGTCAGCGCCATCGCGGCCGTCGGATGCCGTTCGCTTAGGCCGACGATCCTTGCCGGCGCCGCGAACGCTACCGCGGCCTGCGAATGCCAATCCGGCCGATGACCATACGAGCGGCGGGTTCTGAGGCCGCAACCCATGCAGGCACGCCCATAGGAGTAGCGGGTTTGGAGCCCGCAACCCATGCAGGTGTGGATGGTCATCCGCTTATGATCTCATCGCGGCGAGCGGCCTCGCGGCTGACGCGTTGCCGTACGCCTTGCCGCCGTGGACGATTCGCCGTCTCTTTGCCTTCCCATTGGCCTCCGGGCCGGGTATCGGCTAACACGCACGCCCTTCTGCGCGGTCGCCGCGACGCTTGCCGCCTGCTTAATCGTCAACATTTGAATTGATCCCGCCATCGGCGGTAGTTAGGGTTACACCAGTTCAGAGGGGTGGAACGTGCTTGTCGATGATGGTCCCAGGGGTGGCTGCATCAACAGTCGTGGACATCCGAGGGCACGATGCAGCTCCGCTATATAAGCGTCGGGGCGCTGGTCGCCTTCGCCGGCGGCGACCCTTGGAAGATCAATCGGAGCTTGCAGGCGGGCAACCCGGCGCAGATCGCCAGTTTGGCCGCGGCGTTTCATGCCGCGGGCCGGTCCACCGCGGAGGCCGACCACACATTCGAGCAAGCCCGCAACCGCTTCGATGCGGCCTGGAACCATCAGAATGGCGACCACCCGATCAACGACTCCGATGAAGTCCAGCGCACCGCCAAGTCGCTCGGTGCCCAGTCCGTGCAGTTGCCCAAGATCGGGGCCGATCTGGAAACCATCGCTGCCGCCTTGGCCGAAGCGCAGAAGACCGCCGCCGGCCAGATCGCCGCGTTGGAAGCGCAGTTGCACGTGCTTGACGACATGATCGGCCAGGCCGTCGCGATGGAAAACGATCCGCACCTGAGCGCGGCCGATAGGGACGCACTCAACCAATTCATCACCGCATGCGAAGACGACGCGATCCGCGATACGAAGGCCGCGCTGGTCCAGCTACAGACAATCCGCAGCGGCTACTCAGACATGTTGCAGAAATCCCTGACCACCCTGCGCACCGATGGCTACGACCCGACCGCCATTCAGGGGGTCGACGCGCCCGAATCGCCGCAGCAGGCGATAACGCTTCCACCACCGGGAACGAATGCCGAGGACGTCAATCGGTGGTGGAATACGCTCAGCCCCGATCAGCAGAAGCAACTCATTGCCGACCACCGACCCGAATTGGGCAACCTCGACGGCATTCCGGCCGAGGTTCGCGGGCAGGTCAACGCAGCGGTCATGAACGACGACCTGCACAGGATTGAAGATGTCGCACAACGCTCCGGGATGGCACCGCAATCGCTTCGCGACGACGTCCTCAACGGCCGCAACGACGACATCTTGGCCAACCCCGGAAAATACGGGCTGTCCCCCACCGACGTCACGAGATACCAGAACGCGGTAAAAACCAATCGAGGCATCGAACACGACAGGGGCGACCCCAAGAACCCGCGGCCAGTCATGCTGTGGGCGTACGACCCCACGGCCTTCGGCGGCAAGGGCCGCGCCGCGATCGCGATCGGCAATCCCGACAAGGCGCAGAACACAGCCGTTATCGTGCCCGGCACCAACAGCAGCGTGACGGGCGGCTGGCTATACGACGGTCACAACGACGCCATCAACCTCTACCAGCAGTCGGTCAAGGCAGACCCCAACCACCCCACCGCAGTACTCGCATGGATGGGCTACAACGCCCCCGAATTCGACTTTCAGAACCCCGAGGCGGCCGCCGTCGACCCGTCGAAGTTGCAACAGGTCGGCACACCATGGATGGCACGCTCGGGCGGCGCACTGTTGGCAGCCGACGTCAACAGCCTGGCGGTTACCCATGATGGCTCAATCCCGGCGCACGTGACCGTCATTGGGCACTCCTACGGATCGACGACGGTGGCCGACGCGTTTGCCAACAGCGGTATGCACGCCAACGATGCCGTGCTGATCGGCTGCCCAGGAACCGACTTGGCGCACAGCGCCGCCGACTTCCATCTCAACGGCGGCCAGGTGTACGTCGGTGCTGCCTCTACGGATGCGATTAGCTGGATCGGTGAATCGGGAAGCGCTGCACCCAGCGCGGTCAACGTCGCACTCGGCGGTCCCTTGGGGCAGTTGGCCGGGCTGGGCACCGATCCCGCCCACGCCGGTTTCGGGGCGGTGCGCTTCCGCGCTGAGGTCGCCGGCACCCACAACGCGGTGCCCTGGTTCAGCGACCATTCGCATTACTACGACAGCGGCAGCGAAGCATTACACAACATGACCGAAATCGCCACGGGCCACGGTAATAATCTGGCAAGCGAACAGATGCTGGCACCACTGCGGGACGAGGCGAAAATTTCTACTCCTACCGAGGTACACACGCCCCTTGGAAACATTCCGCTACCACATGTCGAGATCCGCACGCCTGTCACTGTCGACCCAGAATGGGATCGACCGCCGGCAACAGTCACCAGAGACCATGATTTCAAATAGAAGCCGGATCCTGCGATGGACGACGAGGTTAGCGGCGCTGACCGCCGCTTTGCTGTTGGGAGGATGTTCGCTGATGTTCCCCTCTAGACACGACCCCGACCACCCCGAGCATCCACTCTCCGACGAACAAACCCGAGCCCAGGTCATCGACCCGGCAAAACAAATCGTGACAACGGCCGGCCTGCAGAATGTCTCAGCCGTCTTCGGCTGGGAATCATGCAACGACCAGGGCGACCCTCCCTTCCGCGGCCGAGTAGACGTCTCGTTCGATCCGCCCTCAGGTGTCGACCAGGGCGCCTACTTCGACCAGATCGCAAAGACAATGGTGGCCAACGGCTGGTCAGCCGGCGCGCCACCAGGCCAACACTCCTTCGGCGCAGTGATCCACAAGAACGGCGTCATGGCGTCCATCGGTAAGAGCGGCGGCACACTCAAAGCCGGCTCTGTCGAACTATCCGGCGAGTGCCGCAACATGGGCAACCACCGACACGATGGCACCTGGTACGACGTCACCAACGAATTAACCGGGCGATGACTTCCCCACGTCGGCGATCTAGCGGTCCACGACTCCACGCGCGATAATCCCGGCATGCGTTTCATCTATGTCGCCGGCGCAGTCGGCATCGCCATCGCTGTGCTGATGGGGGCATCGTCGCCGGCTCACGCTGACACTGGCGTCAATGGTTACGTTCGTTGCATAGGAGGCGATGCGCAGCCCCCGCCGCCGGGCGTAAGTCCAGAGAACTGGTTTCCCAGCGTTCATGTGATGGCGACGGATCTCGATTCTGGTGTGCCCCCTGACCAAGTAGCTCAAAGATTAGTGGAGATGGGAGTCAAACCGGCCGACGCCGTTACCCGAGTGCAGTGCTTTATAGCCAACAGGCCATAGCTAGCGCAAACCCGGCGATCGTCGTAAAGCGCGCGGAATCCATTGATATCTAACGTAATCCGTGTTCATGGTGCGCGAACGCGTAAATTCACACGCGCTCAGCCTTCATGTCCATGTCGATTGTGCCTTGGCACGCGCCGCTCAAGATGTCGGTGTGCATAATGCCGGCAAGCGACCCGTCGGGTTGGGGCGTGTAGCGCACGGTCGCTCGGGCCGGATTCCATTGGATCGTGGTGTCGGGCATCATGCAGTCCCATTGAAAATCGTTGACTTGCGACCAGGACGTTCCATCCCACGTGAACTGAACCGGCTGGGGAACCGTCGGGTTACTCGGCGGAGGGCCACTGACGATTGTGGCGACGCACTTTCCGTTGGTACAGCTCGAGCGGAAACCGTAGGTCTCGGTGTGCTGCACCTCGGGGTTGCCGACCGCCATGCTGGTCCCGGCCTTCGGACCGACCATGAACGTGATCGCGTACTGGCCGTTCCAGGACGGACTGTCGGCGAAAGCAGTCGGGGAAAGCGACAAGGCGATCGGGAGCGACGCGGCGCATAAATTGACGAAGCTTTTCAAGCCGTCCGGGGCCATCGTTTCTCCTCTGAGTCCGTGACCATTCCCCCAATAGTCGTACCCCGAGCCACCGCCGACAAGCTCTTGGCCGATTGTCTCGGCGTTCCCCGATCCTCGCTTTACCAACCCCACTCGTCAGGATTCAGAACATCCACGGTGAGATCGTTGTCGGCGGGGGCTTTGGTCCCGTAAGCAAAGATGAGCAGGGTGCGGCCGTCGTCGAGCGGTTCAGTCGCTACGACGGTGGCATGCCCGATCCTCATGCGGATCTTGTCTCCGGGCTCCAATTCGTCAACACGTTTCAGGGGCACACTCAACCCATCAGCAGCAGTGAAACTGGTAATCCTGCAGATCCTCTGGTCATCATCGCCATCCTGCCACGGCCTGTAACGCGTCCACCGGCCTTGAAAGCACATTCGCGGAGGCATCGGTTGCGATCGCCTAGGCGCACGGAAAGCGCGTGAAGCTAAGGGGATTCGAACCCCTGACCCGTTCCTCAGTTCTCCACAAGGTCGGGGATGGGCTCCGCGTCCGTCAGCCAGTGGCGCCCGGTCCGGCGGGCCGCCTCCCACTTGGGGATGCTCACGGCATCGTCCTGACCGAGGTCCTCGGGGGTCGGGCCGATGCGCTCGGCCAGCCCGGCGAGGGCACCCAGATCGAACTTGTATATCTCTGCCGCCGCCAGGCCCAGCATCTGCCGGGTCTCCTCGACGGGAATGTCCCAGAAGGAGCGATGCAGCCATTTGCGGGTGTGCGGCCAGGTCCCCTCCGGATGGGGAAAGTCGTTGCCCCACAACAGGTTGGATACGCCGATTTCGTAGCGCCGCGCCAGCTCCCGGCGCTCGGTGGTGGTGGCCCCGATAAAGCAGTTGCGATCGAAGTAGGCCGAGGGCGGCATCGTCAGGTCGCCCTCCATCTGATGGCTCATCTTTTTGGCCGAGTGCTCACGCAGATAGCGCGTGTCCATCAGCCACAGCAGATCGTTGGCCCAAAACGCACCGCATTCCGTGACGCCCCATCGCAGCCGGGGGAAGCGCTCGAACACGCCCGACCACAACGCGAACCACAGGGGCCGGGCACCCCACCAGCGCACCTCGGTGACGTAGATGCCCAGGTGCCCTCCGTACTCCTCCTGCGGGGCGGGACCGGAGTGGGTGTGTATCGGCATCTGCAGGTCCTGGCAGGCGGCCCAGACCTTGTCGTAGCGACGGTCGTGGTAGGGCGGGTAACCGACCCAGCGCGCCGGGATCAGGATCCCGCCCCGCAGTCCGGATTCGGCCGCGCGAGTGATCTCGGCTACCGCGGCGTCGACGTCCGCCAGTATCGGCACGACCGCGACCCCGGCCCTCCGCTCGGGGCTGTGGCTGCACAGCTCGGCCAACCATCGGTTGTGGGCCCGCGCCCCGGCCATCGCGCGCCCCGGGTCCAGGTCGCCCGACTGGCCCAGGCCGGCCCCGAACGGAGCCCCGGCGACCCCGGTGACGGCGTCGGCATCGGGGAAGATGACCTCGCCGACCACCCCGTCGCCGTCGAGCTCTTTGTCCCGCAGAGCGACATCCCAGCCGCCGGCAATGCCCTCTCCATGCTCGGAGAACCACTCTTGCGCGAACTGCTCGTCGATGAATCCGCCGACCTGTGAGGCGGCGATCTTCTCGGCCAGGTAGGCCTCGAAGTCCTCCCGGTATTCGGGGTCGACGTATTCGCGGTATCGCTCGGTCGGGAGCTCGGCGTGGGTGTCAGCGGAGATGATGACGTACGGGTCCACGGAATGTCCTTTCGCTACCAGGTACGGATCGGGTCGGGCTCGAAGGCGGTGCTACTCGCGTCGGCAGGCACGGCGGCCAGGGGCTCGGCAACCTCGGCCACGGTCGGGCCGATTCGGTCGGTCAGCGGCGCGAGCGCCTCGAGGTCGAACCCGTACACCGCCGCCGCATTCCCGCCCACCATCGCCGCCACCTCGGCGGTCGGAACCCCGCTGAAGGTGTGGCGCAGCGCTTCTCGGGTGTAGGGGGCGGTCCCCTCGTAGTGCGGGTAGTCGCTTCCCCACATGATTCGGTCGACGCCGATTCCGTGGCGCTCGGCGCACTCGACGGGACGCATGAAACTGGCACCGACGTAACACTGGCGGGACCAGTACTGGCTGGGCTTGAGGCTCAGTGAGCCGGCGGTGGGCCCGGCGAATCGGGCGATCGCGGAGCCCGCTCGCCCGTACCGGGCCGCCGCGACGTCGAGCGAGTCGAGGGTTGCCGGTATCCACCCGGCACCTTGCTCAGTGAAGACCACGGTGAGGTCAGGATGGCGATCCAGTGCCCCACTGAAGATTAGGTGCCACAGCGCCCGGTGCGCCCACCAGTGCGTCTCGTACACCCACACAGCGAACGAGCTGCCCCACCCGTCCGTCGGGCTGGGACCGGCGTTACCGCCGTGGTGGTTGACCACCAGGCCCGCCTCCGCGCACGCCGCCCAGAGCGGCTCCCAGTGCTCGGCGTAGAGCGGGGGAAGGCCAGTGCCGGGGGCGATCCCGGGCAGCAACACACCGCCGCGCAGCCCAAGCTTGGCGATCTGCGCCAGCTCGGCGATGGCCTCGTCGAGGTCTCCGAGCAGGATTTGGCCCACCCCCGCGCGCCGCTCGGGCGACAACGAGCAGAAGTCAGACAGCCAGCGATTGTGTGCACGCAGGCCGGCCCAGCGCAGCTCGAGCTCCCGGGTGGTCTCCGGTGGAGGGGCGGCCAGGCTCGCATGAGGAAAAAACGGTGGCACGGTATTGGGAAAGATGACCTCCCCCGCGATGCCCTCCCGGTCGAGCTCCGAGTTGCGCCGATCGCTGTTCCAGTTGTGTTCGGCGTCGGCCTCGGCGAGGTCGGCGAACGGGTTGACGTATGTCCTTGCCCAGCTGTCGAATTCGTCCCTGTAGCGGGGATCCAGGTAGTCGCGGTAGTCGAGCAGATCAGCACCGGCGTGGCAGTCCGCCGAGACAACGGTGTACCGGTCCATCGGCTACACCCGCGTCGGCTCGGGCCTGGGGGCGGCGAGCAGCGCCATGTCGTCGTAGCGCTGGTGCACGTACGGCAGCAGCCACTCCTGCGGCACGCGCGCCGCGATCCGACCCACCTGGATGGTGCGCCGGCGACACCATGTGATCGACGTGATCTGGCGGACCGCAACGTCGGCCACCGGGTCGAGAGGGGACTCTCCCAACTCGAGGGTGCCGTCGATCGTCTCCAGCAGCTCGTAGTGTCGGTGGTACTCGCCGTAGACCAGGTGAGGGTCGGTGATGCCGTTGCCGTCGGGGGCGCGCAGGAACTTGAAGTAGAACTCGGTGTTCACCTGGTCGGGAGGCAACTCCGCCGGGCCGGTGATCTGGCCGGCGACCCTGATGAGCTGATAGCCCAACCGGTCAACGGTGGCGGTGACGCGGTCACCGTCTCGCTCCACCTCGATATGGGCCAGTTTCTTTGGCTCTCCGAACGTTTCGCGTCCGCCCGTGACCGACTGTTCGGTGGACTGGGGCATGAAGAGGGGATAGTCGCCCTCGAGTTCGCCGTGCCGGGCGGTCACCGAAAACACCGCCGACCCGAAGGGCGCCATGCCCGCGATGCGGACCCGCTGAACCTGGATTCGCACTATTGGTTCTGCCGCCGGCTCCAGCGGCTTGGGCAGCACCGCCGCGACAATTTCCGGATCAGTGAGGTAGGTGATGGTCACCGCCTCGGTGGCGATGGGCGCCTTGGTGGCATCGATCTCGTGGTCGACTTGCGCCTCGGGTGGGCGAGGACCGTAGCGAATTACGTTGTTGCTCAACGCTTTTCTCCTTCCGTTTTCGAGTCCCTCTCGGCACTTCGGGCGAGGACGTCGACCAGGTAGTCGGGCGCCCCGCGAGCGAGGATGGATGCCGCCTTGCGGCTCACGACCTCATCGGCCGGTGTGGGCGGACCCATCATCCAGAAGCGGCCCGCGCGAATTCCGTCCACCACCTGGTCAGCGACCGTCTCGAGTGGGGTGAACTCGACGTGTGCGCCCGCGGCCTCGAAGCGGGCCACCACCTTTGCCAGCGTCTGGTCGGGCGTGCGACGTTCCTGGGTCGCGGCGTAGCGCTCCGGCCGGTGCCGCCACGACTCCCAGATGCCGGTGTTCAAAAAGCCGCCGGGGAAGAGGACGTGCGCCTGAACCCGCGTTCCTGCCATCTCCAGGTGCGTGTAGA
Organism: Mycobacterium nebraskense; assembly: GCF_002102255.1. Classification (GTDB taxonomy): domain Bacteria; phylum Actinomycetota; class Actinomycetes; order Mycobacteriales; family Mycobacteriaceae; genus Mycobacterium; species Mycobacterium nebraskense. Next base: position 8,363 of record NZ_LQPH01000141.1, read on the forward strand.
GGCTCTCGGTCAGACAGAGCACCGCGGCCTTGGTCATCGGGTAGACCGCCGTGGCCGGTCCGCCCATGGCCCCCCGGGCGATCGGCGCGAACCCGCCATTACCCGAGCAGGTGTTGACCACGTGTCCTTCGCCCCGCTCGAGCAGCATGGGCACGAACGCCTTGATGCCATGGATGACGCCCAGCACGTTGACGTCGATCCCCCAGCGCCAATCGGCCAGATCGTGCTCCCACATGTACCCCTCGGAGACGCCGCCGGTGCCGGCGTTGTTGCACACCACGTGCACCGCACCAAAGCGAGAGAGCGCCTCCTTGGCCAGTGACTCGACCGAGGAATAGTCAGTGACGTCGGTTAGCACCCCGGCCACCTCGATGCCCTCATTTGCTAGTGCCCGGGTCGCCTTGTCCAGCGGTTCGGCGAGGACGTCGGCCAGCACCACCTTCATGCCCTCTTGACCGAAACGCCTGCCCATGGCCTGGCCGATGCCCCCGGCTCCACCGGTTATGACCGCCACCTTGCCCGGAAGGTCTTTCATTGTGGCCATCGTCACATGGTCGCTTATATCACCGCAAGGAGTCGCATTATGCGACTATTCGCCTATGGCGCCGCGTCCCTCCCCGCAGACCGAGCGGGTCGTGAACCTGTTCGAACAGCTGGCGGGTGATGTGAGCCGGGGGATGACATTGGCCGAGGTGTCGCGTCATTTGAGCGTGCACAAGGCCAGCTGCCACTCGATGCTCTCTGAGTTGCTGCGAGCCGGCTGGCTGCTGCGCGATCCGGTCCGAAAGACCTATCACCTCGGTCCCGCTCTGGTCCGCCTCGGCCGAGAGGCCGCGGGCCGCTATCCGGCCCTGGTGTTGGCCCGCTCCGCGATGGCCGAGCTGTCGGCGGCAACGGGCGCCCACTGCGTTGCCTTCTCGGTGAGCGATGACTACTCCACCGTCGTCGATCAGGTCCGAAGCCGTCACGGCGGCGGTCACCCGATGCCCATCGGCACGCAGTTCCCCCACCGCCCACCGTATGGGGCATCGACCGTTGCCTGGGCCGGGCCAGAGGCTCGGGAGCGCTGGCTGGCCGCCCTGCCCGAGGACGTCCGCGATCGCTACCGCCAGGCCATCGCCACCGCCCAGGAGCGTGGTTACGCGGTCGGTCTTCACCTCCTGCCCGATCTGCGTCTGCAGGAACTGGCGCTGCTCGTGCGTAGTGCCGAGGTCCGTTCCACCCGGCTGAGCCAGCTGGCGCAAGCATTGACCGACGAGCTAATCCACCAGGAGGAATGGTTCCCGGTCAGCCTGTCCCCGGACCGCACCTACGAGGTGAGCCACATCGACTCCCCGATCCTGGCTCCCGGGTCCCGCATCGCCCTGATGCTCAGCCTGGTCCCGAGCGCCGAGCCGATGAGCGGCGCGGCGGTCACCCGTCTGGGGGCGCAGCTCTCTGCTGCGACCCGCCGGCTAAGCGCAGCCTTGGCGGAAGAGTCGGTGGGCCAAATTTGTTGATAGGCAAGGCCTGCCCGGCCGGGGCGCGATAGCCCGCCGAAACGGCATAGGCGAGGGGCATTGCCGCCCAAGATCTTTCGGCTAGGCGGCCTGTTGGTCTCACCGACGGCCTCGTTGAGCGCTGCGGCCAACTCCCGCGAGAGGCACCTAATCCGACGACTTGTCGGAGTCTTCCGAGTCTTTGGAGTCTTCCGCGTCCTTGGACTCATCAGCATCCTCGGAATCCTTGGAATCCTTGGAATCCTTGGCGTCCTTGGACTTGTCGGAGTCCGTCGACTCATCGGTGCCGTCGAGCTTGTCGGCAAATTTCGTCAAGAGCTCGGCTAATTTGCGGGCCTCATCAGATGCCAACGAATCGTCGAATAATCGCTCGTCGCCTTCCGAGACACGCTCAAGGTAAACCGCGTTGTCCTTAATGCCGACGTCCCACCGGCCGCCCTCTTGACGAACCATCATGCCGCCTTCCGACTAGCCCGGATTTTTCGTGGATTATTGTGAGTGTCGGGGTGTAGATACGCGAAAGTGCCTGTCCTGCAAGGGATAATTGGA
>NZ_LQPH01000142.1 GCF_002102255.1 Mycobacterium nebraskense
GCCACCGCATAGGATCATCAACGCAAGCGAGCGGAACCTATGTCAGACCACTTTTACACCGCTCCTGGGACGCCACCCGACGGTGTTGGAGAGGTTGGCCTGTGGAAACTGGGACTGAGCCCGGCGCAAATGTTCGAGCATGGCGTCTCGCGCGCCGGGTATATCGAGGCGCCGCGCGAACCCGACTTCGCCTATAACTTCCTGAAAGTGGAATGGCGGACGATTCAGCATTACGGTGTTCAGGTCGACAACCGTATCTACCGCGGTTCTGGACTGACGGGATATCGGCCGGGGGAGAAGAGTTCCTTCCGAGAACATCACGGGCAGTGGCCGTTTCATGTCGACCCTAACGACGTGCGCTTCATCTACTTTTTCGACTCCAAATCGACCCGCCGGTGGCACGCGTTGATGTGGGACCATGCCGATCTGTGTGATGGCCCAATGAACGAGGACGGGCTGTTATTCAGCCGTGAACTGGTGAAGGCTAAATACCGTTATTTTGACGACAAGTTGGCATTGTCTGAATTTCTCGAACGCCGCAACCTTGGTCAAGGACACACCATGGCCGAGCGACGAGCTGCCCTGCGCTTGTCTCGCGAGCAGTCCAGTCTGGCCCTGGATGTCAAGCAAGCGGCGCACGTTCCCGAACTGCCCACGGCGAAAAGGATCCTCGGTGCACTGACCGCGACGGAGATTGGGCCAGATGACCCGGGATCGGCCGACGAACTCGACGACGATCCGCGCATCGACGACGGTCACTTCTATGAGGATGTATTGGAGGACGTATGAGTGCGACCGGGGTGGCGAGCCGGAAAAAGACCAGTAACTTAGATAACCTGACGCTGTCGCGCAAGGAGGGATGGCGTGAGTATGTCGAGGCGCCCCGGCGGATCAGGCCCGAAGAGCTCTCGAGAGGCCAGATCCGCCGTCTCGGCGATGCAGCAGCCGACATCTACAATCAGCGACGAGCCGACTGGCACAACAACATTGGCCCGTTGAGAACACCACAGCTCGCGATGCTGCATGAAGATCTGTGGGACATCATGGATAGCAGCACGCAGGACGGAAATCATGCCAAGGGCGCAGTGGCAATAGACGGCTACCCCGGCTTAGGCAAGACCTGGGCGGCGGAAACCTTCGCGAAGGAGTTCCATAAGCGCGAGATTGGGCGGCATGGTGAATTCACGGTCGCCGGGAACGAGCGTTGGCCGGTCTGCCGAATAGGTATGCGCGGCAATACCAGCATGAAGGACTTCAATGCCGCGCTGTGCGACTTTTATGCGCATCCAGGCTACCGTCGCGGAAACAGAAGTAACGATCAACTAGGACGCCAAGCGCTCGATTGCGTACTAAGCTGCGAGACAAGGCTACTGATCATCGATGACCTCCACTTCCTGCACTGGCAGCGATCTGGTGGAGTGGAGATCAGCAACCATTTCAAGTATGTCTCCAACGAGTTCCCAGTAACGTTGCTGTTCATCGGCATTGGGCTCGGTGATCGGGGAGTATTGATGGAGGACCTGTGCTGCAGCCTCGAGGGAGCAGGCTACGGCGACATCGTGCTAGAACAAACGGCCCGGCGCACAACAATGTTGGAGATGCGGCCGTACGGTCTGCAAAACGACAAAGAACGATGCCAATGGAACGCGCTCCTAGCCACCGTGGAGCAGCGACTGGTCCTGGGGGCCAAACATCAGGGCATGCTGGTGGAAGATTTGTCAGAGTATCTCTATGAACGAAGCACCGGTCACATCGGATCGCTCATGGAGCTCATCCGGCGCGGATGTGCCCGCGCGGTTCGAACCGGCACTGAAACATTGAACCGAAAAATGTTGGACTCGTTCAGGATTGACAGTGCGGCCGAAAAGGCGCGGAAAGAACTCGCTGCAGCATTCCGCACTCGCCGCCTGCGAGCGCGATCTGCGCGACCGCCACGTGTGTCATAGATTCAGGCGCTGCTGAGCGATGCCGCCACGCACACTGCCCATCAGGGTTGCTCCGGTCCCTGGAGAGGCCCTGGAGTCGTGGTTGGGTGCAATTGCGCGAAGGCTCGAAACTCCTTGGGGCCATCTACTCGCAGCGCTCGAGCCGACGCCAGCCGACCCGCCAGGTCTCGTTCGAGAGAACCTCACGGCCTGCCTTCACACCCGCGAAGCCGCAGCAATCGCCCATGCCACTGGGATCTGGCAAGCTGCGGTCGAAGCCTCGACGCTCGGTCACTACGACGGGCATCTGATCACCGTCGATCGATCCACCGGACGGGTGCGGTCGACCTGGAAGTCCGTGCGATCGAGATTTTGCCCGCAGTGTCTTCGCGTCTCGAACGGCCGCTGGCAATTATCGTGGCGACTTCCGTGGATCTTCACCTGCCAGGTACACAGTTGCCTGCTCGTCGATGTGTGCCCCGAATGCGCAATGTTTCAGCGTGTGATGCCGTGGTGGCTGCGGGCGCACGAGATTCCGGACCTCTGTCGATGTTCAAGGAATATTGAATTAGATGGTGAGAAGCGCCGATGCCTCGGCGATCTCGCGTATGCTGCGATGCCATACTTAGCCCGGCAGCACCCAATCATGTTGGCGCAGTGCCGTCTATCGGGACTGCTGTCGCGGTCGGTGATCGACTGTGGGATATATCAGGCGATGCCAACGTCGACCCTTGATTTCCTCCGAGACGTGCGACTGCTTTCGGCGCGAATGCTGTCGATGGCAAAGCTTGACTACATCGCAGAGTCACTCGAGATGCGTGGAGATAGTCATATTCGAGAGCATTCGGCAGCTTACGGTTCGAATCTGGACCGCTGGTCGACACCTGGGGCCTTCGCGGCGAGCGCACCTGCGTTGGTCACCGGGCTTGGAATCATGCTGGCCCTCGATGTCATTGGACGTGAAAGTGTAGAAGATGCCGCGTCGCGGCTTCGCCCGCTCATAGAAAGGGCGAAGGCAACGGGACGAGAGCTCACACCGACGCTTCTTCGCTGCGGCGGCCCGACTGCAACGATGGACGCCGTTCACATCCGTGCATTCGAGCCTTCGTTCGGGGTGTTGGATAGGATGCGATACGGCACGGCGTCGTGCTTGCCGCGCTATCCGCGCACGTTGACCCCCGACTCGTTGCGGTCAATCCCCACCTTGTTCTGGCGCGAGTGGTCTTTTCGCTTGACCGTCGGACGCGGCACTCTTTCCGTGATCCGCCCAGTGCTCTCGATCATGCTCGTGTGCCACGGACATCAGACAACGGTGCCAAGTGCCGCCCGCAGACTGAGCCTGTCGATGACGGACAGGAGATTCGCCTACATGGTCGCAGAACTGCGCCCTCACCGGTTGTGGCCAAACATCCTCGCCACGATGATGCGGCTGGCCGACTATCTTCGCGAAAACCCGAGTCCGATCGACTACCAACGACGTCGCCTGCTTGATTACCGAGACCTGCTGCCGGCCCAGCAATGGAATGCCATCTACGACAACGCTTATCACGGACCCGGCTGGAGAAACCGGGTCGGCGACATTGCGCGATCATGGCTCTTTGAGCGGATAAGTATGCTGCCCCGAAGCGCTGCCCCATTTAAAACGGGCTAAGTCCCCTGGCGTGGTGGGGTTTCGGGGTCGGGGGCTGGCCAGACGAGAGTGCCGGGTGTGTCGTTGACGCTGTTGGGGTGGGCTATCGCGTAGTGGTCAGTGAGTTACCTACCAAAGTGACTCACGAAAAGGACACACCACGCGATGACCCAAGACCAGTCTGCCTTGCTCGCTCAGCTTGATGCACTGAAATCCGCTGATGCCGGGGCGGTGTTCGCCGAGCTGATCCGCGCCGGGCTGCAGGCGCTGATCGAGGCCGAGGCCACCGAAACGATCGGTGCCGGCCGTTACGAACGCAGCGGTGGGCGCACGGTGCACCGCAACGGACACCGCCCCAAGACGGTGTCCACGACCGCCGGCGACGTCGAGGTGGCGATCCCCAAGCTGCGGGCCGGGTCGTTCTTCCCGTCGCTGCTGGAGCGGCGTCGCCGCATCGACAAGGCGCTGCACGCGGTGATCATGGAGGCCTATGTGCACGGCGTGTCGACCCGCAGCGTCGATGACCTGGTTGCCGCGATGGGCGTGCAGGCGGGGGTGTCGAAATCGGAGGTGTCGCGGATCTGCGCCGGCCTGGATAAGGAAATCGACGCGTTCCGCACCCGCAGTTTGTCCCACACCGAGTTTCCCTACGTGTTCTGCGATGCGACGTTCTGCAAGGTCCGCGTCGGGGCGCACGTGGTCTCTCAGGCCCTGGTGGTGGCCACCGGGGTATCCATCGACGGCACCCGCGAAGTGCTGGGCACCGCCGTCGGTGACAGCGAGTCCTACGAGTTCTGGCGCGAGTTCTTGGCCGCACTGAAGGCGCGTGGGCTGACCGGAGTGCACCTGGTCATCTCCGATGCCCACGCCGGATTGAAAACCGCTGTGGCCCAACAGTTCACCGGCTCATCCTGGCAGCGGTGCCGAGTGCATTTCATGCGCAACCTGCATACCGCCGTGACAGCCAAGCACGCCCCCGCGGTCACGGCAGCGGTCAAAACCATCTTCGCTCACACCGACCCGGCCGACGTCGCCGCCCAATGGGACCGCGTCGCCGACACATTGGCTGCCAGCTTCCCGAAAGTGACCGCGATGATGAGCGAGGCCAAGACCGACGTGCTGGCGTTCACCGCGTTCCCACGGGCGCACTGGCAAAAGATCTGGTCGAACAACCCCATCGAGCGGCTCAACAAGGAGATCAAACGCCGCGCCGACGTCGTGGAGATCTTCCCCAACCCGGCGGCGTTCCTGCGGCTGGCCACCGCCGTGGTGATCGAAGCCCATGACGAATGGCAGGTCACCCGCCGCTACCTCTCCGATGTCTCCATGGACGAACTGCGTGCCGTCATCGCCGCGAAACACGCCGCTGCAGCACTTGCCAAACAACACCAAATCACCTAGCGTTCAACATGACTCGTTGATCGCAACGCGTGAACCACGCCAGATCCGAAGTCCACCACTCGCCGGGACGCTATCTTAAAACGACAACGCAATACCGCGATGCTGTGCGCGCCGAGATGATCGCTATGTTCACACCCGCCCTGATCGATGCTCTGAACAGTGCCGGTCTGCAATACCTATCGCACAACAACGTGATAGGCGAGCCCCTTACCTGGGCGCCGCCGTTCTCCCTAATTAACGACCTTGAGTTGCCGCGACCGGACCTCAACTCGATTTCTGTCACGCAGGTGCACCAGCTAGCTCAGGATCCCTTAATGACCACGGCTGCAATCGCGCGCAATTTGGCGGTTTCCGCCGACGTCGTGAGGTATCTGCTGGAGCAATTTCCGCTTGTGCGACCAACGACACGCCGGCGGATTCGCAACGACCCCGCCGAGACGCGCCTGACAAAAGCAGACCTTCTTCGCATGTACAACCGCGAGGGCATGACGCTGACGGCCATCGCGGCCGAGGTCGGCGTCGGGCGTGAGGCGGTCGGCGACCTAGCCCGAAAGTATGGCATCCCAATTCGTCACTACTACAGAATTGGTCCGGACATCTTGGACTGGCTGTACGAAGAACACGTCGTCAAGCAGCGCACCCTCACCGCTATAGCTCAAGACGTCGGCGTCTCTCTTTCCGCTTTGAGTCGAGCAGCGAGAAAGTACGGCATCCTGGTCTGCCGAGACCCCCGCAAGCGGCGCCAGTCTTCTCAGCGTGCATGAGAGTCGTTTACCGCTCTGCGTGACCAGCTCCGTGACTACCTACCGCGTCGAGAGTCGGCGAGCGGCGGTTGCCTGCACGCTGCCGATCACACGGCGCTGAGTTGCGGCCCAGTCCCCGGGAATGGTCGAGTCGTCCGATGTTGGTGCAAACTGCGCGACGAAAGCACCGTCCGTCGCAGGGCGTCAAGTGACGGGCTGTGCCCGATGTTCCAACAGTTCCGGGAATCCATCGGTGAGAATCCACGCCGGCGCATCGACGTCGTCAGCCATTGCAGGCGCTGGGCGGCGATCTCGGTGTCATCAGCCTGGAGGACGGGCATCGCCATACAAGCGGTGACGGCATCGGCGGCGGCGTTCGAGCACGCTACCCGCGCACCGCCACCCGTGACTAAAGGCCGCGCAAACCCGTTCTTTGCTGCGAGCACGAACTGCTCCCAGAGCAGATCGGAGATCGGGGCGGCCACATGAAAGGGCTGCGCGTAGCGCAACATCCAACTGCCCAGCGTGTGTAGATCTCCCATGAATATCGTCGATGGCACTGGCGACGACCCGTAGATGCCACCCAACGCATAGCCCGCGCGCAGCACGCGGAGAAGCTCGCATTGGGTCACCACCGCCGGATCTGTCCCGAGGCGTATGGCAGGAGCACCCGACAACGGCTCATGGCACCGTGGTCCCTCGCCGGATCGGGTCACACCCCGGGTGCACGACCCCAGCTTCGGTACCTCGTTGAAGCGAGGCGGTGCCGTGCGCTGCAGACCGCCGCAGACGCGGCACGCGTCGGCGAGCAAGGATCCATGCGTCGGGCACACGAATGCCCACCGCAACCGCCACCACACCCGCCATCTGCCACCGCGCTCCTCAAGGCACTTGGGACAGAACCGCGAACCAGTCATGCGCAGTGAGGCTGCAGACGGACGTTGCCAGCTGGTGTCGTTGATCCACGGTTGCAGAGTCATCGCCTGAAGCAGGCAGGGTTCGACGCCGGTGCAGTAGCTGATGGTGTCCCCCTGCCCCGGTGTCAGCGACACGTTGGCCCGCCCCGCCCAGTGCGAGGCCGTATTACCCCGCGCTCCCGAAATATCTACTGCGCGCAAAATTTGACCCCAGGTCGCGTCTGTGCGGCTAGCCAACGCTTCCAGCCAGGACTCAAGGCTCTCTTCTGGCAACGGTTTCACCCGGATCGGCAGAGTCCGCACTGCGCGCCAAGGCTCTACGCCGCCGCCGCGAGGGACGACCTCCCGTGGAAGCACCTCGGCGACCATCAACCCAGAATGCACTACTAGTAGTGCATTCTGGGTTGATTCGCCATTGCCGTGCTGCGCGTTTGGGATGTCGGGATTTCGGGCTCCGGCGTCCTAATTGTGCAGAGTCAAGTCTCGCCCCCGCCAATCCGAGCAAACTCGCGTATAGAGGTGAGTGAACGCGTCACATGCACCGAGATCCGGGGGGTCCACGCTCGGTGGGCGGCCATACTGCAAATTTAGACCTACTAGTAGGGCAGACTTTTCCGGGATCTGCAGCAGTACTGGTATGCGTGCCGACGCGCCCCAGTCAAAACGACCCCAAACGGGTCGCTGTGTGGGAGAGACGGCGCCGTCAGGTGGGCACTCGAATACAGACCCTGCGCATCGACCGCGGCTACACCCAAGAGGAGCTTGCATTGAGGTCCGGTGTTTCACGCAACGTGTTAATCGACCTCGAGTACGGCCGCCGCGGCATCCTGCACGAAAGACTATTCGATATCGCGAAGGCCCTCGGCGTGTCCGCTTCAGAGCTGCTCGAGGGCATAAAATGACTGATGTCGGAGCGCTCGACCAACTCGGTCGAGATTTGTTGTCAACAGTGTTTCCTCGAGCTGAGGACTCGCGGGCTCGGAGGGCAGGCGGACGCTCTATCGCGCTGCACGCGGGTGTACCCCGCAATGTGCTGATCCATGTCGAGTTCGGCCGGCGTGGCCTGCTTTACGCAGCTTTTTGACCTCGCGGACGCCCTCGAGGCGCCGGTCGCTGATCTGCTTGTCGTACCCGAACCGGCACCAGCGCGTAAGCGACACTCCAAGCCTCCTACGAAATAATGCTGCATTCCGGTTGACGTAGACGGGTGTCGACGTCTGCGGCCAAATGCGCGATCCAATGCAACACAACAACGTGTTCTGCCCTACTAGTGCTACACTCTGCAATGGGGACCTGGTCTGCTGGCTGACCTGAAGAGTCGGACAACGGGTGAGGATTCGGCCGCGCAAGGGGCGGTTCACCGCCGATCAGACGCCCCGCAGTGCCGCCGGCCAGGTCCACCCGCCACCGCGGCCACCTTGCCGCTCCCGGGCGGGCGCAAGCGTGACGGAGGTTGGGCATGTCACCACATGGTTGGCGGGAGTGGCTCGACACCGCCAACAACCTCATACCCGACCAGCGAGGCGCGCACCGCAGAGCCATTGCCTACAGCAGGTTGGAGGGCTGGAATCCTGATGCGCGATCCGTGAAACGGCTCGCCCAATTCAGCAGTGGGGCAACCACCTTCACCGAATACCGGGCGATCGTGCTAGATGGAGCGCGAGTTGGTCTCCGGCTACCCGAACGGTGGTTGATGAAGCAGACATTGAGGCCAAACACTATTCACAATAGGTCGACGTTGAAGGGTTTTCGGTCACGGCGCTCAGGGGGTGATTCCACGGTCGGCGAGCAGTCGCTCTTGCTGCGGGTCGATATCGATCACCGGTCAACTCGAAATCAATCTGACGCCATGGCGATCTCATGCCAGCCGCGACGGTATGGATGACAACCGGAGATGCATATGGTCGATTTCGCCCATGTCCGGAGTGAGGCCGAGTACCGAGAACAGCTCGAGCATGCTCGCGCCGAGGCGCGCCGCCGCTACCGCGACCACCTGGCGGCGGCATTCGAGCTGCACCGCTGCCCGCAACCCGAGACGCTCGCCGACCTCGCGCTCAAGGCACTCACGGATTGGCGCTACATCGACAGCGGCGAGCGATGCCGGTGCGGCTGCCACCCGCGGCTACCCGAAAGTGATTTTCACGACTACGGATTTGATTGCGTGTGCACACGCACGCCCGAGGATCGCCGCCGCTCGTGGCAGAAGTGGCGCCAGGGCCTGGCGGCGATCTGGGAATCGCCAGAGGGCCAACAGATCAAAGCCGACGCGCAAACCGCCGAAGCCGACCTGCAGGCCTGGCTGGCGGGCCAGAGCGATGTCATAGTGCGCAGCCATGGCGGGTGGTTCCCCGAAGAGTGGACCGGAGAAGTCGACGGCCACAGCTTCTACTTCTGTGAACGCCGCGGCGAGTGGCGCATCGAACTCGACCTGCGGCCAAGCGGTCGCTTCGTCCGTACTCTGACTGAGGACGACAGTGATGGTGCGGGCCAATGCTACGAGCGTGAACTGGACGAAGGTGATGTAATCGCCTCTGGCACAATCGATGTTGAGGGATACGGCAGCACCCCAGCTCAGCGGGCAGACTTCATTATCGATACCATCCGCGTCCATCTCGCCCGCCAAGCATGCACACTGCACCGCGACAACCTGCCCTCGATACAAGCGTCGCTGGGCGGCGTGCTCAGCTGGTGCCCAGCTTGCGGAACCCGCCTATCCACCTCGTGACCGCAGCAACCAACGCACGTTTTCAGTGCCAAACCGCCACCGGCGAAGCGCTGAGATCGATACGCGGCCGTCGACACGAAAACCCGTTGACGACCCGGCAGACAGGTGAGAATCTGTCAAGCTGTCCTGTAGCCGAATCACCCCAAAGCGATGAACCGCAACGCTAGCGGATCGAACGATCTGCCTGCCGGGCTCACCCGAGGCGCGGACCCAGTCCGCCGACCCATCACCGACGTCAACGGCTGGCTGGACAGCCAGAATGGCGACGTGCGATCAGCGCTGTGCGCACTCGGGGAGTTGCTGGTCGGCGTCGCCGAACAAGACAGTGCCGAGAACGCTGAACGATTCACCGCCCGCTGCCTCGGCGTACCGGACTGCGGGCACCTGCTCGACGAGGAACGCCCCTTGCATCCGGTATCACGACTGACCACCGCACTGGCGTTGGCGCAATGGATCGAGGAACACAGGCCGGACTGCGAGATCGGTCCAGGCGAATCCACCCACCCCCCAACGTGGACGCAGACCAAGATCGGCGCCCGACGCTACCGCCACCCACTCTGCCTGCGTGTGCACTTTCCCGCCGGGACGCTGCTCGACGACACCGGATGCATCATCCACATCGAGACCCGTGAGAACGTCATGCGGTCCGCTCACGTGAGTGCCTTCGTGACGCCCGATAAGCAAGCAGATGCCTGCGCGCTATTGGATCGGCTCGCCGAACGCGCCAACGCACTCAACCCGTACCGCGGCCGCGCGGTGCGCGCCACCTACCAACGCGGACTGAGCCTGGACGTCATCGACCTGCCCGCAACCGCGACGCGCCACAACGTCATCGTCGGCGACGAGGTGTGGGCCGAGGTCGATCTTGGTGTCACCGCGGTACGCGACCGCCACAGCGTGCTCAACGCGCACGGCTCGGGGTCCCGCCGCGGGGTTTTGCTGTGCGGACCACCCGGCACCGGCAAGTCAGCGATTAGCGCGGTCGTGGCCAGCGAAGTCGTCGGCGACTTCACCGTCATCTACATCGAGGCCAAGGCGGGTGCTGAGCTGCTGACCGCCGTCGTCGAGGAGGCGCAGCGCCTCGACGGTCCGGTGCTGCTCGTCCTGGAGGACGTCGACCTCTGGTGCCGGGACCGCTCGACCGGTGATGGGGGACTGTCGGAACTGTTGCAGGCAATGGACATCGAACCCAACGCCCGCATCCTGACACTGGCGTCCACGAACGATGCCGCCACATTGGATAGGGCGGCGATCCGCACGGGGCGATTCGACTCCATCGTCGAGGTCGGTTATCCAAACAGCACGCAGGCTGCCCGGATCCTCTCGGTGTTGATCAACGAGATTCCCGGCGGTCAGACCATTGACATTGCGACCGTCGTAGCCGCGCTGCCTGAAAATACCAGCGGCAGTGACCTTCGTGAAGTTGTGCGCCGTGCCGTGCTCGCCCCCGGTGACGAGGGAAGCATCAGTACCGCGACGTTGCTATCCGAAGTCGGCACCGGGCGATACCGGGCCCAGTTGTCGTCAGGGATGTACCTGTAACGAGCCACCGCGACAGCATCCCCGAGCTCAGCTAGTAGAACGGGGCCCCGTCGGCGAGCTGTGCCTCCCGAGCTACGCCACGTCACCAGAGTCGAAGGGGGACTGGAACTCCGAGCTTCGGTGGCCAAAACCGGGCATTATTCTCCTGTGGCCGCGACGCCGACCTTATCGATCCGACGTAATTGGTCATTATCGGGGCTTCTCCGACGCGGGATAATCTCCGAACCATGCGAAGTGAAGGCTCGGACTGCCGCGCTGGTTGGCTGTGACGAGCCGAGGTTTTGGCCGCATCCGGTCCATTGCTAATCACAGTTCGTATGCATTAACCATCGGCGCCCCAGGGCACGATTGTGGTGGACAGGCTTCGTCAAGGCGACGTGCGGCGCTGCGCTCCGGGGAAGGGTCGAGTAGCCGTCAAGCTCCGGTGGCGCTGATGTCTGGGGTGTCGAACATCTTGCCGAGGTCGAGTTGACCGGACTGCACCGCGCCGAAGAATCCGCCATCGGTAACCAATGCTTCGCCGTTGATGTAGCTCGATCGGGGGCTGTTAAGGAAGATCAGAGGCCACGCCTGTTCCTCGGCGGTTGAGCGCCGACGGATCGGCCCGACGAAGGCGTCAATGATGTTCTGCCCGGCGAATTCCACGAAATGGGGCAGCATCGCGGTGTCGGTGGGGCCGGGGTTGATGCAGTTGAGCCGGATGTCATCGGTGATCAGCGTGGCGGCCCGGGACGCCACCCAGGCGTTGATCGCCTTCTTGGAAAGTGGGTATGCACCGACCGCTCCCATCTCGTCATTAGCCACACACCACCGCTTGCCCTCATCGAACCCGTCGGTGGACACCAGTTCCATAAGCTGCTCCAGCTCCTTTTGCCACCCCATGGCGGCATTGGACGCGACCACCGCGATCGCACCGCCGGCAGGAATCTTGGGCAGGACCAGGTCCACCAGGTGCCGGGCTCCGACGAAGTTGACCAGCAACACGTCCAGGCCAGAGAACGGCGGCCCAGGCAGGCCCGCGCAGCCAAAATAACCATGGACCGGCCCGTCGATGGACTCGGCTGCCCGCTCGATCGATGTGCGATCACGCAAGTCCACTTCCAGCGCCCGGTCGACCGACGCCTCGGTAGGCCGCACGTCGAGCGCAGTGACGCGTGCCCCTAGCTTGGTCAAGATCGTTGCCGTCGCTGCGCCCATGCCCGACGCGGCGCCGGTAACCACCACATGGCGCCCCGCATATCCCAGTACGTCTTCCATGTTTCCTCCAACCAAGTTGACCGCGAAGATGATGACTACCGGTATACAGATATAACAGGTGTCCAAAGAGGAACATTATATTCTCCCTATAGGGATACGCTGTTGCTAGCGTCTTCTGGCATCGGCACGTCTGCGGCAGTAGGCCCGACTGGGCGATGCAGCGGGCGTCAAATTCTTCAGAGTTGGAGGTAATGCGCGGTGAGCGACCGCTGGGATTACGACAACATGTTCATCGACGGCGCTTGGACGGCCGACGACACGGTCGGGGTCATCAAAGTCATAGACCCGGCCACCGAGGAGGCCATCGGCTCGGTCCCGGAAGCGGGCCTCAAGGCCACCCGCGCGGCGATCGCAGCCGCCCGCCGGGCATTCGACGACGGCCCCTGGCCGCGGACGTCGCCGCGAGATCGGGCAAAGGTCCTACGCCGATTCGCCGCCATCCTTGATGAGCGCCATAATTTCCTCAAGAAGCTGGTGATGGCCGAGTCCGGGTCGGTCGGCTTTCTCGCCGACATCATTCAGGTGCGCGGCACGATTGACATCGCCGAGTGGATTGCCGAGGCCATGGAACTCGCGGTGCGGTGGACCGAAGTGTCTCCGCCGGCCGGGGGTCCGACCGGAATGGCCGGGCACGTTGTGGTCCGCGAACCGGTCGGTGTGGTGGCCGCGATCACCCCGTTCAACTTCCCGTTTTTCCTCAACATTGTGAAGGTCTTGCCGGCTCTGGCGGCCGGCTGCACCGTGGTGCTCAAGCCGCACCAGTGGACGCCGCTTGACGCCTTCGAGATCGCCAAAGCGGCTCAGGATGCTGACCTTCCGCCAGGCGTGCTCAACGTCATCGCGGGTGGCCCCGAGGTCGGGGCGGAGATGACCACCCACCCGCTGGTCGACATGGTCACTTTCACCGGCTCGACTACCACCGGGCGAGCCATCATGGCGGCCGCTGCCCCCACAGTCAAGCGCCTGCAACTCGAGCTCGGCGGTAAAAGTGCGTCGATCGTCTTGGACGATGTCCCTGAAGACCACGTCGCCAACATGGGCATTATCACCTCGATGATCCATGCTGGGCAGGGCTGCGCCATCCAGACGAGAATGCTGCTGCCCGAGCACTTGCTCGATGCGTACGTCGACGGCGCCAAGAGGTCGGCGTCGTCTCTGAAGGTCGGCGACCCCCGCGAGTCCGACACGCTCATCGGCCCGTTGATCCGAGAGCGGCAGCGAGCCCGGGTCGAGGCATACGTGCAATCCGGTCTGGATGAGGGAGCCGAGCTGGTCTTCGGCGGCAAGCGTCCCGCGCACTTAGCCAAGGGGTTCTTTTACGAGCCGACGCTGTTCGTCAACGCCCGCAATGACATGCGGATTGCGCGGGAGGAAATCTTCGGTCCGGTCCTCACCGTGATCACCTACAAGACTGAAGAGGAGGCGATTCGCATCGCCAACGATTCGATTTACGGACTCGGCGGCGGCGTCATCACGGGCAACACCGCGCGCGGCTTCAACGTTGCCCGTCAGATCCGGGCCGGAAATGTCTCGGTGCAGACGGTGGGGCCGCCCACCGTCAACGTCGAGGCTCTGGGCAGCTCCGGCCCTGGCTGGTCAGCCGATCAGCCCAATGGGGTGGGCATCACCGGTGTCTTCGGCGGATTCAAGCAGAGCGGCATTGGCAGGGAATGGGGCCACCACGGAATTGAGGAGTTCACCGAACTCAAATCCATCGCCTGGAGCTGAGTTGCAATCACTATCACGTGTGCGATAGGCAGGCTGGCTTTGATTCAGCATGTTAACCTCGTGAGACAGCACCTGAGCGTTTTGCACTGGTAGAACATGGTGGGCGTCATGCAAGAATTTGCTCACTCAAACCGAGGGCATGAGGGAGACAAGTGGAGGCTCAATGGGGGTCATCTGTCTCCGAACGGACCTGTGGTGTGCCGTTGAACGAGAAGCAGGTTGTTGAGGGCCGTGCATGACTGGGCAGCTGGGAGCGCCTCGTCCCTTCACCTATCAACACGATGGGTTGACGTTGGCCTATGCGGTGGTCGGCGACGGACCTCAGCCGGTCTTGTTCGTCCACGGCGCGACCGCCACGGGCGAGTTCGAGTGGGCTGGCCTGGCCGCGGCCCTGGGGCCGGGGTACCGATGCATCCTGCCCGATCTACGCGGCCATGGCCGATCGGAATTCCGATCGACGGCTACGACGGGGACCGCAGTCCGCTCCGACCTGCGGTATCTCATCGAGTATTTGGACCTGGGACGCCCGCACATCGTGGGTTTCTCCTATGGTGCGGAGATTGCGCTGACGCTGGAATTGGAGAACCCGGGAACGGCCCGATCCTTGATCCTCATTTCTCCCGGGACGGGACGCCCCAGCGACTACCGCGCTCCTCGGCTGGAGCATCTGCACCGCACGTGGCCGTTTGCGCTACGACGCTTGCATGAGGCCGTGCACGGGCCCGAGCACTGGCGCGACCTGGTCACCGCGCTACACGAGGACAGCGTGTCTTGGCCCGAATTGAGCGAGGAGACGTTGGCCGGCATCGCGTGCCCGATTCTGTTGATGGCAGGGGATCGGGACGAACTCACGCGTCAGCAGCAGGGTCGGCGATTCGCGCAAGTCAATCCGCGGGCCCGGTTTGTCGAGATAGCGGGCGCGGCGCATTCCGCCCACCAGAAGTGCCCAGATACGGTCAGGGGAGTTATCGGCGACTTCCTGGCCGAAGTCGACCTTGAGAGAGCGGAGCGTCATGGCGCGGTCAACTGAGCTGAAGGCAAAGAAAAATCACCAGCCGGCGGAGGCGCCCGTACCGAGTTGGCAGCGGGACAGTGTCGATCGCTCGCTGCGCAACGCCCGCGCGCGAGCCCAGGCACGTAGCGATCGCTTCGTGTCGGCGGCGATACAGCTCCTGGGGGAGCGAGACGAAAGCGACTTCACCATCCAAGACGTCGTTGACAAATCCAGCATGTCGCAGCGGACTTTTTACACCTTTTTCGATGGCAAAGACAGCCTGCTGTTGGCGGTGTACGAGACGATCCTGCGGACCACGGCGATGCCAATGATCCGCGAGCGGTGCGACGGCATCACGGATCCCGTGCAGCGGGTGCGGGCCTTAATGGAGGCACTGTCTGAAATCACCGCGATGCCGGCCCGACTGGCGCGTGGGCTCAGTGTCCTGCACCTGCGGCTGGCCGAGTCCCGCCCCAACGACCTCGCTTACGCCCTGGAACCCTTGCACTCCTTCATCGTTGAGTTGCTCGAAGAGGTTGCCGATGCAGGCTTGCTCCGCGATGACGTGCCGTTAGCCACCCAGGCCGCGCTACTTCAGGAGCTCCTGCTGGCGACGTCGCACTCCGCGGTGTTGTCCGGTGGGCGGACGACCAGTGTCGATGACCTGTGGGCTTTCTGCTCGGCGGCCATCCTCCGCGCGGCAACCTAACAGCCGAGGCGGCACTTCTCAGGTCACCGCGCCACTGACCTTGAGGTCGATCAGTTCGTCGTCCGACTTGCCGAGCGCCCGCAGAATGTCATCGGTGTGCTCGGCGAATTGTGGCGCCCGCTTGAGCTGTACGGGCTTCTCGTCGAACTGCACCGGGTTGGCGACCAGTTCCCGCGGAGCGCCGTCGATGTCGAGTACTTCGGCGATCATTCCATTGGCTCGCAACGCCGGGTCCTGGCCCACTTCCCACGGATCCTGCGCGATGGCCCACTGGCCTTCCATGCCGGCGAACCGGGTGACCCATTCGGCCAGCGGCCGCGCGGCGAGCACCTCTTGCACGATCTCGGCCGCTACCGGCGTATTGCCCATGAGTGCCTCGGTGCTAGCGAATCGCTCGTCATGGATGAGGTCCTCGCGGTCGATGTGCCGACAGAACTCGGGCCAATAGCGCCCGGGTTGGAGCATGGCCAGCACGAGCCAACGGTTGTCGGCGGTTCGGTAGTTGCCCACCAGCGGGTTCATCGGCGCCGTGTTGCCGGGTGCGCGGGGCGCCGGTGGGCCGCCCTCGAGAAGCGCCAAACCTACGGAGAGAGCGCTGGCCCAGGCACCCACGCCGAGCAGTGAGACGTCGACAACCGACGTTTCGCCGGTGCGTTCGCGCGCTAGGAGCGCCGCGGCGATGCCTCCGGCGATGGTCATTCCGCCCAACGAATCACCGTAGGCACCGGCAGGCATCTTGGGAATGCCATCGAACTCTGCAGGCGCGGCCCCCACCGCGCCACCGGCCCGAGCCCAGAAGGCGGTGCTGTCGTAGCCGCCCTTCTCGCTGTCAGGGCCGTTGGCGCCGAAACCGGATCCGCGGACGTAGATGATGTCCGGATTGATCTTGCGGACATCGTCGAGTTCGATGCCCAGCCGCCGTCGCGCGGCGGGCAGGAAGTTCGTCAAGAACACGTCACTGGTGCGGATCAGCTCGTGCAGCACCTGCAGCGCTTGGGGCTGCTCCAGCGCGAGGCCGATGCTGCGCTTGCCCCGATTGGGGTGTTCCATCAAGGGTGCGAACGACCCGCTGCCGACCGCCATGCCCATCACGGCGCTCAGGCCGCGCTGGGCATCACCCTTTTCTGCGTGCTCGACCTTGATGACGTCGGCACCCCAGTCGGCCAAGACCGCACCCGCGGACGGGACGAAGGTGAACTGTGCCACCTCCAGTACCCGGACGCCGTCCATCGGTCGAATCACTTTGTCTCCTTTGCGGTTTCGGCTTCATCCTGGGGAGGGGCTCAGCTGCTGGCCGGACGGACGTGGATCACATCCATCATCACTTCGCGGGGCCTGGTGATGACGTCGTGCAACACGTCGGCGACGGTGGCCGAGGTGAGGAGGTGGGTACCACTCATCCGGGTGAGGTAGCCGTCGGCTTCCCACAGCGGCCAGGCCTTTTCGAGGTCGCCCGGCCCGAAGTTCTCGTGGATTCCGGTATCTCCGACCGCGCCGAGGACGACCAAGGTCACCCGGATGCCGTCTCGGCGCAGCTCCTTGCTCATGGCTCCGGTGAAACCGTTGAGGCCACGTTTGGTGGCGGCGTAAAGGGTCATCATCGGCATGTCGTCGAGCGTGATCTCCGAGGAGATGTTCATGATGTCGCCGCCGCCGGCCGCGCGCAGTAGCGGAATGGCAGAACGCGTCGTGTAGATGGGTGCCACCAGGTTGGTGTTGACGGTCACGGCGATATCTTCGTCGCTGGCTTCTTCGATCAGCCGGATCCGGCTGGCACCCGCGGAATTGATCAGGACGTCGATACGGCCGAACTGCGTCGCGATCTGTTCGAAGGCGGCCTGCACATCGTGGCTGTTGGTGATGTCGGTGACGATCGGAACGGCACTGGGCCCGATGATCTCGACGACCTCGTCGAGCAGCAATTTACGGCGGGCCAGCAGCACGACCGTCGCGCCGTCCTGCGCGAGGCGGATGGCGGTGGCCCGGCCGACGCCCATCGATGAGCCGGCAATCACGGCGACTCGGCCCTCCATGCTCTGCGACATCACGCTCCTCATACTGGCCGGTTGCCGCGCTATCGAAAAACGCGGATCAGGGTGCATCGAGCATGCACTTGTTCCTTGCATGCAATGCACATATGGTTCTACCATGACGCGTACGTGATAGTCATCACCTGGCCCGGAACTCGCGTCCGGCAAAAATGCAGAAGGAGTCGGTTGTGGTCACAGGTGTCACCGGCAAAGAGGCGAAGGACTGGGCGTCGGAGCACCTGTGGGGCAATTGCAGTTCGCTCTACACTCCGTTCTACGGTCTCGACGGCGACGAAATCGACTACGGGGCACTGCGCGCGCTGGTGCGGCATTGCCTGGTCGACCTGGACCAGGACGGTATTTGGCTGACCGGCGGTATCGCCGAATTCTGGTCACTGACCACCGACGAACTCAAAGAAGTAGTCCGGGTCGCGATCGAGGAGGCTCGACGGGTCAAACCCGGCGCGCTGGTGCAGGTGATGTCGAGTACCGACACTGCCAAGCAGGCCGTCGAGCTCACGCTGAACGCCCAAGAGCTGGGCGCCGACATCTGCTACATCCTGACGCCGTATTTCGAGTGCTCGGGGAAGCCCGGGGTGCTGGAATATCTGCGCTATGTCGCCGATCGCACCGATATGCCGCTGGGCTTTTTCAACTCTCACTCGACAGGGCTGGTGTTAACCCCCGAGGAATGTGTCGAGCTCTACCGTGAGATCCCCGCTCTGTGCGGACTGAAGAACGGGCTGCTCGATGCGGAGCACAGCCTCGCGATTCACAAGCTGGCCCCGGAAATGGTGTTGTGGGAAGCGGCCGATGAGGCCGGGATCCGGTTAGGGATACCCCACCCCGGAGCGCTGGGTTCGGCCCTCTACCTCTACGAGAAGCCGGGTGCACTGCTGTTCAGCGAGTGGCGCGCACTGCTGATGCTAGGCGATTTCGAGCGCGCCGATACCTTCGCGGCCGAGACCGGTCTGACCGCCATGCGCGAGGCGAGCCGCCGCTATCAGTCCCATCCCGCCCGCCCCGGAATGTTCACGCATTGGGGAGCCGGGTTCAAATTCGGCGCTTCGTTGCTCGGCCTCCCCGTCGGTGACCACCCTGCCCGGCCGCCGCAAACCGCGTTCCCCGACGACCTGAAGCAGCCGATCCGTGAGGCCTATGTCGCCTCTGGGTTCATCGAGTCCTGAGAACGGAGAGCTGTAGTGGAGGTGCGCGAATTTCGCGCCAGCGTGCGGGCCTGGATCGACGAGGTCGGAGAGCCGTTGGTCCCCGCGATCGAAGACCAAAGTGTTGACGCCCAGCTGCACCATCAACGTCAAGTGCAGCGACTGCTGTTCGACGCCGGCTGGATGCGCTGGGGCTGGCCGACCCGGATCGGTGGCCTGGGGGGCTCGCCGATGCTGCGCGCCGTCCTCGGCGAGGAGCTCACCAGCCGAGCGCTGGTGCACACCACGTCCTGGTCGATGCACGAAGTGCTCGGGCCGGCGGTGGCCGAGTTCGGCCGGCCCGAACTGGTCGAGGAGATCTTCCCGCGGCTATTGCGGGGCGAGGAATTCTGGTGTCAGGGGTTCTCCGAGCCCGATGCGGGCAGCGACCTGGGATCGATGCGGACGACCGCGCGCCCGTGCGGCGACGGCTGGGTGATCAACGGCGAGAAGTTGTGGACCAGCTGGGCGCACCACGCCACCCGGTGCATCGTGTTGGCCAGAACCGGCAGCGCCGGATCGCGGGGTATCAGCGCTTTTCTGGTGGATATGGACACCCGGGGCGTGACCGCGAGCCCGCTGGAGACGATGGCCGGTGTCGACGAATTCTGCTCGACGTCGTTCGTCGACGTCGAGGTCCCCGCGCAGCGTCTGCTCGGTGAGCTGAACGCCGGCTGGCGGGTCGCACAGTTCATTTTGTCCTGTGAACGCGGCCCGATTTTCTGGCAGCGCGGCGCCTGGCTTGCCCACCATCTCGGTCTGCTCCTTGACGCCGCACGCGACGGGGCGTCCGCGTCGACCCTCGGCGAGGCCTACCAGCTGTTGTGGGCTTTTCGCGCCACCTCGAAGAACACACAGGACCGCATCGCTGCGGGTGATATGCCAGGACCCGAAGCCTCGGTGGACAAGATCATGATCGCTGCCGCTGATCAGGCCGTGTTCGACGCGGCGCGCGAGCTGCTGCGCGGCGACATGGAAACCGATGACACCGCGCGCAGCCGGGCGTGGCGCCGCGAGTGGGCGTATTCGCGCGCTGCCACCATCTACGGGGGCACCAGTGAAATACAGAAAGATATCGTGGCTACGCGGCTGCTCGGATTGCCGAGAAGCGCGTGAAGCAGGCTCACACCATCGATGCCGCCGAGCGGGAACTGATGGCGACGACCATCCGTGGACTGGCGGAGGAACTCGACGGGACCGAGCTTGCGCAGGCACTCGATGCGTTCGGGTTCGCCGACTTGCTCGCCGAGGCGCCCCGGGATGCGGTGTCGGCGCTGTTCACCGCGCTCGGTGGCGCCGGATCGATGTCGACGTCGCTGCAGGATGTGCTGCTGCGACCGTTGGCCGAACATCTGCCGGCCGCGGCGACGGGATACAACGTTGTCCTACCCGGCATCGGCGCCGATCTGGTCGGCGCGGCTGACGGCGAGCTGCTGGCGGTGCGCGGCCTGGTCATCGGAGCGCGGCCGGTGTTGAGGTATCTGGCGCCGATCGCGATCCGCGGTGAGCTGGTCTGGGTTGACCTGCAGGAGTCGTCGGGGGTCTCGACGCGGCGGATCGATGGTCTTGATCCGGCATTGCAGATGATCGAAGTCAGCGGCGTCGACGTGCTGTCCGAGGTGGTCCTGGCTGGGAAACAGGCCGTTGCAGCCTGGGATGCAGTGGCAACGGCAGGCCGGGTGGCGCTGGGCTACCAGATCATCGGGGCGGTCGGGCGGATGATCGAGCTTGCCATCGACCACGCCTGCAGCAGAGTGCAATTCGGCCGGCCTATCGGCTCCTTTCAGGCGGTAAGCACCCGGCTGGCCGACGCACACGTCGCTCGTGCGGGCGCCGCCGCGGCCCTCACGTCGGCCTGGGATGCCGATGATGCCGTTTTAGCGGGTCTGCTGGCGAAGTCGTTGGCGGGGCGTGCGGCCCGCATCGCCGCCACCCAGTGCCAGCAAGTCCTGGCCGGCATCGGCTTCACTGCCGAGCATCCCTTCCACCGCTTCTTGGCCCGTGCGCTGGTGCTGGATTCGGTGCTGGGCTCGGCCAGCGAACTGCCCTCGGTGATCGGTGCCCGTTTGATTTCGGCCGGGACGATTCCCCGGTTGGTAGAGCTGTGAGCGGCGGCGATCCGTCCTGCGCGGAAACGCATCCGGCCGTCATCGTCGACCGTCTCGGGTCGGTGGCGCGCGTGACGTTGTCCCGGCCGGAAAAGGCCAACGCCCTGGACGCCGAGATCACCGATGCACTGCTCGGGGCCGTCCTTGCGCTGCGTGATGAGCCAGACGTGCGCGCGATGGTGCTGACCGGCGAGGGCAGCGCATTCAGCGCCGGCGGGGACTTCAAGACCATCCGTGCCATGCGCGATGACCGCTCTCTGCGCGACACCGTGCTCGCCGCCCACCAAGAGCTGTTCTGGGCAATGACGCGCCTGCCGTTTCCCACCGTCGCCGCCGTCAACGGCGCCGCGGTCGGTGCTGGCGTCACGGTGGCGCTGCTGTGCGACCTGGTCGTGGTGGCCGAAGACTCCTTCCTCAGTGATCCGCGGGTTTCGCTAGGGCTGCTCGACGGTGCCGGCGGGTTGCTGCTGTGGCCGTTGCGCACGAGCCTGTCCGCCGCCAAGGAACATCTGCTCCTGGGCGACCGGGTCAGTGGCGCCGAAGCGCATCGCCTGGGGCTGGCGAACCGGGCGGTACCCGCAGCCGACGTGTTGCAGGAGGCGCTGCAGCTGGCCGATCGCCTCGCCGCGCTCCCGCAGCAGGCCGTCCGGCAGACGCGCCAGCTGCTGAATTTCCACATCGACCGGGTTGCCGCGTTACTGCCACATTGTGCCCGCGCGGAAAGCGAGTGCTTTGACACCGAGGAGCATCGCGTGCTGCTCGAGCGGCTGAGCGCACGCGCGGCAGCCAAGAACGCGAGGATCCCGTAATGGCTCGCGTCGCATTGGTCACGGGCGGCACCCGGGGGATAGGTCGTGCCATCACCGACCGGCTGACGCATGCCGGTGTCGCGGTGGCCGCGGCATATGCCCGCGACGACGTCGCCGCACACGCCGTGCGCGAGGAGGCTTCGCGGTGCGGGGCCACGGTGAGCCTGCATCAGGCCGATGTCGGGGAGCCGACATCCTGCCAGCGGCTGGTTGCCGACGTTCTCGAGCAGCACGGCCGGCTGGACTACTTGGTCAACAACGCCGGGATGGTCAACGAGCAACGGCTCAGCGAGGTCAGCTCCGAGGACTGGCAACGCCAGCTCGCGGTCAACCTGTCTGCGGCGTTTTACCTTAGCCAGGCCACGCTGGCGCACATGACCCAGCAGCGTTTCGGGCGGGTGGTCAACATCGGCTCGGTCACGGCACTGCTGGGCAGCCCGGTGCAGATCGCCTACGGCGCTGCCAAGGGCGGCATCGTCGGCCTGACCAGATCGTGTGCTCGGGCGGTCGCGCGCAAGGGCATCACCGTGAATTGCGTGATACCCGGCAGCTTCGATACCGATATGTCGGCCGAGCTGGCATACACCGACCGGGATGCGGTGACGTCGATGATCCCGGTCGGGCGCTGGGGCCGTCCCGAGGAGCTGGCGCACGCCGTCGCGTTTCTGCTCGACGACCTCGCTTCCTATGTCACCGGCGCCGTCCTGACCGTCGACGGCGGAATGAGCATGGGTGGATGAGCATGAACCGAACTCGACTCACCGCGAGTGACATCGTGGCGCCGCCGGTGGCCCCGGAGCGCCTCGCCGAATACCGCCGCTTCGGCTACATCAGCGACCAGACGATTTCTGCGTCGGTCGTCCGCGCCGCCCGTCAGTGGGGCTCACAGCCGGCCCTCGCCGAAGGCGGCCATCAGCTGACGTACCAGGAGCTGCTCGAGGTGGTCGAACGTGCTGCCGCGTGGCTGACCGGGGCGGGTATCGGGTCCGGCGACGTCGTCTGCTGGCAGACGCCGAACTGGTGGGAAGCTCACGTGCTGGGTCTGGCGGTCTGGCATGCCGGGGCGGTGAGCTGCCCGGTCGCCCCGTTCTACCGGGAACACGAGCTGCGCCAGGTCATCGAAGAGGTGCGGCCGGCCGCTGTGGTGACCGCCGAGGCATTTCGTGGATTCGCCCACGCCGACGCGTTCGACGACCTGCTTGCGGCGACCGGTCTCGGCGACGTTGCCCGAATCGTGCTGCGGGGGACCCGGCCGGGCTGGGCGCCGTTCGACGCGGTCGTCTCGCACGGGCGCCGCCAGAAATCCGCCACGGTCGGACCCGATGATCCGTGCCTGATCCTCTTCACTTCGGGCACGACGTCGGGTGCTAAGGCCGCGGTGCACTCGTCGCGCACGTTGCTGGCCGAAACCCGCCAGCTCGTTGATGCGTGGGGCCTGTCCTGGGAGGACGTCGCCTACATGGCCGCCCCGCTGCAGCACATCACCGGCGTGCTCAACGCAATGACCATCCCGTTGCTGGTCGGCGCCTCCGCGGTGCTGGCCGACCGTTGGGAACCTGACGTCGCGGTGGCCGACATCATGCGCCACCGGGTGACGTATTCGGCGGGGGCAACGGTTTTCCTGCAGGAATTGACCGACGCCGCTCGCGCCGCCCGCGTGCACCTGCCGCTGCGGATGTTCGCCTGCGGCGGGGCGGCGGTGCCGCGCGCGGTCATGGAACGCAGTGAAGAGCAGGGGATTCCGGCCGCCCGGGTGTACGGCATGACCGAACTTCCGACCGTGACGGTGATGAACCGCGCGTATCCGTTCGACCTGCGCGCGGGGACCGACGGCGCGATCGCCCCGGGGGTGCAGGTCCGGGTCGTCGGGACGGACGGCGAGCCGCTGGCCGCAGGCTGCCCGGGCGAACTGCTGGTGCGCGGGCCCGAGCAGATGCTCGGCTACCTCGATCCTGACGCCAACCGGGCGGCCCTCGACGACGCGGGATGGTTCAGCACCGGGGATGTCGGTCTCGTCGACGGTGCCGGCTTCGTCACCATCACCGGGCGGGTCAAAGACGTGATCAACCGCGGCGGCGAGAAGTTCTCGGCCCGCGAGATCGAAGACCTGCTCGTCAAACACCCGGCGGTGCGCAGCGCCGCCGTGGTACCCGGACCCGACGCAAGGTTCGGCGAAGTGCCCGTGGCGTTCGTCGTATTCGACCAGCCAGGCCAGGTGACAGCCGAAGACCTGTGCCGCCATCTGCACGCCACCGGACTGGCCCGCCAAAAGACCCCCGTCGCTTGGCATTTCGTCGACGCGTTGCCGACGACCCCTTCGGGGAAGGTCAAGAAGTTCGAGCTGGTCGCAACCGCGAGCACCGAGTAAAGGCTGGGATGAATCTCGATCAATTTCGCGCCATGCTCACCCTCGGCGACGACATCAAGGGCCGCACCGTGTTGCCGGTGCCGGATCCGAGCGCAGAGCGGATCTTCGGCGGACAAATCATGGCCCAGCTCATCGTTGCCGCCGCACCACCGGGATCTGCCAAAGCGGTGAAGTCACTGCAGATCGCGTTCCCGCGCGCCGGACGCGCTGCCGACCCGTTGTACCTGGACCTCGAGCAAACCCACGACGGTCGGTCACTGGGCCATCGGCGCGCGGTGGCGTGGCAGGGCGAGGAGGCCGGCCGGCGGGTGGTCGCGACCGCGTCGATCCTCGTCGACCGCGCCGACCCAACTGAGCAAGGGTACAACTATCAGTACAGCGCCGCCGCGGCCGGTGATCCGATGGCCGCCAAACCCATTGACTTTGCCGTGATCCCGGGCGAAGCCCGCTTGATCGGCGACGGTCTGGATGTTGAGGACGCGGTGGCCGCGGACCTGGCGTTCTGGATGCGCTGCCCGGACTTCACCGATACCGCGCTTGCCCAACCCGTCATCGCCTACATCTCGGACTGGCCGCTGATCGGCACCCTGCTCCAGGCGGTGCCCGGGGTCAGCCAGCGCGACGCCCACGTCAGCGTCCAAACCGGTGTCGTGACGCATTCGGTGTGGTTTCACCAGCCGTTCGACGTCGCGCAGTGGCTGCGGGTGCAGATCCACGGCGTGCGATTGATCGGTGGCCGCGGCTTCGGCACCGGCGACGTGTACACCCAGTCCGGATCACACGTGGCGTCCTTCGCGCAGGAAAGCGTCATAAGGACCCCACCGAAAGGAATGCAGCCATGACAGCTCAACACTTCGTCCGCTACGACTTCGACGATCGGGTCGCGGTCATCACCCTGGACCGCCCCGACGCCGCCAACGCCCAAACCCCGGGCATCCTCAAGGACCTCGACGAGGCCTGGCGTCGCGCCGACGAGGACCCCGAGGTCCGGGTCATCGTCTTCCAAACCACCGGTAAGCATTTCTCGGCCGGGCACGACATGTCGGGCACCGATCCTTCGGCCGACGGACGCAGCCTGAGCCCGCAGCGCACCGACGGCAAGCTGCTCGCCGACACCTACTACGACTGGGAGACCCGCGGTTACCTCGAATACGCGAAGCGCTGGCGCGACATCCCCAAGCCGTCCATCGCCGCGGTGCAGGGCAAGTGCATCGCGGCCGGGCTGATGCTGTGCTGGCCGTGCGATCTCATCGTCGCCGCGGACAACGCGCAGTTCTCCGACCCGGTCGGTCTGCTGGGCATCATGGGCGTCGAATACCATGCTCACACTTGGGAACTCGGTCCCCGCAAGGCCAAGGAGATGCTGTTCACCGCGGGTTCGGTGTCGGCCGAAGAGGCGCTGCGCTGCGGGATGGTCAACCATGTCGTACCGCTGGACGACTTACGTTCCGCCACAATGGATCTCGCTCATCGCGTCGCTCAGACCGATCCGTGGGCCCTGCGAATGGCCAAGCGGGCGGTCAATCAGACCCTGGACACCATGGGCTTCTCGACGGCGATCGCCTCATGTTTCGACATGCATCATCTCGGCCACACCCGGGCGCTGGCCGCGACGAACGGCCAGACGGTCGTGATGGCCGACCTGGAACGGATGAAAGCCGCGGGCCGCGCCCGGTGAAAAGGCTGGGTCGGAGTCAGGAATTGGCCACGGTGAGTAGGCCACGCGGTCGCCGCGGGAGTCAGCGGGCGGTAACGTCGGCGGCAAGCCCTCGACGCGAACCGATGCTTTACTTGCTCGCGCGAACAGATACTACGTATGTTGAGACTCATGGCAGGGAAGCCGGGCAGCAAGAGAGCGCGAAGGACAAAGCTCGAAGGGGTGACCTCGCTTAGCGCGGGTGAATCCAAGGTGATTCGCGCCTTACACCCGGGTTTTGTGACCATGATGCGGCAACTCGATGCTGACTTGCAGCACGAACATCGCATGTCGCACGCGGAATTCGTCGCGTTGATGTTCTTGTCCGAGGCTCCCGACCGTACGCTCGGGCTCAGCGAACTGGCTCGGCGCTGCCAGCAGTCGCTGAGCGCGATTAGCCGCACCATCGGGCGGATGGCGGCCGATGGGTTGGTCCGCCGTGAGCAGTCATCTCAGGACGCCCGCGCTTACAACGCCGTGCTCACTGATGAAGGGCTCACCCGATTGGAGCAAGCCGTCCCCACCCACGTGGTCAGCCTGCGTCGCCACCTATTCGATCACCTCGACGGTGTCGACCTCAGTGCCATCGGCGATGCATTCGAAAGCATCGCGGCCGCCGCTAGTGGAGACCCCCATATAGTTCCCGATCAACCATCACCAGACACCCCGGTAGGGCGATACATCACGGGCTGAACGGGCTGGGGTCGGTGGCGGTAGTCCCGGCAATCGGGCAGAGAGACCCGCCCGGATTCCCGGCTCTATTCCTTCCGCCCGCCGAGATGGGCTGCCGCCGGGTGGGGCTGTCTTCTGGCAACTACAGCTGAGGCCGCCAAACGGGTTGGGGTCGGTGCCGCCGATCGCGTTCGGGTCGGCGTTGGCGGGGGACGCCCCAACAACGGAGCCGAGAGCGATTGCTGCGCTGACCACTATTTTCGTGATCGCTCGGCGGTGCTGACTTGTCATGTCATCTTCTTTCGTTTGAGACGAACGGACGCCGCATCGTTGCGCAGACTGACTGGCTTGCTTGCGCCAGCAAGCATATGATTGCTTGCGCGTACAAGCAAGCGGTAGGTCTGTCGACGTGACACACAGCAGGGCGGTGCCGCCGCTGACCGCTCAGGAACGCAGGGTGATCGGGGCTCTCCCCGCGGCCCCCTGGCCATGATGGGCGAATTCGACGCCGACCGTGTTGCAGGAGCCGGCACGCAGGCTTCCCACGCCAAGGCCAGGGTTCGGGTAGTCGCTGGGCCTGTCACTAGAAGCTGGACGTGCCGCGCCCTCGGCACTCCGCTCTAACGCATTGCTGCCGCGCAGCATTCAATTCTGTGTCCAGCTTGTGATTGCAGGCCGCGAGGACCGACCAGCAGGGTCGTTGCGGCCGATCTTCTCAGCGTCGCACATTGTCGCCTGTGGGCGACGCCACCAATTGACCTCTGCCATCGGCACTTGTTTGTTGGCGCCGGCAAGCATATGATTGCTCGCGCAAGCAAATTACTAGGAAGGGTGCCAGACCCATGACCGCCGCCCCCATAACCCATCGGCGTGACAACCGTCGTTTCGCTGACGACATCCGGAATTTCACGGCGTCCCCACAACTGGCCGTCAATCTGCAGCGCGTGCTGGTCGACCTCGTTGAGCTGCACCTGCAGGGCAAGCAAGCACACTGGAACGTCATCGGCTCCAACTTTCGCGACCTGCACCTGCAGCTCGATGAGCTCGTTGACGCCGCCCGCGAGGCCAGCGACACCGTTGCCGAACGGATGCGTGCCCTCGATGCCGTTCCCGACGGCCGGTCCGACACGGTCGCAGCCACGACGAGCCTGCCGCAGTTCCCGAGCAACGAGATAAACACCGGCGACGTCGTCGATCTGGTGACCACACAGACGTACGCAACGGTCGATACCATCCGTGACGTGCACGACGCCGTCGACGCCGACGACCCCAGCACGAGCGATCTGCTCCACGAGATCATCGACTCGCTGGAGAAGCTCGCTTGGATGATCAAGTCCGAGAACCGCAAGATTTAACCCGGCAAGCACGACCGCCCGCCGGCTCCGCGTGGTCTGCTGAACGAGTCAGCGCCTGCGGCGCAAGTACGCCGATCGGATCGCCGACGATTCTCAGCGCTTCCCGACCAAGCCGTCAAACCGAATGTCCCACTGCCCCTCGACGACGCCCTGATTGCGGCGGGCCGGGCAGATTGCTCCTTCGGAGCTGACTATCGGCGGAGCATTCGCTTGCTGTCAAAGCTGTTCCACGCCTGCGGACGAAGCTCGATAACGACGCGGTCCTGCCGGGCCAACACCGCGGCGTCTAGGCCGGCCATTTTGCAGAACTGCGGGTAGAACCATTCGGTTGTGGACACGTCATCGCGCACGACTTCCAACGTCCGGGCACTGACCATCCGGCCATGGCCAAGCGGTTTACTGCGCTGGAAACTGCGACCGTGCTTCGGGGGTCGCCTATTAGGCAGTCGATTCCGGGACGGTCGCGGAAGGACGTCACCCAGAACGCATCGCGCTCAAACACATAGGTTAGGAATGCCGACACTGGCCAACCGTCGCTGTTGAGCCAGGAGACGGTGCATTCGTTCTGCGCTGCAAGAAGCTGCATTCGCTCGTCATCCGTCGGACGGAAGGCTGCGAAATCCACGGTTTTGCCTTCTTAGGCACGACGAAGTTGGTCCGTCGTCAACAGCCTAATCAGCCCATGGCGATCGAGCTTGCCGGTAGGGAGCATCGGTACCTCGCTCTCGGCAAGGATCGCGATCACTGTCGGCACCTTGAACCTGGAGAGGTTGGCGCCGGCGTGGGTGGCAACGGCGTCGGTGGACAACTGGGCGCCGTGCGCGGGCACGACGGCGGCTCCGACGACCTCGCCGCGGACGGGGTGGGGCAGGGCGACGACGAAGCTGTGCAGCACGCCGGGCATGGCGTCCAGAACCGATTCGACCTCTGCCGGTGAGACATTGGACCCGGCCGTTTTGATCAGGGCGCTGGCGCGGCCGGTGAAGTGCAGATGCCCGGCGTCGTCGAACCAGCCGCGGTCCCCGGTGTCATACCAGCCGTCGGCGGTGAACACCTCGTGGCGTTCCTGTTTGTAGATCGCGTTCATCAGGATCTGGCCGCGCACCTGGATCTGGCCCTCCTGACTCTGCGGCACCGGAAGACCCGCGGTATCAACGATCCGGTGCTGCACAACCCCGGGCAACGGGATTCCGAAGGAACCGCGCCGTTCCGGGGGAAGCGGGGTGTCGGGCACCTCGACCATGGTGTGCGGGCCGCCGGTCTCGGTCATGCCGAGCAGGTTTGGGGCCAGCTCGGGTTCGCTGGGTCGACGGTCGGGCGGGAGCGCCTGCAGCATGGTGCCGCCCCGGACGGTGGACAGGTCGCGCTTGGCGAAATCGGGGTGGTCGGCCATGGCCTGGCTGGCTTGTGCCCAGCAGGAGATGAAGGTGGCTCGGTCCCGTTCCAGCAGGGCAAGCGTGGCGCCTGCGTCGAACACGTCTTGAGCCAGGATCGCGGCTCCGGTGGACAGTGCCTGCAACACCACCATGGTCAGTCCGCCCACCCAGAAGAACGGCATTGGGGAGTAGATGCGGTCGGCAGCGGTGATGCCGCGGTGGCGGGCCAGGATGGCCGCGTGGCGCACCAGGCTGCCATGGGTGTGTACGACGGATTTCGGCAGCGCCGTGGTACCCGACGTCGTCACCAGCACGAGCTCGTCGGCGGGTTCGACCTCCTGCTCGGCCGAGCCTGTCAGGGTCGCGACGGGCCCCTTGTTGCCGGGCCACGGCGTTGTCCACTCCCGGTCGCAGTCGGGCCAGACGTGCACTCGGCGCAGGTACGGGACCGCGGCTAGAGCGATCGCCGCGTTGCCGTCGGCCACGCCCGGTAGTGCATCGGCTACTCGGGCAACCAGATCGTGGCCGGCGATCGACCGGCCCATCAATAGCACCTGAGTGTCGGTGTGGCGCAACAGCCGAGCGAGTTCGGCGCCCGGTGCAAAGGTCGACAACGGGACGGTGAGCGCGCCGATGCGCGCCGCGGCCAACCATGCGATGAGCCACTGGGCGCAGTTGGGGAACAGGATGCCGACGCGGGTTCCCTTGCCCACGCCCGATGCCAACAGCGCATCGGCGAGTGCCCTGGACTGCGCGTCGGCCTCAGCGAAACTGAGCCGCTCGGAGTCGGTGACCAGGAACTCGCCAGCAGGCTCGGCGCGCCGCCGTGACAGCAACTCGGGGACACTGCCCGGCAGCCCAAGGAATGCATCCGAGGCGGTCTGCGCCGCGGCCATCAGGCGACGTGCACCGGGATATGGGAGTAGCCGGCTACGTTGGACATTGTCACCCGCCGCAACCCTTCGGTATCCACGGTGAACCGCGGCCAGCGCTCGCGGATCGCGTGCAAGGCCACCCGAGTCTCGAGCCGCGCCAACCAAGAGCCCAGACAGCTGTGCGCGCCATATCCGAAAGCCAGGGTGGTGGAGCCGCCCCGCCTGATGTCGAACGCGTCGGGCTGGTCATAGGCCCGCGGGTCGCGGGTCGCAGCCCCGGTAACAAGCAGCGTCGGAGATCCGGCGGGGATGGTGCCGCCGTCGAGTACCACATCACGGGTGGCGAACCGGCCCTGATACTGCGAGGGCGGGTTGAGTCGCAGCATCTCCTCGATCGCGCCGGGGACTAGGCCGGGATCGGCGAGCACCAACTCCCACTGATCGGGATTGTGGTGAAAAGCCATGGTGCCGTTGCCAATTAGCTTGGTGACTGTTTCGCTGCCCGCCGCCGCGATCAGCACCGCGAACGTGGCGATGTCCTCGTCGGTGAGCCGGTGCGTCACCCCGGTCTCGTCCTCGTAGGTCGCGTCCACCAGCCTGCTAATGATCAGGTCGTCGGGCTGGCGGCGCTTCTCCTTGGACAGGGCCAGGAAGTAAGCGTTCATCGCCATCGAGTCGGCGACGCCGCTTTCGGTAGCGAAGGGGTTGTTCGGCTCACGGTGCAGGAACCCGTCGGTCCAATGCCGGATCTGCTGGCGCTCTCCCGGGGGGACGCCGAGCATTGAGGAGATGATTTCAACCGGGAACAGCGCCGCGAAGTCGGCCACGATGTCGAAATCGTCTCTGCCACTGAGGGCGTCGGCGTAGGAGGTGACGACGTCGGTCACTAGCGGCTCCAGGTTGGCGATCGCCGCCTTGGTGAAGACCTGGCGGACCAGCTTGCGGAGCAGTTCGTGTTCGGGGGGATCCATGAGGATCAACATCTTGAGTTCGTCGAACCTGTGGCGCATCGACAGTGCGTCCAGGGTGACGCCGTAGGCGCTGCTGAATGTCTCCCAGTCGCGGTGGGCGGCAACGACATCCTCATTCCGGGTCAGGGCATAGAAATCCCACCGCTCGCTGTAGTACACCGGCGCCTCGTCGCGCATCCAGCGATAGGTGTCGTAGGGGTCGTCGAAGAAGCTGTCGGAGTACGGGTCGAACTCCATGGGGGAGCCATCCTCGCGTGGTTTGGTGGCCGATCCCGCACCGTGGTCAGTCGACATCTCAGGCGTCTATCCGCATCATGTTCGACAGGGTGCCGCCCATCACCATGGCGATCTCGGCGTCGTCCAGCTCCGGGTGACGTTCGGGGTAGCTCAGCGGGTCGGCCAAGCCCTCGGGATGCGGGTAGTCCGAGCCGAAGAACAGGTGATCGATCGGCACCAACTTCGCGAGCTCAGCGACGTTCTCCTCCCAGAAGGGATTGAAGTAAATGCAGCGTTGGATGGCCTCGACCGGATCCTCGCTGTAGAGCTGAGGCATCTTCTTGCGGGTGTCCCTGAGGTTCTCCAGCAGTCGCGGCAACCAGGTGGTCCCGTTCTCCACCATGCCAATCCGAAGTTCGGGAAACCGCGTCAGCAGCCCGTGGCAGGCCAGCGCCGCCACCGCGTCCTCGGCCGGGTTGCGGGCCAGGCTGTAGTAGGAGCGGAACGGTGACGGCTGGAACGGCCGGAACTCACCCGAGCCCTCCCAGTCGTTGGCGTAACGGGAATACCCGCTGTCCGACGCATGCATGATGACCAGCACGCCGGTCTCGACGACCCGCTTCCAGAACGGATCGAACTCGGGGAGGGCGAATGACCGCGGGCCGTGTAGCCCGGGTACCGGCGCCGGCCGGATGAGGATGGCGCGCGCACCGCGCTCGACCACCCAGTTCAGTTCTTCGATGGCCTTGTCCACGATGGGCAAGGTGATGATCGGCGTGGTGAAAATGCGGCCCTTGTAGTCGAACTGCCAGGTCTCGTGCAGCCACTGGTTCAGAGCGTGAATGATCGTGTGAGTCGCCTCGGGGTGCTCTCGGAAACGTTCCTCCACCAGGCTCGCCAGTGTCGGGTACATCATCGATTTGTCGATGCCCTGTTCGTCCAGCAATGCCAAGCGGGGCCCCGGCTCACGGAACGCCGGGGTCGACTCGATCGCTTTCCCCAGAATCTCGCGGTGCGACTTTCCTTCAGGGTTGCCGTTGTGGAAGTAGTCCTCCTGGGCTCCAGGGGCGGCGACCTTGTCGAAAGTCGGGTTGGGAATGTAGTCGCTGATCTGCCCCAGGGTGGCGATCTTGGTGCGCCCGTCTACTTCGACGTACCGGATCGCGCCGTGGTACTCGGGCGGCAGGAACTTGGTGAGCGCATCGCGTGTCTCGTACATGTGGTTATCACCATCGAAGACCGGATAGCCCAATCGCGACGTCATTGAAATCCTCCTCGTGCCTAGCCGTACCTGCGGTGTAGAACGGCCACTACTCAACATTGCGACAATCAGATGTGCGATTGACTCTATCATCGAGTGCGTAAAAAGAGGATATACGTTTACTTTTTCGTCGTGCACCCATCTGTTTTGCGGGTAACGTGCCTTCTGTGGCGGCGCTCGCGTGTTGCCGTTGTCGAGGACTTTGCGATCGGGAGGAGGTATCGGTGGATCTGTCGCTCACGCGGGAGCAGCGCGCGGTCCGCGACGCGTTCGCGGCCTTGTTCGTAAAACAGGCCACCCCAGAGAGGGTGCGGCGGGCGGAGGCCACTGGCTTCGACGGACTGCTCTGGCGGCACTACGCCGAGATCGGCGCATTGGGTATCGGGGTCCCCTCGGACTGTGGGGGCGGGGGCGGCGGACTCCTCGAATTGGCCCTGGTTGCCGAGGAAGCCGGTCGACGCCTCGCCCCGATCCCGGTCGCCGAGACCGCCGCCGCGGCCCGGGCGTTGGGTCGGCTGCGTGAGAAGGAATTGCTGGGGCCGGTCCTCAGCGGATCTGTCATCGTGTCACTGGCCACGCAGCCCGGCCAGGTGACGCAGCAGTGTTTGGTCGACGGCGCAATCGCGGACGCCGTGCTGGCGCTCGACGGAGACTCCCTGGTCTACAT
This sequence comes from Mycobacterium nebraskense, assembly GCF_002102255.1. Lineage (GTDB taxonomy): Bacteria > Actinomycetota > Actinomycetes > Mycobacteriales > Mycobacteriaceae > Mycobacterium > Mycobacterium nebraskense. The sequence goes on from NZ_LQPH01000142.1 coordinate 33,181, forward strand.
AAGTCGCCCGGAAGGCTTCTCCAAAACTGGACACCGCAACCTCGGCGGACTATCGCTGTCCCGCTGGGGCGACCCGGGTGCAACCACGATCCTCGCCCAGGGCAGCGAGGCGCGCGCGATCTTCGACATCGCGATCGACGAAGTACGCGTGCTACGCGCATCCGCGCTGGTCGGGTTGGCCTCCGAGGCCGTCGGGATCGGCTCCCGGTATGCGATCGTGCGCGAGGCATTCGGCCAGCCGATCGGAATGTACCAGGCGGTCGCGCATCCGTTCGCCGACGCGGTTGCCGGCCTGGATGGTGCCCAGTTGCTGGTCCGTAAGGCCTGTTGGGCAATGGATTCCGCGAAGGAGGACGTCGGCGCGCTGGCGGCGATGGCGTTCGTGTTCGCGGCCGAGACGGCTTATCACGCGACGACGCACAGCCTGCACGTGCACGGCGGATACGGGTTTATGGAGGAGTACGACATTCAGCTGTATTACCGCAGGGCCAAAGCGTGGGCGGCCGCGTTCGCCGATCCGCTGCGCGAGCTCCTCACTGTCGCCGACCGGCGGTTCGGCCCCGTGACGACCGGAGGTTGGTGACTCGATGGACTTCAGCGAACCTGAGAACTGGACCCGAATCCGCCGCGAGGCAGAGGCATTCGTCGCCGAGCATGTCACCCGCGAGGTGATCGAGCGCGAGCGCCGCACCGGCGACGGCGTTGATCGCGCGCTGACCCGCAAGCTGGGGGAGCGCGGCTGGATTGCCGCGGGGTGGCCGATCGCCGAAGGTGGTGCCGGGCTGGATCCGTTCGAGGTGGCCGCGCTGTGGAACGCATTGCGCAAGGGTGGCGTGCCGACCGCGGGCCCTGGTACGACGATGCTGCCGGCCAACGCCATCCGCGCCACCGGTTCGGAGGAGCTCAAAGCCAGGGTCCTGCCTGGTGTCGCCGCCGGTGAGGTTCTGATTTGTCTGGGGTACACCGAGCCCGCAGGGGGCTCGGATGTGTTCGCCTGCGCGACCCGATCGCAGCTCGATGGGGATGAGTGGATCGTCAACGGGCAGAAGATATTCACGACGTTCGCCCATCTTGCCGACTACTGCTTTCTACTTACCCGCTCGCAACGCGGATCGGTGGGACCGCGTGGCCTGACGATGCTGCTGGTACCGCTGGACACACCCGGTATCGAGATCCAGGCGGTGCACACGATGGGTCACGAGCGCACCAATATCGTGTTCTACAACGATGTGCGAGTCGCCGATGCGAACCGAGTAGGTGAGGCGCACGAAGGCTTCGCGGTGATGCGGGCCGCGCTCGAGGCCGAGCAGAATGTCGCCCCCGGTTCGCGCACGGCGTGGGTCGCCGATGATGCACTGGAATTCGCCCGCACGCACCGCGGTCCCGACGGCGCTCAACTGATCAACGATGTCCTGGTCCGCGAGCGCCTGGCCCGCATGGCGATGGAAGCTCAGGTGGCCGACCTGCTGGACCTGCGGGTGGCCTTCCTCGACGCCGAGGGCGAAAAGCCAGGTCCGGTATCGGCGTTGTTCGGGCCGGAAAGCTACGTGCGCGCATCGGCCGCGGCGGTCGACATAGCGGGGGCCGCGGGCATGATCGACTGGACCGACCCGGAATGCGCTGTGGACGGCGCCCTGGACGCGCACTATCGCAGCGCCGTCGCGTCGACGATCTACGGCGGGTCCAGCGAGGTGCTGCGCAGCCTCATCGTGGAGAACCGCCTCGGGTTTCCGCGTAGCCGTCCACGGCGCTGACGGGCCTCCCCCGCGGACGATACGCCGAGAAGGCAACGCGCTCAAAGGAAGTCGCTGCCACCGTCGACATTGAGGTGGGCGCCCGTCATAAACGTGTTGTCTGGTGAGGCACAGAACGCGATGACGGCGGCGACCTCGTGAGGCAGCCCGAGCCGACCCAAATCCACCGACATGCCGTGGCCGCGCCCCAGCAGTCCGAAGGCGCCCACGGGATCATTCGTCGCGATGCCGGCGGAGGCGAGCACCGGTCGCGCCCAATCGGTGAGGATCGGACCCGGGGCGACGGCGTTGACCAAGATGGCATCGCTGGCCAGACTGCGGGCGAGGTTCTTCGTCACGCTGAGGAGCGCGCTCTTGGCCGCGGTGTAGCTCACCAACCCCGCCGACTGGTGCTGCACCGACATCGCCGTCACGTTGACCACCCGGGCCCACTCTGCGGCTCGCAGCAGCGGTAAGGCCGCACGCACACACCGGACCGTGGACAAGACGCCCTGGTCGAACGCCGCCGTCCACGCCGCGTCGCCCAGGTCCTCGAAGCGACCGGCGCCGGTCGGACCGGCCGCATTGACCAGCACGTTGAGCGCACCCCAGCGCACGCCAACCATGTCGAAGATGGCCTCGACATCAGACGTCGAACTGAGATCCGCGGTCAACGGCAGCACCTCCGGACTGCCGGCGTCCGCCAATGTCGCGGCGGTTTCCTTCAGCCGGGCGTCGTCCCTGCCGATGACGCCGATCCGCGCGCCCTGTTCGGCCAGGCATACCGCCGTCGCCAGCCCGATGCCGCGGGTGCCCCCCGCGATCACCGCGGTGGCATCGCCGAATCCAAGATCCACGATCGTCGCCTACTACGACAGCGCCAGGGCGGCGTATTCGTCGGGCCGGCCCATCCGACGGGGGAAGGCCGCGTCGCGGGTCAGCTCACCAGCCATTTTCTCCGGAATTCGCGACGTGATCCCGGTGGCGAACAGGCTCGGCGCGACGGCGGTGACCCGGATGCCGAGGCTGCCGAGATCACGCGCCATGGTCAAAGTCATGCCCGCGATCGCGGCCTTCGCGGCGCTGTAGGCGACCTGGCCGATCTGCCCTTCGAACGCCGCAATCGAGGAAGTGTTGACGATGACGCCGCGTTCCTCGTCGTCGGGCTCGTTGCGACTCATGTGCCAGGCCTGTAACCGGTTCAGGTTGAAGGTGGCGATCAGGTTCAGCTCGATCACCGAACGGAAGGCGTCCAGGGGGTGCGGTCCGCTCTTGGACAGCGTGCGCGCCGACACCCCGCCACCTGCGGTGTTGATCGCGATGTGCAGGGCCCCCAGGCCTTCGATGACCGCCCCTAGCGCAGTCTCCACGCCGTCGGTGTCGGTGACGTCGCACGGGTGAAACGACGCGCCAGCGCCAAGTTCGCTGGCCACCGCGGCTCCGTCCGACGACGGCAGGTCCAGCACGGCGACTCGAGCACCCCGCTCGGCCAGCCGTTCGGCGGTCGCCCGGCCCATGCCCGAGGCGCCCCCGACGACCACCGCGCCGCTGTCCTTGACCTTCACGCCAACCTCAATCCGCTGTCACGACGTGCTGTCCTCCTACGAGGACATCACAGTACACATAAGTAGATCCATGCTCTATTAATTCGGCTAGGCATATATTCGTAATCTGTTACGGTGCGTGTTGGTTGTTCGTCGGTTGTGACCGGAGGTGTGATGACAGAGCCCGGCCCCGCCGAGCCGGTGGCGCGGCCGCTGCCGCAACCGACCATCAGCTCCGAGCCGTTCTGGACGAGTGGAGCCGACGGGCGCCTGCGGATCGCTCAATGCCAGGCGTGCGGCCGCTACCAGCACCCGCCCCAGCCGATCTGCCCGCACTGCCGCAGCTGCGAGGTGGCGATGACCGCGGTATCGGGACGTGCGACCGTCGCCGGTTTCACCGTGAATCATCAGCAGTGGCTGCGACGCTTCCCGCCGCCCTACGTCGTCGCGGTCGTCGCCATCGCCGAAGACCTTTCGGCCCGACTGACCACCAACATCGTTGGCTGCGAACCCGAGCGCGTCGCTGTCGGGCTGCAGGTCAAGGTGGTGTTCGAGCAGCACGACGATATCTGGATTCCGCTGTTCGAACCGGATTCCGAGGCCGCCGAGGTCGGGCCGGTTCCAGGCCCCCGGGATCTGACTCGCGATGTGCGGCCCATGTTGTCCACCCGCAAGTTCGAAGACAAGGTGGCGCTCACGGGGGTCGGGAGCTCGACGATCGGGCGTCGCCTCATGGTCGATCCGGTGTCATTGACCGTTACGGCGTGCCTGCACGCCGTGGCCGACGCCGGCTTAACGCTCGAAGACATCGACGGTCTGGCCACCTATCCGGGCGGGCTTGCCGGAGGGATGTCGGAGGGCGGGGTCACGGCGGTCGAGGAGGCTCTGCGCATCCGGCCCACCTGGATCGCTGGTGGGGCCGAAGTTCCCGGACCCAGCGGCAGCGTCGTGTCGGCCATGCTCGCCGTCGCCTCTGGGCTGTGTCGGCACGTGTTGTGCTTTCGAACGGTCTGGGAATCAACCCATACTGCCCTGGCCAGGCGCGCCCAGCCCGCGGCAAGGGAAGGGCGGGCATCGGGCATATTCGAGTGGCGCGCACCGTTCGGCGCGATGTCGGCAGCCAACTGGATCGGGGTCAACGCGTCGCACTACTTCTGGCGCTACGGCGGCGACCGCGCCTCGACGCTGGCCCCCATCGCCCTGACGGCGCGGGCGAACGCGTCGCGCAATCCGGCAGCGATCTACCGCGATCCCCTCACCCTGGACGACTATCTGTCAGCACGGATGATCAGCTCGCCGTTCGGCCTCTACGACTGCGACGTGCCGTGCGACGGGGCGATCGCGGTCGTCGTGTCGTCGATTGACACCGCGGCGGATCGGCCGAAACCACCGGTGCTGGTTGAAGCGGTCGGAACCCAGGTGCTCGACCGGATCTCTTGGGACCAGGACACTCTCACGCACGAACCGCAGGTGTTTGGTCCCGCGAAACACCTGTGGACCAGAACCAGCCTGCGGCCCGACGATATCGACGTCGCCGAGCTCTACGACGGGTTCACCTTCAACGCCGTCTCGTGGCTGGAGGCGCTCGGGTTCTGTGGTGTCGGCGAGGCCGCGGATTTTCTCGACGGCGGAACCACGATCGCGCTGGACGGGAAGTTGCCGCTGAATACCCACGGGGGTCAATTGTCTGCCGGACGGACCCACGGCTTCGGCTTCTTGGCCGAGGCCATCGCGCAACTGCGTGGCGAGGCCGCCGGGCGACAGGTCGCCAACGCACAGGTTGCGGTCGTCACTACCGGCGGCGGTACGCCCGGTGGAGCGCTGCTGCTGAGACGGGAGCACTGATGCGCAGGACGGACGGATGAAGCTGCAACAGGATCCAGAGATCGAGAGCTTCCGCGCCGAGGTCAGAGGTTTCCTCGAGCAGCACCGGCCGCCGGTGCGCACGCTGGGTAGAGCCGGGGTGCGCGCACCCGACGCCGAGGACATTCCCGCCCTGCGGACATGGACCGCCCAGCTGTTTGAGGCCGGGTACGTGGGCGCTGACTGGCCCGTCGAATGGGGCGGTGCCGGCACCAAGGACGCGCTGCGCGCGACAGTCGTCGGCGAGGAGATGGCGCGGGCTCGGGTACCCACGCCGATCGGTGCCGGCCTGCTGGCCGCCGCGGCCCTCATCCACTGCGGGCGCCCCGACCAGCAGAGGCGCTACCTGCCCCGGATCCGGACCGGCGAAGACATCTGGTGCCAACTATTCAGCGAACCCAGCGCGGGCAGCGACCTGGCGAGCCTGACCACGCGCGCGCGTCGCGACGGCGATGACTTCATCGTGGACGGTCAAAAGGTCTGGACCACCAACGGCCAGCACGCCCAACTCGGCTACCTGTTGGCCCGAACAAATCCCGATGTACCCAAGCATGCCGGCATAACCGCGTTCGTCCTGGACATGACCAGCCCGGGCGTCGACGTGCGGCCGCTGCGCGAGATCACCGGCACCAGCGACTTCAACGAAGTCTTCTTCGATGGTGTGCGGATACCTGCGAACAACGTGCTCGGCGAAGTCGACCAGGGCTGGAAGGTCGCGACCACCAGCCTCGTCGAGGAGCGCTCCAGTGTGGGCACCGCGGGCATCATCCAGTTGCGTGCGGTGCGCGACGCGGTGGCGATGGCACGGTCGCTACGGCGCGGATCCGGCCCAGCGCTGGATAACGATACGGTCCGCCAGGACATCGGCCGCTTGTACGCGGCCGCGCGGGTCAGTGTTCGGCTGGGCCAGTACAACCTGTCGCGCGCGTTGAGTGGCGATTCCGATCCCGGCGATGCTCCTTTGGCCAAGGTGCTCTACAGCGAGACCAATCTCGCGCTCACCGAGTTCGGGCTCGGGCTGCAGGGCACCGATGCGCTGCTCACCGAAGATGACCCCGAGGCGATCGCCGGCGGTTGGTGGCAGGACGCATTCCTTTATTCGCGGGCTCTGACGATCGCCGGTGGCGCCAATGAAGTCCTGCGCAACATGATCGCCGAGCGTTCGCTTGGACTGCCCAAGGAACCGCGCGGTTCCTGATGTCTTCGGAGGTAAGTCGTGGATTTCGCCGTGAGTGATGAACAACGGATGCTCGTGGACAGCAGCCGCAAGTTCCTGGCGCGCGAATCGCCGATCAACCGCGTGCGCGAACTCGCCGATTCCGATGAGCGCGGCTACGACGAGCGCGTTTGGCAGTCGGGCGCGGAACTGGGGTGGGCCGGCTTACTCATCGCCGAGCAATATGACGGTTTGGGGCGCGATCTGGTGGACGTCGCGCTGATCGCCGAGGAACACGGCAGGACGGTGCAGCCGGGCCCGCTCATCGGTAATACCCTTGCGGCAGTGGCGATCTCACAATCCGGACGCGACGACCTGTGTTCGGAGATATTGCCGCTGCTGGCAGGCGGGCAGGCCGTCGCCGCGTGGGCTTTCGCGGAGTCGCGCCAGCCGTGGGACGCTGACGGCGTGTGCACGGTGGCCACCGAGCACGCCGACGGATTCCGACTGCAGGGCATAAAAACCGTCGTGCAAAACGCCGATAGCGCTAGCTGGATCCTGGTCGCCGCGCACCTGGGGGGCCGCCTGGCGCAGTTCCTCGTCGACCGGCGGGCCGCCGGACTGGCGGTGCGCCGCCTTCGGACCCTCGACATAACCAGGCGCTTCGACGAGGTTGCCCTAGACGATGTGGTGGTGGCGCCATCGGCGCTGCTGCACGCCGGCGAAGCTGCGGAAGCGGCGCTGGCACACCAGAACCGTTGCGGCGCTGTGCTTATCAGCGCCGACAACATCGGCGTCGGCGAGGCCGTGCTGGACATGACCGTTAAATACGCAAAGCTGCGGGTGCAGTTCGGGCGCCCCATCGGTAGCTTCCAGGCCGTCAAACACAAGTGCGCCACGATGCGGATGTGGCTACAAGCCTCGAAGGCCGCGACCTACTACGCCGCGATGGCCGTGGCTGCCGATGCCGACGATGCCGAGGAAGCCGCCAGCGTCGCCAAGGCGTACACCTCGTCGGCGATCGCAGCTCTGACCAGCGAAGCCCTCCAGGTGCACGGCGGTATCGGCTTCACCTGGGAACACGACCTGCATCTCTACCACCGCCGGGCGAAAGCGAACCAGGTCCTGTTCGGCGATCAATATCTGCACCACGAGCGACTCGCGGCGGCGCTGGAAACGGCTACCGCCTAGACAACCGTTCGCCGGCCGAACTGGCGGGCCAACCAGTCCGCGCTGTCGCGTGCCGCGGTTCGCGCCACGGCGGTGTCGGCGAACATGTCGAAGCCATGCACTGCGCCTGAGTAGACATGCAGTTCGGTGGGCACCGCCGCCCGGGATAGTCGGGCGGCGAAATCGATCGACTCATCGCGCAGGCAGTCTGCCGTGCCGACGGCGATGAAAGTCGATGGCAGACCTCTCAATTCGGTCGCCCGCGCAGGCGCCGCATCTTCTGGCACGTCTTCGGTGCGATACCGGTCGCCGAGATAGCTGCGCCAGCCGAACGCGTTGGATTCCCGGGTCCACACCGGCAATCCTTCGAGCTGGCTCGACGCGGTGCGGCCGCGGTCATCGAGCATCGGATATTCCAGGTATTGAAATGCCAAGTGGGCGTTTTCATTATCGCGCCACCGTAGCGCCAGGCCCGCCGCCAGTGCCCCGCCGGCACTGCGTCCGGCGATACCGACCTGCTGCGGGTCGACCTGTAGCTCATGGGCGTGTTCAAAGAGGAAGCGCAGCCCGGACTCGCAGTCGTCCAGCGGCGTGGGGTAAGGCGATTCGGGTGCCAGCCGGTATTCGACGCTGACGCAAACGCAACCCAACCAGCGGCACCACTCGATCAGGCGAGCATCGTCCATGTGCCGGTTGCCGATCACCATCCCGCCGCCGTGCATCCAGAACAGGACGGGCGGCTCGGCCGCGGCTTCGACGGGTCGTAGCAGCGACAGAGCGACGCCATCGTGTTCGGTGGTCAGCTCGAGGCGCTCGATGTCGGGCGCGGACTGCGGCTCGAACATCGATCCGGCGCGCATGGCCGGAAGCGTGTCGATGGAGAAGTCGAAATCGGGGAATCCATCCAGACTTTCGTTTATCTCCGGGTCGATCCAGGTGGCTTTGATCGTCGCCATTAACCGACACCCATCAGGTGCTTGCCCGCGCCTACGAGGCCACCGTCGACGCGGATGTCGCAGCCGGAGATGAACCCCGCGGCGTCGGACTCCAAAAAGGCCACCGCGGCGGCGATGTCCTCGGGACGCCCGGGCAGCGGTCGGTCTGGGCGCTTGACCGGGGTCACGTCGATCATGACCGGGATGATCTGCTGACGATTTAGTTCCAGCCTGCCCATCGGTGTGTCGATCAGGCCGGGTGAGATCGCGACGGTACGGCCGCCCCTTTTGCCCCACGGCGTGGCCAGCCGTTCTGCTAGCCGGACCACGCCGCGTTTGGCCAGGACGTAGGCCGTGGCACTGTCGAGCTCTTGGCCCATGGCCTGTTCGATCGTGGCGAAGAACCCTTCGGCCAGCGGATCGTCCAGCAACGGCTCGACGCCCGCGGGGACGTCGCTGTATCCGGCGATCGATCCGATCAGGATCGCGGAGCTCCCCGGGTTGACCAACGGGAGCAAGGCGTCGGTGATGCGGACCGATCCGGCCAGGTCCACGTCGAGCACCGTCGCCGCACCGGCCATTTCCGGTGAGACACCCGCGGTGTGCACGAGGCAGCGCAGACGCCCGAGCTCGCGTACCCGATCGGCGACCGCGGCGACATCGGCGGGGGAGGTCACGTCGCAGTGCAGCGTCTCGACGTCGGCCCCGTGCCCAGCCAGCGCCTTGCGCGCCTGGTCGAGTAGATCTTCGCGCATGTCCACGAGCAGCAGGCGGCCACGATCGGCCAGTGCGCGGGCGCAGGCCAGCCCCATGCCGCCCGCACCCCCGGTGATCACCAGGACGTTGTTCACGGTCATCCGGCTCCTCTCCATCGGTGGATCACCATCGGCCCCGCTGGCCGACGAATCCGCAGACAGCCGTAGTGTGCCATAAAAGCAACTTAAAACATGCGATGGAGGAAACCCTAGTTATCCTGGAAAGAATGTGATGGTCTACTCGACTTGTGAAGGTGACTGTCGAGCCCGATCTCTGTAACGCCAATGAATTATGCGTGCTAGCGGCGCCCGCAGAGTTCGAACCATCGATGACGACGTCGTCGAGATCCTGTTTCCGGAACCGGCCCCCGAGGGGGAGTCCACCGTCACTGACGCGGTGATTGCCTGCCCTAAGCAGGCATTGCGACTACTTGCGGACTGACTTCAGCGCTTGTTGCAACGCTACATCGCACACGGACATTGCAGAATATGAACTTATCGTTCTACCCTGAGGGAAGTCGGCCTTACAACTGACTGCGAGCTTGTTTATCCGTCTGTGCCATGAGGAGTCCTTAATGCTGCCCGACGACGCCAAGATCATTTCCGTCGACGACCACGTCATCGAGCACCCCCGAGTGTGGCTGGACCGCGTCCCCGCCAAGTACGCCGACGTGGCTCCGCGCATCGTCAAGCTGCCCGACGGCAACGACACCTGGCTCTACGAGGGCAGCCAGTCAGGCAACTTTGCCCTCAACGCCGTTGCGGGCAAGCACCCACGCGACTTCGGCATGGACCCGCGCAGCTACGACGACATGTTGCCCGGATGTCATGAAATCGCCGACCGCATCAAGGACATGGACATCGAGGGCGTGTGGGCGCAGCTGTGTTTCCCCAACTTCGGCGGATTCGCCGGCAGCACATTTCACAAGGCCAAGGACAAGGACTTCGCCAAACTGTGCATCAGCGCCTACAACGACTTCATTCTCGACGAATGGTGCGGCTACGCCCCGGAACGTCAGATCCCACTGATGATGGTTCCGTTCTGGGATGTCGAGGCCTCGGTCGCCGAAGTCGAGCGCACCGCGGCTAAGGGCGCGAAATCCATCTCGTTCATCGAGGCGCCGCACAAGATCGGACTGCCGTCGTTTCACACCGACCACTGGGATCCGCTGCTGCGCATCTGCGAGGAAGCGGAACTCCCGCTGTCCATGCACTTCGGCTCCGGTGGGATGCCGCAGGGGCTGGCCCCCGACGGCGACCTGTTCATCGGCATCGCATTGTTCGGATTGAATTCGATGATGGCCACCGTCGACCTGCTGATGTCGGAGGTGTTCTACAAGTTCCCCAAACTCAAGGTCGCGCTGTCTGAGGGCGGTATCGGATGGATGCCCTACCTATTGGAGCGCATCGACTACTCGTTCGGCCGGCACAAGTATTGGTGCAACATCCGCGCCGACAAGTTGCCCTCGGAGTTGTTTCGCGAGCACATCTACGGGTGCTTCATCTCCGACCGGTCCGGGATCGAGCAGCGTCACCGCATCGGTGTGGACAACATCATGTTCGAAAGCGACTACCCGCATTCGGATTCCAACTGGCCACACACCCGCAAGCTGCTCGCCGAACACCTGGTCGACGTACCCGACGAGGAAGCGCGCAAGATCGTCGAACTCAACGCCCGCACGGTGTATAACTTCTGGTCCTGAACATCCGCGCGGCGGAAGGCGATCGATGACCGAACTCACACAGGGAAAGCGACTGCGCAGCGCGATGAGCGTTACGGAGGTCATCGTCGTACGATCTCCCGCGGCGCCGGTCGAGCTGTCGTGCGGTGGTCAACCGATGACGGGGAACCTGGCGCCAGGGACCGGGGGTGCGTCAACCACTGAGAACGACACCGTGCTCGGCAAGCGCTATGTCGACTTCGACACCCGGCTAGAAGTTTTGTGCACCAGGGCGGGACCGGGTGTGCTCAGCGCAGACGGACGGCAGCTCACCATCAAGGCACCCAATGCCCTACCGGCGTCGGATTGAGGGGACGCAAACCTCTACCGGAACGCGCTACGTCGCGAACCTCTCGCCGACCTGCTAGACCCAACTCTCAACGGAAGCGACAACAAATGCCCGACGCCTTCATTCTTTCCGCCGCCAGAACGCCAATTGGCAGAGCCCGCAAGGGTTCTCTGGTGTCCGTCGATGCCTATCAGCTCGCCGAGATCGCCGTCGGTGCGGCAGTGGAACGGTCACAGATCTCCGTCGCCGACCTCGACGACCTGTTTCTCGCGGAGTCCCTGCAGGGAGGAGGGGTGATCGGGCGCAACATCGCAGTGCGCCTCTGCATGACCAACGTGCCCGGGGTGGCTATTAATCGGCACTGCGCCTCGGGCGCCACTGCCGTGCAGTTGGCGGCGGCCACCATCATGGCCGGCATGGCAGACGTGATTGTCGCCGGTGGAACGGAAAGCGCGAGCACCATGCCGCGGCTGACCAAGGTGGCACCAGGTGCCCAGGAACCAACCCCATGGTCGCCACAGAGCCATCCCGACGCCCCCGGCATTCCCGCTTTCGATATGTCGGTCACCATCGGTGAAAACACCGCCCGGCTACACCATGTCACCCGCGAGCAAGCCGACGCCTGGTCCGCACGCTCACAGCAGCGGGCGCTCAACGCGATTGCCAAAGGCTACTTCGATGACGAGATCGTCACCGTCCCCATCAACCACGGCGAAGCTGTGTTCGACACCGACGAGCACCCGCGAGACACCACGCCCGACGCGCTCGCCGGGCTGAAGGTCCTGCACCCGGAACTTCCCGACGCGGTCGTTACTGCCGGAAATTCCGCGGGCATCAACGATGCCGCCGCCGCGCTGGTTATCGGCGGCTCTGACTTCGCGTCCAGTCGCGGCCTCACACCGCTGGCACGGATCCGGGGTTGGGCATCTGTGGGCGTGGAGGTCGAGCACACCGGAATAGCGCCGGTGACCGCAATCCCGTTGGCACTCAAGCGCAGCGGTCTCACAGTGGACGATGTGGACCTCTTCGAGATCAACGAGGCGTTCGCCACGATGGCCGTGGCGTGCACGCGTGACCTAGGATTGGACGAGTCAATCGTGAACGTGAACGGCAGCGGTATCAGTCTTGGCCACCCCATCGCAGCGACTGGCGCTCGGATGGTGGTGTCGATCGTTCATGAACTCGCACGCCGCGATTCGCGCATCGGGGTGGTGGCGATGTGCGCCGGGGGAGGGATGGGCTCAGCGATGGTCGTCGAACGGATCTAGCTCGAGCCCGAACGCTCAGCGCTGGACGGTGAGCTTGGTGTAACGGCCGCCCAAAAGCCATTCAGACACATAGAGATTTCCGTCGGGGTCCGTGGCGACAGCGTGCGGGGAATTGAAGCGATCGTGGCTGGGCAGGTGCGGTACCTCCGTGCGCCCATCGCCGGCGAGCGTATTGGGCCAGCCCGGCCGGGTCGGCCACCCCGGGGCGGCAGTGGGGTCGTCGCCGATGTATCCCAGCAGATTGTCCTCGAGATCGAGTACGGCCACTCGCCCGTATAGCTCGGCGACGACCAGCAGGTTGCCCCACTGCGCAAAATCGCTGGGGCTGTTGAGGAACTGTTCACCGAAGGACCGCAGATAGCGGCCGCCGAGATCGTAGACCAGCACGCGGGTGTTGACTCGGTCGGCAACGTAGAGCTCAGGGACCGTTTTGCGGCGATCGATGAAAATTGCGTGTGGACATGCGAGTCGTTGGCCGACTTCCTCACCGGTCAGCGTCGACCGATGGTTTCCCTGCTTGTCGAAGCGGTGCACGACACCTGACCCGTATCCGTCTGCCACCCAGATGTCGCCCGTGCCACCGAACCGCTCCTCGTCCACAGCGCAACCACACGGACAATACGGTCCCATCGGACCGGCAGGGATGGCCGGATCCTGTTGGGGCACAGGCAACTCAGACCGGATCTGACCATCCACGGTCATCTTCACCACTCGGGGTGCCCGGGTCTGGCAGCGGACTCCCTTGCCGAACATTGGAGTCCAGTTGGGGTCGCCGTCGTCGGCGCCGCAGCTGAACACGAATCCTGGATCGCTGACCCAGAGGAGTTCGTCATCGCCCTCGCGCACGAGAGTGATGCCATGGCCTTCGGTGAGGTCAGTGTCGACCACGCGGAGCAGACGGCCTTCGGTGTCGAACGCGACGAGCCGCCCGGCGTGGAAACTGATGATCTCGCCACCGTCGGTGGCGACGACAGCGTTGTGCACCCAACAGGACGCGACACCTGGGACGGCGGATAGATCTGCCCAATCGCCAACTATTACGTAGGGCGGGATGTTGGCGGGCCTAAAGGTATCTGACGACACGACGCGAGCCTTTTCCGTCGCTCTACTCGCCGGAGCTCGGTGATATTGACGAAACCCTCTCGGGTGCAGCGTCGTTCGCTCTGGACCACACCTGACCCGCATGGTCTTCAAACTTGATCCGCACGTCGGGTGCAGCGTTGGGTTCCAACGAATAAAGGGCGGAGGCGTGTTGGTTTGGCCGTAGCCAGCGCGGGAAGTCCACTGCGTTGTGGGCAGCAACAAGGTCCATCCGGTTGGCCAGGAACGCCGGCTGCCGAGTTGGTAAGGCCCCGCCCGTTTCGAGCAGTGGGTGATGCTCGTCGGGCCACGGACCAGTGCTCAGCCTGGCAATGACGTCTGCGATCGACTGTGTGGAGCGTGTGGCGCCACCGGGTAGATCGTGGCCCTCGGAGTCGACCCCGTGCACGGAGACCTGTAGGTCGAAGGCTAAAGAGGTGCCGTGATTCACCACTGTCACGGCCCAGATCTGCGGGCCAAGCAACGCCACTGGCGTCCGGTAGATCGTTAATTGCCGTGCCGATGCGATGCGTTCGAATTCCATGGTCAGCGCGCCGAGATCGGCGTCGGTCAGATCGGCGGCAATCGCGCTTTGCAAGCGGCCCTCGAAGTCAGCATCCCCATGACCAATGTAGCGCGGAGAGATCCCTTCCCTTGTCAGTCGCTGCGTCACGTTGTCAAGCCAACTCTGGTCGTCCGAACTGGGCCCGTGCGAAGGTGATTCGGCGATGAGCCAAACGATTACCAACTTGCCGGCTCGCTTTGCGCGCTCTACGTCACCCATCACCTCAACGACATCGCGGCCCATCGGGTCGAAGAGGGCGATGAACGCGTCGCAGCGGTCGGTGATCCCGCTCGACGGAATTAACACAATCTGGTGCCGCTGCCCGCTCGCGCAGTTCCACCAATTCAGAGCATGACCAATGGCGGTGCGAGATCGCCCCGTGTCGTCGGGCGAGGCGATTGCCACCTCCATAACGTGGGCGGGGAACACTTTCTCATCTCCTCCGGGGTACATCAGCACCCAAGCGGTGCTGCGATGGATGACGCTGAGTGCCGTTTTACTCTACCGAGCCTTGCCTCATTAGGAAATGACGTCCTACTATTACGAACACGCCCTTGTAGCATAGTGCTGATCGCCCGGTTGCAAGGTGGCTCGCAGGCGTTCGCCAGTGGAACAGGAGGGACATTGTCGACGGAGGGAAGCGTGCTGGAGTTCGACCCGTTCAAGCCTGGTCCCGCTGACGAGTTGCCAGCGGTTTACGCGGCGCTGCGAGAGCGGTTTCCGGTCTACCGGACCGGTACGAATATCTGGGTGATCTCGCGATTTGATGATGTGAAGGCCGTTCAATCCAATCCCGCTGTTTTCTCGTCCCGTCCCAACCCCTACGAGGGAGATTCAGCACCGGCGGATGCCGAGATGAAGCCCGAGGTCATCGAGCGACTCATGGCCCTGACCGCGGGGATTCCCGTCGACATGAACGAGATGGCCTCCGCCAAGACCATCGCCGCCGCAGACCCGCCTCAACACACCCGGATCCGCAGAATCGTGAGCAGGGGTTTCACACCCCCTCGAATCAAGGAGATGGCTGACGCGATCGCCAAGATCGTCGACCGCTGCCTAAGCGGTATTGACGAGCTTCCCAGCTTCGACCTGGTCGAGCGGCTGGCTATTCCACTGCCGGTGGAGATGATCTGCCACATCCTCGGTATCGACCGAAGCGAGTACGGGCGCGCCAAGTGCTGGTCCGACGCTTTCGCCGCCGCCGCCGGCGGCAATTTCAGCAGTGCCGCCGAACGCAACGAGTTGATGTTGACGACGATCAAGGAGTTCAGCACCTACTTCGTGCCGTTGATCGAAGCGAGGCGAGTTGAGCCGAGGAATGATTTGGTCAGTGCGATGGTCGCGGCGATCGACAACGAGTCGCTGAGCAATGTCGAAACATTGATGGTGGCGATCACCATCATGGTCGCCGGCAACGAGACGACCACGAACCTCATCGGCAATGCCGTGGTCGAATTGCTGGCCAACCCCGACCAGCTCAAATTGTTGCTCGACGATCCGTCGTTGTTGCCCAATGCCGTCGATGAGGCGAACAGGCTGACGACGCCGATCCAGTTCGCATTTCGGGAGGCGACCGAAGACACCGTCGTCGCTGGTACGACGATTCCGAAGGGAGCCATCATCGCTCTGCACATGGCCGCCGCGAATCGCGATCCGCGTCGCTTCGACGAGCCCGATCGTTTTTTGATCACTCGTCCTCCCGGCAAAAGCCTGGCCTTCGGTCACGGCATCCACTTTTGTCTGGGTGCTCACCTGGCAGGGCAGGAAGTGCGCGCGGCGATCGGCGGACTGCTGCCCTACCTCGACCGCCTCAAATTGACCGATGCGCCGCTGGAACGCAATCCGACGGCGCTGCTCAACGGGTGGCGCCGGGTCGAACTAGCGTGGGTGTCGTAGTGGCACTGGGGAATTCCCGTTGAACGCCGACAGATCGCGATGTTGACGGCATCGATGCTGCTGGACCGGGCAGTCCTGCAGCACCCTTAAGACTTCTACGCGACGTTACGGGAGCAGGCGCCTGACGCGCGAATCGCCCAAACGTCACCTCGCTTTCGGGCACGGCACCCATTTCTGCGTCGGGGCGGCTCTCGCGCGTATCGAAGCGCGTGCGGTGCTCGGCGCAATCCTCGAGCAGACCCGATGCTTCACGCTCGACAAGGATCGCGCACCGCAGTGGGTGGACAGCCTGTTGGTCCGGCGGCACGCAGAACTCCACGTCTGCGCTACTCCCCGGTGAGCTATAAGTCCCGACAGCGAGGCGGAGGGGAATGTCGCTCCGTCAATGGAGTTGGAAAGCTATAGCTGCTCGATCGTTAGATAACGGCGATCTCGGTGGGCACGCGGGAGGCGAAGTCGATCACTCGCGCGCCGTTGAGCTGGACATCAGGTACGGCTGGATGCCGCTGCCCACAGCGTCATCGAGGTGGACGACGACGCTGGCGGTTGGTTGTTCGATCCGGTGATGGCCGGGTGAGACGCCACTGTCTTCCTCGCCGCCGACGCCGATGTGCGAGAGCTGACAGCGCGGTCCTGCTCTGAGCGGACCGGCCAGCGAATGCTAAACGACATCATCGAACACCGGCTCGGCCAGTTCGGTCATTGCCGATCGGCCTCGAAGCCACGCCGAACCACGCGTTGCCCAGTGCTCCCGTTCCAACGCCTGGGCTAGAGCGAGTGCGCTACCCGACGCCAGAATTCTGGAGTCCCATTGCTTGGCGTGATCAGCCAAGCGTGCGGCCTCGTTCACGGCGTCTCCAATGACCGTGTATTCGTAGCGGTTCTCCGCGCCGATATTGCCTGCGAATACCGCGCCGGCGGCCACTCCGATACCGAAGTCCACCAGTGGCAGCGCCCTCAGTTCTGTGCCGAGCGCGCGTGCCGTCGCGAGCGCCGCCGAAGCCGGTTCATCAATGTCGATGGGTGCTCCGAACACGGCCAGGACCGCGTCGCCTTCGAACTTATTGATCAGGCCGTGCTGCTGATGCACGGCCGCGACCACTATGCGGAAGAAGTTGTTCAGGATGCTCGCGACTTCCTCGGGCCGCCGGCCGGCGGCGATCGCCGTTGACCCCACCAGATCGACGAAGAGTACGGCGACATCTCGGACGTCACCCGACAGGGAGCCATCGTGTTGAAGTGCCTGGCGTGCCACGTCTGCGCCCACGTGGCGCCCGAAGAGGTCCCGGAGGCGTTCCCTTTCCTCAAGGCCTGCCACCATCCGGTTGAATCCGACCTGGAGTCGTCCGATTTCGGAGGGCTCATACACCTCGACGAGCGCCCCGCCATGGCCGTGCTCCACCTCGGTCATGGCGATGACGACTTCACGAACTGGGTCCGAGATTGACCGGGCAACCAAGATCATCGCGCGAAACCCCAAGGCGAGGGAGGCCACAGCGAGCACCAGAACCGGTGTTTCGATTGGCGCTGACTTCGGCACAAGCCACCCGTTGGAGCGCGACAAGACGATCAATGCGATTCCAGCGATGGGTAATGCACTAAAGAGGACCCACGTAATCATCACTCGTGCAAGTACCCCCGGCATTTCGCTAGAGGGTGCGGCGGTCTTCATTGACGCCGCCAGGATGGGCCGCAGGATGCGCTGAGTTATCAGATAGCCCATGGAGGCGGTGGCCGCACCCCCGAACAGAATGGCGGTACCGATCACGCAAGCGACGGCGCCGCCGGCGTGAAAGTTGACCAAAACCAACACTGCGCCGCCGACAGCCCAGATGCCGAACTGGACGACGGTCTGGCGGGCGGCTATGCGCATAGCCGCGCGCTGTTGAGCGGGCGTTGGTTCGGCGCCATCGGCGAACCAACGGAAGGACGGAACCATATTCAAGACACCGGCCACACCACCGACGATTGCCGAGATTGCGACCAGACCGCACACGGCGATCAGGTTCTTCCTGCTGGAGAGGATGCCGGGGTCCCCGCCGCGGTTACGGGTTAGCGAGACGATCATCAAAGAGACTGCGCCGGCGGCCAGGAGGTGCGCGGAGGTCAGCGCAGCCGCATAACTGAGCCCAAGACGAATTGCAGCTTTGCGCCGGGAAGTCCGAATCGACAGCCATGGAGGATAGGATGATTCCACTGGTAGACCGTCACTTCCGTTTAACGCATCTAACGACTACCATAAACAGCATTAATTGTTCTACTTCGTAGGTATCCAAACTTCGCGCACGTTAAAACCCATGACGAGGCCAGGACAAGACTGAATGACTGCGCACACGACGCTGATTCCGCACTTCATCGATGGGCGGCGCACCGCCGGCCGGTCCGGCCGCAGCGCTGACGTCTTCGACCCCAGCACCGGGGGTGTTCAGGCGACGGTGCCCATGGCCGGCCAGGCCGACATCGATGCCGCGGTGGCATCGGCCGTCGAGGCCCAAAAGGGTTGGGCCGCAACAAATCCTCAGCGGCGCGCACGAGTGATGATGCGCTTCATCGAGCTGGTCAACAAGCACAACGACGAGCTGGCCGAGCTGCTGTCCCGCGAGCACGGCAAGACACTGGCCGACGCCAAGGGTGATATCCAGCGCGGCATCGAGGTCATCGAGTTCTGCATCGGGATCCCGCACCTGCTCAAGGGTGAATACAGCGAGAGCGCCGGCCCGGGGATCGACGTCTACTCGCTGCGCCAGCCCCTGGGCGTGGTCGCCGGCATCACCCCGTTCAACTTCCCGGCGATGATCCCGCTGTGGAAAGCCGGCCCGGCGCTGGCCTGCGGCAACGCGTTCGTGCTCAAGCCCAGCGAGCGGGACCCCTCGGTGCCGGTGCGGCTGGCCGAGCTCTTCGTGGAGGCGGGCCTGCCGCCCGGGGTGTTCCAGGTGGTGCACGGCGACAAGGAGGCCGTCGACGCCATCCTGAGCCACCCCGACATCCAGGCGGTCGGGTTCGTCGGCAGCTCCGAGATCGCCCAGTACATCTACGCCGGGGCCGCGGCCACCGGCAAGCGCGCGCAGTGCTTCGGCGGTGCCAAGAACCACATGATCGTGATGCCCGATGCCGATCTGGATCAGGCCGTCGACGCCCTGATCGGCGCGGGGTACGGCAGCGCCGGCGAGCGCTGCATGGCGATCAGCGTGGCGGTCCCGGTCGGTGACCAGACGGCCGACCGGCTGCGCGCCCGGCTGATCGAGCGGATCAACAACCTGCGGGTGGGCCACAGCCTGGACCCCAAGGCCGACTACGGCCCGTTGGTGACCGAGGCCGCCCTGGCGCGGGTGCGCGACTACATCGCCCAGGGTGTGGACGCGGGAGCCGAGTTGGTGATCGACGGCCGCGAGCGGGCCAGTGACGACCTGGCTTTCGGCGACGCCAACCTCGAAGGCGGCTTCTTCATCGGCCCCACCCTGTTCGACCACGTCACCCCGGACATGTCGATTTACACCGACGAGATCTTCGGGCCGGTGTTGTGCATCGTAAGGGCGCATGACTACGAAGAAGCGCTGGCGCTTCCTTCTCAGCACGAATACGGCAACGGCGTGGCGGTTTTCACCCGCGACGGCGACGCGGCCCGCGACTTCGTCTCCCGCGTGCAGGTCGGCATGGTCGGTGTCAACGTGCCGATCCCGGTGCCGGTGGCCTACCACACCTTCGGCGGCTGGAAGCGTTCCGGGTTCGGCGACCTCAACCAGCACGGCCCCGCGTCGATCATCTTCTACACCAAGACCAAGACCGTGACCCAGCGGTGGCCGTCGGGCATCAAAGACGGCGCCGAGTTCAGCATCCCGACCATGAAATAGCCTTGACAGCAACCACTTGCATACCGTCCCAACAGATTTCACACTCCAACGCAGGAGCAGCAGTGAGCGAACCAGTCATCATAGAGGCCGCGATCAACGGTGCGACGTCGAAGACCGTGAATCCGAACGTGCCGGTGACAGAAGACGAGATCGTTGCCGACGCACTGTCCTGCTTCGAGGCCGGGGCCGCGATCGTTACCAACACGTATCGAGCTTCAACGTGTCCGGCGATGAGGCGGCCGAAGTGTATCTCGGTATCTGGCGACGCGTGCTGGCTGAGCGCCCCGATGCGTTGTGGTACCCGACAATCAACCTCGGGCCAGCAGCCCAGTGGTACGACCACATTTCGCCCCTGGCGGAGTCCGGGCTGCTCCGGATGGGAGTCAGTGACCCGGGGTCGGTCAACATGGGAGTCCTCGTGGACGGCCTGCCCGTCGGTTCCTTCGTGTACGCCAACACCTTCGACGACGTCGCCCATAAACTGGACCTGTGCCGCACCCACCGGCTGGGACCGAGCTTAGCCATCTACGAACCGGGCTTTCTGCGCACCATCTTGGCCTACGACCGCAGCGACCAGCTCCCCGCCGGCTCGTTCATCAAGCTGTAATTCAGCTCCGAGGCTGGCCTCAGCGGAACGGCATTCGGGTTGCCGCCCAGCGCCACAGCTCTCGCGGCGTACGTCGAACTTCTCGACGGTACTGGACTGCCCTGGGCAGCATCCGCAGTTGGTGCTGACCTCGTTCGCAGTGAGCTGTGCGGCGCGGCGCTCGACGCCGGTGGTCACCTTCACGTGGGGCTGGAGTTCTTTGCCGGCGAGCGCACCCCCACCAACCTCGAACTGGTGACGGAGGCCGTCGAGGCGACCGCCGCAGCCGGCCGGAGGTGGCCACCAGCGCCGAAGCCGCGGCACTACTCGGCCTACCACGGACCCTGGAATCGGTGCCGGGTTAACCACTGCGGATTCGAAATCGGTTGCCGGACAATGATAAGAGAGAGCTGGCGTAATGAGTTACGATCTGGTGATCCGGGACGGCTCGATCGTTGACGGTTTGGGGGGAGCGCCCTATCGGGGCGACGTCGCGGTGCGTGGTGTCATCGTGGCGGTTGGTCCGGTCGATGGTGTGGGCAGGCGTGAGATCGATGCGGCAGGCCTGTTGGTCACGCCGGGGTTCATTGAGCTGCACACCCACTACGACGGTCAGGCGATCTGGTCGGATCGGCTCAACCGTCGTCTTCGCATGGCGTGACCACCGCGATAATAGGTAACTGCGGGGTGGGCTTCGCGCCGTGACGGCCGGCCGATCATGATGTGCTCGTCGATGTGATGGCCGGGGTCGAGGATATTCCTGGCGTGGTCATGGTTGAGGGGCTGGAGTGGGACTGGGAGACTTTCCCCCAATTCCTGGATCGGCTCGAAGCGGGTCGGCGCGACCTTGATGTGGCTGCGTTGCTCCCGCATTCGCCGTTGCGGGTCTACGTGATGGGACAGCGCGGCGCGGACCGCGAAGCTGCGACGGTTGACAACCTGGCCGAGACGCGCGGTCTGGCTGCCGAGGCGGTGCGGGGCGGAGCGTTGGGCTTCGCGTCGTCGCGGTTGGCTACCCACCGCACCGACGGCGGTCAGCAAATCCCGAGCTTTGACGCCGCAGAGGGGAGATTCTCGAGATTGCGCGGGGGATAGCCGACGGCGGTGGGGGTTGATTCAGTTCGTACCGGATATTCCGGCCGGCGGCTATGAATCGGTGTTGCAGAATGTGTTTGGCGCCGCCAACGTCGCGGGTCTACCGGTGACTTTCACGCTTCTCGTCGGCAATGCCGGTGATCCGCTGTGGGAGGAGGCAATCGCGATGGTCGAGAAAGCTAACGACGCGGCGGGCAGATTGCCGCGCAGGTCTTTCCCAGGCCCATCGGGTTGATGCTGGGCGTGGAGTTGACGATAAACCCGTTCATGTTGTGTCCCGCCTACCGCCAGATCGCTGATCTTCCGCTGGCCGAACGCGTTGCGCAGATGCGCAAACCCTTTGTGCGCCCGAAGATTCTGGCTGATCGACCCACCGATGCCGCATCCAATCCGTTGTTCCACTTGGGATAAGCGTGGGAATGGATCTTTCCGATCGATGACCGCGCTGTTTACGAGCCCGACCGCGCCGAGAGCATATTGGCCAGGCGCGAGCCAGGGATGTCTCACCGTTGGAGGAGGCTCACAACATTGTTGAGCCCGCCTCGGCAGTCGGGATCACGGCAGGCGTAGACAAGCACATAAACCTATATTCATATAAGTAATAAAAACCTCTAGACGACTTCGCGGCGCCGTGAGTAGCCTACATGCATATCAGGTTCATTTCGGTCCTACATCGGCTAGGTTTCAGTCGATCCGATCGGCCCGGCCAGCTCTCGGTCGCAGAGCGTCCGGCGCCCAGCACCGCCGACCACCGCTCGGTGGCTGAGAAGGAGGACTTGGACATGCAGTATCGGCCGCAGCGCCTGCCGGCCTTGGTGGTTGCCACCGGCGCTCTGTTGAGCCTTCCCGTCGCGCATGCGGATAATGACAACAACACGCTCGTACCGAACAACAAGCGACTCAACGACGGTGTCGTCGCTAACGTCTTCACCGTGCAGCATCAAGCGGGCTGCACAAACGACGTGAGAATCAGCCCCCAACTTCAAGCCGCTGCGCAGCGGCACACCCAGGATGTGTTGAACAACCGGGCCCTCGATGGTGATATCGGTTCGGACGGGTCTAGCCCCCAAGACCGCGCCAATGCGGCTGGTTTCCACGGCCCTGTGGCCGAGACGTTGGCGATCAATCAGTCAATCGCGATCAGCGGCAATGACTTAATCAACCGGTGGTACTACAACCCCGACTATTTCAAGATCATGTCCAACTGCGCCAACAGCCAAATGGGGGTGTGGTCGTTAAACAGTCCGGATCGGACCGTTGTGGTTGCGGTCTACGGCCAGCCACAAGCCGCTGCCAGGGGACAGGGCGGAGGAGCAACACCGCTGAACACCGACGGGCAGAACATTCCCCTCGATCCCAGTCCCGACTATGACGCCAGCGATGAACTCCAGTTCGGTCTCAACTGGTTCCCGTGGATCCTGAGGGGGGTGTATCCGCCGCCCGGCAATCCTCCCCAGTAGAGCGGGAGGCGTCCATCGTTGGCGAACGTGCGTCAGGCTTGGAACGTTCCGTCAGAGACGAACCTGCGGCGGCGTCGGCGCTCCTGCACGATTAGGTGACAATTTGACCTGACCTACCGGGCTTGTCAAGATAACTGTGTAAGGTGTTGCAGCCGTTCATCTTTGGGTCATAGTGGGAGTCGGTCGGGGAATTGGATGGCTAAGGTGTTGAGTGCTTCGGTCCAGTTGTAGGTTCCTTGTCCTTGGTTTCCTCGTTTCTGGTTGATGTTGCGGATGGCCAAATAGGGCAGTGTCATCGCTGCGGCGTCGGAGGGGAATGATCCTCGGGCCTTGGTGACTCGGTGATGTCGCGGGTGGACATGCAGCGCGCGTATAGCGACAAGATCATGTCTTGGACCTGGCCCAGGCGGCGTTTGCGTTTGGGCACGATCGCCGGGCTAAACGTGGCGTTGCGGTCTCGGGGCACTTCGAGCTCGACCGGCCCAGCCGTGGTGAGCACCGTTTTGCGGCCATGGCCGTTGCGGGAGTTGCCGCCCCGGGCACATGGTGCACGTCGCCATCAAGAAGGTCGGCCGCATCCCCGACGGTGGTGGGTGGCGGGTGCACGGCAAGAACAGCGCACAGGGCAGAGCCTCGCGAGCGGCCCGTGCCGGCTATGTCTATCTGCATTCCGCGGTCGATGGCTACTCCCGATTGACTTACACCGAAGCACTCACCGATGAAAAAGGGCTTGTCAAGATAACTGTGTAAGGTGTTGCAGCCGTTCATTTTTGGGTCATAGTGGGAGTCGGTCGGGGAATTGGATGGCGAAGGTGTTGAGTGCTTCGGTCCAGTTGTAGGTTCCTTGTCCTTGGTTTCCTCGTTTCTGGTTGATGTTGCGGATGGCCAAATAGAGCAGTTTCATCGCTGCGGCGTCGGAGGGGAATGATCCTCGCGCCTTGGTGACTTTGCGCAGCTGGTAGTTCAGTGACTCAATAGTTATCTTGAGTCGTTCTTCGATTCATGTGCCTGAACTGGGGTTTCGCGTCGTGGACGGTGTCGTCGACGTG
>NZ_LQPH01000143.1 GCF_002102255.1 Mycobacterium nebraskense
TGATCACGCTGAGTCCCCCGATGCCGGCGCCGAGAATCAGGAGCTTCTTATTGGTGTTCATCGTGTCGTACCTTTCCCTTTTCGTGTTCATCGTCTCCTGCGCGGGGAGCTAGGTTCAGCCGTCCGGTGGCCATCGCAGCATTGGCGGTGCAGTGCCGTTGCCGCTGGCCAAATCGCGGCGGCGCGGCGACCGATGACCTGAGAAGCGCGCCGGCCCCGGACTCGCGCTCATGCAGGCGCGGCCTACTCGATCGAGCAACAGACGACCCCGCCGAGCGGTATTGTCCCTCGACGTAATCGGTTTCTAAAAGGCCTGGACGCCACCGGCGCCGTGCTGGGCTTTTCTAACGTTCTGCAGCATGACGCCGAGCCATTGCCTGCAAGCAAGCCCAGAATACCATACCGGGTATGGTATAGACCCGGACCGTTACCGTTAACATGACCAGGGTCGTCCGCATCCGCCTCGGCTGCCCGGCGCCGCGGCGGCAGCGTAAGGGCGGTATCGAACGTGCTCGGCCGATAGCGGCCGCCAGCCCTGGCCGACCTCGCACCGCAACTCGGCCGCCAGCGCCGCCGCCTCGCGCGAATCCCGCCGGGCCGGGCAACTCCCGGCTAGCTACCAAGCCGGCCAAACTGACCGCTGACCGGCAAGAACAGCTTCGTCCCGCGACCGGTGAAGCCGTGCGTGAATTCGCCGCAGCATTTCCGTATCGGCCCCGCCACCGCCTGCCGCTACCGTGTCTCAGGAAGTTTGTCGTCGAAAATTCCGATGCTTGTCGCTATGCCGACAGACCCCAGCCCCGTAGGAGTTGCTGGCGAATCCGTTCTGGGGTGGCTCCCATGCGTGCCAGGGCTTTGGTCGCAGTGGCGTCGGTTTGTCGGGACAGGCCCCAGAGGATGTGTTCAGCGTCGATGTAGGCATGGCTGTGTAGTTGTGCCTCGATACCACTGCGCTCAAGTGCTGTTTTCGCGCGCGGGGTGAAGGGAATGTGCCCCCTGGCACGTACTGCGCCCGGTGGGCGCATCTCTTCGAGCTTGTCGCGAATTGCCGGGGCCTCCAGCCCGAGCGTGTGCAATGCGTGCACGATCGGATCGTCTTTTTCGGCGATGAGCCCCAGCAGCAGGTGCTCGGTCCCGATGTAATCATGGTGGCGTGCCCGGGCCTCCTGCTGCGCCAGCACGACCGCTTGCCGCGCTCGCAAGGTGAACTTTTCGAACACCTTTCGCGCCCTCCCGTTCGACGGTCGATCCGCGCACATTGCGCCGCGATCTAGCAAAACATCCAGCACAAGCATCCCAAAAAACGCCGGCCTGGGGGCCCGCAACCGGTTTGCGCATCTCGCGTGAGGCCAGCGGCTGGGCTGGCGGGCACTGAGCGCGGCGCCCGATTGACGGGACCTTAGGCCATTGGGTCGTCTTGGGCCCTTCAGGCAAGCTGGAGCCCAGTGGCTAGGTTTTGGGACACAAGCTCGGACCACGTGGCGAAGTCTGACGAAGCCGAAGTTAGTAGACGTTGGGTCAGCCGGAAGTCCGCACGCCACCATTCGGCGCCGAACTACTGGCCCTCAACCCACAGCAGCTCGGTCAGGCGCCGACGACGTGTGGCCCGGACCGGCTCCCGGTTGGACAAGCGAGCAGAGTCGTGACCGAAACAACCCCGTACTGGTGATAGAAGGAGCGGGCGGCGTGCTGTACCCTCTAGGGGTATGGGGGCTATGCGGACACCGGCGGACGCTGATCGCGTCGCCGTCTTAGGGCGGTCGCGGTGGCGCTCTGTCGCCGTCGTGGTCGTCGCGGCCGCTGTCGCGATGTGGGTGCTCGTTTTCGGTGGGCACTCCGAATTAGGGTCGCAGCTTGCTGCCTCTCATCCGGCGCATGCCCTCGTTACCTCGCTAGGTTCTGAATTCGCCGTTAACGTCGGTCATCCGCATCTGTC
>NZ_LQPH01000144.1 GCF_002102255.1 Mycobacterium nebraskense
CGTAGTGGTGACCGCGAGCGCGGCGGAGCCGGGCGAAGCGGGTCATCACCGACAGGCGTAGTGGTGACCGCGAGCGCGGCGGAGCCGGGCGAAGCGGGTCATCACCGACAGGCGTAGTGGTGACCGCGAGCGCTTAGCGGGTCACCACCAGTGCGGCGAGCGCGGCACCGGGAATTGGTGGCGCTCCTCACCCCTGCCCGGGAACATGTCGGCCAGCACGACCGCCATCTCGAGGTAGCTGCGCCGGCTTTCCTTGCTCAGTCGATCCAGCTCGATCTGTTTGCCCTCGTGTACGTGCCGGTCGAACGGCAGCACCACCGTCGCGGCGACGCGCGCGGACAACCGCTCGAGTTCCTTGGCGGCCACCAGCTCCACCTTGGCCGGCTCGACGTGGTTGATCGCAAGGACCGTCGATCGCACCAACACTTGATATCCGTTGTTACCCAACCAATCCAGCGTGGTGGCGGTCTTCCGTATCGCATCGATCGAGGTGCTCGTCACCACGACCAGTGCCCGCGCCTCGGGCAGAACCGCTTCCATCACAACCGAATTGAGGGCCTTGGCGCAGTCCACCAGCACCACCGAATAGTGGTTTCGCAAGAGGGAAAACGCTCTGACCACGTCGGGACGCTCGAGCCGCCAGTCGGTGCGCGCATAGTCGGGCAATCCGAGCACTTCCAGGCCGAAGTTGTTCATGTAGGTGTGCGCCCGGACGTCCGCATAATCCGTGATCGCCTTGTCGGCGAGCAGTTCGGCCATCCCCAGGGAGTTAGGTCGGCCATGCCGCTCCACCAGGTCGCCGGCGTCAATGTCGACGGCGATGATCCGGTCGTGACGCACGTCGGCGAACGTCGACCCCAGCGCCTCCACCACCGCGGTCTTGCCGACACCGCCTTTGAGGTTGAGAACGGCGATGGGTAACGCTTCGCCCACCACGGCACGGATGCGGTTGCCTAGGTCCTGTTCGTACCGTGCGTCTTTGCCCGGGCCCAGGTCAACGCCGGTCACACGATGGATCACTTCTCGCCAGCTGAACCTCGAGGAGCCCTCGCGCTGCTGCTGGTCCAGTCCGTCCAGTGCGGTCCCGCCCGGCAGTCGCGGCGGCCGCGGCGGCGACGGGACTCGCGACGCCGGGGCGGGCGCGGGTGGCGGCGGAGGCGGCCTGAACGGCGGTCGGCGGATGGCTGGGTCCGAGGGATGGGGCTGCGGCAGTGTGGCGGCTGCCGAAACGGCGTCGATGCGCCGACCGGGTGGACGCGGCGGACGAACCGGCGGGCCCGCTGGACGAATCGGCGGGCCCGGTGTCCCTGCCGATGCCGATGCCGCGGGATGCTGAACGCCTCCGCGAATCGAACCGCGGTTGCTCACCCTCCCGGTATAACCGTTGGGCACCGGTCTGGAAACCACGAATTTGCGGCGAAGCTCCTGTAGCTGGTCAATCGTCGGGCAAATTCAGGCCGTTGTCGGGTCGCAGCCACCCGCCGTTCGCCGAATCCGGCGGGATCAACCGAAGAAGGCGGCGGCGTCGTCGTAGCGACTTTCCGGCACCAGCTTGAGCTGGCGCACGGCGTCGGCCAGCGCCACCCGGCCGATGTCCTGCCCCCGTAGCGACACCATCTGGCCGTATTCCCCCGCGTGGGCGGCGTCGGCCGCGTTGACACCGAACCGGGTGGCCAGCACCCGGTCGTAGGCCGTCGGGGTTCCCCCGCGCTGGACGTGGCCCAGCACGGTCACCCGGACTTCCTTATTGATCCGCTTTTCCACGTCGACGGCCAACTGGGCGGCCACGCCTGTGAAACGCTCATGGCCGAACTCGTCAAGCCCGCCTTCCCGCAACGCAATCGAACCGGGGATCGGCTTGGCGCCTTCGGCCACCACACAGATGAAGTGCGAGTCCCCGCGCTGGAAGCGCCGTTTGACGAGCCGGCACACCTCTTCGACATCGAAGGGTTGTTCGGGGATCAGCGTCATGTGTGCGCCCGAAGCCAGCCCGGCGTTCAGCGCGATCCAGCCCGCGTGCCTGCCCATCACCTCGACCAGCATCACCCGCTGGTGGGATTCGGCGGTGCTGTGCAACCGGTCGATGGCTTCGGTGGCGACCGTCAGCGCGGTGTCGTGGCCGAAAGTCACGTCGGTGCAATCGATGTCGTTGTCGATGGTCTTGGGCACGCCGACCACCGGAACGTTCTCTTCCGACAGCCAGTGCGCCGCCGTCAGGGTGCCTTCCCCGCCGATCGGGATGAGCACGTCGATGCCGTTGTCGTCGAGGGTCTGCTTGATCTGGTCCAGCCCGGCCCGCAGCTTGTCGGGATGCACTCGGGCGGTGCCGAGCATGGTTCCGCCCTTGGCCAGCAAGCGGTCGTTGCGGTCGTCGTTTTGCAGCTGTATGCGCCGGTTCTCCAGCAACCCGCGCCACCCGTCCTGGAATCCGACCACCGACGAGCCATATCGCGCGTCGCAGGTGCGCACCACCGCCCGGATGACGGCATTGAGCCCCGGGCAGTCGCCGCCCCCCGTGAGAATTCCGATCCGCATGCCCTCATCTTGCCTGGGGCGGCGGCCCTATGGCGTGGGCAAGCGCAAAATCGCCCCGGGAAGCGGTGCTACAGGGTGGGTGCCGACGGTAGCGGGCCGCGGGCGGCCTCGTAGGCCGCCCCCACTCGATATAGGCGGTCATCGGCCAACGCCGGCGCCATGATCTGCAGCCCGACCGGGAGGCCGTCGTCCGGCGACAGCCCCGACGGCACCGACATCCCGCAGTGGCCGGCCAGGTTCAGTGGCAGCGTGCACAGGTCGAACAGGTACATCGCCAGCGGGTCGTCGACCTTCTCGCCCAGGGGGAAGGCGGTGGTCGGCGTCGCGGGCGACACGACCACGTCGACGGACTCGTACGCCTTGTCGAGGTCGCGGGCGATCAGCGTGCGCACCTTCTGCGCCTGGTTGTAATAGGCGTCGTAGTAACCGGCCGACAGCGCGTAGGTGCCGATCATGATGCGCCGCTTGACTTCCGGGCCGAAACCGGCGGCGCGGGTCAGCGCCATCACTTCCTCGGCGCTGTGTGTCCCGTCGTCACCGACGCGCAGCCCGTAGCGCATCGCATCGAAGCGGGCAAGATTGCTCGACACCTCCGACGGCAAGATCAAGTAGTAGGCGGCCAGCGCGTATTCGAAGTGCGGGCAGTCGACTTCGCTCACCTCGGCGCCCAGCTCGGTCAGCCGCGCGACGGCGGCCTCGAACGAGGCCAGCACTCCCGGCTGGTAGCCGTCGCCGCGAAGCTGCTTGACCACGCCGACGCGCACGCCCTTGAGGTCACCGGCCGCGCCGGCTTTGGCCGCGCCGACGACATCGGGCACCGCCGCCTCGACAGACGTGGAGTCGCGGGTGTCGTGCCCGGCGATCACCTGGTGTAGCAGCGCGGTGTCCAGCACCGTGCGCGCGCACGGGCCGCCCTGATCCAATGACGACGCGCACGCCACCAGCCCGTATCGCGACACGGTGCCGTAGGTGGGTTTGACGCCGACCGTTGCGGTCAGCGCCGCCGGTTGCCGGATGGAGCCGCCGGTGTCGGATCCGATGGCCAGCGGCGCCTGGAACGCGGCCAACGCCGCCGCGCTGCCTCCCCCGGAGCCGCCGGGCACCCGGTCGAGGTTCCAGGGGTTACGGGTGGGGCCGTAGGCGGAGTTCTCCGTCGACGAGCCCATCGCGAACTCGTCCATGTTGGTCTTGCCCAGGATCGGGATGCCCGCGGCACGCAGCCGCGTGGTGACGGTGGCGTCGTAGGGGGACCGCCAGCCTTCGAGGATCTTGGAGCCGCAGGTGGTGGGCATGTCGACGGTGGTGAAGACGTCTTTGAGCGCCAACGGCACGCCCGCCAGCGACGACGGCAGCCGCTCCCCCGCGGCCACCGCCTCGTCGACCCGCTTGTCAATGGCCGCTGCCGCGGCAAGCGCCTCGTCGGCAGCCACGTGCAGGAAGGCGTGATACCGGTCGTCGGTCGCCGCGATCTGGTCCAGGCATGCCTGGGTGACCTCGACCGACGACACTTCTTTGGCGGCGATCCGGGCGGCCAGGGTCGCGGCGTCGGACCGGATGATGTCGTTCACTCGCTGTCCCCGAGGATCTGCGGCACCGCGAAGCGGCCGTCGGCGGCCTCGGGCGCCTCGGCCAGCGCTTCCTGCTGGGTCAAGCAGGGTGCCGGCTCGTCCGGGCGGGTGACGTTCACGTCCTTGAGCGGGTTGTCGGTCGCTTCGACGCCGGTGACGTCGACCGCCTGCACCTGGCTGACGTGGGTCAGGATGGCATCGAGCTGGCCGGCGAAGCTGTCTAGCTCGCTATCGGTCAGCGCCAGCCGGGACAGCCGGGCCAGGTGCGCCACCTCGTCGCGGGAGATCTGAGACACGACAGGAAAGCCTAACGCCCTTGCCCGCGCGACCTCCGGGCACTCGGGTCCGGCGAGGGCTGCCCGTCGTACCGAGCCGAAATGCCGTCGACACATCGCTGTGTAACAGTGTTGGCCGTGCCGTCCTATCTGTTGCGCATCGAGCTGGTCGACCGCCCGGGCAGCCTGGGCTCGCTGGCCGTGGCGCTCGGTTCGGTGGGCGCCGACATCTTGTCGCTCGATGTGGTGGAGCGCAGCTCGGGGTATGCGATCGACGACCTGGTGATCGAGTTGCCGCCGGGGGCGATGCCGGACACGCTGATCACCGCCGCGGAGTCGCTTTCCGGTGTCCGCGTGGACAGCGTGCGACCGCACACCGGGTTGCTGGAAGCGCATCGCGAGTTGGAGCTGCTCGACCACGTGGCCGCGGCCGGCGACAAGGTGTCCCGGCTTCAGGTCCTGGCCAACGAGGCACCCCGGGTGCTGCGCGTCAGCTGGTGCACCGTGCTACGCAGTGCGGGCGATGAGCTGCACCGCCTGGCCGCCAGCCGGGGTGCGCCGGAGACGCGGGCGGATTCCGCCCCGTGGCTGCCGATCGAGCGGGCCGCGACGCTGGACAGCACCGGCGACTGGGTGCCCCAAGCGTGGCGCGACATGGACACGACGATGGTCGCGGCCCCGCTGGGCGATCCGCACACGGCGGTGGTGCTGGGCCGCCCGGGCCCGGAATTCCGGCCGTCGGAGGTGGCCCGGCTGGGTTACCTGGCCGGGATCGTGGCCACCATGCTGCGCTAGCGCGTCTGCGAGTTCGATCCGGACATCACCGCTGGGTCGTCGTCGTCCCACAGCAGCAGCTGCCGAACCGCCGGACGCGGACCGTAGGGTCGCAGCATCGTGCTGGCCGGGCGCGGGCGCACCCGTTGAGGCCACCAGAACCATCGGCCGAGAAGCGTTGCGACGGAAGGCGTCATGAATGACCGCACGATCAGCGTGTCGAACAACAACCCCAGGCCGATGGTGGTGCCGATCTGGCCGAGTACCTGAAACCCGCTGAAGATGAACGCGCACATGGTGACGGCGAAAACGATGCCCGCCGAGGTGACCACCGAACCGGAACCGGCCATCGCCCGGATGATGCCGGTATTCAACCCCGCATGAATCTCTTCCTTGAGCCTGGAGATCAACAGCAGGTTGTAGTCGGATCCGACCGCCAGCAACAGGATCACCGCCAGCGCGAGCACCACCCAATACAACTGAATGCCGAAGAGATACTGCCACACCAGAACTGACAGCCCGAACGAGGCGCCCAGCGACAGGGCCACCGTGCCCACGATGACGACCGCGGCGATCAGGCTGCGCGTGATGATCATCATGATCAGCAGGATCAGGCTGAGCGCGGCGAACGCCACGATCAGCAGGTCGTACTTGGCGCCGTCCTGGATGTCCTTGTACGTCGCCGCGGTCCCGCCGAGATAGACCCCGGCGCCGGCCAACGGCGTGCCCTTCAGTGCCTCATGCGCGGCCTTTGCGATCGGGGCGATGTGCGAAATGCCCTCGGTCGTCGCGGGATCGCCGTCATGCGTGACGATCATCCGAACGGCCTTGCCGTCGGGCGACAGGAACAACTTCAGCCCGCGCTTGAAGTCGGGGTTGTCGAAAACCTCGGGCGGTAGATAGAACGTGTCGTCGTTCTTGGCCGCGTCGAAGGCTCGTCCGAGTGCAGTCGCGTTGTCGATCGCCGCGGCGGTCTGCGCGTAGATGCCGGACAGCGTCGCGTAGTTGGTCAGGGTCAGATCGCGATTGGTTTCCTGGCTCGAAATCTGAGGCGGTATCAGCGCCGTGAGTTTCGGCTGCAGCGCGTCGAGCTTATCGAGCGAAGCCGTGAGGTCTTGGAATTTGTCCGTGAGCTCGTCGATCCCGTCGAGCGCATCGAAGAGGGACCGGAACGCGAAGCAGGCTGGAATGTCGTAACAGTGCCTCTCCCAATAGAAGTAGCTGCGAATCGGCCGGAAGAAATCGTCGAAGTTCGCGATCTTTTCGCGAATGTCTTGGATCGTGGCGAGCGTGTCGTGAAAGTTCTGCGTCTCGCCGTGGGTGGTGTCGGCCAGCTGCTGCTGCAGGACGTACTGCTGCTTCAGGATGTTGATGGTCTTCGACAGTTCGTTGGCCTGCTTGAGGGCGTCGTCGGCCCGATCTCGTTGATACTGCAGGTTTTGCTGCTGGCCGGCACTCTGATTGCTGATTACAAACGCGAGCGAGCTGTGGACGAGCGGGGTGCCCAACGGCCGGGTGATCGTCTGCACCTGCGCGACGCCGGGTACGTGAAACACCGCCTTGGCCACCCGGTCCAGGACGAGCATGTCGGCCGGGTTGCGCATGTCGTGATCCGTTTCGACCATCAGCAATTCGGGCTCGAGCCGGGCCCGCGAGAAATGCTTCTCGGCCGCCGTGTAGCCGATATTGGCCGGCGCGCTGTCGGGCATGTAGGGACGCGTGTCGTAACTCGTCTTGTATCCGGGCAGGGCGATCAGACCCACCAGAGCCAGTGCGCACGCGGCCGCGAGAACGGCACCCGGCCAGCGGACGATGGCGGTGCCGATCCGCCGCCATCCGCGGGTTCTCATCGCCCGCTTGGGGTCGAAGATGCCGGCCTTGGCGCCCAGGGTGAGGATCGCGGGCCCCAGCGTCAGCGCGGCGAAAAGCGCAACCAGGACCCCCAGAGCCGCTGGTATACCGAGACTTTGGAAATAGGGCAACCGGGTGAAACTCAGACAGGCCACCGCGCCGGCCACGGTCAGCCCGGAGCCCAACACGACGTGGGTGGTGCCGTGATACATGGTGTAGAAAGCTTTTTCGCGGTCTTCGCCGGTCTGGCGCGCTTCTTGGTAGCGGCCCACGAAAAATATCGCGTAGTCCGTTCCTGCCGCAATAACCAACAGGGTCAGGATGTTCGTCGCGTACGTCGACAGCCCGATGATTCCTGCGTTACCCAGAAACGCGACAAGACCTCGGGCAGCGGACATTTCGATGAGGACCGTGGCGAGCACCAGCAGTGTGGTAAGCACCGAGCGATAGACGAAGAACAACATCAACGCGATCACCCCGATGGTGATCCCAGTGACCTTCGCGGTGCCCTTGCTGCCGACGTCGAACTGATCTGAGATCAGCGGCGCCGCGCCGGTCACATAGACATTGACGCCAGGCGGCGGCTTCATGCGCTCAAGGATGTCGCGCAGCGCGCCGACGCCCTCGTTGGCCAGCGCCGAGCCCTGATTACCCGCAAGGTTCACCTGAACGTACGCGGCCTTACCGTCGGAGCTCTGCGAGCCCGCGGCGGTCAGGGTATCGCCCCAGTAATCCTGAACGTGCTCGACGTGCTTGCGGTCCTGCTCGAGCTTGCGGACCATCTCGTCGTAAAAGCGGTGGGCGTCCGCGCCGAGCGGCTTGTCGCCTTCCAACACGATCATGGCCGAGCTGTCGGTATCGAACTCGTGGAACACTTGGCCGATGCGCTTGATCGCCTTGAGCGACGGGGCATCTGGCGAGTTCAGCGCCACATTGTGGGTCCTACCCACCTCTTCCAGCTGGGGCACCGCAATGTTCGTGAGGGCGGCCAGCGCCACCCAGAACAACAGGATCGGCAGCGCGAGCCGGTGGATGGTGCGCGGCACAAAGGGCCGCGTCTGCTGATCGTCGCTTTGGTTGCTCATCCCGACTTATCCAGACAGAAGGTGTAGGCGTCAACTTTGTTGACGGTGCGTTGGTCTTTCACTTCGCCGTTGACGATGATGCGGCAACCCAGGGTGTCCCCGTTACCTTGCGCCACGACATTGGCGACGACCGCCGGCTCCGTCGTGGTGATGGTGAACGACCATGGCAGCGGGGCATCCTTGACTTGCTGCGGCTGGGCGTTGACATCAAGGTAGTTGATGGTCGCGGTTGCGCCGGGAGCCCCGAAGACTTCGAGCACCACCTGTTTGGGGTTGAAGGGGACGATCTCGTTGGAGAGGCCGCTGTTGGCCGACGTGTTGTTGTGCGAGCCGAAGATTCCGTGCAGGCGATAGATGGCAAACCCGGCAAGCGCGACGACCAGCACCGCGACCAGCACCATCCACCCCCGTTTGACCAGGGATGCCACCGAAATCCCCTTCACCCGTTCACCTTTCGATCATCGGGCGACACGCTCACCCTCGATGCGAGGGCGGCTGCCGGCGGGCCGGGCGTGATCGACAGCTACGACAGTACGGTACTGGACCGTACTGTACAAGAGACGCGAGCGTACACATTCATCGAAAGTTGGCTGACGGGGCGGTGACTGCGACGCTACCGGGTGGTTCTGGTCAGGCCAGGGATGAGGAACCCGTCGACAAGCGCTCGCACGGTGCTGCGGGTGGGTGGCCGGTCGGGGATGATGGACCGGAAGATGAGGTAGCCGGGCAGCAGATCCCAGAGCTCGTCGGTGATGGCGTCCGCGCCGATCTCGCCGCGGTCCACGGCCTGTTGCAGGACGTGCTGGATCAACGCCTTGCGCTGGTCGAGGAACTGGTGCTGCATGGCGTCTCTGAGCGCGGGGTGCCGCGACACCTCGACCATCACCGCGCGGATCGTGCTCGCGTGCTGGCCGCCCTCTTGGCAGACCGTCTCCCCCAGTCGCAGCAGGTCGCCCCGCAGCGTGCCAGTATTCGGCGGAACCGCGACCTGGCGGACGCCTTCGACGAAGGCGGCCAACACCAATTCGGCTTTCGAGGGCCAGCGCCGATACACCGTGGCCTTGCTGGCGCGGGCGGCACTGGCGACGGCATCCACGGTCAGTTGGTCATAGCCGTGTTCCTGCAGCAGCCGCAGGGTAACCGCCAGGATCTCGGCCTCTCGCGGCGACCACGGTGATTCCTGCGTGCACCGGTCGGCCGTCTGGGTCATAGCGCCCACGATAGAGCCGCTTGGGCGATGCGGCCCAATTTCGGCCGGCGCCGTTATCTCGATGTCAGCAGAGCGCGTTCGATGTCCGCGATGAGGTCGTCGGTGTCTTCGATGCCCAGCGAGATGCGCACGAATCCGTCGGTGACGGGATCGCCCCAGCGTGCCCGGCGATCCACCGACGTGTGCAGGCCACCGAAGCTGGTGGACGCGATCAGCAGCTCGCTGTTGTCGACGAGGGCGTGCACTGCGCCGGCGTCGGCCAATTCGATTGAGACCAGAGCCCCGAACCGGCGCATCTGCGCCATGGCCACGCGATGCGCCGGATCCTCAGCCAACCCCGGGTAGCGAACCGCCCGCACCGCCGGGTGGCGGGCCAACATTGTTGCCACCGCCCGGGCGTTCTGGCATTGCCGCTCGAAACGCAGACCGGCGCTTGCCAGGCTGCGCAACAGGAGCCAGGCCTCGAACCCGCCCAGGATCGCACCGGCGAGCAGCCGTTGGCGCTCCACGGCGGCGAGCAACTCGGGCTCGTTGGTGGCGACGTAGCCGGCCAGCAGGTCGCTGTGGCCGGACAGGGCCTTGGTTGCGCTGGCCACAACCGCGTCGGCGCCCAGCGACAACGGCTGCTGACCCAACGGAGTGGCGGCGGTGTTGTCGACGACCAAGCGCGCACCGCGATCACGGCAGATCTTGGCCAACCGGTGCAGATCAACCACGTCCAACGCCGGGTTGGTGGGCGTTTCGGCCAGCACCACGTCGGCGCCCGCGGCGGCGTCGTAGATCTGTGAACTCGACGCCTCGATGACGGCCACACCCGCCAGGTCTTCCCCGGCGAAGCGGCGCACTTGGTAATAGCCGTCGGCGGGCACGACCAAAGCCGATCCCGGCGTCGCCAGCGCCCGCAGCACGGCGCCGATGGCCGCCATACCCGAGCCGAACACCAGCGCACCGGTCGCTCCCTCCAGCTCGGCGAGCGCCGACTCCACTTGCCGCCACGTCGGATTGGAGCTGCGGCCATAGCTGTCGTTGCTGTCTGACGCACCACTTTGGACGCTGGACAGGTGATAGGTGGCGGCGAGCACCGCCTGCGGTGCCACCGGCTGACCCGAAATCGCCGGTGAGCTCGCAGCTTTGAGGCTGCGGGTGGAATCGCCGTAGCGACCGCTCATCGGTCTAGTCCGCCGGAGTTTCCGGCGGCCCCTCGGCCAGCAGCTTCCGGAAACCGTCCTCGTCGAGCACCGGCACGCCGAGCTCGACCGCCTTGTCGTACTTGGAGCCCGGTGCATCGCCGGCGACGACGTAGTCGGTCTTCTTCGACACCGAACCCGCGGCCTTTCCCCCGCGCGCGATGATCGCCTCCTTGGCGTCATCGCGCGAAAATCCGGCCAGCGAACCGGTGACGACAATCGTCAGCCCTTCCAGCGTGCGGGGCACGCTGGCGTCGCGCTCGTCGGCCATCCGTACCCCGGCGGCCCGCCACTTGTCGACGATCGCGCGGTGCCAGTCGACGGTGAACCACTCGGTGAGCGCGGCGGCGATCGTCGGACCGACACCCTCGACCGCGGCCAGCTGCTCGGTCGACGCCGCCATGATCGCGTCCAGGCTGCCGAATTCGGTGGCCAGGGCGCGCGCGGCCGTCGGACCGACATGCCGGATCGACAGCGCCACGAGGACCCGCCACAGCGCCACCGTCTTGGCCTTGTCCAGGTTGTCGAGCAGCCGCCTGCCGTTGGCGGACAAGGAGCCGGCCTTGGTCCGGAAGAGGTCGGTGCGCAACAGGTCGTCCTCGGTGAGCGTGAACAGATCGCCCTCGTCGGCGATCGCCCCGGCCTTGAGCAGCGCGATGGCCGCCTCGTAGCCCAGCCCCTCGATGTCGAGCGCTCCCCGGCCGGCGACGTGGAAGACGCGCTCTCGCAGCTGCGCCGGGCAGGACCGGGCATTGGGGCAGCGGATGTCGGCGTCACCCTCCTTGGCGGGGGCCAGCGTGGTGCCGCATTCGGGACATGTTGTGGGCATGACGAATTCGCGTTCGGACCCGTCCCTCAGGTCGACGACGGGGCCGAGCACCTCCGGGATCACGTCGCCGGCCTTGCGGATCATCACCGTGTCGCCGATCAGGACGCCCTTGCGCTTGACCTCGGCGGCGTTGTGCAGGGTCGCCAGCCCCACGGTTGACCCGGCCACCTTCACCGGCGTCATGAACGCGAACGGCGTGACGCGCCCGGTGCGCCCGACGTTGACCCGGATGTCGAGCAACTTGGTCTGCGCTTCCTGGGGTGGATACTTGTACGCAACGGCCCACCGCGGCGCCCGGGATGTGGTCCCCAGCCGGCGCTGCAGCGTGAAATCGTCGACTTTGACCACCACGCCATCGATTTCGTGATCGATCTCGTAGCGGTGCTCACCCCAATACCCGATCCGGTCCTCCACGGCGGCAAGGCCACGCACGCGCGCGGTCTGTTCGGCCACCGGCAAACCCCACGCTTTCAGCGCGGTGTAGGCGTCGTGCAGCGTCGCGGGCGCGAATCCATCGGTACGGCCGATGCCGTGGCAGATCATCCGCAGCTTGCGCCGGGCGGTGACCGCCGGATTCTTCTGGCGCAGCGAACCGGCTGCGCTGTTACGCGGATTGGCAAACGGCGCCTTGCCGTCCTCGACCAGGCTGGCGTTGAGCGCCTCGAAATCGGCCAGCATGAAGAAGACCTCGCCACGCACCTCGAGCACGGCGGGAATCGGCAAATCGTCACTGGCAGTGAGCCGCTCGGGCACGTCATCGATGGTACGCGCATTGAGCGTCACGTCCTCGCCGACCCGGCCGTCGCCGCGCGTGGCGGCCCGTTCCAGCCGGCCATCGCGGTACACCAGCGACAACGCCACCCCGTCGATCTTGAGTTCGCATAAGTAGTACGGCTCGCGGCCGATCTCGTTTTCGACGCGGTTGCTCCAGGCGACCAGCTCGTCGCGGTCGAACACGTCGTCGAGGCTCAGCATCCGCTCGAGGTGCTCAGCCTCGGTGAAGTCGGTGGCGAAGCCCGCCCCACCGACCAGCTGCGTCGGGGAATCCGGGACCCGCAGCTCGGGGTAACGGTCCTCCAGCGCCAGGAGCTCGTTGAACATCGTGTCGAATTCGGCATCGGAGACGATCGGCGCGTCCTTGATGTAGTAGCGGAACTGGTGTTCGCGGACTTCGCCGGCCAGTTCCTGCCACTGCCGCCGCACCTCGGGCGCCACCGAATCAGCTTCTGGTGAGCTCACCCTCGCAGGCTATCCGAGGTCGCCGACACCACGCCCGCGCGCTCCACTCAGGCCGATTCTTCGGCCGTTTCCGTAAAGCCGCCAAGAGGAACTTCCACGCCTTTTTGAAACGACAAAGCCACGCTCTGGATGAGCAATGTAGCAGCAAGCACGCCGACCCATAGCCAGGCTTCGCCCGGACTGATATGGGTGGCGGTATTTGCGTATCGCAATTCGACGATGGACCGTACTATCACGGCGGCCACGACGACGACGGTAAGGTAGGGGACGACCGTTCGGAATTGCCGCGCAATGCGGCTAGCGGGCGATTCCGAACGCCGCCTCTTGATTCCGAGAAACCACGCGACGGCGCCGACGATTCCGACCGCCAGCGGTATCGGAATCGCGAGCCGGGTGGCCCAGACCCACAATGGCTGAAGCGGCTGGTGTTTTTCCGGATCGCCCAGCGATAGCGCCAGGTGTGTGAGCGTGTCTTCGACCAAGAACACGGAGATCGGGGGCACGAGCACCACCAAGATGAAGACACAGTGCTGGGCGAGCACGCCGGCTGAACCCGAGAAGAACTGCACGATGGCGTTGAGCAGCATGTAGATGGAGGCCGCGAACGAGACGGCGGTGAGGACTTCGGCCGACGCGGCGCGGCCATCGGTCAGGGCACATCCACTTTCGCCGGCCAGCAGGGCATATCGCAGGGTGGTCAGAAACAGGCCCAGAAACGCACACACCAATGCAATTCCGACTTGTGTGTCGTGCTCGACCTCACGCGGCTCCAGCGGACGACCATCGGTGCGGCGCCGGTAGGCGCGATCGATCACCAGATTTATGACCACGAAGGCAAAACCGGCGAGAATGCCGGTGAACTGGGCATAGCTCCGGGCCACGATCGATATGTCGAAGCCGGTCCAAAGGGTGCAGGAGTCAGCAATCTGTCTCGTGACCATTGTCGAGATGTTAGTCGCAGCGACCACGGCCCCAGCAGATTTTGACTCGCGCCGCGTTCGCCATTGTTAATCGTTTTCTCCAACGGAAAGCTAAATGGCGTCGGGGTCCTCGGCGAAAGCCTCGGACGCCTTGCGGGCCAGGTCGATCGCCAGGCGGGCCCACTCGGGTGTCGCGCCGGCCAGACCACACGCCGGGGTGACGCCGATGCGATCGCGCAGCGCCGAGCGAGCGAAGCCGAGGCGGTCCGTCACCGCGACCAGCGCGGCGGCCACCTCTTCGGCCGAGGGTCGCCGTGGCGGGGCGCTGGCGGCGACCACCCCCAACATGACCGTGCGACCCGATTCGACGAACGCGGCGACACCGTCGAGATCCGCCGCGATCAGCGTGCTCGCGTCCACCGATACCGCACCAATGCTGCTGCCCTGCAACATGTTCCATGGCAGGTCCGGGGCGCAACTGTGCAACAGCACCTCGCCTCCCACCCTGGCGGCACAGGCGTCGAGCAGGGCGACGGCCACCGCCTCGTCGAGCGGTGCCACCGGGCTCAGCGCCGTCACACCGGTCAGCCGTCCGCCCAATGCCTTCGGCAGCGACGGCTCGTCGAACTGCACCACCACCGGCGTCTCGAGCCGGCGGGCCAGCGCCGCGCGGTGGACGGCGACGCCTTCGGCCAGCGACGCCGCCAGATCGCTCACGGCGCCGGCATCGGTGATCGCCCGATGGCCGTTGGCCAGCTCGAGCTCGGCCGCCAGCGTGATCGGTCCGGGAGCCTGCACCTTGACCACGCGGGCGCCCCCGCGCAGACCGGCCACCTCCCAGGCCTCCTCCAGCGCGTCCATGTCCTCGTCGAGCAGACTGACCGCGCGGCGGGTGACCGCGCCCGGGCGAGCCGCAATGCGATAGCCCCGCGGCACGATATCGATGGCCACATCGATCAGCAGCGCACCGGCCCGACCGATCATGTCAGCGCCCACTCCCCGGGCGGGCAACTCGACGATGTGGGACAGCGCGCCGGCCAACTCCCCGACGACGACCTCGGCGGCCTCCCGCGGCTTGATGCCGGGCCACGACCCGACACCGCTGGCCCTCGCGAAAACACTCACCCGCCCAACCATATTCGACACCACCTCACCCGCCGGCGGCCAGGGGTGTCAGCCGCGCGAGCGCACGGGTAGGTTCGACGCAAGAAGGGGTGCGAAAACGTGTCGCGGATGTCGAGATTGGCATGGCCGCTGCTGTGCGGGGCGGTGGTGCTGGCCGCGGCGTGCACCCGGGTGGTGGACGGGGCGGCGGTGGCCGGATTCGGTTCCCCGCGCCGGGCCGTGCAGGGCATCAACGTCGACACGATCCTGTTGGACCAGTCGCGGATGCGCGCGATCACCGGCGCCGGCGAGCACCTGACGATCATCCCGTCGATGGACGGCACCAGCCCGGTGGACATCAACGCGCTCGCCGATACCACGCCGCACGAGTGTCGGTTCATCTACGCCGAGACGGCGACGTTCGGGCCCGATGTCGAAGAATTCCACAAGACGACCTTCCAAGACCCGCCCGACGGCGCGCTGATCTCGGAAGGGGCCGCGGCCTACCGGGATGTCGACACCGCACGGCGCACGTTCGACGCGTTGGTGACCACGGTCGGGGATTGCGCGAACGGCTCGGCCGGCCAGCAATACGTCGGCGACTGGAAGGCCGACGCCGGCTCGCTGCACCTGCGGCCGGGCGGCTGTGGCCGCGATTATCGGCTGCGGTCAGTGGCCATCCTGGAGGTCACCTTCTGCGGCTTTGCGCAATCGGTGTCCGACATCGTGATGACGAACATCCTCGCGAACGTACCGGCCTAGCGTGCGGTGCCGGCGATGGTGGCGCTGCCGAGCACCTCGTCACCGTCCGCGTCGGGGCGGTACAGCACCAGCGTCTGGCCGCGCGCGACGCCGCGCAGCGGAGCGCGCAACCGCACAACAAGCTCGTCTCCGGCCAATTCCGCTACCGCACCGGCAGTTTCACCGTGCGCCCGCACCTGGACCGCGCACTCGACGGGGCCCGATGGCGGCCGTCCCGCGGTGAAGACCGCCTCCCGCCCGCGCAATTCGCGCACGTCGAGGTCGGCCGCCTCCCCCACCCGAACGGTCGCGGTGTCGGCGTCGATGGCCGTCACGTAGCGCGGGCGGCCGTCGGGCCCCGGCCCGGCGATGCCCAGTCCCTTGCGCTGGCCGATGGTGAAACCGTGCACCCCGTCGTGCTCGGCGAGCACCGCGCCTTCCGCGCCGACCACGGTGCCGCGGCGAACCGCGATGCGCTCGCCCAGGAAGGCCCGGGTGTTCCCGGACGGGATGAAGCAGATGTCGTGACTGTCCGGCTTCTCCGCGACCGCGAGGCCGCGGCGGGCGGCTTCGGCACGAATCTGCGCCTTGGGAGTGTCCCCGATCGGGAACGTCGCGTGGCGCAGCTGCTCGGCGGTCAGCACGGCCAGCACGTAGGACTGGTCCTTGTCTTGATCGACC
Source organism: Mycobacterium nebraskense (assembly GCF_002102255.1). Classification (GTDB taxonomy): domain Bacteria; phylum Actinomycetota; class Actinomycetes; order Mycobacteriales; family Mycobacteriaceae; genus Mycobacterium; species Mycobacterium nebraskense. Next base: position 16,000 of record NZ_LQPH01000144.1, read on the forward strand.
GCGCGGCGGAGCCGCCCACCGGAGAGCCTGGCGTAGTGACCGGTGGCCACCGTATCGAAGCCCAGCGCAAGGGCTTTCACCGACAGCGCCGAGAACTTGATCCGCTGATTGCACCGCACGCAAGGGTTGGGCGTTTCGCCGCGCGCGTACGACGACACAAAATCGTCGATCACGTCCGCCTGGAACTTCTCGGCGAAATCCCAGACGTAGAACGGGATTCCGAGCACATCAGCAACGCGGCTCGCATCCGAGGCGTCTTCTTTCGAGCAGCACCCGCGCGAACCGGTGCGCAACGTGCCGGGCGCGGTTGACAATGCCAGGTGCACGCCGACCACGTCGTGCCCGGCGTCGACCATGCGGGCGGCGGCGACCGACGAGTCGACGCCGCCACTCATCGCGGCGAGGACCCTCATTGCGGAGCCCCTGCGGCGGCCAGCGCGGCCCGGCGGGCGCGGTCCACCGCCGCGGGCAGCACCTGCAACACCGCATCGACATCGGCGTCAACACTGGTGTGCCCCAACGATATTCGCAAGGACCCGCGGGCGGTGGCGGGGTCGGCGCCCATCGCGAGCAACACATGCGACGGTTGCGCGACGCCGGCGGTGCACGCCGATCCGGTCGAACACTCGATTCCGTTGGCGTCCAACAGCATCAACAGCGCGTCGCCTTCGCAGCCGCGGAAGGTGAAGTGGGCGTTGCCGGGCAACCGCACCGGGTCGCGGGCACCGTTGAGGCCGACGTCCTCGATGCCGGCCAGCACCCCTTCGATCAGGCGATCCCGCAACACACGCAGGCGTGCGCCGTTCGCCTCGATCCCGTCCACCGCGATTCGGGCCGCGGTCGCCATGCCGACCGCGCCGGCGACATCGGCAGTGCCGGAGCGAATGTCGCGCTCTTGTCCGCCCCCGTGTGACAGCGGGACACACGTCACGTCCCGGCGCAGCAGTAGCGCTCCCACACCGGGAGGACCGCCGAACTTGTGCGCGGCCACGCTCATCGCCGAGAGCCCGCTCGCGGCGAAGCCCACCGGCAACTGCCCCACCGCCTGCACGGCGTCGCTGTGCATCGGAACCCCGAATTCGGCCGCCACGGCGGCGAGCTCGGCGGCCGGCATCACGGTGCCGACCTCGTTGTTGGCCCACATCACCGACACCAACGCGACATCGTCGTGGCTCCGCAGCGCCTCGCGCAGCGCGGCCGCCGACACGGAGCCGTCGGCAGCGGTCGGCAGCCACGTCACCTCGGCGCCTTCGTGTTCGACGAGCCAGTTGACCGAGTCCAGGACGGCGTGGTGTTCCACCTCGCTGGTGATGATGCGCCGGTGGCGCGGTTCGGCGTCGCGGCGGGCCCAATAGATGCCCTTGACGGCCAGGTTGTCGCTTTCGGTCCCGCCCGCGGTGAAAATGACCTCGGACGGACGGGCGCCCAGCCTGTCGGCGATCAGCTCGCGGGATTCCTCGATGCGCCGCCGCGCCGTCCGGCCGCTGGTGTGCAGCGAGGAGGCGTTGCCCACAGTGCCCAGCATCGCCGTCATCGCCTCGACGGCGGCGGGGTGCATCGGCGTGGTAGCGGCGTGATCCAGGTAGACCATGACGCGACCCACGATACCGGCAGGTGAAGGGCCTCCGGACCTAGGAGGCCACCAGCACGGGCCCGTGACCAGCGTGCCGGGCCGCTCCGACGCCCACCACCGACTGGCAGCGGCTCGCCAAGGCTCGCCGATCGGTCCCCGGGAGCTGCAGAGATTCGACGTGCACCCGCGCCAGCGTGCGCCGCACGGTGAGCAGCCTGCGGATGGACCGCACCAGTGTCTCGTCGCCGACGAACGCCGGGACGGTCGAGACCCTGCCGTCGGCGTGGTGGTAGGTCAGCCGAAGCGGCTGCACCGGACGGCCGGCGTCGATCGCTGCCTGGAACATCGCCGGGTAGAACGCCCCACGGTCCAGACCGCACCAGGTGGTGCCCTCCGGGAAGCACACCACCGTCTGGCCGCCGCGCAGCCGGCGGGCGACGGTGTCCACCACCACGGGCAGCCGCCGCAAACTGGACCGCTCGATCGGGATGACCTTCAGGATGCGGGCCACGATCCCGGTGGCGAGCCCGGTGAACATATCGGCCCGGGCGACGAATGACCCGGGCAACACCGACCCGATGGCGAAGACGTCGAGCCAGGACATGTGCGGGCTGACCACCAAGACCCCGCGCAGGTTGCGAATCGGGCTGCCCATGATCGTGATTCGGATACCGAAACAGCGCAACACCATCCGGCAATAGATGCGCTGCACGCGAGTCCGGCCCGGTAGCGGCACGGCCAGCAGCGCCACCCCCGGTGCCAGAAGCAGCGCCAGCATCACCCGAAGCGTTACCCGCAGCGCCACCACCAGCGGCGGCGACGCGGCGACGTCGCCGGCACCCACACAACCGGCGTCACACGATGCGCGCGGTAACCAGGGGTGCCCCGTGGCGGCCGGAACGTTCATCGGTCGCCGCCGGCCATCTGCGAAGCGGCCGACACCGACCGCAGCCGCTTCAGATATCGGGTATCGGCGCGCCGTTTGTCCAGCAGGACACAGAAATCTCCGACCCCGAAGTCGGGATCGTGCGCCGGCTCACCGCACACCTGGGCGCCCAGCCGCAGATAACCACGCATCAGCGCCGGGACCGACGGCCGCCCGGGGGCCGGAATGTCGTCGAGGGCCTTCCCGTCGACGATCACCGGCCGGTGTGGACGCACCCGGTACTGCGGCGGGGCGGCGTGACGACTCAGGATGAAGTCACGCACGCCGCGGAGCTGACGGCCCGGGACCAAATTGTCCGGGTCGTCCGAATCTCCGCCGATGGACACCGACACGCAGCCGGTCACGTAGTCGTAGCCGTAGCGGTCCAGGTAGGCCAGGATGCCCGCCCACATCAGCAGCACCACGCCGCCGTTGCGGTGACCCTCGCGGACCACCGCGCGTCCCATCTCCACCAGCGACGACCTGAGCGGGTCGAAAGCGCGAATGTCGAATTCCGTCGCGGTGTAGAGCCCCCCGGCTGCGATCGCGCCCGCCGGGGCCAGCATGCGGTAGCAACCCACCAGTTCGCCGGTGCCGTCGTCGCGAACGAGCAGGTGGTCGCAGTGTTCGTCGAACCTGTCGACGTCCCGTCTTTCGTGGTCGTTCGTCGGCAGGGCGAAGCCGGGCGTGCTGCTGAACACGTCGTACCGGAGCCGCTGCGCCGCCTCGATCATGCTGGCGTCGGTGGACAGCAAGAGCGAGTAGTGCGGTCCCGCGGGCGACGCCGTCGTCGCACCGTCGGGCTTGTCGCTGGGAATCAGGACAGAAGCAATGCTCATGTAAACCAACGTTGCCTAGTCGATGAGCGAGTCGGCATCGTGGCTGTGACGTGTCCGTGCACGTCAGGTGACGAAATGTGGTTGCGCGGGCGGCCGGCCCCGGGCTCCCCCTCGAGAGCCCGGGTCAGGAATTCTGCAGCGGCGCGCTCCAGCGGACGCGGGTGCCGCCGCTGGGCGCACTGTTAATCGCGCATTCGCCGCCGAGGTCTTTGACGCGGCGGGCGATCTCGTCCAGGCCGCCGTGGTCCTGCTGGTCCGAGGGAGCCCCGCGCCCGTCGTCGGTGATCTCGATGAGCAGCTCATCCGTGACGGTGATCTCGACGGCGATGGTCCCGGCGCGCGAGTGCCGCACCGCGTCGCTGAGCGCTTCGCTGACGAAGGCTTCGGCGTGTTCGGCGAGTTCGTCGCTCACCGCGGTCATCGTGCCCGCCATGCGCAGCGTCGTCCCCTCGTTGTCGTCGTCGGCGAGGCGGGCGATCGCGTCCTGGACACGCTCGGCGAAACTGCGCCGCCGGGCCGGCTGCTGCTGCAGATCGAAGACGGTGCGCCGGATGTCGTCGATGACGTCCTGCAGCTCGGTCACGGATTGGGTCAGCCGCGCCGCGAGTTGCGGAGAGCGGAGGTGGGCGGCGACGCCCTGCAGGTCCGTACCGACGGCGAAGACGCGGCTGATCACCTGGTCGTGCAGATCGCGGGCGATGCGCTCCCGGTCCACCAGCACGCTCAGCTCGCGCGTGTTCCGTCGTTCGGTGGCCAGCGTGAGGGCGATCGCGGCGTGGTCGGCGAAGTCGCGCACGAGCTCGAGATGCTCTTCGTCGAAGGGGGGCGCGTCGGTGTTGCGGGCCACCGCGATCACGCCCAGGGTCTGCTGGTCGGATCTCAGCGGCATCAGGATCGCGGGTCGCTCGCCCAGGTCGGTGAACGCCGGGATGGGACGACGAAACGTCTCGGTGAGCACGGGCCGGCCGGTCCGAAACACCTCGCCGGTGGTGGATCCTTGGACCGGAACCTCCTGCCCGAGAACCTCCTCGGCGTGCACGCCGACCGCCGCGGACACGACCAGGCGGTCTACGCCATCGCTGGGTTGGTCGGGGTCGGTCGGAACCAGGACGATCGCCTGCTCGGCGTCCGTCAGCTCCGCGGCGCGTTCCACGATCAGTTGCAGCGGTCGCAGATCCGGGTGCGACTCGGAAAGCAGGGCGTTGCTGATCTCGCGGCTGGCGTCGGTCCATCGGGCGCCCGCGCGGACCCGGTCAAATAGCCGGGCATTGTCGATGGCCACCGATGCCGCTGACGCAAGCGCCTGCAGGGTGATCTCGTCGGGCTCGCCGAAGCAGCGTCCGGGCCGATCGTCGGTGACATACAGGCTGCCGAACACCGCACCGCGGATTATCACGGGCATCCCGAGGAAGGCCCTCATCGGTGGGTGGTGCTCCGGGAATCCAACGGCGGTCGGATGGTCGGACAGGTCGGTCAGGCGCAGCGGCTCGGTGCGGTCGCGCAGGGCGCCGAGCACCCCTTTGCCCACCGGCAGATGACCGACCAGTCGCACCGTCTCGGGGTCCATTCCGCTGTGTACGAAGGATGCAAGGGTCCCCTCGAGTCCCCACACCCCGATAGCCCCGTAGCGGGCGCCGGTCATGCCGATTGCGGCGGCCACGATGCGGTGCAGTATCGCGTCCAGTTCGAGATCGGAGCCGATCTCGATTGCTACCTGCAGCAGCTGTCCCATCTGCTGACGGTCGGCCACCAATTCGTCGAGTTGCTCATGCATCCGGCTCAGATAGTCGGGGTGACGCAGCTTGAAAGCCGATTCACGCTCGTTTTCACGCATCTCCCGACCTTCTCCGACTAGTGCCCGGCGGCCCTACAGTGAAGGCGAATCCCGAGCTTGAAAATGTTTGCTGGCGAGGCGAGTGAGCGTTTGAGGGTTAAGCCTGGATCTGCCGGTAGACTCCACGCTACCAGCGCGCGGAGCGCTTGGCGCAAATGTTGCTGAACGTTACGGATAGCCGTAGCTTGCCGCTTGCACTGTTGGGAATGCAGGCGGCCCGCACCGCCCGGAGACCACGCGCAACGCGGCATCGAAAGCCCGTGCCGCACTGAGCCGTTCGAGCGGTGGCGACGATCGCGGCGACTGAGCTTCGCGCTGGTCCATTCGGACGCCAATGCCCGACTTTGGAATTCGATAGCACATGCGCTATCGAATTCGCCGTTCGGTTGATGGTGCTCACGCGATGCGGATGTGGCCCGGTACGCAAGAGCCCCCGACACCAGGGTGTCAAGGGCTCCTGGGCCGAGGAACTCAGCCCTTGCGCGCCTTGACGGCGTCGGTCAGCTGCGGAGCGACCTTGAACAGGTCGCCCACCACGCCGTAGTCGGCGATCTCGAAGATGGGCGCCTCTTCGTCCTTGTTGACGGCGACGATGGTCTTGGACGTCTGCATGCCCGCGCGGTGCTGGATGGCTCCGGAGATGCCCAGCGCGATGTAGAGCTGGGGCGAGACCGTCTTGCCGGTCTGGCCGACCTGGAACTGGCCCGGGTAGTAGCCGGAGTCGACGGCGGCGCGCGACGCACCGACGGCCGCACCGAGCGAGTCCGCCAGCGCCTCGACCACGCTGAAGTTCTCCGCGCTGCCGACGCCGCGGCCACCGGAGACCACGATGGTGGCCTCGGTGAGCTCTGGGCGGTCGCCCGCGACGGCGGGCTCGCGAGCGGTGATCTTGGTGGCGTTCTCGGCGGGCGCGGGCACCTCCACGGTGACCTGCTCGCCGGCGCCGGCCTGCGGCTCGGCGTCAATGGCGCCACCGCGCACCGTGATGACCGGGGTGTCGCCGTTGGCCTGCGACTCGACGGTGAACGCACCACCGAAGATGGAATGCACCGCCTTGTTGCCCTCCTGGACGCCGACCACGTCGACCAGCAGGCCGGATCCGATCCGGGCCGCGAGCCGGCCCGCGACCTCTTTGCCGTCGGCGTTGGCGGACAGCAGTACGGCGGCGGGTGCGTTCGACTCGGCCAGCGACGCCAGCACGTCGACCACCGGGGTGATCAGGTAATTCTCGGCGTCGTCGGACTCGGCGACGTAGATCTTGGCGGCGCCCGCCTCCTTCAACCCGTCGACCAGCGGCGCGGCAGTTCCGGGCTTGCCGACCACGACGGCGGCCGGCTCGCCCAGTGCGCGGGCGGCGGTGATCAATTCGGAGGTGACCTTCTTCAGTGCGCCTTCGGCGTGCTCAACGAGCACCAAAACTTCAGCCATGGTTTCTTCGCTCTTCTCGTCTGTGGGATGTGTGCTCGGCTAGATGATCTTCTGGCCAACCAGGTACTGGGAGATCTGGTTACCGCCCTCACCCTCGTCGGTGACCTTCTCACCCGCGGTCTTCGGCGGCTTCGGCGTCGACGACAGCACCGTCGACCCGGCGTTATCCAGCCCGACCTCGTCGCTTTCGACGCCGATTTCGGCCAGGGTCAACACCGTGACCTCTTTCTTCTTGGCGGCCATGATGCCCTTGAAGGAGGGGAAGCGCGGCTCGTTGATCTTCTCGGTCACACTCACCACCGCGGGCAGCGACGCCTCGAGCGTGAACACGCCGTCGTCGGTCTCGCGCTCGCCGGTGACCTTGCCGCCCTCGACGGACAGCTTGCGCAGGTGGGTCAGCTGCGGCAGGCCCAGGTACTCGGCGATGATGGCCGGCACCGCGCCGCCGGAACCGTCGGTGGACTCGTTACCGGCGATGACGAGCTCGGTTCCCTCGATGGTGCCCAGCGCGCGGGCCAGTGCCCACGCGGTCTGCACCACGCAGGACCCGCGCATGCCGTCGTCCTTGAGGTGAACGGCCTTGTCGGCGCCCATCGACAGCGCCTTGCGGATCGCCTCGGTGGCACGTTCGGGGCCCGCGGTCAGCACGGTCACCGAACCCTCGCCGCCCTCCCGCTCACGGATCTGCAGGGCCTCTTCGACGGCGCGCTCGTTGATCTCGTCCAGCACCGCATCCGCGGCCTCCCGGTCCAGCGTGTAATCGCCGTCGTTCAGCTTGCGCTCGGACCAGGTGTCTGGGACCTGCTTGATCAGGACCACGATGTTCGTCATGAGTGTGGTTCGTCCTCCTTGAAGGAGTCTCGCAGCAGTCGACCACGAGACTTTCAGTACGCGTTTTGCAGCGCACGGTCGTGTTACTACTCGGTAACTTTGTGCAGCCTGCATTCACACCATAGCGGGTCGTACTGCACGTTCTTGCGGCATGTCTACCGTCCGGAACCGGGGGCGCCCCGTCTCCGGTTCGCGAATCCGACACTTCGCGTTAGCCTGCCTATGCGATGAGCGCAACCGTCCCCGACGTACCCCGGCACAGCCCCGGCGATCCCTTGCCGCCGGCTGACCCCGTGCTGACGTTGACGGGCGAGCGCACCATCCCGGACCTGGACGTCGAAAACTACTGGTTTCGCCGTCACCAGGTGGTTTACCAGCGACTGGCCGGGCACTGCGCGGGCCGCGAGGTGCTCGAGGCCGGCTGCGGCGAGGGGTACGGCGCCGACCTGATCGCCGGCGTCGCCCGCCGGGTCGTGGCCGTGGATTACGACGAAGCCGCCGTGGCCCACGTGCGCACCCGCTACCCCCGGGTGGAGGTCATGCGCGCGAACCTGGCCGAGCTGCCGCTGCCGGACGCGTCGGTGGATATTGTGGTCAACTTCCAAGTCATCGAGCATCTGTGGGATCAAGCACAATTCGTCGCCGAGTGCGCGCGCGTGCTGCGTCGCGGTGGACAGCTGATGGTGTCTACACCCAACCGGATCACCTTCTCTCCCGGGCGCGACACCCCGATCAACCCGTTCCACACCCGCGAACTCAATGCCGCCGAGCTGGCCGAATTGCTGGTGGACGCCGGCTTTCGCGACGTGTCGGTCAGCGGCTTGTTCCACGGTCCGCGGCTGCGGAAGATGGACGCCCGCCACGGCGGCTCCATCATCGACGCGCAGATCGAGCGCGCGCTGGCCGACGCACCCTGGCCGGCTGAGCTGGCGGCGGACGTCGCCGCAGTGACGTGCGACGACTTCGAGATGGTGCAGAGCGGGTGCCGTGACATCGACGACAGCCTGGATCTGATCGCGATCGCGGTAGCGCCGTGAGCAGTTCGCACGACCGGGTGCCCGGCATGTTCACCCTGGTCCTGCACACCCACCTGCCGTGGCTGGCCCATCATGGCCGGTGGCCGGTCGGTGAGGAGTGGCTCTACCAATCCTGGGCGGCGTCCTACCTGCCGCTGATGCGGGTGCTGAGCACGTTGGCCGACGAGGACCGCCACGGGCTGCTCACCCTCGGCATCACTCCGGTGGTGAACGCGCAGCTCGACGACCCGTACTGCCTTGACGGCATGCACCACTGGCTGGCCAACTGGCGGCTGCGGGCGGCCGAGGCCGCCAGCGTGCGGTCCGCTCCCCGTTCGAAGTCGGCCGGCTTCCTGTCATGCACGCCGGAAGCGTTGCGCGACTTGGGGGTTCGGGAGTGCGCCGAGGCCGATCGGGCGCTGGACGAGTTTGCCACCCACTGGCGGCACGGCGGTAGCCCGCTGTTGCGCGGCCTGATCGACACCGGCGCGCTCGAGTTGCTCGGCGGCCCGCTGGCCCATCCGTTCCAGCCGCTGCTCGCGCCGCGGCTGCGCGAGTTCGCCCTGCGCGAGGGGCTGGCGGACCCCCAGCAGCGGATGGCGCATCGCCCGAGCGGGATCTGGGCGCCCGAATGCGCTTACGCGCCCGGCATGGAGCACGGCTATGCGGCCGCGGGCATCACCCACTTCATGGTCGACGGCCCGTCGCTGCATGGCGACACCGCGCTGGGCCGGCCCGTCGGCGATACCGACGTGGTCGCGTTCGGGCGCGATTTGCAGGTCAGTTATCGGGTGTGGTCGCCCAAATCCGGCTACCCGGGCCACGCCGCCTACCGCGACTTCCACACCTATGACCACCTCACCGGGCTGAAGCCGGCGCGGGTGACCGGCCGCAACGTGCCGTCGGAGGCCAAGGCGCCCTACGATCCCGAGCGTGCCGACCACGCGGTCGACAGCCATGTCGCCGACTTCGTCGACATGGTCCGCAACCGGCTGACGAGCGAATCCGAGCGGATCGGGCGGCCCGCCCACGTGGTCGCCGCCTTCGACACCGAACTGTTCGGCCACTGGTGGTACGAAGGCCCGACGTGGCTGCAGCGGGTGCTGCGTGCACTGCCCGCCGCCGGCGTGCGGGTGGGAACGTTGAACGACGCCATCGCCGACGGATTCGTCGGGCGCGCAGTGGAATTGCCGCCCAGTTCGTGGGGTTCGGGTAAGGACTGGCAGGTGTGGGCCGGCGACAAGGTGGCCGATCTCGTCCAGCTCAACACCGAAGTCGTCGACGCGGCGTTGAGCACTGTCGACAAGGCGCTGTCGCAGCGGGCATCGCTGGACGGGCCGCTCCCCCGCGACCACGTCGCCGACCAGATCCTGCGCGAGACCCTGCTCACCGTCTCCAGCGACTGGCCGTTCATGGTGAGCAAGGACTCGGCCGCCGACTACGCGCGTTACCGCGCCCACCTGCATGCCCACGCCACCCGCGAGATCGCCGGGGCGCTGGCGTCCGGAAGGCGGGACACCGCGCAGCGGCTGGCCGACGGATGGAACCGCGCCGACGGACTGTTCGGCGCACTCGACGCGCGCAGGCTGCCTCGATGAGTTGGGCGGCAGCGTGAAGATCCTGATGGTGTCGTGGGAGTACCCACCGGTAGTGATCGGCGGGCTCGGCAGACACGTGCATCACCTGTCGACCGCGCTGGCGGCCGCCGGTCACGAGGTCGTCGTGCTGTCGCGCCACCCCACGGGTACCGATCCCAGCACGCACCCGTCGTCCGACGAGGTGGTCGACGGTGTCCGGGTGATCGCCGCCGCACAAGACCCGCACGAATTCTCCTTCGGCAGCGACATGATGGCGTGGACACTGGCGATGGGCCATTCCATGATCCGCGCCGGGCTGTCGCTGAAGAAGCGGGGCAACAACCGGCCGTGGCGTCCCGACGTCGTGCACGCACACGATTGGCTGGTGGCTCATCCCGCCATCACGCTCGCCGAGTTCTACGACGTGCCAATGGTTTCCACCATCCACGCCACCGAAGCCGGACGGCATTCCGGCTGGGTGTCCGGTGCGATCAGCCGTCAGGTGCACGCCGTGGAGTCCTGGTTGGTGCGCGAATCCGACTCGCTGATCACGTGTTCGGCGTCGATGAGCGACGAGATCACCGAACTGTTCGGTCCCGGGCTGGCCGGAATAACGGTCATCCGCAACGGTATCGACGCCGCGCGCTGGCCGTTCGCCGAGCGGCGGCCGCACACCGGCCCCGCCGAACTGCTCTACCTCGGACGGTTGGAATACGAGAAGGGTGTGCACGACGTCATCGCCGCCCTGCCGCGGATCAGGCGCACCCACCCCGGGACCACACTGACCATCGCCGGCGAGGGCACTCAGCAGGAGTGGCTCATCGAGCAGGCCCGAAAGCATCGGGTGCTCAAGGCAACTCGGTTCGTCGGGCACCTCCACCACGCCGAGCTGCTCGCGGTGCTGCATCGGGCCGATGCGGCGGTGCTGCCCAGCCACTACGAGCCGTTCGGAATCGTCGCGCTGGAGGCCGCCGCGGCCGGCACTCCACTCGTGACGTCGAACATCGGCGGCCTGGGCGAGGCGGTGCTCAACGGCCAGACCGGGGTGTCGTGTGCGCCCCGCGACGTCGCCGGGCTGGCCTCGGCCGTGCGGGTCGTGCTCGACGATCCGGACGCCGCGCAGCGGCGCGCCCGAGCCGCCCGCGAACGGCTCACCTCGGATTTCGACTGGAGGACCGTGGCCACGGAAACCGCGCAGGTGTATCTGGCGGCCAAGCGCGCCGAGCGGCAGCCCCAGCCACGGATGCCCATCGTTGAGCACGCCCTGCCAGACCGCTAACATCCAGCGATGGGGCTGGAATATTCGAGCGTGGTCGACGCGCCTATCGCCGACGTCTTTGCGTGGCACACCAGACCGGGCGCGTTCGCCCGGCTCTCGCCGCCGTGGCAGCCCATGCGGCTGGTCACCGAGGCCACCTCGCTCAAGGACGGGCGGGCGACGCTGGCGCTACCGGGCGGCCTGCGCTGGGTAGCCGTCCACCAGCCCGACGGCTATGACCCGCCGCGGCGCTTCGTCGACGCCATTGGCGGCGACGGACTGGCCACGCTGCCGGCACGAACCGCGGTGCGCTGGCGGCACACCCACGACTTCGAAGACGTCGGCGACGGCCGCACCAGGGTCATCGACCGGGTTGACACCCCGGTGCCGGGGGCGTTGCTGCGTCCCATGTTCATCTACCGGCACCGTCAGCTGGCTGACGATCTGGCCGCGCACCGGCTGGCCGCCGAGAACGGGCTGGCGCCGGCGACGGTCGCGGTCACCGGAGCGTCGGGGTTGGTGGGGTCGGCGTTGACGGCGTTTCTGAGCACCGGCGGCCATCGCGTCATCCGGTTGGTCCGCCGCAACCCGAGGGGCGACGACGAGCGGGAGTGGAATCCCGACGACCCCGACCGGGGGCTGTTCGACGGGGTGGACGCGGTCATCCATCTGGCGGGCGCGTCGATCGCCGGCCGGTTCACCGAGAAGCATCGAAAGGCCATCCGCAACAGTAGGATTGGCCCCACCCGTCGGCTGGCCGAAGCGCTGGGCCGCACCGCGCACCGGCCGGCAGTACTCATCTCGGCTTCGGCGATCGGATACTACGGATACGACCGCGGCGATGACATCCTGACCGAGGACAGCGAACGCGGAGACGGTTACCTCGCCGACGTCGTGGCCGACTGGGAGGCGGCGACCGCACCCGCGGAACAGGCCGGGGTGCGGGTGGTAAAGGTGCGCACCGGCATCGTGCAATCCCCGCGCGGCGGCACGTTGAAGCTGATGCGTCCGTTGTTCAGCGCCGGGTTGGGTGGCCGGCTCGGCGACGGCCGGCAGTGGCTGTCGTGGATCGGGATCGACGACCTGGTCGACATCTATCACCGCTCATTGTGGGACGAACCCCTGTCGGGACCCGTGAATGCCGTTGCGCCGCAGCCGGTTCGCAACAGCGAGTACACCGCCACCCTGGCCCGCGTGGTACACCGGCCCGCGGTGTTGCCGGTGCCGTCGCTGGGGCCGCGGGTGCTGCTTGGCGAGCAGGGCGCGCGTGAATTGGCGTGCGCCAGTCAGCGGGTGGCTCCGCAGAAGCTGACCGCGGTCGGGCACCGGTTCCGCCAGCCCGATCTCGAGCAGGCGCTGCGCCACCTGTTGGGGCGGGTAGGCGAGTAATAGATCTACCGCAGTTGGGCCTGATCACGCCCAGTTTAAATCTCTTAATGATTCAATCTCTTAATGATCTCAGGTGCGCTGATCCGGCATGCCGGTCGGACCAGCGCGGCCGTGATCGGCATCTTCGCGCTGGCCGCGATGGTGCTTGCCGCGCGCCCGGCCCGAGCCGAAGCCACCGAAGCGGACAGCACGACCGACGTCGCATGCGCAAGCGCGACCCAGGCGGTACCGACGACCTGGTATTTCCCGAGCACGCCGCCTCGGGGATTGGTCTGGCTGCAGCACGGCTTCGTCGAAGGCAAGAAAGTATGGTCGGCCTTCGCCACCGAGGTCGCCGAGAGCGGCTACCTGGTGATGGCCACCACGCTGCCCACCCTCAGCGTCTCCGGCTGCACGGTGGAACACCTGATCGACAACACCGGCTTCCTGGGCAACATCGCCGATGTCTTTGCCCACAAAGACGATCCGAATGGCGCGTTGGCGACGTCCTTCGCGATGGCGGCGGCGACGGTCGGCCGGCCTGTCACGCCGTTGCCCGACAATCTGGTTTTCGTGGGGCATTCGGCCGGGGCCGAGGCCGTCGAATACGTCGCGGAGCGTCTGCACAGCACCTACCCGGCAACCTTCGCCCAATTGCGCGGCATCGTGAGCGAAGACGGCGTGAAGTCGTTCATCGGTTCCAATACCGACGACGCGCTGGCAGGTCTGGCAGGCACCACGCTGCCGATCTACGCCACGGCGTCGCCGCATCTTCTTTGCAACTTCTTCCAACGCGGCACCAAGGCAATCGAACGGTATCTGTCGGATCGTGCATTTCACGGGGTGAAGATCACGACCGGCGCCCACGGCGACGCGCTCGGCCCATCGTCGCCGACTTACGAGAACCTGGTGTGTGGTCGCCCGAAGCCGGACAACGTCGCGGCGGTATGGGGTCTGACACGAGGCTGGATCGCCGATATGTTTGCGGGAACGATCACACCCGATTTCTACCCGGGCGGAAGCTATTACACCGAACTCTTGACGGCCGGCACCATCACGACACTGCCGTGACGAGTCACGGCACCGAACGGACGGTCACTGGCCCGCCACGGCGGCAACGCCGCCAAACCGGCCGAAATCCCAGCTCGGAGAGCGGGCGTCAGCGCGGTACCGCATGGCGCGATCACGGATCAATGCCGGCCCTGTCCAGTTCGCCCCGAAATCGCTGCATCGCATGGATCACCGCACCGAGCACCCGATGCGCGGCCATCAAGTCGCCATCGGGCAGCTCCTCGAGGGCCACACGAGTGTGCGCACCCAGCGGACTGAAGAACGACCGGGCGGTAGCCAGGCCGGATTCACCGTGACGCAGGATGACCTTACGGCGATCGTCGGGGTGTGAATCACGGCGAATGTGGCCGGAATCGATCAAGCGATCCACCAGGTAGGTGATGGCCGAACCAGACAGTCCCATCCGTTGGCTGAGGTCACCTGAGGTCATCGGCCATCCTGCGGTTTCTGCCACCATGATGTACATCAGCGCACGGAAGTCGTTGGGCCGCAAGTGATGCGACACCGCAAACTGCCGGCCGATCTGGTCGGATTCCGTTGACATCTCCCGCAGATCGGCCGAGATCAGCGCCTCCAGCGCATCGCGGCGCCGGCGCTGCTCATCAGCTTCCATAACGGTGTGCAGCATATCCCCGAATCGCCAGACATTTCAGTTGGTTAATGGTTAATTTGCTGAAATGCCTCGGTTGGGGCGGCTTTGCCCCGCGGGTTCCGGACTGGCGGAGCACCATTACCTTCAGTAAGTTAATGTTTAAATTACTGAAGGTGATGGGTAAGATCGTCCGAGGTTGAGAAGGGCCCATCGGAGCGATTTCGCGGCGGCAGCGTGGCCGGTTTGTGGTTCCGGGCACCGGCTATGACCGCGTGTGTTTGAGCCGTTCTAACCTGGGAAATGCCAAGCCGTCCAGGAGGGAGCGCGTGGCCAAGATGGGTGCTTTGTCGTTATCACCCGCCACCGAGTCACCGGCAATCGAGTCGGAATGGCCAGGCACTGCGCACTTCAGCGAATGGCGCGCCAGTGTGCGGCAGGGTGTTCTCGCCCACCTCGCCGACTTCGTCGGGCCCCGGCGCTCCGAGTTGGACGACACGCGTATCGATGCCGCCGGCGACATCTTGATGGCGTTCGCCTCCGGCGGCAAGTGCCTGCGATCGACCTTCGTGTACTTGGGATGGCTCTGCGGTGCAGCGCCCGGCGAGGCGGCGTTGCGGGCGGCGGCCAGTTTCGAGTTGCTGCACGTGTTTGCGCTGCTGCAAGACGATGTCATGGACGGTTCGACCGAACGGCGGGGGCGCCCGTCGGCACACCTTCAATTCGCCCAATGGCACCGCGAGCGCGGGTTATCCGGCTCGTCACGGCGGTTCGGTGAATCGGCCGCAATCCTGCTGGGTGACCTCTGCCTGATCTGGTCCGAGCAGATGCTGCGCGAGAGCGGAGTCGAACCCAGGCGCTTGTACCAGGCGTGGCCCCGCTACGACACGATGCGCACCGAGCTGGCGGTGGGTCAGTTCGCGGACCTGACGAGCGATGTCCGGCACATGCCGTCGCTGGAGTCCGTGCTGGACGTGGCGCGGCGCAAGTCGGGCAACTACACCGTGCGGCGACCGTTGGAAATCGGCGCGGCGATGTCCGATTGCGACGATCGAACTGTGACACAGCTCGGCCGGTACGGCGCCGCCGTCGGAGAAGCGTTCCAGCTTCGCGACGACGTGCTCGGGGTGTTCGGCTCGCCGGCGATCACGGGGAAGCCGTGTGCCGGAGATCTGCTGGAGCGCAAGGCAACCAGCCTCGTGGTGACCGCTCACCAGCTGGCCGATCCGACGACCCGCGCCGAACTGACAGAATTGATGAACGGCCATGTCCTCGACGACGACGCGGTTGACCGGTGGAAAGCGTTGATCGTCGCGACCGGGGCCGTCGAGATGATCGAGGAGATGATCAGCGACCGGGTGGCGTCCGCGCGCGAACACCTTGGCGACACCTCGATCGACGAGCCCGTCCGCGCAGCGCTGGGCGAAATGGCGGCCGCCTGTGCGGATCGCGCCCAATGAGTGCCACAAGTTTGGGAGCATGCTGACATGCGGACCGTCGAAGGACGCAGCGAGCACGTGGTGGTGATCGGCGCCGGCCTGGCGGGACTCTCCGCCGCCTTGCATCTGGCCGGCCGGGGGCGCGCGGTCACGGTGGTCGAGCGCCACCCATGGCCGGGCGGACGCGCCGGCCGACTCGACATCGACGGGTATCGCATCGACACCGGGCCGACGGTGCTGACGATGCCGGACATCATCGACGAGACTTTTGCGGCCGTGGGCCACAGCCGGTCGGGCCGGCTGGACCTGCTGCCGCTCGATCCGGCCTACCGGGCGGTGTTCGCCGACGGCAGTGCGCTCGACGTGCACACCGACCCGGACCGGATGACAACCGCCATTGAGGAGTTCGCTGGCTTCGGGCAGGCAGCGGGCTACCGGCGGCTGCGCGAGTGGCTGAAGCGGTTGTACCGGATCGAATTCGACGGATTCATCGCCGCCAATTTCGATTCCCCGCTGTCATTGCTCACGCCGCAATTGGCGCGCCTGGCCGCGATCGGCGGATTCCGCAAGTGGGATCGCATGGTCAAGCGCCACCTCAGCGATCCCCGGCTGCAGCGGGTGTTCACGTTTCAATCGCTGTACGCCGGCGTGGCGCCGCGAAACGCTCTGGCCGTGTACGCGGTCATCGCCTACATGGACACCATCGCGGGGGTATTCTTTCCGCGCGGCGGCGTTCGCGCGCTCCCCGACGCGCTGGCCGCGGCGGCGGTCGATGCCGGGGTTCAGTTCCATTACGACGCCACGGTCACCGGGCTCGACCGCGTCGGCGGGCGGGTCAGCGCCGTGCGAACGGATCGCCTGGACCCCATCGCCTGCGACGCGGTGGTGCTGACCACCGAACTGCCCCAGACCTACGAATTATTGGGCCGCACACCGCGCCGGCCCGTGCGGCTGCGGCCGGCACCGTCGGCGGTCGTGGCTCATCTGGGCTGTCGCCGGGTTCCGTCCGACACGGCGCATCACACCATCCTGTTCGGCGAGTCCTGGGATCAGACCTTCACCGACATCATCGGTGATGGACGGCTGATGCAGGATCCGTCGCTGCTGGTCACCCGCCCTACGGCGAGCGACCCGACGCTCGCCCCGGACGGGCATGACCTGCTGTACGTGCTCGCGCCGGCGCCGAACCTGGATCGCGGGACGATCGACTGGGGCAGTGTGGGCGCCCCGTACGTCGACAACCTCATCGACGACGTCGCGGCGCGGCTGCTGCCCGGGTTGCCCGACAACGCAACGGTATTGGACATCGTCACGCCCGCCGACTGGGCGCGTCAGGGCATGGCCGCGGGCAGCCCCTTTGCGCTGGCCCACACCTTCGGGCAGACGGGTCCGTTCCGGCCGGCCAACATGGTGCGCGGCATCGACAACGCGGTGCTCGCCGGGTCGTCGACGGTGCCGGGCGTCGGTGTCCCCACCACGCTGATCTCGGGCCGGCTGGCCGCCGACCGCATCACCGGCCCCCGTGCCGGCCGAGCCAACCGGATGGCGACGCACCACGACATGGGAGCCGGACTGACATGATCCGCAGCGAGTTGGACGCGGCCGGAATCGACGATCCCCGGCTGCGCGAGGGGTATCGGCGCTGCCGCGAACTCAATGCCGCGCACGGCCGCACCTTCTTTCTGGCCACCCGGCTACTGGCGCCCGACCAACGGCCGGCGGTGCACGCCCTCTACGGTTTCGCGCGCCACGCCGATGACATCCTCGACGACCTGGACCCGCAGCTGCGCACCGACGTTCGCGCCCAGCGGCTACAGCAATTGGCCGACCGGTTCTTTGCCGGCGGGGACCACCTCGACGATCCCGTGCTCGCCGCGGTCACCCACACCGCGCGCCGGTACCGGATCGGCACCGAGTTGTTCGATGACTTCCTGGCGTCGATGCGGATGGATCTCACGGTCACCGACTATCCCGACCGCAAGGCACTCAACCTCTACATGCGGGGATCCGCCGAAGCCATTGGTTTGCAAGTGCTTCCGGTGCTGGGCACCGTGGTGCCGGTCGAGGAGGCCGCACCCTACGCCGCCGCGCTGGGCAGGGCGTTTCAGCTCACCAACTTCCTGCGCGATATCGACGAAGACCTGCTGCGGCAACGGGTCTACCTGCCGGCCGACGAACTCGCCGCCCACGGAGTCGACCGCGAGCTGTTGACCTGGTGTCACCAGCACCGCCGCACCGACCCGCGGGTCCGAGAGGCGCTGGCCGCTCAGCACGAAATCACCCGGGAAACTTACCGTTTCGCCGCTGCCGGCATCACCATGCTCAGCCCCCGCTCACAACCGTGCGTGGCCACCGCGGCGGCGCTGTACTCGGAAATCCTGGACCGCATCGAAGAAAGCGACTTCGCGGTGTTCACTCACCGGGCCACGGTCGGCAGAGCCCGACGACTGCAGGTCGCCGGCATCGGGCTGCTACGGTCGTGGCGGGCGCGCAATAGCCCGCCCGGCGTTTCCGATTCCCCGGGGGCCGCATGACGGATCGGTGGCAATATCTTCTGGTCCTGGCCGCATGCCTGGCGATCACCGCGCCCCTGGAGACGTTCGGTCCCGGTGTCTACCGGCAGTGGCGGCGGCTCGTGAGGGCGGTCTTCCCGGTGGCCGCGGTGTTCCTGCTCTGGGACGAGATAGCCATCGCCGCGCACGTGTGGACGTACAACGGCGCCTACATCACCGGCCTGAACATCCCGTTCCGGGTGCCGATCGAAGAAGTGCTGTTCTTCATCGTCATCCCGATATGCGCGCTCCTGACCTACAACGCCGTGAGCACCATCCTGGAGAGGGTCAACCGCCGATGACCGGCCTGGGTTACACCGTGCCAGCCGCGGCGGCGGTATTGGCCGTCTGCGCACTGGAATTGGCGGTGTTGCGGACCGGGCTCTTCCGACGCCGGGCCTACTGGCTGTCGATGCTGATCGTGCTCGGGTTCCAGGTCCCCGTCGATGGCTGGCTGACCAAACTCAGCTCCCCCATCGTCAGTTACAACCCTCGCCAGATCAGCGGCCTGCGCTTCCCATTCGACATCCCGGTCGAGGATTTCCTGTTCGGCTTCGCGCTGGCCACCGCGGTGCTGCTGGGATGGGAACGCCAACGTGCGCGTCGGTGAAGCCGGTCCCACCCCCGGCCAGTTGTCAGCCGCGTTCGACGCGGGGGCGACGGCCTACGACCGGCTGGTGGGCTCCAGCCCCGGCTACCACCAGCAACTGCTCCTGTCCGCCCGCCGCATGCGAATCCGCGACCGCGGCAAGGGCTTACGGCTGCTCGACGCCGGGTGCGGCACCGGTGCGTCGACGGCCGCGCTGCTGGCCGTCGCCCCGGAGGCCGACATCGTTGCCGTCGACGCGTCGCGGGGCATGCTCGACGCGGCGGCCGCGAAGGACTGGCCCGCCTCGGTGCGGTTCGTACACACCCCCGTCGAGCAGCTGTCAGAGCACGGCATCACCGGACCGTTCGACGGAATCCTGGCCGCCTACCTGATCCGCAACCTCGCCGACCGGGACGACCAATTGCGGAAACTCCGGATGCTGCTGCGACCCGGCGCCACCCTGGCGGTGCACGAATACTCGGTGCGCGACTCCCGGGCCGCCACCCTCATCTGGAACGCCGTGTGCTGGGGCATCATCATTCCCGCCGGGTGGTGGCGCACCCGTGACACGGCGCTGTACCGCTACCTGTGGCGCAGCGTGCTGGAGTTCGACGGCGCAGCACGATTCCGGGCCCGCCTCGCCGATGCGGGCTTCACCGCCGTGCACAGCGAGACGATGCCCGGCTGGGAGGCCAATATCGTGCACACGTTCCTGGCGGACGCGCCGCCATGACCGCCACCGGAACTGCTCACCGTACCGATCGTCGACGCGAAACACTGCCCGCGCCAACCGGATTGCCGGATGCCGGCGCGCTGCCTTCGCGACCCCGGGTGGTCGTCGTGGGCGGCGGCATCGCGGGGCTGACCGCCGCCACCGGGCTGGCCGAACGGGGCGTCGCCGTCGAGGTGATCGAGCGCGAACACTACCTCGGCGGCCGGGTGGGCGG
The DNA here is from genome assembly GCF_002102255.1 of Mycobacterium nebraskense. Classification (GTDB taxonomy): domain Bacteria; phylum Actinomycetota; class Actinomycetes; order Mycobacteriales; family Mycobacteriaceae; genus Mycobacterium; species Mycobacterium nebraskense. The sequence continues at coordinate 35,836 of NZ_LQPH01000144.1, forward strand.
CTGGACCGAGCACCACGACGGGGCCGACCTCGCGATGAATCGCGGCTTCCACGCGTTCTTCCGGCAGTACTACAACCTGCGGGCCCTGCTCGGCCGCATCGATCCGAAGCTGCGGATGCTCACGCCCGTCGACGACTATCCGCTCATCGACGGGGCGGGCCGGCGCGACACCTTCCGGGGACTGCCGCGCACCCCGCCCTGGAACGCGGTGGCCTTCGCCGCGCGCAGCCCGACCTTCCGGCTTCGCGACTTCCTTCAGATCGACGCTCGCGCGGCCGCGCCGCTCGCCGCCGTTTCGGTGCCCGACATCTATGAGCGCCTCGACCACTTCGACGCCGCGACCTTCCTGAAGAGCATCCGATTTCCAGAGGCGGCAAGGCATCTGGCGTTTGAAGTGTTCTCCCGCAGCTTCTTCGCCGACCCCTCGAAGCTTTCCGCAGCCGAGTTGGCGACCATGTTCCACATCTACTTCCTCGGGTCGTCCGAAGGCCTCATCTTCGACGTCCCCACGTCGAACTACGACAGCGCCCTCTGGCAGCCGCTGCGGCGATACCTCGAGGCGCGCGACGTGCGCTTCCGGCTCGGCACGGGTGCGTCGTGTATCGAGACGGGGCCGACGAAGACGTTCCGGGTGCACACCGATTCGGGCGGCCACGTGGAGGCGGACGCCGTGGTGCTGGCCACCGATGTGGCCGGCCTCCAGCGCGTCGTCGGCGCATCCACCGGCCTGGTCAACGACGACTGGCGCGCACAGATCGCGCAGTTGCGCACCGCGCCGCCGTTCGCGGTGCATCGGTTGTGGCTCGATCGGCCCGTCGCCGCCCGGCGGCCGGCTTTCCTGGGCACGGCGGGCCACGAGCCACTGGACAACATCAGCGTGTTGGAGCGCTACGAACGCGAGGCCGCCGAGTGGTCACGCGCGCACCATGGGTCCGTCGTCGAGTTGCACTCCTACGCCCTCGACGCCGCGCCGTCGCGCGCGGCCGCGCTGCGCAGACTGCACAAGGTGTATCCGGAAACCGCTGCGGCGCAAGTCGTTTGCGAACGGCTGCTGCATCGCAGCGATTGCCCGCTGTTCGCGCCCGGGTCCTATGCGCACCGCCCCGCGGTGGTCACGCCGCAGCCCGGCCTGCTGCTGGCCGGCGACGCCATCCGCATCGACTTGCCCGTTGCACTCATGGAGCGCGCCGCCACCACGGGTTGGTGCGCCGCGAACCATTTGCTGAGAGGATGGGGACTGGCCGGGCACCCGTTGGTCACCGTACCAACCCGAGGCCGGTCACCCCTGCTGCGCTGGCTCGCCACCCGCGAAGGACCTGCCCGACGATGAATATCCGCGAACAACTGCAACACCTGCGGCCGGCCGCGAGGCCCAAAGACTGGCCCCTGCAGGTGATCCCGCGTACGTCATGGGCCGACCAGCGCCCGACCTACCGGGACGCACAACCCGCCATCATCGACGGCGCGCTGAAACGGGCCCAGCAGAAGCCCACCGGGAACTGGTTCGCGTTCGCCAGCAGCGTCGACGTGCGTTCCGGGCGGCCGTTCGGCGCGCGGGTCGCCGGAGTCGAGATCGTCGCCTGGCGCGACGGGGAACACCGGCTCTGTGTGGGACCCCGCAGTTGCCCCCACCTGGGGGCGGATCTGGCCACCGGGACGGTGCACGGCGGCACCCTGATCTGCCGGTGGCACGGGCTGGCTCTGGACGGCCATGGACGTGAATTCGGCTGGAGCCCGTTGCCCAGTCACGACGATGGCACTCTGGTATGGGTGCGGCTCGACAAGGTGGGCGGGGAGACCCCGTTGGAGGAGCCGGTGATTCCCGCCCGACCGACCGGTGACACGCTGGCCGCGGTCGCGCGCATGGCGGGCGTGTGCGAGCCTGCCGACATCATCGCCAATCGCCTCGACCCCTGGCACGGCGCATGGTTCCACCCGTACTCGTTCACCCGGCTCGAAGTCCTTACCACGCCAACCGAACACGTCGATCGCTTTCTGGTGGCGGTGACCTTCCGGATGGGCCGCCTCGGCGTCCCCGTCGTCGCGGAATTCAGCTGCCCGGAGGCACGCACCATCGTGATGCGCATCGTGGACGGCGAGGGAACCGGCAGCACCGTCGAGACCCACGCCACCCCAATCGGTTCCGGCCCCGACGGGCATCCCCGCACCGCAGTGCTGGAAGCCACCATCGCGCATTCGGACCGTCCCGGGTTCAAGCGGGCGTCTCGGGCCGCGCCACTGATCACACCGCTCATGCGCCTCGCGGCCAACAGACTCTGGCGCGACGATCTCGCCTACGCCGAGCGCCGCTACCACGTGCGTGCCGGCCTCGGCTGACGGCTCAGCCGTGCGGAAAGGTTACGTCGCCGCGGTCGTCGCGACGGTTGGCGTGCACCTCGCCTACCTGGCCTACGTACCGGCCGGCGGCTTCCTCGCCCTGCGCTGGCCACGCACCATCGCGCTGCACCGGGCGGCCGTCGCGTGGGGCGCCGCCGTCATAGCGCTCAAGCTGCCTTGCCCATTGACAGAACTGGAAACGTGGGCGCGCCGCCGCGCCGACATGGATCCCTTACCCACCACGGGATTCGTCGACCGTTACGTCGCGGGGCTTTTGGTCCCGTCCGGCCGTGTCGGTGTCGCACAGACATTCGCGTTCCTGTCGGCCGCCATTTCCTGGGGCGTGTTTGCGAGACGCGTCAGCCGCTCAGGCCGACCTGTGGCCGAGGCGCCACCACATCGGATTGACGCCGACGAGACTTGCGTTGCCACACCGCGCGAGTGACCGCCGAAAGCAGAACGGCCGACAGTATCAACGTCGGCCAGAGGGCCAACTGCGCAAGCCACACGTCTCGCTGCAGCCGCATCACCTTGCGCCGACCGCGCCAAACACGCTGCGGTACCTCTTTGACAGTCATCGCACGCCGCATACCCCAGAGCGGGCGGATTAAACGGCAGGGCACGACCATTTCGAGGCTTCCAACGGGTTTGGCTTATCGCGCCGGGGGCTAATCACCAGCATGAGCACCGAGTCGCACATTCCCTCCGAGCCGTCATCTCGATCCTTCACCCGTCTAGCGGCCGCGTGGTGGGCGCTGGTCGTCGGCCTGGTGATCCTCATTGTCCTTCTCATCTTTGTCGCGCAGAACACCGAACCGATAACCGCCCACTTCCTGGGGTTCCACTGGAACCTGCCCGTGGGAGTGGGTTACCTGTTGGCAGCGGCGGCCGGCGCGACCACGACCGTCCTGGTCGGCGCTGCGCGGATCATCCAGCTACGTCGGACCGCCAAGAAGCAGCTCGGGCCGCTTTGATTTCCCGGGCCGGGGCGCGCACGCAAAGCCCTTGCTGGACAAGCCTTCACGAGTGAACCGCGATCGCGATACCCGCATCCTGAAATATCAAGTTGATCAACTGCTGAAGCCCAGCGGGGATGCCGCAGCGACCGGCGGGAGGAAACCATGAGTCACGACGGGGCGAGCGACGCCGTCGCGGAGGCGGTAGGCAAAGTCACCGAGGCATTCGAGAGCGCTTGGCGCTACTCGCTGATGAACTGGGGCCACGACCCGGTGACGTCCTGACCGCGCGGCGCGCGGAGCCGCCCGGGTCCGCGTATTCGTCGACCAATCGGGTACAAACGCGAGACACTTGCCGGGGTTCGCGGGCCGCGCGTGGAACTCGCCGATACGCTGGTCGGCGAATCTCCCAAGAAGGACACAGGTAAGTGACCAAGCGCGGCGCCGCTGATCGGCGATTTGACCGAGCCGAACTCGAGAAGTTGATGTCGGCCGACATGCGCGCACTCACAGCGCAATCGGACCGCATCGGCCGGCACTTCGCGCGTCAAAACGACGTCGGCGGCACGGACTTGCACGCCCTGCTGCACATCATGGTTGCCGAAACGGCCGGTACGCCGTTGACGCCGGCACAGTTGAGGCAGCGTCTGGACGTGTCGCCCGCCGCCATCACTTACCTGGTGGACCGGATGATCGACTCCGGCCACCTCCGGCGCGAGCCCGATCCCGTCGATCGCCGCAAGACGCTGCTCCGCTACGAAGAACCGGGCATGGCGTTGGCCCGCGCGTTCTTCACCCCCCTCGGCGCGGAACTGCGCTCGGCCCTCGCCGACGTGTCCGACCGCGATCTGGCCGCCGCACACCGGGTTTTCCTGGCGATGATGGAGGCGATGTCCACGTTTGAATCGCGACTCACCACCGTAGCCCCCAAGCCGTTGGCGACCGACGCGAAACGCGCTCCGGCCAAGGGCCGGCGCCGTGCGGTGAGTAAGACCGGCGATCGCCCGGCCTAGCGCACCGGCCAGTGGGCCGCGGAGCCAAGCACCCGCTGCTCGATCAGGTCCGCGCCGCGCCGCACGCCCCCGGTCGCGGCGAACCCGGCAGACACTCGACGCGCGCCGTCCACCATCGTCATCGCCACACGCACCTTCGCCCTCAGTCGTGCCGGGGTGAGATTCTTGGCCGCCAGGCGGGTGCCGCAGCGAGCGACCTGTACGCGCCGGGCGACTTCGGCCTGATCCCGCGCGAACGGCACGACGCAGACGGGTACGCCGCGGTCGAGGGCCTTCAGCGTCGTTCCCATTCCCCCGTGCGTGATGGCGCAGCTGGCCCGCTCGAGCACGGCCGCGTGGGGGACGAAGCGGCATATGGTCGCGTTCGGTGGTCGCGGCAGACCCGGCGGGATTCCCGCCGGAAAAGTCGCCACCACATGGACTGGCTCATCGGCCAGCGCCCGCAACGCGATCCGTCCCAAAGCGGCGTCGGGCTGCTTGATCGACGAGGTGTTCACCAGCACCACCGGCCGCTTGATGGCAGCGATCCAGTCCGGCGTGGCCCCCTGCCCGGGTTCGAATACACACGCGCCGATGTGGTGAACCAAACCGGCCCAGCCAGGGTGCGGGTACTCGAAGGGCTCGCCCCCGACGGCCAGCAGCAGAGGCGCGCGCCGCACGAACTCGTCGACCGAAGCGACCGGAGAAACCCCCAGCTCGGCGCGAATGGCGTTGACCCGCGGCAGCATTGGCCGGTCGAACAGATGCCGGACGATCGGTCGCACCTGGGCGTCCCGGAGGTCGCCGAGGATGCCCGGCAGCGGGCGCAGCCCCGGACCGAAGGGCGGCACCCCACGGGACCGCAGGTAGGGCGTGAACGGCGAGAACACCAGCCACGGAGTATTCCCCGCCTCCGCGGCCGACATCGCCCCCCAGCAGTTTGCGTCCACGATGATCGCATCCGGCCGGACCGCATCCACCGCGCGTCGCAAATCCTCGACTTCGAGCACCGCTCGCCGGCAAAGCACGTCGATCGTCGACTTCAACACTCCCAGTGCGTTTCGGGCCCGCCAATCCTCGCCGACGATCGCCTCGATGTCGGGGTCGACCGGCTCGGCGTGCACGCCGACCGCACGCAGCGTCGCGACGCCGGCCGCCATGGTGCGCGCGTGAACCTCATGACCACGGCCGGCGAGCTCGGCCAGCAGCGCCCCAGCCGGCAACAGGTGACCCAGCGCCGGCGACCCGTAGGCCAGTATCACCGCCATGTCGCACGCTCTATGAGACAGGCGTGAGGTCGACGGCGCGCAACCCCGAAAGGCTTGCGGCACCGCAGCCGTGCAGGCAGACCCGAAGCTCGTCGATGAACGGCTGCAACCAATCGACCACGGCCGCAGCGGAATCGATCGCGGCCGGCAGCAGGGGACGAGCCACCGCCACGACGTCGGCGCCCAACGCGATCGCCTTGGCCGCATCCATACCGGTCCGGATACCACCCGAAGCCACCAGGGGAATCTCGGGCAGCACCTCCCGCACCTCCACGACCGCCCTCGCTGTCGGAATGCCCCAATCAGCCAGGTGCGGGTAGCGCAGTTCGCCGTACCGAACGAACTGCTCGACCCGCGACCACGAGGTGCCGCCGGCGCCCGCGACGTCTATTCCGGACACCGGCAAGTCTCCTTCGGTCCCAACCAGTTCCGCGGCGGCCGCGCCGCCGATCCCGTGGCCGACCTCCTTGAGCAAAACCGGGCGATCTATCGCGTCGGCCACATCCCGCAGCCTGTCCAACGAACCGGAGAAGTCGGTGTCACCGTTGCGCTGGATCGCTTCCTGCAACGGATTGGTGTGCACCGCAAGCGCATCGGCGCCCACCCGGTCGAGAGCCTTCGCAAGATCGGGCGCGGCGGCCCTGGTCAGCTGGGCCAGACCGATGTTGCCGAACAGCAACACATCCGGAGCCACATCACGAACGGTAAAACTGGCCGCGGCCCGCTCCCCCAGCGCGCTGTCCAGCATTATTCGCTGCGAGCCGAGCATCATCCCGATGCCGAGTTGTTGAGCGGCCGCGGCCAGATTCCGGTTGATGGTGCCCGACAACTCGGCACCACCGGTCATCGCACCGATCAGAATCGGCGCCCGCAGGTTCGCACCGAAAAATTTGGTGGACAGGTCGATGTCGCTGAGGCTGGTCTGGGTCAGGGCGTTGTAGGGCAATTGATAGCGGTCCAACCCGGTACTGAGGTGCTCATAGTTGACCTGCTCGCCGAGGCACACGTCGATGTGCCGCCGCTTGCGGGTGGTCATGGGCCCACGGTCGACCGTCACGCCAGGCCCCCCGGCGCGACGAACCCCCGGCCCCGCACATCCATAATGTCCATAGTGCCCCTTGTTGCGTATCGCCGGCGCTCTATGCGTGACGTTGCGTAATTTCAGTTGATTAATGTTTAACATACTGAAAGACTTCGATTCGTGGTGTGGGATCGCGTGGCCGCAGCCGTAACGGGGCGACGCTCGTGGCTGTTCGCACTGGGTGCCCTCCTGCTTGGCATCGGCTTCATGGCGGTCGTCGGCGCTAACGCCGCCGCCGGACAGGCGCCGCTATCGGTGCCGTCCGGTTCAGATTCGGCCAGGGTCGACGCCGTGGCCCGCCAGTTCCCCGGGGGTGACCGCGCTCCGCTGATCCTGGTGGTGAGCCGCTCGGACGGCGCTGCGCTCGGCCCGGCCGACGTCACCGCCGCCCAAGCGGCCGGCGACCGCATGCGGGCCGCCGCAAAGGCGGATGGGGCGATCGGAGCGGCGCCGGCGCAGGTGTCGGGCGACGGCAAGGCGGCCATTGCGGTGGTGCCCGTCAGCGCCAACCTGTCGGGACTCAGCCTGAGCGGCGTGGTCGCCAACCTGCGCAAGGCCGCCTCCACCGGCCTGCCGGCGGAGCTGCAGGCCCACGTCACCGGCGGCCCGGCGTTCGGCGCCGATATCGCCGGCGCGTTCACTAATGCGAACGTCACCCTGCTCGCGGTGACGGCGTCGGTGGTGGCGCTGCTGCTGATCGCCACCTACCGTTCCCCGGTGCTGTGGCTGGTGCCGCTGCTCGTGGTCGGGTTCGCCGACCGGGTCGCGGCGGCGGTGGGTACCGCGGTGGCGTCGCTGACCGGGCTCAGCTTCGACGGCGCCACCTCCGGGATCACCAGTGTGCTGGTCTTCGGCGCGGGCACCAACTACGCGCTGCTGCTGATTTCCCGCTACCGGCAGGAGCTTCGGCGCCATAGCGGTCATCGAGAGGCCTTGCACCGCGCAGTGCGGATGGCCGGGCCTGCGATCGTCGCCAGCAACGCCACCGTGGTGCTGGCGCTGCTCACCTTGCTGTTCGCCTCGACCCCGAGCACGCGCAGTCTGGGCGCGCTGGCGGCATGCGGACTCGTGGTCGCCGCGGTGTCGGCTCTGGTGATACTGCTACCGCTGCTGGCGCTGTGCGGCCGGCGGTTGTTCTGGCCCTTCATTCCCCGCCCGGAGGACACCCCAACCGCGGATTCCGGTGCCTGGCACCGCGTCGGGGACTGGGTGAACCGGCGTCCGGCGCTGGTCGCGACGGTTGCGATCGCGGGTCTGGCGGCGCTGTCCACCGGCCTCCTGGGCACGCGCATCGGCTTGTCCCAGACCGAACAGTTCCGGGTCCACGCGGATTCGGTGTCCGGCTACGACATTGTGGCCGCCCACTTTCCGGCCGGCCTGGCCAACCCCACGCTGGTCATCGCCCCCACCCTCTCGCGGGTGCCGCAGGCCATCAGGGCGACCCCCGGCGTGGTATCGGCGACTGATTCCGGCCGCTCGGCGTCCGGGTTGACGAAGTGGTCGGTGATCATCGATGCGCCGCCGTCCTCCGATCGCGCGTTCAATACCATTGCCGCACTGCGTGATACGACCAAGTCGGCCAGCCCCGCGGCGCTGGTGGGCGGGGCCGATGCGCAGGCGCTCGACGTCCGCAACGCGGCCACCCACGACCGGCATGTGCTGATCCCGGCGATCCTCGCGGTCATCCTGGTTGTCCTCTATGTCCTGCTGCGGTCGGCCCTCGCGCCGCCCACACTGCTGGCCGCGACGATTCTCGGGGCACTGGCCGCGCTCGGCATGGGCGGCTGGGCCAGCAGCCACGTCTTCGGGTTCCCGGCGCTGGACAACAGCACCCCGCTGTTCGCGTTCCTGTTCCTGGCCGCCCTCGGCGTGGACTACACCATCTTTCTGGTCACCCGCGCCCGCGAGGAGTCCGCGCAGCGCGGCGCACGCGCCGGGATGGTCGCCGCGGTGTCGGCCACCGGCGGCGTCATCACCAGTGCGGGAATCGTTTTGGCCGCAGTCTTCTGCGTGCTCGGTGTGTTGCCGTTGATCGTGCTGACCCAGCTGGGAATCATCGTCGGCCTCGGCATCCTGCTGGACACCTTCGTGGTCCGCACACTCGTCATCCCCGCGCTGTTCGCCCTCATCGGTGACCGTATCTGGTGGCCCGCCGAACCGGAATCTACCAAAGCCGTTGCAGCACAAGCCGAAGATCAACATGAAGGGAGCATCCCGTGAACAGGTCAACGCTGGCCGCGACAAGCCTCGCCGTCGCCGCCGCCGCCGGGTCCGGAAGCATCGCGAGCGCCGACGCCGTTTCCGACTGGTATGCGCGGCTCCGCAAGCCGCCGTATCAGCCCCCCAACGCCGCCTTCCCGGTGGCATGGACCACCCTCTACGGCGACATCGCGGTCACGTCCGCGGTGGCCATCGACCGGTTTCGGGCGTCGGGACAACAGGACAAAGCGCGCCGCTACGCCGCAGCGCTCGGCGTGAACCTCGTTCTCAACGCCGCATGGAGTTGGCTCTTCTTTCGTTTCCACAAACTCGGCGCCTCGGCGGCCGGTGCCGTCGTGCTGACAGCCAGCAGCGCCGACCTCGCGCGCCGGGCCGCGCAAGCCGACCCGCGGGCCGGACTGGCCCTGTCGGCGTACCCACTGTGGTGTTCCTTCGCGACCGCCCTCGCGACCCATGTTTGGCGGCTCAACCGCTGAGGAAACCATCGGATCATGCCGACCCTCTTATGGTTTCGTCGCGACCTGCGGTTGGGTGACCATCCGGCGCTGAATGCCGCGGCCGATGACGGGGAAGTCCTCGCCTGTTTCGTGCTCGATCCGAAGCTCGAGGCTTCCTCCGGCCGGCGGCGACTCCAGTTCCTGGGTGACTCGCTGCGACAGCTGCGTGACGACCTGGGTGGCCGGCTACTGGTGACCCGTGGGCGGCCCGACAAGCTGATCCCGCGCATCGCCAAGGAGATCGGCGCATCGGCCGTGCACATCTCCGAAGATTTCGCGCCCTACGGTAAGCGCCGTGACGAACGGGTCCGTGCCGCACTGGATTCCGTTCCCCTGGTGGCCACCGGGTCGCCGTACCTGGTCTCGCCGGGCCGGGTCACCAAGAAGGACGGCTCCCCCTACCAGGTGTTCACTCCGTTTCTGCGCCAATGGCGCGAGCGCGGCTGGCGGGTACCGGCGAAATCGGGCGCCGGGTCCGCTCGCTGGCTCGATCCGGCGCAGCTGCGGATCCAACAAACCGAGATCCCCGATCCGGGCGCCGCGCTCGACGTTGCCGCCGGTGAGGCGGCCGCCCGCCAGCAGTGGAAGTCGTTCGTGGACAACGGGTTACAACGGTACGACGAGGAACGTAACCGGCCCGACCTGAACGGCACCAGCCGGATGTCGGCGCACCTGAAGTTCGGCACCATCCATCCCCGCACCATGGTCGCCGACCTCGACCTCCGTCACGCCGGAGCGCAGGCGTATGTGCGCGAGTTGGCGTTCCGCGACTTCTACGCCGACGTGCTGCATCACTGGCCGGCCAGCGCCTGGCACAACTGGAACAGCCAGTTCGACGGCATCCGTACCGACACCGGCGCCGAAGCGAAACGCCGCTTCGAGTCCTGGAAGGCCGGCGAAACCGGTTTTCCGCTGGTGGACGCCGGCATGCGTCAACTGCGCGAGACCGGCTTCATGCACAACCGGGTACGGATGATCGTCGCCTCGTTTCTGGTTAAAGACCTGCACCTGCCCTGGCAGTGGGGCGCCGAGTGGTTCCTGGATCAGCTGGTCGACGGCGACATGGCAAACAACCAGCACGGGTGGCAGTGGTGCGCGGGCTGCGGCACCGATGCCGCGCCGTACTTCCGGGTGTTCAACCCGACCACCCAGGGCGAAAAGTTCGACCCGTCCGGGGATTACATCCGGCGATGGGTGTCCGAGCTGCGCTCGGCCGACGATGCGCACCTGCGCAAGGGCGAACGGCCGGCCGGCTACCCGGCCCCGATCGTCGACCACGGCGCCGAGCGCGCCGAAGCGCTGCGGCGCTATCAGAGCATCTGACCCACGAGACGGACGCACTTCGCTCAGCAACGAATTGTCGCTTGCGTGAATGTTTGCTCAATCGCCTACCCCGGAGCTGTTTGGCATGCAATTATCAGCCGATTCGCAGTTGTCAAGCCGCTCGGGAGGCACCAATGACACACTTCATCGTTCGGACGTTGCTGGTCTCCGGTGCCGCCGTGGGGTTGCTGGCGGGCGTTGACGCCTGTTCGTGTTCCGTCGGCTCGTCGCACACGGTCAGCAAGAGCGATGTCGCCGGCCAGATCACCTCCAAGATGACCGACGCAGCCGGCAACAAGCCCGATTCGGTGAACTGCCCGAACGATCTGCCGGCCAAGGTTGGGGCGCAACTCAATTGCGAGATGAAGGTCAAGAACCAGACCTTCAATGTCAACGTGACCGTGACCAGCGTTGACGGCAAGGACGTCAAGTTCGACATGGTGGAGACGGTCGACAAGAACCAGGTCGCCAGCATCATCAGCAACAAGCTGGCCCAGCAGGTGGGCAGAAAGCCGGATTCGGTTACCTGCCCCGACAACCTGAAGGGCGTTCAGGGCGCGACATTACGGTGCCAACTCGTCGACGGCACCGACAAATACGGCATTGCGGTGACCGTCACCAACGTCGACGCCGGCGACGTCAACTTCGACTTCAAGGTCGACGACCATCCCGAACCGGCCTCCTAGCGGTGACCGCGAGCGCAGCGCAGCCGGGCGCTGCGGGTCACCGCCATTTGCCTAGCGGGCGGCCTTCTTGCGCTCGATGTCGGCCAGCGCGGCGGCCAGTTCCGCCCGCTGGGCGGCCGAGCTCTCCCAGGCGAGCTGGCGGTTCTTGACCACCTTGGCCGGCGCACCGACCGCGATCGAGTAGTCGGGGATGACACCGCGGACCACCGCGTGTGACCCCAGCACGCAGCCGCGGCCGACGGCCGTGCCGCGCAGCACCGTCACCTTCACCCCCACCCAGGTGTCGGGCCCGATCCGCACCGGCGACTTGACGATTCCCTGGTCCTTGATCGGCAGGTTGATGTTGTCCATGCGGTGGTCGAAGTCGCAGACGTAGCACCAGTCGGCCATCAGGACCGAATCGCCGAGCTCGATGTCGAGGTAGGCATTGATGACGTTGTCGCGGCCCAGCACCACTTTGTCGCCGAACCGCAGCGAACCTTCGTGCGCGCGAATGGTGTTCTTGTCGCCGATGTGCACCCACCGGCCGATCTCCAGCTGCGCCAGTTCGGGCGTCGCGTGGATCTCCACGTCCTTGCCCAGGAACACCATCCCGCGGGTGATGATGTGCGGGTTGGCGAGCTTGAACTTCAGCAGCCGCCAGTAGCGCACCAGGTACCAGGGTGTGTATGCGCGGTTGCGCAGCACCCATTTCAGCGAGGCCAGCGTGAGGAACTTGGCCTGACGTGGGTCCCGCAGGTTCGATCCACGCCAGCGGCGATGGACCGGCGCACCCCACATGCTCGTCATGGCCGGACAGCCTAGCGCGCCGAGTCAGCGAACTGGGAACCGCGGGCAATCCGCCAGAGCCGAGTCGCCACGGGTTACCCTCACCTGTACTCACTGGCCGCTCATGCCGAACGCCCCGGGGAAGGATCTGGGAATCGAGGTGCTTGACCGACATCTCCCGCGTGGGCTTCGGCGTTGCTCATCTGCGCTGCTGGCGGCCGTGATCGCGGTGGGGCTCGGCGGTTGTGCCAACACCGACTCGTGGGTGGAGGCGTCGGCCGCGGCCGGCTGGCCCGCGCAATACGGCGACGCCGCCAACAGCAGCTACACCGGCACCAACGGCGCCACCAAGCTGTCGCTGCGGTGGACGCGCTCGGTCAAAGGCAGCTTGGCGGCGGGCCCGGCGCTGAGCGCGCGCGGCTATCTGGCGCTCAACGCGCAGACTCCGGCCGGATGTTCGCTGATGGAGTGGGAGAACGACGACAACGGCCGGCAGCGCTGGTGTGTGCGGCTGTTTCAGGGCGGCGGCTTCGCGGGCCCCCTGTTCGACGGGTTCGACAACCTCTACGTCGGCCAGCCCGGCGCGTTCCTCTCCTTCCCGGTGACGCAGTGGACGCGGTGGCGGCAGCCGGTGATCGGAATGCCCGCAACCCCAAGGTTTCTCGGGCACGGGCAGCTGCTCGTCGCGACGCACCTGGGCCAGGTGCTGGTTTTCGAGGCCCACCGCGGCGTGGTGGTCGGCAGCCCGATGGATCTGGTTGAGGGCGTCGATCCCACCGACGCGACGCGCGGGTTGGCCGATTGCGCGCCGGCCCAGCCTGGCTGCCCGGTGGCCGCCGCACCCGCCTTCTCGCCGGCCAGCCAGATGGCGGTGCTGGGCGTCTGGCAGCCGGGCGCCCCGGCCGCGGGGCTGGTCGGGCTGAAGTATCACCCCGGGCAGACGCCACTGCTGTCGCGGGAGTGGACCAGCGACGCCATCGGCTCCGGTGTCATCGCGAGCCCGGTGCTGTCGGCCGACGGGTCGACCGTCTACGTCAACGGCCGCGACCAGCGACTGTGGGCACTGCACGCCGGCGACGGGAAAGTGAAGTGGTCGGCGCCGCTGGGGTTCCTGGCGCAGACGCCACCCGCGGTCACGCCTGAGGGCCTCATCGTGTCGGGCGGCGGCCCCGACACCCGGTTGGTGGCGTTCAAGGACGCGGGCGATCACGCCGATCAGGCGTGGCGCCGCGACGACGTCGTCCCGCTGTCGTCATCGAGCCTGGCCGGCGCGGGTGTCGGCTACACGGTCATCGGCGCCGCGGCCGCGAACGGCGCACCCGGCATGTCGGTCCTGGTCTTCGATCCCGGCAATGGCCACACGCAGGGGACCTATCCGCTTCCGGCCGCCACCGGATATCCGGTCGGGGTTTCGGTCGGCACCGATCGTCGGGTGGTGGCCGCCACCAGCGACGGTCAGGTGTACGGCTTCGCGCCGGCCTGACCGATAATCGTCGGGTGCCAACCGCCGACGCGCCTCGCGGCCGGCCCGCCGACCTCGCCGCGACCCTCGTCCTGCTGATCCTGCACGCATGCTTGTTCGGGGCGACGTTCGGCCTGCTCGGCCTGCTGGTCATGGCAACCGACCCGTGCGGCTCGGTGAAGTGTGGCGACCCTGCGTGGATCGAACGGGCCATGACGCTGGCGACCTTGGGCGGCGGCGCCGTCTTGCTCCTCGACGCGGTGGTGGCGGTTTATCTCCTCAGCCGGCGCCGACGGGCATTCTTTGTCCCGATCATCGGTTGCCTGGCACAGGTCGGGCTCACGGTCGGCGCCGTGGCAATGGAGTTGCAGGCCGGCCCCGTCTAGGCGTCAGAGGGCCAGCGGCGGGATGGCGTTGCGGGGCACCTGGGCCTGGACCGCCCCGGCAAACGCCGGCAGCATTTCACCGGGTGCGAAGTAGAAGATCAGCTGGTCGTCGGTGATGGCGAAGTTCTGATAGTGCGTCGGGTCGTGCCCGGTCGAGGGCAGAATGGCTGCGCCCAAAGGGGTTTGGCGCTCCAGGTCGCGCTGCACGAATGGGAAGATGCTGTCCAGCGGCGTGGTGCCCGGTGCAAACAGGTTGTCGAACGTGATCGGCTGCTTTGTCCCGAGGTTGTAGTTGAACGCCTTGTACCAGACCGAGGGGTGCGCTCCGCCGAGGTCCTGGAAGAACTTGAGCACCACGCTGCGGGTGCTGTGCGGCGGCTGACCGGCGCTGCGTTGCTCGGTGGTGGCCTCCAATTGGTAGGGCTGGTCGCGCGAGCCGGAACTCTGTGCGACGTTGACGAAACCGTCCCGGTTTTGCGTGATGTAGTCCGTCAGCACTTGCTCGTCGGGATAGTCGGCGGGGAACGCCATGTTGAGCGTGTAGGTCGGGCCGGTGGCGCGCACGCGACACATCTGGCCGTCCTCGATGGTGCCGCCCAAGCTGGCACACGACGGCGGGGCTGCGGCCGCCGGCCAGCCCAACAGGGCCACCGATGTGAGCACCACGGCCGCTATCAGATAACGCATTCTTCTATTGTCCTTGCGGGGTAGGCGGGGGCTGGGCGCCTGGCAGAGCGATCGCACCAGAGTACCCGGCGCTATCGCGACGCACGGCAGACGAACGCCGTCGCGCGACCGGCGGCCCGCGACCCGATGCGGGTGATGACCACCGACAGGGGCCGGGCACCGCGCAGCCGCATCCGTCGCCGCAGCGCATCGGGGTCGACCCGCACACCGCGAACCAGGACCTCCAGCGTCCCGCAGTCCAGGGCCGACAACGCCTGGCGGAGCCGTCGCTCATCGAACGCCAGCTGCTCGAGCACCTCGAAGCCCCGGACCGCTGACGGCAGCTCATCCCCCGACAGGTAGGCGATGTCGGGATCGAGTTGCCACAGCCCGTGCCGCGCGCCGTAGTGGCGCACCAGCCCGGCCCGGACCACCGCGCCGTCCGGGTCGACGATCCACCGCCCGGCCGGCCGCACCGGGCAGTCGTCCGGGTCGGTGTCGGTTATCTGCTCGCCGCGATCGAGGACACTGGCTCGCCGGCGGACGCCCCGCTGCGCCAGTCCGGCCGACCACAGGCACGCTTCGCGCACCGAACCGCGATACGACGTCACCTCGATCTCACCGCCGAAGCCGAGTCGGCTCACTTCATCGAAATCTATTCCGGGAGCGCACTTTACGACGAGATCGCGGTCCGGGTAGGTGCCGATCAACGCGCCCAGGCCGGGACGGTAGTCATCGACGCGGAAGCGGCGCCGCCCGCCGCCACGTCGCGCCGGGTCCACGAGCACCGCGGCATCGCGGGTCACCGGAGCCAGCGCGTCGGCACGGCAGAGGTGCGCCGCCTCCCCCAGGTTGTGCCGGGCCATCGCCAGCCGCACCGGATCGAGGTCGCTGCCCACCGCCCGGACCCCCACGTGGCGCAGCGCGGCCAATTCGGTGCCGATCGAACAGGTCGCGTCGTGCACGACGACTCCCGCCTCGGCCAGCCGCCTGGCGCGGTGCAAAGCCACCGGGGCCGCGGTGGCTTGCTGCAGCGCCTCGTCGGTGAACAGCCAGTTCGACACCGGAATGTCGGTGCCCAGCCCGCCGAGTTTGTCGGCCGCGCGCCGGCGCAGCAACGTCGTCTCCACCAACACCGCCGCCCGGTCGCCAAACCGGGCCCGCACCGCGGCGATGTCCGCGACCCGGGTGGCGTCGGTCAGCTCGAGCTCGGCGACCGCCGCCAGCGCCGCGGCGCCCGACTCCGACCGCAGATAACGGACGTCCCCGACACCGAAGGTGAGACCGTCACTCAGGAGGGCTTGACCCCGGTGATCATCACGTTGTAGAACCAGCCCTTCGGCGCCACGTGCCGCAAGACATTGGCGTCCAGCCAACTCAGCGTCTTCCAGCTGTTGAACGCAAGCCTTGCCCAGCCCCAGCCGAGCCGCCCGGGCGGCACCGCGCATTCGAACGTGCGCATCGGCCAGCCCAGCATCGCGGCGGTGAATTCCACTGTGGCCGTTTGCACTTCAGCCGCCCCGGCGTTGCCAGCCATCCGCTCCAGGTCGCCCGGTGTGAAGGTGTGCAGGTCGACGAGGGCCTCCAAGGCCGCGGCGCGGGAGGATTCGTCGAGTTCTGCCTGCGGTCGCCGCCAGCCGTCCAGACCGGGCAACTTGGTGACGTTGGTCGCGACGCGCCAGGTCAAAGTGGACAACGTGCGGGCGTAGGTGTCGCCAACGGCGGTCGGCTCACCGGCGAAGACGAACCGGCCGCCGGGCCGCAGCACCCGGACGACCTCCCGCAGCGCCAGCTCGACATCGGGGATGTGATGGAGCACGGCGTGTCCGACCACCAGGTCGAAGGTGTTGTCCTCGTACGGGATTCCCTCGGCGTCGGCGACCCGGCCGTCGATGTCCAGCCCCAGTGACTGCCCGTTGCGGGTGGCGACCTTGACCATCCCGGGCGACAGGTCGGTCACCGACCCGCGCCGGGCCACCCCGGACTGGATCAGGTTGAGCAGGAAAAACCCTGTGCCACAGCCCAGTTCGAGGGCCCGATCGTACGGCAGCTCCCGCAGCACCTCGTCGGGCACGATGCCGTCGAAGCAGTCCCGGGCGTAGTCCACGCAGCGTTGGTCATAAGAGATCGACCACTTCTCGTCGTACGACTCGGCTTCCCAGTCGTGGTAGAGGACCTGGGCCAGCTTGCTGTCATGCCGCGCGGCTTCCACCTGCTCGGCCGTGGCATGCGGGTTGGGAACGGCATCGGTCGAACTCGTCGTCATGAAGGGCAGCCTAACGGGCGCCGGATTCGGAGTCCTCTTCACCGGCCTGACCAGCGGCGAAGACGTCGACGTAGCGGCGCCGCTCGGCGGCGCCCCGGTCGGCCGAACTCAGCTCGAACACGTCGTTGATGCCGGCCTTGGCGGCGGCCAGCGCGTGTCGCGGGCCATCGAGGAAGCGGCGTGCCCACCCCGCGGCGGCGTCGTACACGTCGTCGGGGGCCACCATTTCGTCGATCAGGCCCAGCGCCAGCGCCTCCTCGGCGTCGAAGAACCGGCCGCTGAACACCAGTTCCTTGGCCCTGCTCGCCCCGGCAGCGCGGGTCAGGCGGGCCATGCCGTCGCCGCCGGGGATCAAGCCGGCCAGGATCTCGGTCGCGCCGAACTTCACGTTGTCACCGCCGACGCGCCAATCGGCGGCCAGGGCCAGCGTGAGCCCGGCGCCCAGCGCGTATCCGGTGATCGCCGCGACCGTCGGCTTCGGAATGCCCGCCACGGCATCGATGGCTTGCTGCCGCGCCCGGGCCGCCGTCTCGGCCTCCGGCGCGGTCAGCGTCCGCAGCTCCGGCATGTCGTCGCCGGCCGAGAAAATCTCGTGGCCACCGAACAGGATGACCGCGGCCACGTCGTCGCGCTCCCCCAACTCGCCGGCCGCCGCCACGATCTCCCGGTAGACCTGTCGGGTCATCGCGTTCGTCGGCGGCCGCGACAGCAGCAACATGGCCAGGCCGGCATCCCGCGAGCCGTCACTGACCACCGTGCTGACGAACTCGCTCAATGCCGCCACCCCATCCCGCCGGCTTCGCGTGCCTGGTGGTAGCGGTCGGAGTCGAAGAACTCGAAGACCCAGTTGTCGCCCTGGATCTCGATGTGCGGCTGCACCGGCACGATCTGCCGCTCGACGGCCAGCACGTCCGCGACGGTCCGTCCGGCCAGCGAGTCCAGCTGGGTCCACGTCGGCGGCAGCAGGAAACAGCGGCCGGTGGAGAAGTCGTCGATGGCGGCCTGCGGCGTCGTCCAGCCGGCGTGGTCGGATTCGGTGTTCTCGCCGTCGGCCCGCTGCCCCTCCGGCAGGGCTCCCACAAAGAAGTAGGTGTCATAGCGGCGGGTGCGCTCGGCTTCGGGGGTGACCCAGTTGGCCCACGGCCGGAGCAGGTCGGAGCGCAGCTCCAGGTTCTCGCGGCGCAGGAAATCCGCGAACGACAACGTCCCGTCGGCAAGCGCGCGGCGGGCGTCGGCGTACACCGAGGCGTCGCCGACGATGCCATCCGGATCGCCGGCCGGACCCGCGAACAGCACCCCCGATTCCTCGAACGTCTCCCGGGCCGCGGCGCAGACCAGCGCTTCCGCCAGGTCGGGCTCGATGCCGAAGCGCTCCGCCCACCAATGGGGCGGCGGGCCGGCCCATGCGATGTCGGCGTTGCGGTCGCGGTCATCGACGCCGCCGCCGGGGAACACCATCGTGCCCGCGGCGAACTCCATCTTGGCGTGCCGGCGCATCAGGAAGACGGCGATACCGCCCGGGTCATCGCGGACCAGCATCACCGTCGCCGCCGGGCGCGGGACCAGCGGGGGCTGCTCGGTTGGTGACGTCATAGCTGCCTCCGATGTGCTGCGCGGGTGCGGACGCGCCGGGCGAAATAGCGCCCGTCGACGACGTCGAGGGCGATCGACTGGCCGAACGCGGTGGACAGGTTCTCGGCGGTCAGCACGTCGGTCAGCAACCCAGCGGCGACCACCTGCCCTTCGGACAGCAGCATGCAGTGGCTGAAGCCGGGCGGGATTTCCTCGACGTGGTGGGTGACCAGCACCAGCGCGGGGGCATCGGGATCGGCGGCGAGGTCGGCCAGCCGCGCCACCAACTCCTCACGCCCGCCCAGGTCCAGGCCGGCGGCCGGTTCGTCGAGCAGCAGCAGTTCCGGATCGGTCATCAGCGCACGGGCGATCAACACGCGCTTGCGCTCGCCTTCCGACAGCGTTCCGTAGCTGCGGTCCGCGAGGTGTTCGGCGCCCAGGCTTTCCAGCATGTCGGTGGCCCGGCGGTAGTCGACGTCCTCGTAGCGTTCCCGCCAGCGGCCCAGCACCGCGTAGCCGGCGGAGACGACCAGGTCGCGCACCACCTCGTCGGTGGGGATGCGTTGCGCCAGCGCCGACGAGCTCAGCCCGATCCGGGAGCGCAACTCCGACACGTCCACCCGGCCCAGCCGCTCGCCGAGCACGAAGGCGACACCCGACGAGGGGTGCTCGGCCGCCGCCGCGATCCGCAGCAGCGACGTCTTGCCCGCCCCGTTCGGGCCGACGATGACCCAGCGCTCGTCGAGTTCGACCGCCCAATCCAATGGCCCGACGAGGATTTGGCCGTCGCGCCGCAGCGACACGTTCCTGAAGTCGATCAGCAGATCGGGGTCGGCTGCCTCGCTTCCGTCTTCGGACACCCGACCATCGTGCCGTACCGCGGCGGCCCGATACCTGCCGGGTCGCTACGACTCAGGCGGGATTTCCACCCGGCGGACCTCGCCGTCCACCGCGTCGGCGGCCTCGATTTCGCCGCGCGTCACGCCCAGCAGGAACAGCACGGTGTCCAGGTACGGGTGGCTCAGCGAGGCGTCGGCCACCTCCCGCAACGCCGGCTTGGCGTTGAACGCCACCCCCAGCCCCGCCGCGGCCAGCATGTCGATGTCGTTGGCGCCGTCGCCGACGGCGACGGTCTGCGCCATCGGCACCCCGGCCCGCTCCGCGAAGTCCCGCAGCGCCGTGGCCTTGCCGGCGCGGTCGACGATCGGGCCGACGACTCGCCCGGTGAGTTTGCCGTCGACGATCTCCAGCTCGTTGGCGGCGACGTAGTCCAGCATCAGCTCCTCGGCCAACGGCTCGATGATCCCCCGGAAGCCGCCGGAAACCACACCACAGTGAAAACCCAACCGCCGCAACGTCCGCAGCGTGGTCCGGGCCCCGGGCATCAGCTCCAGCTGCTCGGCGACCTCGTCGATCACGGTGGCGGGCAGACCCGCCAGGGTGGCCACCCGCTGTTCGAGCGACTGCGCGAAGTCCAGCTCGCCCCGCATGGCGGCCTCGGTGATGGCGGCGACCTTGCCCTCGGCACCCGCGCGGGCGGCCAGCATCTCGATGACCTCGCCCTGCACCAGCGTCGAGTCCACGTCGAACACGATCAGCCGTTTGGCCCGCCGCTCCAGGGTGTAGTCCTCGACCGCCACGTCGACGCGCTCCTCGGCCGAGACCTGGTTCAGGGCGGTCCGCAGCGCGGCGTCCGATCCCGGCGGCACGGAGACCCGTAGCTCCAGGCCGGTCACCGGGTAGTCGGAGACACCGCGGATGAGGTCGATGTTGACCCCCAGGCCGGCCACCGCCCGGGCCACCGCGCCGAACGCGCCTGCGGTGATGGGCCGGCCCAGGACGAAAATGGTGTGGGTCGAGGGATCCCGAATGATCGGCACGTCCTCGCTGCGCTCGATGCTGACGTCGAGGCCCACCCCGCGGATCGCCGTTTCGACGTCACGGCGCAGCTCGGGGCCGTCGGCGACGTCCGCCGGACAGCACACCAGCACGCCGAGCGTCAGACGGTGCCTTATCACCACCTGTTCGACGTTGAGCAACTCGACACCATGCCGGGAGAGCGCCTCGAAAAGGGCCGACGTGACGCCCGGTTGGTCGACTCCGGTGACGGTGATCAGCACCGACACCTTCGGTGTGCTCACTCGCGATAGCCGCCTATCAGGCCATCAACTGCGCACGTTGACGTCGTCCAGCCTGGTGACGTCCTTGTCCGACGGCCCGTGAGCACGGCCCACGTGCGCCTCGGCGCGCAGCCGCTCCACCATGTGCGGGTAGTGCAGCTCGAAAGCCGGGCGCTCCGAACGGATCCGGGGCAGCTCGGTGAAGTTGTGCCGCGGCGGCGGGCAGCTGGTCGCCCACTCCAGCGAGTTGCCGTAGCCCCAGGGGTCGTCGACGGTCACGACCTCGCCGTAACGCCAGCTCTTGAAGACGTTCCACACGAACGGGAACATCGACGCGCCCAGGATGAAGGCGCCGACCGTCGAGGCGATGTTGTACGGCTGGAAGCCGTCCGAGGGCAGGTAGTCGGCGTAGCGGCGCGGCATACCCATATCGCCCAACCAGTGCTGCACCAGGAAGGTGGTGTGGAAGCCGATGAACGTCAACCAGAAGTGCAGTTTGCCCAGCCGCTCGTCGAGCAGCCTGCCGGTCATCTTGGGGAACCAGAAGTAGACGCCCGCGAACGTGGCGAACACGATCGTTCCGAACAGCACGTAGTGGAAGTGCGCGACCACGAAGTAGGTGTCGGTGACGTGGAAATCCAGCGGCGGGCTGGCCAGCATCACCCCGGTCAGACCGCCCAGCAGGAAGGTCACCAGGAAGCCCACCGAGAACAGCATCGGGGTCTCAAAGGTGAGTTGCCCCTTCCACATCGTGCCGATCCAGTTGAAGAACTTGATCCCGGTCGGCACCGCGATCAGATACGTCATGAACGAAAAGAACGGCAGCAGAACGGCTCCGGTGGCGAACATGTGGTGCGCCCACACCGCGACCGACAGCGCGGCGATCGACAGCGTCGCGTAAACCAGGGTGGTGTAACCGAAGACCGGCTTGCGGGCGAACACCGGGATGATCTCGGTGATGATCCCGAAGAACGGCAGCGCGATGATGTACACCTCGGGATGGCCGAAGAACCAGAACAGGTGCTGCCACAGCAGGACCCCGCCGTTCGCGGCGTCGTAGACGTGGGCCCCTAGATGTCGATCGGCGGCCAGCCCGAACAGCGCGGCGGTCAGGATCGGGAACGCGATCAGGATCAGGATCGACGTCACGAGGATGTTCCAGGTGAAGATCGGCATCCGGAACATCGTCATGCCGGGCGCGCGCATGCACACCACGGTGGTGATCATGTTGACCGCACCCAGGATGGTGCCCAGACCGGCGACGATCAGGCCGGTGATCCACAGGTCTCCCCCGGCGCCGGGTGAGTGGACGGCGTCGGACAGCGGCGTGTAGGCCGTCCAGCCGAAGTCCGCGGCCCCACCCGGGACGATGAAGCCGGCCGACGCGGTCAGACCGCCGAACAGGAACAGCCAGAACGAGAAGGCGTTCAGTCGCGGGAACGCCACGTCGGGTGCGCCGATCTGCAGCGGCAGCACCAGGTTGGCGAACCCGAAGACGACCGGTGTGGCGTACAGCAGCAGCATGATCGTGCCGTGCATGGTGAACAGCTGGTTGTACTGCTCATTCGACAGGAACTGCAGTCCCGGCGCGGCCAGCTCGGTGCGCATCAAGAGGGCCATCAGTCCGCCGATGAAGAAGAAGACGAAGCAGGTGACCGTGTACATGATGCCGATCATCTTGTGATCGGTGGTCGTGATCAGTTTGTAGACGAGGTTCCCTTTGGGGCCGGTCCGGTCCGGGTACGGACGAACGGCCTCGAGTTCTCCCAAGGGGGGCGCTTCGGCTGTCAACAGCTTCTCCAAACATCCGGATAGGACAGGGGCCCAAAACAGAGCTGACACGAATCTTAACCGCCGATCATGCCGACGTCAGGGCTGGTCCTACAAACTGTCGTAATTGGCTCGGCGGAGCGGCGTGTCGTTTCGGTGCGCCGGGCGCGGAGCTGGCGGATGTTAGCGTCTGACGCGTGCTTTTCGGCGTGCCCCGACCCGCGTCGCTGCGCGCGGCCGCCGCGCTGGCGGCGGCGGTCGCCGTCACGTGCAGCGGTTGCGGATCCGGCAAGCCCGGCGCCAAGGCACCGACCCCCGCGCTGGTCACACCCACCACGCAGATCGCGGGTGCGGGCGTCCTCGGAAACGACCGCCACCCGGACGAGTCGTGCGCGCGGGATGCCGCGGCGGCCGATCCGGGGCCGAAGACGCGGCAGGCTCACAACGCGGCCGGCGTCACTCCGGACGTGGTGCAGGTGCCGGCGGAGCCGCAGCGCATCGTGGTGCTGGCCGGCGACCAGCTCGACGCCCTGTGCGCCCTTGGCCTGCAGTCGCGGGTGGTCGCCGCGGCGCTGCCGGACGGATCGTCGAGCCAGCCCGCCTACCTGGGCAGCGCGGTGCACGGCGTGCCCGGCGTCGGAACCCGCAGCAACCCGGACCTGGCCGGCATCGCGGCCGCCCACCCCGACCTCATCCTGGGATCGCAGGGGTTGACGCCCAAGCTGTATTCGCAGCTGGCCGGGATCGCCCCGACGGTGTTCACCGCGGCGCCCGGCGCGGCCTGGGAGGACAACCTGCGCGGGGTGGGAGCCGCGACGGCGCGCGGCGGCGCGGCGGACGCGCTGCTCAACGGCTTTTCGCAGCGGGCCAGCGACGTCGGTGCCAGGCACGACGCCTCCCATTTCCAGGCGTCCATCGTGCAGCTGACCACCGACACGATCCGCGTGTACGGCACCAACAACTTCCCGGCCAGCGTGCTCGGCGCCGTCGGGGTGGACCGGCCGGCGTCCCAACGGTTCACCGACAAGACGTACATCGAGATCGGCGCCACCGACACCGACCTGGCCAAGAACCCGGACCTCTCCGCAGCGGATGCCGACGTCGTCTACGTGTCATGTGCGTCACCCGCGGCCGCCCAGCGCGCCGCCACGGTGCTGGACAGCAACCCGTGGCGCAAGCTGTCGGCCAACCATGACAACCGGGTCTACGTCGTCAACGACGAGGTGTGGCAGACCGGCGAGGGCCTGATCGCGGCCCGCGGCATCGTCGACGACCTGCGCCTGGTGAACGCCCCGATCAATTAGCGGCCGGGCGGCGGCTACCCGCCGCCCTAAGGTGACAGCGAGCGGCCACGATTGGCCCCGGAACATTACCTTAGCTAAACTTTTTAGGACGCAACCATTCAAGAGGGATATCAATGAGCACCGTTTCGGCCTACGCCGCCACATCGGCAACTGAACCACTGACCAAGACCACCATCGAGCGGCGCGACCCGGGACCGCACGACGTGGCGATCGACATCAAGTTCGCCGGCATCTGCCACTCCGACATCCACACGGCCAAAGGCGAATGGGGCGTACCGAATTACCCCGTGGTCGTGGGCCACGAGATCGCCGGCGTGGTGACCGAGGTGGGCTCCGCGGTCACCAAGTACAAGGTGGGCGACCACGTCGGGGTGGGCTGCATGGTGAACTCCTGCGGTCAGTGCAGCAGTTGCCGGGCCGGCCTCGAGCAGTACTGCAAGAAGGGCGCGACCTTCACCTACAACGCCATCGACAAAGACGGCACGACGACGCAGGGCGGCTACAGCCAGGCGATCGTCGTCGACGAGAACTTCGTCCTGCGCATCCCCGACTCGCTGCCGCTGGACAAAGCGGCGCCGCTGCTGTGCGCGGGCATCACGCTGTTTTCGCCGCTGCGGCACTGGAAGGCCGGCGAGGGCACCCGGCTGGCGATCATCGGCCTGGGTGGCCTGGGGCACATGGGCGTGAAGCTGGGCGCGGCGATGGGCGCCGAGGTGACCGTGCTGTCGCAGTCGCTGAAGAAGATGGAAGACGGCCTACGGCTGGGCGCCAAGCATTACTACGCCACGGCCGACCCCAACACCTTCAAGAAGCTGCGCGGCAGCTTCGACCTGATGCTGAACACCGTCTCGGCGAACCTGAAACTCAACGACTACCTCAACCTGCTCGACGTCGATGGCACGCTCGTCGAATTGGGCATCCCCGAGCACCCGATGGAGGTGGGGGCGTTCGCGCTGGCGTTGGCGCGGCGCAGCCTCTCCGGGTCGAACATCGGTGGGATCGCCGAAACCCAGGAGATGCTGGACTTCTGTGCCGAACACGATTTGACGCCCGAAATCGAGCTGATCGACCCGGACTACATCAACGAGGCCTACGAGCGCGTCCTGGCGAGCGACGTTCGCTACCGATTCGTCATCGACATCTCGAAGCTATGAGGCAACCTCTGACGGTTGTTCGGGCGCGCAGTCACGGGCGATGACCTCGGCCGCCTCCGCGTGCTCGTCGTCGGGAACGACCTCGCTGACGTCGATGCCGGCCAGCGGCCATCCGGCCGCGGCCAACGTGGCGGCCACCCGGATGATGTTTTCCTTGCCGGCGTCGAACTGCGTCATGTCGGAAATGAATTCGGCGATCTCGTCGCGATCGATCGGGTGATCGACGGTCTCCGGAGACCCTTCCTTCGCGGTGATCTCGCGCACCACCTCCCGGATCTGGTCTTCGGTCAGCGGTGTGCTGCGCAGCAAGGCCATCAACGGCACGCGGTCCGGGCCGGGAACGCCGTCCGGGTAGCCGACCTGCAGCCACCGAATCACTGAACGGCAGAAATGGTGGCGGTGATCCTTCTCAGGGGAGGCGGGTTTCGTCACCAGAACAGTGTCAGGGCAGTGGCATCACCCGCGCTAGCGAGCCGTCGCTCCGTCCCCACAATTCATATGCCGTTCATGGCCCGAACACGTCCAGCTCGGGCGCGACCCGTGCGGTTAGAGGCCGAGTTTGTCGTCGCCGATCCCTACCATCGAGGCGTGCTCAAGGCGCTCGTCGTCATCCCACTGGCCTGCGGGCTGTTCGTCGGCGTCGTCGAACACAGCCCCGGGATGGGGTTTGCGGCGTTCTACGTGATGCTGCTGCTCGAGGTGCTCGTCGGCTGGTCGACGAAGCGTCAATGGCCGCGCGCGGGGCGCGCCGACGCGACCATGCGCGCGATCGACGGCATGGACGGGGTCGAGTTCGAGGGCTACGTGGCCACCCGCCTGCGCCGGGCCGGCTGGCGGGTCAAGTTCACCCCGACGGTCGGGGACTACGGCGTCGACCTGATCGCAGACAAGGACGGCCACTCGGTGGCGGTCCAGTGCAAGCGCTACGGCAAATCGGTGGGCGTCGCGGCCGTCCAGCAGGTGGTCTCCGGCGCCCGCCACCATGGGTGCGCCAGGAGCATCGTGGTGAGCAATCGGGAATTCACCAGGGCCGCAAAGCAATTGGCGCACACCCATGGTTGCCAATTGATCGGCCGCAAAGTCCTGCAGGCCTGGGTGCCACCGCCCGCACAGGCCGCTGAAACTCCGGCGGGAAGAAAATCGGCCCAGCGGGTGTCTGAATAGGAGATCGGGCCGGCCCCAGTCCCTCCCCCCCGACGGTGCGGCCGGCCCGATTCTGAAAACAACCTGCGGCTTTAGAAGTCCCAGTCCTCGTCTTCGGTGACGACGGCCTTGCCGATCACGTACGACGACCCCGACCCGGAGAAGAAGTCGTGGTTCTCGTCGGCGTTGGGTGAGAGCGCCGACAGGATCGCCGGGTTCACGTCGGTCTCGTCGCGCGGGAACAGCGCCTCGTAGCCGAGATTCATCAGCGCCTTATTGGCGTTGTAGCGCAGGAACTTCTTGACGTCCTCGGTCAGCCCGACCTCGTCGTAGAGATCCTGGGTGTACTCCACCTCGTTGTCGTAGAGCTCGAAAAGCAGCTCGTAGGTGTAGTCCTTGAGCTCGGCGCGCTTGGCCTCGTCGACCAGCGCCAGCCCACGCTGGTACTTGTAGCCGATGTAGTAGCCGTGCACGGCCTCGTCGCGAATGATCAGCCGGATCATGTCGGCGGTGTTGGTCAGCTTGGCCCGGCTCGACCAGTACATCGGCAGGTAGAAGCCGGAGTAGAACAGGAAGCTTTCCAGCAGCGTGGAGGCCACCTTGCGCTTCAGCGGCTGGTCGCCCTTGTAGTACTGCATGACGATCTCG
The DNA here is from genome assembly GCF_002102255.1 of Mycobacterium nebraskense. Classification (GTDB taxonomy): domain Bacteria; phylum Actinomycetota; class Actinomycetes; order Mycobacteriales; family Mycobacteriaceae; genus Mycobacterium; species Mycobacterium nebraskense. The sequence goes on from NZ_LQPH01000144.1 coordinate 62,455, forward strand.
GCTTTGCGCTGCAGGTTGGGGTTCTCCTCCGACCAGCGGAAGGCGTCGTCGATCTCGGCGGTCGAGCACAGCGTGGAGAAGATGTTGCTGTAGCTGCGCGCGTGCACCGACTCCATGAAGGCGATGTTGGTGTAGACGGCTTCCTCGTGCGGGGTCAGCGCGTCGGGGATCAGGCTGACCGCCCCCACCGTGCCCTGGATGGTGTCCAGCAGCGTCAGCCCGGTGAACACCCGCATGGTCAGCTGCTTCTCGCCGGGCGTCAGCGTTGCCCACGACGGAAGGTCGTTGGACACCGGCACCTTCTCGGGCAGCCAGAAGTTTCCGGTCAGCCGGTCCCAGACCTCGGCGTCCTTTTCGTCCTGCAGCCGGTTCCAGTTGATCGCCGAAACGCGGTCAATCAGCTTCATGTTTTCGGTCACCAGAACCCCACTTCACACGCCGTTTTTCCTGAGGGACGTCAGGCTCCAAACACTACCCCTGGGGTACGACAACAAAGCGGAACACAAGAACTTGTGTTTGCGTGTCGCGGACATACCCCGCGTTCACTTTCACTCCCCCAAGTATTACGCGTTCGTCGCGTAATGGGGCCGAAGGCTCAGCCGCTACCCAAGAGCCACCGCTCGATGTACCATTTGGTACATGTTTACCGAAGACAGTGTCGAGATCGATGCACCGCCGCAGCTGGTGTGGGATGTCTTCAGCGACGTCGAGCACTGGCCCGACTGGACCGCCTCGGTGACTTCGCTGGCTGGACGGGACGGTTCCGCCCTCGCCATCGGCAGGCGGTTCGCGATCAAGCAGCCCGGCATGCAGAAGCTGGTGTGGACGGTCACCGAGCTCGATCCGGGCACCTCCTGGACCTGGGTGCAACGCTCCCAGGGCGTGAACGTCACCGCTCGCCACTATGTGACCGCCCGACCCGACGGCGGCACGCTCGTGCGCCAGGAACTCGACCAGCGCGGCGCACTGGGCGCTCTCGTCGCGAAGCTGATGGTCAAGAAGACCAAGCGATTCCTCGAACTCGAGGCTCAAGGACTCAAGGCCCGGTCTGAGCAGCTCAGCCGCGCCAATGGCTCGCACTCCTGACCTACAGCGGCGCCGACAGCTGCTCGATGCGCTCTTCGACGAGTTCGCGGCGGGCGGCGTTGGTGGCCGTTCGCTGCGCGAAGTGGCTGCGGCGGTCGGCACGAGCCATCGAATGCTGTTGCACCACTTCGGTTCTCGAGAAGGCCTGCTGATGGCGATCGTCGAGGAGGCCGAGCGACGCCAGATGGCTGTCGTCCCCGGGCTGCCGACGAATCCGGCCGAGGGCTTCGCCGCTATGTGGGCCGACCTTCGCCGACCCGAGCTGCGCCAGCTGGAACGCCTCTTCTTCGAGTGCTACTCGCGTGCGGCCCAAGGCGAGAAGCCGTTCACGCACATGATTCCCGGCGCCGTCGACGGATGGCTGCGCGAGGTCGAAGTTTCCGCCGACGTTCCTTACGATGCCGCAATGGCAAGACTCGGGCTTGCCGTGACTCGTGGCCTGCTGCTGGATCTCGTGGCCACCGACGACGAGGCCGGCGTCGACGCCGCCGCGAAGGCCTTCGTCAGCCTGCTAGGCGGGGACGGCCTTGCGGCCGGCACGTGAGCCCACCCCGAAGAACTGGTACTCCTCGGGTTTGACCGCGCGGGTGTCCCGCCAGTACTCCCAGGTGTAGCCACCCCACAGCACCGTGTTCTTGCCGTGTTCGTCGAGATACCAACTGGCGCAACCACCGCTGTTCCACACCGACGGCCCCAGCCTGCGCTGTAACTCATCGTTGAACCTGTCCTGCGCGGCGCGCGTCGGCGCCAGCGCCTGCACGCCCAGCTTGTCGCAGGTCTTGATCGCGCTGGCGACGTAACGAATCTGGGACTCGATCATGAACACCACCGAGTTGTGCCCCAGGCCGGTGTTCGGCCCCAGCAGGAAGAACAGGTTGGGCATGTCCGCGACGGTGATGCCGCGGTGGGCGGCGATGCCCTCCCGGTTCCAGCGGTCCACCAAGTCCTCACCGTTGTGGCCCTTGATCTGGACGTAGGTGTAGGAGTCGGTGACGTGGAATCCGGTGCCGTAGACGATCACGTCGACCTCGCGCTCCTTACCGTCGGCGGTGACGATCCCGTTGGGCGTGATCCGCGCGATGTGATCGGTGATCAGTTCCGTCTTCGGATCCGCGACCGCGCGGTAATAGGTGGAGGAGTTCAGGATTCGCTTGCACCCGATGCGATAGTGCGGGGTCAGCTTGCGACGCAGTTCACGATCCTTGACCGACCGGCGGATGTTGTACTTCACGTACGCCTCGATGAACTTCAGCGCGTCGGGACGCTTGGTCATCCCGACGGCCAGGGCCTCTTGGCCCCAGTAGATCGCGATACGCGCCAGCGCCCGCAGCCCGGGGATGTTCGCCATGGCGCGCCGCAGCGCCACGGGAATCTCGGGGTTGGAGCGCGGCACCACCCACGGCGGAGTGCGTTGGTAGAGCTGAAGTTCGGCCACCTGCCCGACGATCTCCGGCACGATCTGGATCGCGCTGGCGCCGGTCCCGATCATCGCCACCCGCTTGCCGGTCAGGTCGACGCTGTGGTCCCATTCCGCGGAATGGAAAGCGGGACCGCGGAATTCGTCGCGGCCCTCGATGTCGGGAATAGATGGGATGTGCAGCGCGCCGGCGCCCGAGATCAGGAACTGCCCGACGTATTCGCGGCCGTCTTTGGTGAAGACGTGCCAGCGGTGCTCGTCGTCGTCCCAGTGGGCTCGATCGACGTGCGAATTGAACTCGATGTACCGGCGCAGTCCGTATTTCTCGGTGACACCCTTGAGGTAGTCCCAGATCTCGGGCTGATAGGAGAACGGGTTCTTCCAGTCGGGCTTCGGCTCGAAGGAGAACGAGTACAGGTGAGACGGGATGTCACAGGCGCAGCCGGGGTAGCTGTTGTCGCGCCATGTGCCGCCGACGTCCTTGAACTTCTCCAGGATGACGAAGTCCACGCCCTGCTGCTGCAGCTTGATCGCCATTCCCAGGCCGGAGAACCCGGTCCCGATGATGATGGCGCGGGTGTGCACCGGTTCGTGCGCCGGAGTTGTCGGCTCGGCCTGTGTCATGGCATCGGTCATAGCGGTCTTTCTTTCGAGATCAGCTCGGACGTTCGCTGCCGTCCAGCCGCGGCAAATACCCAGTACCCAGGGTATCGGATGGCACCGAGTGTTGACGATCGCCGGAACGATGTCAACGTGCCAAAGGTCCTCAACTCGCCGCAGAGTTGCTAGGCACCGCGCTGTGGACCGGCTGATCGGGGTCCATCGTGATGCCGAGCGCCTCAGCGGTGCCGACGATGACCCCCACCATGATCGTCGTCAGATGGGCGACGAACTGGTCGCGCGGCATGCGGCGCGCGCTCTGCGGGTCGGGACCCAGCCACCATTCGGTGGCCGACGCGGCCGAGCCGAAAGCGGCATGCCCGGCCAGCTCGAACGCCGCATGATCGAGTTCCATTTCGCGCAACTCGTTGTCGAAGAGGTCGGCCATCGCCAACGTGATCCCGCGGCCCTCGTTGAGGATCTGGGGGCTGGCCGCGGAGCGGCCCTGGATGAAGACCCGCAGCACGTTAGGGTGCTGGTCGACGAGGCCGACGTACTCGTCGACGGCGCGCCGGATCACCTCGCGTGCCGAATCGGTCTTCAGGTCGACCGACGGGAAGATCGCCGCCCACAGCATGTCGCGCAGGCGCTCCCCGATCGCCTGGAACAGATCGGACTTGTCGTGGAAATGCCGGTAGATCTTCGGCTTGGCGGTACCGGCCTCCTCGGCGATCTCCCGCACGCTGAGCTCGGGACCCAGGCGGTCGATGGCGCGGAAGGCCGCATCCACGATCTCGCCACGCACCTTCTTGCGGTGTTCGCGCCAACGCTCGCTGCGCGCGTCGACCTTCACCCCAGGCGGTTTGACGCTGGGGTGGGGTGGTCGCGGAATTCTCACCACGTCAAGCACCATACCCCTCCGGGGCCGCCGTGAGCCCGCTGACCTGGGCAGACTGCGCGCCAGGACCCGGCGCGGCGGTCAGAGCATGCAGGACACGCAGCCCTCGACCTCGGTGCCCTCCAAAGCCATCTGCCGCAGCCGGATGTAGTAGAGCGTCTTGATGCCCTTGCGCCAGGCGTAGATCTGCGCCTTGTTCACGTCGCGGGTGGTGGCGGTGTCCTTGAAGAACAGCGTCAGCGACAGCCCCTGGTCCACGTGCTGGGTGGCCGCGGCGTACGTGTCGATGACCTTCTCGTAGCCGATCTCATAGGCGTCCTGGAAGTACTCCAGGTTGTCGTTGGTCATGTAGGGCGCCGGGTAGTAGACGCGGCCGATCTTGCCTTCCTTGCGGATCTCGACCTTGCTGGCGATCGGGTGGATCGAGCTGGTCGAGTGGTTGATGTAGGAAATCGACCCCGTCGGCGGGACGGCCTGCAGATTCTGGTTGTAGATGCCGTGCGCCTGAACCGATTCCTTGAGCCGCTTCCAGTCGTCCTGGGTCGGGATCCGAATCTCCGCGTCGGCGAAGAGCTGACGCACCTTCTCGGTCTGCGGCTCCCACACCTGTTCGATGTACTTGTCGAAGAACTCCCCCGACTTGTACTTCGACCGCTCGAAACCGCCGAACGCCCTGCCCCGTTCGATGGCGATGCGGTTCGACGCCCGCAGCGCGTGGTAGAGCACGGTGTAGAAGTAGATGTTGGTGAAGTCGATGCCTTCCTCGGACCCGTAGAAGATGCGCTCGCGGGCGAGGTAGCCGTGCAGGTTCATCTGTCCCAGCCCGATCGCGTGGGAATCGTTGTTGCCCTGCTCGATTGACGGCACCGACGTGATGTGGGTCTGGTCGCTCACCGCGGTCAGCGCGCGGATGGCCACCTCGATCGTCTGCGCGAAGTCGGGCGAGTCCATGGCCTTGGCGATGTTCAGCGAGCCCAGGTTGCACGAGATGTCCTTGCCCACTTTGGCATACGACAGGTCATCGTTGAACAGCGACGGCGTGGACACCTGCAGGATCTCCGAGCAGAGGTTCGAATGCGTGATCTTGCCCTCGATCGGATTGGCCCGGTTCACCGTGTCCTCGTACATGATGTACGGATAGCCGGACTCGAACTGCAGCTCTGCCAGCGTCTGGAAGAACTCCCGCGCCTTGATCTTCGTCTTGCGGATGCGCGCGTCGTCGACCATCTCGTAGTACTTCTCGGTCACCGAGATATCGGCGAAGGGCAGGCCGTAGACCCGCTCGACGTCATAGGGCGAGAACAGGTACATGTCCTCGTTCTTCTTGGCCAGCTCGAAGGTGATGTCGGGAATCACCACGCCCAGGCTCAGCGTCTTGATCCGGATCTTCTCGTCGGCGTTCTCACGCTTGGTGTCCAGGAAGCGGTAGATGTCGGGGTGATGCGCGTGCAGATACACCGCGCCGGCGCCCTGGCGCGCGCCCAGCTGGTTGGCGTAGGAGAACGAGTCCTCGAGCAGCTTCATGATCGGGATGACACCCGAGGACTGGTTCTCGATGTTCTTGATCGGTGCGCCGTGCTCGCGAATGTTGGTGAGCAGCAACGCAACTCCCCCGCCACGCTTGGACAGCTGCAGGGCGGAATTGATCGATCGCCCGATCGACTCCATGTTGTCCTCGATGCGCAGCAGGAAGCAGCTCACCGGTTCGCCGCGCTGCTTCTTGCCCGAGTTCAAGAACGTCGGGGTGGCCGGCTGGAAGCGGCCGTCGATGATCTCGTCGACCACCTTTTCGGCCAGGCCGGTGTCGCCGGCGGCCAAGGTCAGCGCCACCATGACCACGCGGTCCTCGAAGCGCTCCAGGTAGCGCTTACCGTCGAACGTCTTCAGCGTGTAAGAGGTGTAGTACTTGAACGCGCCGAGAAACGTCGGGAACCGGAACTTCTTCGCGTAGGCGCGGTCCATCAGCGACTTGACGAAGTTGCGCGAGTACTGGTCGAGAACCTCACGCTCGTAGTAGTTCTCGCGGATCAGGTAGTCGATCTTCTCGTCCTGATTGTGGAAGAAGACCGTGTTCTGGTTGACGTGCTGCAGGAAGTACTCACGGGCGGCCAGCACGTCCTTGTCGAACTGAATCTTGCCGTCGGCGTCGTACAGATTCAGCATCGCGTTCAGGGCGTGGTAGTCCGTCTCGCCCGGTAGAGCGTGAGCGCCGGACGTTACAGGCTCTGCAGTGACGGTTGGTGGCACGTCTGTTCCTTCCAAAAATCAGCCAGGCCCGCGCGGACGGCTTCCACGTCGTCCGGGGTTCCCATCAGTTCGAAGCGGTAAAGGTAGGGCACGCCGCATTTGCGTGAGATCACGTTGCCCGCGTAGGCGAATTCGGCGCCGAAGTTGTTGTTGCCCGCGGCGATCACGCCGCGGATCAACGACCGGTTCTGCTCGTTATTCAAGAATGCGATGACCTGCTTGGGGACATAGCCACCGGCATTGAGATCCGGGGTGGCCCGGCCGCCGCCGTACGTGGGCAGTATCAGCACGTACGGCGCGTCGACCTCGATACGGCCGTGCAGCGGTATCCGCGTGGCGGGAACGCCCAGCTTCTCCACGAAGCGGTGGGTGTTCTCCGACACGGAGGAGAAATACACCAGGTTGCGCTGCGTGCTGTCCATGGCACCGCAACCTCCTTCTTACCTAACGTCCGTCTAAGCGCTGAGCGCCGATTCCGCGAGCCCCTTGATGCGGTCCGGCCGGAACCCGGACCAGTGGTCGTTTCCCGCCACCACCACGGGGGCCTGCAAGTAACCCAGTGCCATCACGTAGTCACGCGCCTCGTTGTCCAGCGTGATGTCGACCTTCTCGTAGCCGATGCCCTGTTTGTCCAGGGCCTTGAACGTGGCGCTGCACTGCACGCATGCCGGCTTGGTGTACACGGTGATGCTCATAGAAGCCGCTCCTTTGCGGAAGGTGGGACTTGTAACGGACTGGCAACTACTCGGGTACTGCAACAAACGCTGTCTTCGCTGTGTTTCAGCGGACCGTCAAGCCCCCACATTCCCGTCTTGCGGCCGTCGGGGTCGAATGACCTGGTGAGCCGATTTCGGGTGGTGAACCAGGCCCCGGGCGGCCTGGTGAACCTGGGATCTGCCGGTGCTCGAAACACTACACCTAGTGGCTGACAAGATATCGAGATACAAGATGTTCGGAATAACATTTCTGAAATTCCCTGGTCGCGAGGCCTCTGCGCGACACGCGCTCGGCGTGTCGCAGGTCACATTCTTCGTCGAAGCCGCCATGCGAATCGTTGTATCACCGGCCACCGACAAGTCCCGGTGGGGCCGCCGCGTTCCACCCGCCCGGTCCGCCGCCAGCAAAGCCGCCAGCCGGGGCTGGCGGCTTCTGCTATTCGGTTACGACAAGCTCGCTGGTCGCCCCGCGACCGGCTTGTTGACTTCTGCCAATTAGCCGACTTCGGCGACCAACTTCCCGACCGCATCGCGCACATTCCCCGAGAGCTCGGCGTGCTCCGCGGGCGCCTTGCCCTCCAGGGTTTTGAACGGCACCGAGAGCTTGATCGACTCGACCACCCGGGCGCCGGCAATCCCGAACGACTTACGGGTTTCGTCGTGCGCCCATACCCCGCCGTACTGGCCGAAGGACCCCCCGATGACGGCCAGCGGCTTGCCTTTCAGCGCGCCGTTGCCGAACGGGCGCGACAGCCAGTCGATCGCGTTCTTGATGACGGCCGGGATGCTGCCGTTGTATTCCGGGGTCACCACCAGCGCGGCGTCCGCGTCGGCCGCCGCGGCGCGCAGCGCGGCCACCGGCGCCAGCGGCGGGCCGTCGGCGCCCATCGCGTCGTCGATCTCCTCGTTGTAGAACGGCAACTCATTGAGCCCTTCGAAGATCGTGACGGTGACATCGTCTGGCGCGACTTCCGCCGCCAGCTCGGCGATCTGTCGGTTCACTGACGCCGCCCGCAGGCTCCCCACGAACGCCAAGATTTTGATTGCCACTGCTGGAGTTCCCTTCGGTTGTTGGTCTACGTCCTCGCATGCCCCAACCGGACCGCAGTCCGATTTATTCCGACGGCGCTAAGGTGCAGTAATGAGCGAGCGGTTGGACCAGTTGCCCGTGTGCGCTCCGCAGGTGATCCACCAAGAGCGGGGCGACGCGGCGCGCAACCGGGCGCTCTTGCTCCAGGCTGCCCGAAATCTGATCGCCGAGCGCGGCGCCGACGCCGTCACCATGGACGACGTCGCGGCTGCCGCCGGTGTCGGCAAAGGTACGTTGTTTCGCCGCTTCGGCAGCCGCGCCGGCTTGATGATGGTGCTGCTCGACGAGGACGAGCGAACCAGCCAGCAGGCTTTCCTATTCGGACCGCCCCCACTGGGACCTGACGCTCCCCCGATGGACCGGCTGGCGGCATTCGGCCGGGAACGGATCTGCTTCGTCCATGCCCATCGCGAACTGCTGTCGGAAGCCCACCGCGATCCGCAGACTCGCTACAGCGCGCCCGTCTTGGTACACCACACCCACGTCCGGGTGTTACTCCAGGCGGCGCACACCACCGGCGACCTCGACGTTCAGACCGATGCCCTACTGGCTCTGCTCAATGTGAACTATGTCGAGCATCAGCTCAACGATCGCGGCCATACCCTCCAAACATTGGGTGATGCCTGGGAAAGCTTGGCGCGCAAGCTCTGTGGCCGGTGATGAGTTCCGCCTGGGTCCTGCATGTCGACCTCGACCAGTTTCTGGCGTCGGTGGAACTGCGGCGCCACCCCGAACTGGCCGGGCTGCCGGTCATCGTCGGCGGCAGCGGCGATCCATCCGAGGCGCGCAAGGTCGTCACCTGCGCCTCCTATGAGGCCCGCGAGTTCGGTGTGCACGCGGGGATGCCGTTGCGGACCGCCGCTCGCCGCTGCCCCGACGCCACGTTCTTACCGTCGGATCCAGCCGCCTATGACGCGGCGTCCGAACAGGTGATGGGGTTGTTGCGCGATTTGGGACACCCGGTCGAAGTTTGGGGCTGGGACGAGGCGTATGTCGGGCTGAAAGGCGACGCGGCGGCCGATCCGAACGAAGTGGCCGAAGAGATCCGGACGGTCATCTCGTCGGAAACCGGGCTGTCCTGCTCGGTCGGAGTCAGCGACAACAAACAGCGCGCCAAGATCGCGACCGGCTTCGCCAAGCCGGCCGGCGTCTTCGTCCTTACCGACGCGAACTGGATGAATGTGATGGCCGACCGCCCCGTCGACGCGCTGTGGGGCGTCGGCCCCAAGACGGCGAAAAAGCTTGCCACGCTGGGGATAACGACGGTGTGGGAACTCGCGCACAGCGACGCCGAGCTGCTGACGTCCACCTTCGGCCCGCGCACGGGTCTGTGGCTGCTGCTGCTGGCCAAGGGCGGCGGCGACACGGAAGTCAGTGCCGAGCCATGGGTTCCGCGCTCCCGCAGCCACGTCGTGACGTTTCCGCGTGATCTCACCGACCGCGCCGAAATGGATTCGGCGGTAACGGAATTGGCCCGCCGAGCACTCGAGGATGTCGTGGAAGGGGGGCGGATCGTGACCCGGGTCGCGGTTACCGTGCGAACCACGACGTTCTACACCCGCACCAAAATCCGCAAGCTGGCCGCCCCCACCACCGATCGCGACACCATCGTCGCTGCGGCGCTGCGCGTCCTGGATCTATTCGAGCTCGACCGCCCGGTCCGGTTGCTCGGAGTGCGTCTCGAATTGGTGATGCCGCGGTAGTGGAGCCGGGCCGGGCCGAAGTGCCCGCGTGAAGAACACGTTCACCTGGCGCATCGCCAGGCTATAGGGCCACCACGCCAGCCGCTTGAACGCGTAGAGCGCCCGAATGTCCTGCGACGTATAGATCAGGTATCTATTTTTCGCCACTCCGGCCAGCATCTTTTCGGCCGCTGCTTCCGGCGACACGGCATGATCACCGAATCGTTCGACCCAGCGGCTCACCGTGGGGTCGTCACGGTCGACGCCGGCGATCTCGACCGTCTTGACCAGCGGCGTCTTCACCGCGCCCGGCACCACGACCGACACCCCGATGCGGTGCCGGGCCAGGTCGAAGCGCAGCACCTCAGACAGTCCGCGCAATCCGTATTTGCTGGCGCTGTACGCCGCATGCCATGGCAGCCCGACCAGCCCGGCCGCCGACGACACGTTGACCAAATGCCCACCGTTGCGGGCCGCAACCATCGGCGGGACGAACGTCTCGATGACGTGGATCGGACCCATCAGGTTGATTGCGATCACCTTGCTCCACTGCTCGTGCGTCAACCGGTCGACGGTGCCCCAGGCCGACACTCCAGCGATGTTGAGCACGACGTCCATGCTCGGGTGGTCGCGATGGATGTCGGCGGCGAACGCGGCCACCTCGTCGTAGTTGGCGATGTCGAGGGCCCGATGTTCGGGCACCTGTGCCCCCAGCGCGCGGGCGTCGGCCACGGTGAGCTCGAGGCCGCCCCGGTCACGGTCGGTTAGATAGAGCTCGGCGCCCTGTGCGGCCAACCGCAACGCGGTGGCGCGACCGATGCCGCTGGCCGCCCCGGTGACCAGACACCGTTTGCCCGCGAAATATCCCTGCTGCCCCATTGCCGTGACGATACCGGCGGTAACGCCCTACGGACGCCCGCCCCACAGCGCGTGGAGCCACAACCGCTCGAGCACGCGCACGCGCCGGTCGCGATCACTGTCGCGGCCGGCCAGGATGGGATCGCCGGTCAGCATCAACGCGGTGGTCCCGGCCAGGGTGCGGATCAGTGTCGGCAGGTCGTCGCTGATGGGACTGGCGGTCCCGGCCTCCATCTCGGCCTCGACGATGGAGACGATCTGACCCAGCACCACCTCGAATTGTTGATCCATGAGGTTTCGGATCTCGACGTCGGTGTTGCGGGCCTCGTTGCAGGCGGTCATCACCGGGTCGTTGTGCGCGTAGACGGCCGCCGCGCTGCCGACCATGCGTTCGGCGAACTGTTCCGGCGACTCGCCCGGCTGGCGCGGTGCGAAATCCTGGGTGAGCTCTTCGAGTTCCGCCGCGGCCTCGGCCATCAGCTGGGCGAGCACGGCGTACTTGGAGTCGAAGTAGAAGTAGAAGCCGGACCGGGCCACGCCAGCCCGAAGGCTGATGGTGCTGACCGACAGCTCCGCGAATGGCTTCTCCTGCAGCAGTTCCCGCACCGCCTGCAGGATGGCCTGGCGCTGTTTGTCGCCGCGCCGCTGCCCGCCCTGTTCCGGAGTGGCGGGGTGGCTGCTCATTCCCTGACCTTGCACCACGCCGGGAAAAAAGCAAACTTGACAGCCGTCAAGTTTTTTCCGAAGGTTATAAGACAGTGACGGCTGTCACCTCGGAGGGCACGCAAAGGAGCGCGTTTATGACCGCCACGATCAGCACCCCGCAGTACCTGCTGGACCAGGCGCGGCGCCGGTTCACCCCGACGCTGAACACCATCCCGGGGATGGGTGCGATCGAGAAGCGCCTACTCGCCCACGACTGGGAAACGAAAGTCCTGGCCGAACCGCCCGCCGGCAGCGGCCTGAAGCCCGTGGTGGGCGATGCCGGCCTCCCTATCCTTGGCCACATCATCGAGATGTTCCGGGGCGGGCCGGACTACTCGCTGTTCCTCTATCAAACGCGAGGCCCACTGGTGTACCTCGACTCGCCGATCATGCCGGCGGTCACCGCGCTGGGCCCGGACGCCACCCAGGCCGTGTTCTCCAACAAGAACAAGGACTTCTCGCAGAAGGGCTGGCACCCGGTGATCGGGCCGTTCTTCAACCGGGGCCTGATGATGCTGGACTTCGACGAGCACATGTACCACCGGCGCATCATGCAGGAGGCCTTCACCCGCACCCGCTTGACCGGCTACGTCGAGCACATCGACCGCGTGGCGAGCGACATCGTCGCCAACTGGCCGACGAACGACGCGCGGTTCCTGTTCCACCCGGCGATGAAGGAACTCACCCTGGATGTCGCGTCCCTGGTGTTCATGGGGCACGAGCCGGGCACCGACCACGACCTGGTCACCAAGGTCAATCAGGCGTTCACGATCACGACGCGCGCCGGCGGCGCGATCATCCGGCAGCCGGTTCCGCCGTTCAAGTGGTGGCGCGGGCTGCGCGCCCGCAAGCTGCTCGAGGACTACTTCATCGAGCGGGTGCGGGAACGCCGCAACGCCACCGGCAACGACATGCTGACGGTGTTGTGCCACACCGAGGACGACGACGGCAACAGCTTCACCGACGAGGACATCGTCAATCACATGATCTTCTTGATGATGGCCGCCCACGACACGTCGACGTCGACGACGACCACCATGGTCTACAACATGGCCGCCAACCCGGAGTGGCAGGAGCGGGCGCGTGAGGAATCCGCGCGGCTCGGCGACGGGCCGCTGGACATCGAGGCGCTTGAGAAGCTGGAAACGCTCGAACTGATCATGAACGAGTCGCTGCGCATGGTGACGCCGCTGCCGTTCAACATGCGGCAGGCCGTTCGCGACACCGAGCTACTCGGCCACTACATCCCCGCCGGGACCAACATCACCATCTGGCCCGGCATGAACCACCGGCTGCCCGAATTGTGGACGGACCCAGACAAATTCGACCCCGAACGCTTCGCCGAACCCCGCTCCGAGCACAAGAAGCACCGGTACGCCTTCGCGCCGTTCGGCGGCGGCGCGCACAAGTGCATCGGCATGGTGTTCGGCCAGCTGGAGGTCAAGACCGTCGTGCACCGGCTGCTGCGCCGCTACCGGCTGGAGCTGGCCCGGCCGGGCTACCAGCCGCACTGGGACTACGGCGGCATGCCGATACCGATGGACGGCATGCCGATCGTGCTGCGCCCGCTGTAGGCCGGCCCGAACGCATCAGGCGATCAACCGGTTGGCGCACGCGATCACCGCGCGCAATGCCGACTGGGTTGAATCCTCCGACCAGCCCATCGCCCATTCGACACGGCCGCCGTTGCTGCCGCGGAGGAAGGTGGCGGTGCGCCCGCCGGATCGCAGCTGATGAAACTCGAGGATCTCAACCGGGATCCCGTGCTCGTGCAGCATCGCGCTGAGCGCCGCGATCGGGCCGCCGGCGGCGGCGGTTGAGGTGCTGATGCGGTCGCCCACGGCGATCATGGCCCGGAAGTTACGAACCTGCGGACCCAGCCGCCGGTCGGTGTCGGTGCACACCCAGTTGCGTAAGCGGATCGGGCCGCTCGTGTGAGCGTAGGTCGCAACGAAACGCTCCCAGGACATCGCGCCGGCGTGCTCACGCAGACCGCGGGGCAGAGGGGCGCCGAACTGCTCGGCGAACCACACCGTGGCGAGGCAGTGGGTGTCGGGAGCGCTGAACGGATCGAGCCGCTCGGGAATAGTCATGTGGCCGGTCTTCTTCGATCGAAAGGAGTGACCGACGGCAGTAGCTTCCGACCCACAGCGGGGGGTCGGTCTAGGTCAGACCCCGCTGCGGGTGCTAGCTACTACGGCACGCTCGAGAAGACGCACGAGCGACGACATTAGCCGCCTAGGGGCCTGACGTGCAACTTCGGCCAGCGGCATAACGCGTCAACCCGTCTCGAAATTAATCGGAAATTTTGGTTTACGCATGTCGAACAGCGGGTATGGGGCTCGAGGCATCCGTTCGTTGAACGGATGTGCAATTACTCCCCCTCGGAAAAATGATGAAAGAAGGCTCATCATGAAGGCAAAACGCACCATGAAACCCCTTAAAGCTGCCGCTGCGGGCGCGGGGCTAATCGCGGTGTTGGTGCTACCGACAGGATGTGCTTCATCCGCGGCCGGAAGCGGCGGGCTCGTCGGCGGAAGCAGCTCCGGGACCTGCGTGGCCGGGGTTTGCGTTCCCCTCTAGAGCCGGCTGCGTCGACCTGATTGTGACGGGCAACCCCTAGGGACCGCAGCGCGGGGGACGGTTCCCAGCGGGTTGCTTGTTGCGTATTACCCGGTCGGCCCGGCCGACGGGTCGAACCGCAGGTAGGCCTGAATGGTCGTGCCGCTGGTGGTGGTGTGCGTGCGCACCAGGTCCGAGATGGCGTTGACCAGGTACAGGCCGCGGCTGGCGGGACCGCACGGCCCCGGGTCCAGCCGGCCCACCAGCGGATCCTCGAAACATCCGGTGTCACGCGCCTCGCACACCAAATAATCGTCGTCGCGCCAGAAGGCGAGTTGGCAGGCGCCGTCGGTGTACATCAAGCTGTTGCTGGCCAGCTCGGTGGCCACCAGTTGCAGGTCCTCGATCCCGTCCTGCGACAACCCGACCCAGCCGGCGTAGTTGACGGCAAAAGACCGCGCGGGGCTGAGGTCGGCCGACTTGCTGACCAGGTAGGTGACCGCCCCCGGGTTACCGGGCAGCGGCCGGTTGCAGCGCTGCAAGGCGGCGTCGGGCGCGTAGTCGGCGCTGCACTGCAACGCACCGCCGCTCCACAGCAGCGGGTGCGTCGCGTGGGCGTCCGCGAGCACATCGTCGTCGAGCCGGCTCGCGTCGTAGAGGCACAAACCCGTCACCTGGTAGCCGTCCATGGCCCCGTTGACCAGAGCCTCGTGCTCCACGCAGGCGACCAACTCTTCCTCGGTGCGGCCGGGCCAGGCGAGTTGGCTGACGATCCGCACCCGTTGGTCGGGGTGGTCGTCGACGAAAGACCCTTCCATCGCCATGAATCGGCTCGGGTTGCGGCCGACTTCGGCGATGTCGACCATGCGCAGATCGGCCGACAACTCGCTGCCCGCGCGCAGCGCGTCATGCAACAACGCCAGCTTGTCGGACGGCACCGCAACAAGTACCGCCTCGTCCATCGCCAGCCCGTCGCTGACGAAGCGGGTCACGAAGTCCAGATACTCCTGCTGGGATTGGTAGATGAGTGCGGAGTGGACAAAGCCGAGCTTTCCGATTTCGGTGCCCGCGGTCACTCCAGCACTCTCGCTTTCGATCACTGATGCCAACCCCCTGCTGGACCGGCCGTTCACTTCCTCCCTCCCCAGTACCCGCGGCGGGCCTTCGCTATACCGCGCTGCAGATCACACCTGCGAACTCAGTACTCGCTACAGCCACCACGAGGCGGCGGCGTCCAGATGACGGCGAACGCGATAGCGGGCCAGGCTCTCGTCGCCCACCTCGATCGCGTTCACAATCCGCAGGTGAGCGTGGTGGACGGCCAGCACGTCCGCCCAGGTCGGTGGTGCCTGCCCGGTGCTCGACCAGTGCCGCCGGAACAACTCGACGATGATGCGCAGGAACAAGTCGAGCAGCGTGTTGCCGGCCAGTTGGGCCAGTCCGACGTGGAACCGGAACTCCTCCACGGCGGCGTCGGCCACATCGCCGGGCGTTTCGTCGACCTCGGACCGATGGGCGGCCAGGAACGCGGCCACCTCGGACTCGCCGCGCAGCTTGACCACCTTGGCGACGTTGTCGATCTCGATGGCGTCCCGGACGCAACGTAAGTCTTCTCGGCTCGGGTCGCGGTACTGCAGGTACAAGGCGATGGTGTCAATGCTCGCCTGCGCCCGGGGTTTGGCGATGACGAGCCCGCCGCCCGGCCCACGGCGCATGTGTGCAATCGAGTGATATTCGAGCAGCCGCACGGCTTCACGGAACACCGCGCGGCTCACCCGGTAGCGCTCCAGCATGGCCGTCTCGGTGCCGAAGACCGAACCGACCTTCCAGCCGCTGGCCGCGATGTCGTCGCCGATGGTGGCCGCCAGCATCTCCGCCAACTTCCCGCGGGGCGCCTCGATGGTGAGCGGCCGCGGCTTGCGCCGTCGACTCGCGGTGCCCGGGTGATGGTGCTGCAGCCAGGCGGTCACGGCCTCGACGTGTCGTTCGCTGAGCGTCTTGGCCCGCGCCGAGTCGCCGGAAGTGACGGCCGCGACGATCTCGGAGTGGTCGGTGTGCATCCGGTCGACCGCCTCGATGGCCTCGGTGTCGGTGTCCGTCCGCGACTGCAGGGCGTACCGGGTGGTGAGCCGCATCAGCACGTCGATAAACAGTTGCAGGACCGGGTTTTTGGATTGCTGGGCCAAGGCGATGTGAAACTCGTCCCGCGGCGTCGGCAACCCCGGTTTCCACTCTTCTTCACCCCGCAACACCGCCCGCAGCCGAGCGATGCCCGCTTCGTCGATCCGTTCCGCGGCCAGCGAAGCCGCCAGCGGTTCGAGCACCAGGCGCGCATTGAGCAGGTCGCCAAGGCTCGTGCCGAGATATTCCAGATAGATGACGACGGCGCGGGTGGCCGGGCCGGCATCGGGCTCGCAGATGATCAGCCCGCCGCCCGGCCCGCGGCGCATCCGGGCGACCTGATGGTGTTCGACGAGCCGGACCGCCTCGCGCAGCACCGAGCGACTCACTCCGAAACGCTGTTGCAGAAAGTGTTCGGAGCCCAGCGATTCCCCGGTGGCCCAGCCGCGGCGGACGATCTCCGCCTCGAGGTCCCGCGCGATCTTGGAAGCCAGTTTGTTCTCGAGGCCGGTGCTCATGTCAGGCCCAACGATGTCTTCTTGCAAGCACTTTCAGCATGTGAGCAACATGCAGCCGGCGACGGGCCCGCCCCCAACGGACACGACGCCGACGTCCGGGCGATGCGACACCTGCCGCTCCCCCGCCTCGCCACGCAACTGCAGACAACCCTCGTGCAACGCCCAGTACCCGTGCATGCGCCCGGCCGACAGTTGGCCGCCGTAGGTGTTCAACGGGAGCTCACCATCGCGGGCGATCCGCGCGCCGCCTTCGACGTAGGGCCCCGCCTCGCCGTCGCCGCAGACTCCCAGGGCTTCCAGCCACGCGATCGTGAGATAGGTGAATCCGTCGTACAGCTCGGCGACCTTGAGATCGGACGGCTTCAGGTCCGTGCGCGACCACATCTGCGCCGCCGCGTCCGACATCGCCATCTTCGGGTAGTCGTCACGGTGGAACCAGCCCCCGGCGCCGTCGGCCCCACCGATCGCCTCCACCGCCACCGCGCGGTGCGGGCAGTCACGCGCATACTCCGCGTGCGAGACCACCACCGCGATCGAGCCGTCGATCGGGACGTCGCAGTCCAGCAGCCCGAACGGGGTGGACACCGGCCGGGCGCCGAGGTAGTCGGCCATCGTCATCGGGTCGCGGTACACGGCGCGCGGGTTGAACGCGGCGTTGCGCCTGCCGTTGAGGGCCACCCAGCCCAGCTGTTGTTTGGTGGTCCCGTACAGCTCCATGTGGCGCCGGCAGTTGAGCGCCAGCCAGTTGGCGGCGGAGTAAGCGTTGGCCGCGACCAGGTCGTTGACGTCGTCCATCGCGCCGACGGCGGGACGTTCGGCGCCCTCCGGCGCCTCGAACATCCGCGCGAGCGGCGGGGCGGGCGCGTTCTCCTGCGGCTTCACCGGGACCGTGCCACCGAGCATTTGGATGGTCCGGTACACCACCACATGGCGGGCGCGGCGCTCGGCGACCGCGCGGCACGCCGACATCACCGGGCTGAGCAGGCCGCCGGTGCCGAAGCCGGACCCGCAATCGGCCGCCTCGATCCGCAGTTGGGCGTTGACCTCCCCGGCGGGGGTGTCGCCCAGCGTCGCGATGCCGTCGATGTCCGAGGCGGCCAAACCGGCGTCCTCGATGGCGGACCGCACCGCTTCCATGGTCAGCTCCAGGCCGGCGATCCCGGTGCGGCGGCCGATCCGTGAGATGCCGATGCCGGACAGGATCGCGTCCTTCTCGAAATGCGTCATGCACACCGCCCGTCAGACCATGCGTCGAATCAATTGAGTGTACTGTATTCGTCGTGCCGGACCAGCCGCTGCTCATCGAATACTGCGACAATTGCGCGCGCTGGGTGCATCCGGCGACCAACAAATGCCGCGCTTGCGGCGGCCCGCTGGTCGCTCGGCCGGTCTCCGGGCGCGGCACGGTGTTCACCTACACGGTCAACCACCACCCGTACAACCCGGAGATTCCCGTCCCGTACGTGATCGCCATCGTCGAACTCGCCGAACAACAGGGCCTCCGGGTGGCCGCCAATATCGTTGACTGCGAACCCGATTCGGTCAGGTGCGGCATGCCCGTCGACGTCCGACCGGAAAAGGGCAGCGGCGGGGCGCCACAGTTCGCACCCGCTACTTGAGCTAGTTGATCAGCGGGTCGCGCGGCATGCCGAGAATCCGCTCGGCGATCTGATTGCGGGTGACCTCCGAAGTGCCGCCGGCGATCGCCATGCCGCGGGCCCCCATCGCCAGCCGGCCCACCACCGCGCCGGGTCCATCGGTCAGCGCGACCTCGGGCCCCGACAGCGCGGCCCAGATCGCGGCGCCGTCCACCATGTGCTCGGCCAGCTTCAGTTTGGTGATGTTGCCTTCCGGACCCGGCCCCGCTCCCTCGACGCTTCGCGCGGCACGGCGCAGGTTCAGCAACCGCAGCGCGTGATCGTCGGCGAGGAAGGACCCGATCCGAATCGGAGCCCCGGCCAAGCGATCTGACTGCTGTGCGAGCTGCACCAGGGTGGACGCCAAGCCCTCGTAGAACGATCCGCTGCCGCCGATGCTGACCCGCTCGTTGCCCAGCGTCGCGCGCGCGACCGTCCACCCGGAGTTGGGCGCCCCGACCACGTCCTCGTCGGGAACGAACACGTCGTTGAAGAACACCTCGTTGAACTCCGAGCCGCCGGTGATCTGCTGCAATGGCCGCACCTCGACGCCCGGGCCCTTCATGTCGATGATCACGGTGGTGATACCGGCGTGCTTGGGGGCCTCCGGGTCGGTGCGCACGGTGGCCAGGCCGCGCGCGCAGTACTGCGCCCCGCTGGTCCAGACCTTCTGCCCGTTGATCTTCCAGCCGCCGTCCACCCGGGTGGCGCGCGTCTTGACCGATGCCGCGTCGGAGCCGGCCTCGGGTTCGGAGAAGAGCTGGCACCAGATCTCCTCCTGGCGGAGCGCCTTCTCCACGAATCTTTCGATTTGCCAATCGGTTCCGTGCTGAATCAGGGTCAGGATCACCCATCCGGTGATCGAGTAGTCGGGCCGTTTGACGCCGGCCGCGCGAAACTCCTCCTCGATCACCAACTGCTCCACCGCGTCGGCGGCGCGACCCCAGGGCTTGGGCCAATGCGGCATGACGTAGCCCGTCTCGATCAGTTTGTCGCGTTGCGCCGCCTTGTCCAGCGAGGCGATTTCCGCGGCATCCGCGTGGATCCGGGTGCGCAGCTCTTCGGCTTCGGGCGGCAGGTCCAGGCTGTTCTCCCGCTTGGCACCGGCGGCGGTGCGCTCGAAGACGTCCCGGGCCGGCGCATCACCGCCGAACAGCGCCGCGATCACGAGTGCGCGGCGCAGGTGCAGATGTGCGTCGTGCTCCCAGGTGAAACCGATGCCGCCGTGCACCTGAATGTTGAGCTCGGCGTTGCGCGCATAGGCGGGGAACGCCAGGGCCGCGGCCACCGCGGCGGCCAGCTGGAACTGGGCTTCGTCCTCGGACGCCGCACGCGAGGCATCCCATACCGCGGCGACGCCCGACTCGGCGGCCACCAGCATGTTCGCGCAATGATGCTTCACCGCTTGGAAAGTGGCGATGGTGCGCCCGAATTGCTGCCGCACCTTGGCATAGTCCACGGCGGCGTCCACGCAGTCCGCTGCGCCACCGACCGCCTCGGCGGCGAGCAACGTCCGCGCGCGGGCCAGCGCCGACGCCCGCGCGCCCGTCAAGACGTCGTCGGCGCTGACGTTCACGTTCTCGAGGCGGACGCGTCCGGAGCGCCGGGTCGGGTCGAAGTTGTTCGGCACCTCGACCGACAGGCCGGCGCGACCGCGCTCCAGCAGGATCACATCCTCGCCCGCGGCGATCAGCAGCAGCTCGGCCAGCCCGGCGCCCAGCACGATTCCGGCGTCACCGTCGGCGACCCCGTTCTTGAGTCGCACCCGGCCGTCCAGGCCGATGCCCGCGGTGACGGTCCCGTCGATCAGGCCGGGCAGCAGCCGTGACTTCTGTTCGGCGCTACCGTCTTTGGCGATCACCGCGGACGCGATCACGGTCGGCACGAACGGCCCCGGCGCCACGGCGCGGCCGAGCTCTTCGACCACCACCACGAGTTCGGGCAGGCCAAAGCCGGAACCGCCGTGCTCTTCGTCGACGTGCAGGCCGAGCCAACCCAGCTCGACCAGGTTCTGCCAGAACGGCGGCCGGGATTCCTCGGCGGCGTCGAGCAGTGACCGCGCCGCCCAGCGGGCCTTCTGCGAGGTCAGGAACGCGCGGGCGACTTCGGCGAGTTCGCGGTGGTCGTCGGTCAGTGCGATACCCATGAGGGGCCCTCCTCGCTACCGGCTGGGTAGCCGGCCCCGCTTCGAGGGGAAGCGGGGCGGCTACCTAAAGAGTGTACTTAATGCGAGGAGTGCGACCCGTGGGGGTGGCTACTTGGGCGCGAACCGCTGCCCGGCGTCCAGCCGCAGGCACTGGCCGTTGAGCATCGGGTTGTCCACGATCGCCGCCACCAGCTTGGCGTACTCCTCGGGCCGGCCGAGCCGCTTGGGGAACGCGGCATCCTTGGTCAGCGCCGAAGCGAACTCGTCGGGAATGCCCTTGGTCAACCCTGTGGCAAAGAGGCTCGGGGCGATCGCAAGCACCCGGATTCCCAGTGACCCCAGGTCGCGGGCCATGGTCAGACACATGCCGGCGATGCCCGCCTTGGCCGCGGTGTAGGCGACCTGCCCGATCTGGCCTTCGAAGGCCGCGATGGACGCGGTGTTGATGATGACGCCGCGCTCCTCGTCCTCGGGCTCGTTCTTGGCCATGTGCGCGGCGGCGAGCCGGCTGATGTTGAAGGAGGCGATGAGGTTGAGATCGATCACGGATTGGAAGGATTCGAGGTCATGCGGACCGTTCTTGGTCATCGTCCGCTTGGCAATGCCCCCGCCCGCGGTCGTCACGATGACGTGCAGCCCGCCGAGTTCGTCGACCGCGGCTTGCAGCGCCTCCTCCGTGCCCTTGAAGTCGGTGACGTCAACCGGGTAGAACTTGCCTCCGATGCTCTTGGCGACCTCCTTGCCGTCGGAGCCCTCGCGGTCGAGCACCGCGACCTGCGCGCCCCGCTCGTGCAGCAGCTCCGCGGAGGCACGCCCCATTCCCGACGCGCCGCCGATGACGACGACCTTCTTCCCGCTGATCTCCATCCGGACCTCCCATTTTGGCTTGTCAGAATTCCCGATATTTGTAACGTTGCCTAGGTACGCTAGCGCGTCCGTCCCGACGGGTTGACCCCGCCTTGTTCAAGAGCCATGCCAAGCTGATTTCGTGCTCCTTCTCCACGTGGCGACGACCTCCCTTGACGTGGGCGGCACATCGTCACGGCTGAGCAAGGTCGCCCACATCGCCGACCTGTTGCGCCGCGCGGCGGCCGACCCCGACGGTGTCGCGATCGTGGTGTCCTGGCTCTCGGGTGAGCTGCGCCAGCGCCAGATCGGGGTCGGCTGGGCATCGTTGCGGTCGCGCCCGGCGGCGGCGTCGCATCCGACGTTGACGGTCGCCGGGGTCGACGCCAGCTTCTCGGAGATCGGGGCGGTGTCGGGCAAGGGGTCGCAGGCGCGGCGCGCCGACCTCGTCGCGGGAGTGTTCGCCGCCGCGACCGACACCGAGCAAGCCTTCCTGGTGCGGTTGCTCGGCGGGGAGCTGCGCCAGGGGGCGCTGGCCGGGATCATGGCGGACGCGGTGGCCAAGGCCGCCGGCATCCCCGTCGCATCGGTGCAACGCGCCGCGATGCTGGGCGGGGACTTGCCGGCCGTGGCGGCCGCCGCCTTGGGCGGCGGGGCCGGGGCGCTGGACGAGTTCGCCCTATCGGTCGGCCGGCCCGTCGGCCCGATGCTGGCGCAGACCGCGAGCGGAGTGGACGATGCGCTGGAACGCCACGGCGGCACAACGATTTTCGAGGCGAAGCTGGATGGCGCGCGGGTGCAGATTCACCGGGCCGGCGACGACGTCACCGTCTACACGCGAAGCCTTGACGACGTCACCGCCCGGCTGCCCGAGGTGGTGGAGGCGACGCTGGCCCTGCCGGTTCACGACCTCATCGCCGACGGTGAGGCGATCGCGCTGCGGCCCGACAATCGGCCGCACCGCTTCCAGGTCACCGCGTCACGGTTCGGCCGATCGGTCGATGTGGCGGCGGCCCGTGCGGCACAGCCACTTTCGGTGTTCTTTTTCGACATCCTGCACCGCGACGGCGCCGACCTGCTGGACGCGCCGACCGCCGAGCGGCTGGCCGCCCTGGACGCGCTGGTGCCGGCCGCGCAGCGGGTCGATCGGCTCGTCACGTCCGATCCCGCGGCCGCCAGCGGCTTCCTCGACGCGACGCTGGCCGCCGGCCACGAAGGTGTGCTGGCCAAGGCGCCGGACGCGCCGTACCAGGCGGGCCGCCGCGGAGCGGGCTGGCTGAAGGTCAAGCCGGTGCACACGCTGGACCTTGTGGTCCTCGCGGTGGAGTGGGGGTCAGGGCGCCGAAGCGGCAAGCTCTCCAACATCCACCTGGGGGCGCGCGATCCGGCCTCCGGCGAATTCGTCATGGTCGGAAAGACTTTCAAAGGGATGACCGACGCCATGCTGGACTGGCAGACCGCGCGCTTCAGCGAACTGGCGATCGGCCCCACGGACAACTATGTCGTGCAGCTGCGGCCCGAGCAGGTGGTCGAGGTGGCGTTGGACGGCGTGCAGAAGTCGTCGCGCTACCCCGGCGGTGTGGCGCTGCGGTTCGCCCGGGTGGTGCGCTACCGCGAAGACAAAGGACCCGCCGAGGCCGACACCATCGACACCGTGCGCGCGCTGTATTAAGACGGGCGGAGTTCGTTTCCCGCGCGTAGGGTTTCGGCCGTGGTAGTGAAAGAGCACGACAAAGACGTCAGCTATATCCACACCGACGAAGAGCTGCCGCCCGTCGCGATCGTCGACCGCTCCCCCATCACCGTCCG
The DNA here is from genome assembly GCF_002102255.1 of Mycobacterium nebraskense. Lineage (GTDB taxonomy): Bacteria > Actinomycetota > Actinomycetes > Mycobacteriales > Mycobacteriaceae > Mycobacterium > Mycobacterium nebraskense. The sequence goes on from NZ_LQPH01000144.1 coordinate 85,393, forward strand.
GCACAAGATCGTGTTCGCGGCCGTCGCCGTGATCGGTGCCGTCGCGTGGGCGATCATCGCGTTTGCACGCGGCGAGACGGTGAACGCGGTCTGGTTCGTGGTCGCGGCGATCTGCACCTATGTCATCGGCTTCCGGTTCTACGCCCGGCTGATCGAGATGAAGATCGTCCGCCCGCGCGACGACCGCGCCACCCCGGCCGAGGTGCTCGAGGACGGCACCGACTATGTGCCCACCGACCGGCGGGTGCTGTTCGGTCATCATTTCGCCGCCATCGCCGGAGCCGGACCACTCGTCGGTCCGGTGCTGGCCACCCAGATGGGCTACTTGCCCTGCAGCATCTGGATCGTCGTCGGCGCAGTGTTCGCAGGCGCGGTGCAGGATTACCTGGTCTTGTGGATCTCCACCCGACGGCGGGGACGGTCCCTGGGCCAGATGGCCCGCGACGAGCTGGGCGCCACCGGCGGCGCGGCCGCCCTGGTCGGGGCGTTCGTCATCATGGTGATCATCATCGCGGTGCTGGCGCTGGTCGTGGTGCGGGGCCTGGCCCAGAGCCCATGGGGCGTGTTCTCCATCAGCATGACCATCCCCATCGCCCTCTTCATGGGTTGCTACCTGCGGTTCCTGCGCCCCGGGCAGGTGGCCGAGGTATCGCTCATCGGCTTCGCGCTCCTGTTGCTGGCCGTGGCCTCCGGCAACTGGGTCGGCGAAACGGCCTGGGGTGCAACGTGGTTGAACATCTCGCCGGTGACCGTGTCTTGGCTGATCATCGGCTACGGTTTCGTGGCGTCGGTGCTGCCGGTGTGGTTGCTGCTCGCCCCGCGCGATTACCTCTCCACGTTCATGAAGGTCGGGGCCATCGCCCTGCTCGCGGTCGGCATCTGCGTGGCCCGGCCGCTCATGCAGGCGCCCGCGATCTCGCGGTTCGCCGCCGGCGGCGACGGCCCGGTGTTCCCCGGATCGCTGTTCCCCTTCCTGTTCATCACCATCGCCTGCGGCGCGCTATCCGGATTCCACGCGCTGATCTCGTCGGGGACGACGCCCAAGCTGCTGGAGAAGGAAAGCCAGATGCGGCTGATCGGCTACGGCGGCATGTTGACCGAATCGTTCGTCGCCGTGATGGCGTTGATCAGCGCCTCGATCCTCGACCAACACGTGTACTTCGCCCTCAACGCCCCGGCCGCCCAAACCGGCGGCACCGCGGCCACCGCCGCCGACTACGTCAACCGGCTCGGACTGTCGGGGACCCCGGCGACCACGGACCAGCTCGCCCACGCCGCCGCCGGCGTGGGCGAAAAGTCCATCGTGTCGCGCACCGGCGGAGCGCCCACGCTGGCATTCGGCATGTCGGAAGTGCTGCAACGGGTCTTCGGCGGGGCGGGCCTCAAGGCGTTCTGGTATCACTTCGCGATCATGTTCGAGGCGCTCTTCATCCTGACCGCAGTCGACGCGGGCACCCGCGTCGCACGGTTCATGTTGTCCGACGCGCTGGGCAACCTCGGTGGCCCGCTGGCCAAGCTGCGCAACCCGAGCTGGCGCCCGGGCGTCTGGCTCTGCAGCCTGGCCGTGGCCGCGGCCTGGGGCAGCATCCTGCTGATGGGCGTGACGGATCCGCTGGGCGGAATCAACACCCTGTTCCCGCTCTTCGGTATCGCCAACCAGCTCCTCGCGGCCGTCGCGCTGACCGTCATCACCGTGATCGTCATCAAGAAGGGCCTGCTGAAGTGGGCGTGGATTCCCGGGATTCCATTGCTGTGGGATCTGGCGGTCACGCTCACCGCCTCGTGGCAGAAGATCTTCTCGGCCGATCCCAATGTCGGCTACTGGACGCAACATTTCCAATACCTGGCCGCGCGGAACGCCGGCAAGACGTCGTTCGGTTCGGCCAAGAACGCCCATCAACTCGACGACGTCATCAGGAACACCTTCATCCAGGGCACCCTGTCCGTTCTGTTCGCGCTGGTCGTCGTCATCGTGTTGATCGTCGGAGTCATGGTGTCCTATCACGCGATTCGCGGCGGCGGCCGGCCACTGACGGAGGACGAGCCGATACCGTCGAAGTTTTTCGCGCCGTCGGGCCTTGTCCCCACGGCCAGCGAACGCGCGGTGCAGAGGCAGTGGGATGCGGCCAGAACGGTTGCCACTGAAAGAACTTGACCTACACCGGATCGAATCCGGAGATCAGCCAGCGCCCGCCGACCTTGTCCAGCGTGACCCGGACGCTGGATGCCGTGTAGGCGGGCGCCTCAGCGCCGACGATCGTGGTCTGGTTGACGAACACCAGGACGACACCGTGGTCGGGTCGCGCCGACACTGACGCCGCAGACTGGACGTTCGCCACCGCAGAGATGTGTCTCTGCTTCGAGCCGGGGATCACCACTTCTCGGGTCAGCGACGTGTAGGCGTCTTTGAACCGCCCGGTCAGCCGGTCACGAGCGGCGCCCAGGTCGCGCTCGACCGTGTCGGGTCGGTAGCTCAGCAGGGCGGCCGTGGCATCCCGCGCTGTCTGCGTAGCCTCGATGCGGCCGCGGTCGGCATCGGTGACCGACGAACCCTGCCACTTCAGGAAGCCGGCCGTCGACGCAAGCGACAAAGCCAGCCCCGGTATCAGACCGTATGCCAGCACCCGCGACCAGTTGATGCGTTGCGCGCATTCGGGCACGGCATCCGTGGGCTCGTCGGCGTTGCGGCGCAATCGGTTTCTCATCGCACGAACTCCACATTCGACACCTTCGCCACGCCGCCAACCTTCAGTACGGAAAGCCGCATTCGCCAGGCGTGCGGCTCCTGTTCGGCCGCACCGGCGTTCGACGTGTGGACCGTGACAGCCACCAGGACTTCCGCCCGGTCGCCGGATTGGGATTCGATGCCCGCTTCCGTCACGGTTCCAGCGGACTTGGACTGGGTCCGCAACACCACGTCGATGAACGGCTGCGAGCGTTTGGAGAAGTTGTCGTACAGATCGCCGGTCGCCCCGGCCAGAATGCGCTGCACGTCTGCATCGACTTCACGGAAGTCAACCGTGGTGAGGTTGACCGCACTTTGGCGACCAGCCTGCAGGAAAAGCGTGCGCTGCTGCTGCGCTTCGTGCGCTCGGTGCGCGCGCAGGCCGACCCACCCGACCAGCCCGATCAGCGCGGCCACGATGACAAGTCCGATGGTCAGTGTCAGCCGAACCGGAGCGGGGCCGCGGGGCGCCTTTTCCGTTTTCGCGTCGTCGTCGACTTCCGCAGGGAGCTCGGTCAATTCGGCGGTAGCAGCATCGTCTGCCATGTGCGCTCCTTTCCGCCGGGGGTGGCCAAGTCGGATTGCGTGTAGACATGCCCGTCGGGGCCGACGTAGGTGCCGGTGGCCGGGTCGTACTCGGCGGCCGCGATCGGCATCGGTTCGGGGGTCGGCGCGGGTGGCGCCGGCGCCGCCGGCGGACGCGGCTGCGGGACGGGCTGACCCGAAAGCGTCGCGTTCGGGTCGCCTTTCCAGTTGTAACCGTCGTTGAGGGGAACGTAGCTTTCGTCGCTGTCGCACATCTGCACCGTCGGGGCGCGCTTGCCCGGGCGTCCCACGCAAGGGGTGTTGCGGACGCCGCGGACGTTTTGCGGGGAGTCCTGTGGCACACGGCAATACAGGTCGCCCCCTGGTCGGTCCGGGTAGTCGTCCCACGAAGGGACTCGCTGCTGCTGTGCCGGCAGAAAGCCGGTCAGACACGGTGGCGGCAGGTTCAGTCGCAGGTTGAAACTCAGGAAGGCGCCCTTATAGCCCTGCTTGGTGTTCCTGTTCGGGACATTGATCGCCTGAATCGTGGCCACCGCCTGGGGAAGTAGGACCAGCAGCTGCTCAAGGCCCGCGTGATAGGTCAGCGCCACCTGCCCGACAGCGATCAGGTTGGCGAGCACGACCGGCAGCGTCGGATTTACCCGATCCAGGAGCTGACGAACTTCCCCGACGGCGGGCCCGCCTTGCTCCAGCACCTGCCGGACGGCGGAGTCGTTTTTCTGCACCCCACGGGTGAGGTCGGCCAGGTGCGCGGCCCACGCCTGTACCGCGTCCGGTGTGTCGGTCTGCGCATCGAGCACCGGCTTGGAGTCGTCGATCAGGGTGAGCAGCGCACCGAGATTCTTTCGCGCATCGATGGATAGCGAGCTGGCGCCGGCCACGAGCCGGGAGATGTCCGGACCGAGCCCGCCGACGGCGGTGGAAGCCTCGTCGACGACGGTCTTGAGGTCCTCACGCGGGAGCGACTCCAAGCCACGGTTCGCCGCATCCAACATCGTGTCCAGGTCGGGCGGTACCGACACGCGATCCGCGCGGATCACGTCGCCGTCCCGCAGCGGCGGAGAGTCCCTGCGTGGCAACAGGGCAACGTACTGCTCTCCCACCGCCGATTGACTGTGCACCTGCGCATCGAGATCTGACGGGATGTCGATCCCCGACTTCAGCGAGAGCACCGCCGCGACGCCGGTGTTGGTGAGACGCACGCTGTCGACGCGGCCGACCTCGGTGCCACGATAAGTGACATTGCCGCTGGGGTATAAACCGGCGGCCTGAGGCAGCTCGATGGTGACGCGATAGCGTCCGATACCGAACATCGCCGGAAGCTGTATGTAGCCGAACACCATCACCGCGCCGCCGACCAGCGCGACGACCACAAAGATCGCCAGCTGGATGAGGATTCGTCTCGACAAGGGCGGCATGTCAACGCCCCTGATCCCAGTGATACGGCGCGACAAGCGGATTGCCGGCCGTGTACGGACTCGGCATCTGGCCGATCGTGCGGCCCCACTGCAGTTCCAACTCCGTCAAATTGCCCTCGAACCGGGTGCCGGTGAAGAATGACGCGTCGAGCCGGCTCAGCGTCAGGTCGATGATGGCGGTCAGGTTGGCGTAGTCACCGCGGGCCCACTTGCTGATGGTCTCCTTCGGGAACGGATAGGTGGCGAGCAGGCTCAACGCGCGGGTCATGGCGGGCCCGGCGTTGGCCAGCGATTCCAGTACCGGCGCTAAGTCGTTGAGCTCTTTGACCAGAGTGTCCTTGGTCTGGCGTGCCGAATCGGCAACCAGCGCACTGAATTTGCCGAACTGATCGAGCGCCTCCACCAGGGTCTGCCGCTCGTCGGCCAAGGTGCGAAGCGCGGCCGGGATGGTCGTCAGCGCCCTGTCCATCACCGGCTTCTGATCGGCGAACTGACCGACGAGGTTGTTGAGGCTCTCGGCGGCGGCGATGATGTCACCGGTCTGGCCGGCCACGTGGCCGGTGAAGGTGTCGAGCTGAGCTATCAGGCTGCGCAGGTCATCGGCACGGCCGGCCAGCGCGGTGCTCAGCGACTGGGTGATGTCCTGAATCTGTCCGATCCCACCGCCGTTGAGCAACAACGAGATAGCGGCGAGCGTCTGCTCCGTCGACGGGTAGCTGCCGGCCGACGACAGGGAAATCAGCGAGCCCTCTTTCAACCTGCCCCGGGGTGGGACGTCGGTGGGTGGCGCCAGCTCGACATGCAGGGAACCCAGCAGGCTGGTTTGCCCGATCGTCGCGGTCGCGTTGGCCGGCAGGTCGACGTCGCCGTCGAGCCGGATGGTCAGCAGCGCATGCCAGCCCTGCCGCTCGATCCTGGCGACGTTGCCGACCGTGACGTCGCCGACCTGCACACGCGAGTTCTGTTCCAGGGTGCCCACGTCGGGCAGTTGCGCCTGAATCGTGAACGCCCCGGGGCCGCGTCCGGCGGTTCCGGGCAGCGCGACCGAGTTCAGACCGCGCCAACCACAACCGGCCGGCGCGACCATCGTCAGCGCCACCAACAACCCCACCGCAGCGCGACGCAGGCGCCCGCCCGTCACGGTCCGTCCCCCGTCGGCAGCATCAACCCGCGCAGGCCGTCGGCGGGATTGGTCGGGTGCACCTGGGCCGGCGCGGACGGAAGGCCCGGGTTTCCCATCGGATTCGGCTGCGGCGGCACGTAGTCGGGCCGCATCCAGTCCTCGCTGTAGGTCACCTCATTCGGGCGTGCCGTGGCGCCGACCACCAGGTTCTCGCCCAGCGGGGGGAAGTTGTACTGACGGTTCTTGATGATCGGTGCCAGGTACTGCACGCACAGCTTGGCCGACTGGTCCCATCCCAGGCGCGACGCCGCCTGTATCGCCCCGCACAGGAAGGCGACCGGATTGGCGAAGTTGGCGAATGCCGGCGCACCGCTCAGTGTGCCCTGCGCGGGCTGATAGATGTTCATGAAGTTCTGCAGCTCGGTGGGCGCGATATGCAACGCCTGCTTGATGTCGTCGAGGCTGTTGTTCAGCTCCGTCGACACCGACGCCAGCTTGTCCGACGTCGTGCCCAGCGCTTCGCGGTTGTCGGCCACGAAGGTTCGGACGTCGCCGACGACGTCGGAAAGCGCTGCGACCGCGTTGGCGACCTCGTTGGGATCGTTGGTCAGCAGGCCGGTGACCGAGGCCAGGTTTTGATTCAGCTGCCGCATCAGGTCACCGCTGCTCTGCAACGCCGAAACCAGGATCGACAGGTTCTTCACCGTGCTGAATAGGTCCTTGCTGTGGTCGCCCAGCGCTGAAACCGCTTGGGAGAGTTTCACGATGGTGTCGCGGATGGTCACTCCCTGGCCGCGCAGGTTGTTCGCGGCGGTCGTCACGAGCGATCCGAGGGGACTGAGGCCGCCGCGGGTCGGCTGCAGCATCTGGGTGAGCTTTTCCAGGTCCTGACGCAGGTCGTCCCACTCCACCGGGACCGCGGTGCGCGCCTGTGGGATCACGGCGCCGTCTTGCAGCCGCGGTCCACCGGTGTAGGCGGGGGTCAGCTGGATCGCCCGCGCGGTAACCAGCGACGGCGACAGGATCACGGCCTTGGCATCGGCGGGCAGCTGGTATTTGGCCTCATACCAGAAGGTGATCTTGACGCGCTCGGGTTGCGGCTCGATCTTTTTGATGTGGCCGACGGCCACCCCCAGGATGCGCACCTCGTCGCCCACGAAGATGCCGTTGCTGTTGCTGAAGTAGGCGACGACCGTGGTCCTGCTGCTCGCCGTCGACGAGCGCCAGAGCGCCGCGGCGCCGGCAAGAAGGCTCAGCACCAGCACGGCGGCCAGGCCGATTCTGGCGTTGTGGCGGTTCATCTTTCACCGGCTTTCGGCAGCGACGGCGGTTCACCCGGGGCCGGCACGTACACCGGCGACGGCGAAGGTGGCGCCGGGGGTGGGGCCGTCTGCCCCGGGGCGAGCGGTGGTGGCCCCGGCGGCGGTCCGCCCGGCGGCGGCGCGGGGGGCGGCTCACGGTAGGGGTAGCGCGGGTCACCCGGGTTGCCGGTGATCGCGTCCGGGAGGTTCAGCCTCGGCTCACCGCCCTGACCGGTGCGCGGGAACGGTACCGGCAGGGCCGGCGTTCCCGGCTGACCGACCTGCGGATCGGAGAGTTGTGACGGCAGCAGCACATTCGGGTCCAGACCCAGATCGGAGAACGCGGCGTCCACGAAGGGCTGGATGAACTGACCGGGGATCAGGTTGGCGATGTAGAAGTTGAACCATGGACCCGTGGACATCGATTCGCCGAGCGAGAGGGCGTAGTCATCGAACTTCTTGATCGCCTGTCGCACTCGTTCTTTGCGGTTGTCGACGATCGCCAAGACCTCGTTGAGCTTGTCCAGTGCCGGCTTGAGGGTCTGCCGGTTGTCGGCGATGAACCCCTTGATCTGCCGGCTCACCGCCGCGATGCTGCCGGAGATCTGGTCCAGCGCGCGGCTCTGGCTCTGCAATTGCACGAGCAGCGCGTTGCTGTCGGCGACCAGACGGGCTATCTGGTCACTGCGCTGCGACAACACGGTGGTCGCCTTGTTGGCGTTGGCCAGAAGATTTCGCAATTGCGTGTCCCGGTCACTCAACGTTTGTGAGAACCGCGCGACACCGGCGACCGCGATCTTCAGGTCGGCCGGGGTGTCGGAGAAAGTATCCGCCAGCACCGCCAGTGATTCGGACAACCGGTTGGTGTCCATCCCGCTGATGGCGGCGCCGAGGTCACCGAGCGCGTCGGGCAGCTGGTAGGGCGCATGGGTGTGTTCGAGCGGGATCGGCCCGGACAGCCTGCCGTCGCCGCGGGTGGTGATCTCCAGGATCTTGGCCCCCAGCAGGCTCTTCGTCTTGATCGACGCCTCGCTGCGATCTCCGAGCCGGATGTGCTTGTCCACCTCGAACGTGACGAGCACCCGCGGGCCGTCCAGCGCGATGCTGTCGACCGTGCCCGCTTTGACACCCGAAACCTGCACGGCGGCACCCGTTAACAGCCCGCCCGCTTCGGCGAAGTATGCCGAGTACTCCCTGCCCGATTTGAAGAAGGGCAGCTTGCTATAGGTCAGCGACGCCGCCACCGCGCCTGCGACGACCACGACACCGATCGCGCCGACGACGAGGGGATTGCGTTCGGAGAAGTACTTCATCGCGGCGTGCACCTCCCCGAGGGCTGGCCGATCACCTTGACGTAAACCGGTTGCCCGCCTTTGCCATTCAGCTTGAACAGCATTTCGCACAGATAGAAACTAAAGAAGTCGCCGTACAGGCCCTGCCGGTTCAGCATCTGGTAGGCGTCCGGCAAGGTGTTGAGGAAGTCGTCGAAGTAGTCTCGGTCGGCCAGGATGAGGCCACCCGCCCGGTCGCCCTCGTTGAGGATCTTCGTCAGGGGCGCGCGGCCTTTCGCGAGGAGATCGGCGATCGAACCGGCCGCGGCATTGGCATAGGCGATCCCGTTGCTGATGTCTCGCTTGCGGTCGGCGAGCGTTGCCAGCAGCTGGGACAACGAGTCGACGGTCTTTGCGAACTGGGCGCTTTGGTCTCCGAGCGAGCCCAGAACGGTGTTGAGGTTGACGATGACCTGCCCGACGAGCTGGTCCCGGTCCGCCAGGGTGTTCGTCAGCGCGGCGGTGCGCGCCAAGACGGAGCCGATTGTTGCGCCCTCGCCCTGGAACGCTTTGATGAGCTCGCTGGACAAGGTGTTGACCTGATTGGGATCCAGCGCGCGGAACAACGGGCGGAAGCCGCCGATCAGCGCGTCCAAATCCAGCGCCGGCGACGTCCGAGCCAGTGGAATCGTGTCGCCGGGCCTGAGTTGCCTTGTGCCACCGGGCCCTTCCTGTAGCGCAAGGTAGCGGCCGCCGATGAGGTTCTGGTAGCGGATGATCGCCTTGCTGCCCTCCGTCAGCACCACGGTGTTGTCGGTGCTGAAGTCGACGACCGCGGTGCCGTCGTCCTGGACCGAGATCTTGCTGACCTTGCCGACTTCGACGCCCGCGATGCGGACGAAGTTGCCGACCTCGAGCCCGGACACGTTGCTGAACCGCGCCTTGTACGGCAGTCCGTTGCCGAACCGCAGCTGCGCGAAGATCGCCAACATCGCGACCAGGCCCAGGGTGCACACGACCATGAAGATCGCCAGGCGCCAGATCGCGCCGAGCAGGTTCTCCTTCATGGCGGTGCTCCTCGTTTAGAGTCGGCTGGTCGTCACGGTGCCGGCGGCGCTTATGGGGGTGGCGGTGCGGGGGTGGGCTGCAGCTGTGCGGGGGCCGGGATCACGGCCGGCTCGGATCCCGGTGGCGGGGAACCGGGTTCGGGCGGTGCACCCGGCGGTGGCGCCGGCGGCAGACCCGGGTACAGCGGTGTCCCGTCCGGGGCGTATTGCGGGGCGCCGTACGGCGGCGCCCCCGGGTACGGGATCGGGCCGGGCGCGGGGCCGCCCGGATAGCGGATGCTGGGCGGTTCGGGGATCCCCCGGGTGACGGGCAGGTAGTCGGCGTATCCGGGGAAGGCGATTCCGGGGTTGGGCCGGATGTCCAGGCCGGTTCCCCAGCCGGTGTTCGTAATCAACCCACGCAATGGCCAATTCGCGGCGACATCCGGCAGCGATCCGCAGCCCGGCTTACCGCCGGGCCCGCCCCTGGCGCCCACGATCGGAACGTTCTGCGGGTACCGGTATTGGTCCGCACCGAACAGCGGTGTGCTGTCGATGATCAGCGAGTAGCCGTTGGCGCCGCCCATCGCGTCCCGGTACCCGGTATCGAGGGCGGTCTTGGCGCCGACCAGCATGCACGTCAGCGCGGGGTTGTATTTCATCAGCAGGCTCGTCGTCGGTTCGAGCAGATTGACTGCCCTGATGATGTTGTCCTTATTGGGGCCAACGAGGTTGATACCACTGCGAGACAGGCCGATGACGCCGGTGAGCAGCGAGTCCAGGGCGGATGGGTCATCGTTGACCGTGCCGCTAGTGACGCTGGCCGCGTCGAGCACCCGCAGTATGTCCTGCGCGGCAGGGCCATAGGTGTCGCCGACACGCTGGACCGCGCGAATGTCCGCGCGGACGGTTTCGGCGCGCGGATTGATCTCGCGCAGCACCTCGTTCGCGTCGGTGATGCCCTGGCCCATGATTGCGCCGCGCCCGCGCAAACCCTCGGCCAGCGCGGACAGGACGCCCTGAAGCTTGGCCGGGTCGATCTCGTCCAGCACCTTGACGAGATTGGCGAACATGGTGTTGACCTCGGTGCCGACGTTCTCGACCCTGATCACCGCTCCGGCCGCGAGGCGCTTCGGGGCGGGCTGGTTCGGGTAGACGAGGTCGACGTATTTGCCGCTGAAGAACGTGGTGGCCCTGATGCGGGCATGCACGTTCGCAGGGATGTATTTGACCTGGTCCGGGTAGAGGTCCAGCCTGAGGCTGACTTGGTCCTTCCCGGTGGTGATCTCGGCGACCCGACCCACCTGCACCCCACGCATCTTGACCTTGCCGCCACGGTCCATCACCAGGCCCGCCCGGTCGGAGATCACCGTCACCGGCACATACGACTTGAACGACCCCGAGAAGAAGGCGGACGTCAGCACGACGGTGCCGAGGGTGGCGACGACCAAAATCAATGTCCACCACGCGGGATGCATGCCCTCCGAGCGCGATTCCGACATGTCCCTACCCCGAAAGATTGAAGTGGCCGGACTGGCCGTGTACGGAAAGGGAGATCGCCAACACGATCAGCGTCAACACGATGAGGGAAGTGCGGACCGAGTGACCGACCGCACGACCGACACCGGCGGGTCCGCCCGAGGCGTTGTAGCCGTAATAGGTGTGCACGAGCATGACGGCGATCGCCGCGGTGATCACCGTGACGAATGACCAGAGCAGGTCGGTCGAATTGAGAAATGTACGGAAATAATGGTCGTAGACCCCGGTGGACTGGCCGTAGATGCCCGTCGTGCCGAACCGGGCCGCCTGAAACGCACACACCACCGCCACGCAATACAGCGGGATGACGACGACAACGCCCGCGACCACCCGGGTCGAGACGAGGTAGGCCACAGACCGCACCGCCATCACCTCGAGCGCATCGATCTCGTCGGCGATCCGCATCGCGCCCAATTGCGCGGTGGCGCCCGCGCCGATGGTCGCGGCCAGACCGACTCCGGCGACCGCCGGTGAAATGATGCGTACGTTGACGTAGGCGGAGATGAATCCCGTCATCGCCTCAACGCCGATGCCGGACAGCTGGTTATAGCCCTGCACCGCGATGACCGCGCCGGTCGACAGGGTCAGGAAACCCACGATCACCACCGTGCCGCCGATCACCGCCAGCGCGCCGGTGCCCAGGCTCATCTGGGCGACCAGTCGGATGATTTCCTTCCCGTAGCGAACGAAGGCCGTCCGCATCTCGGTGACCGCCATCGAATAGAACTTCACCTGCGCGCCAACGCGATTCCAGCCGTCGGCGACGCGATTCCAGCCGCCGGCGACGCGGCTCGCCGCGCGCAGCAGCCAGGCGAATCGCTGGTGTATCGCGCTGTCGGCGGTCATTGCGGCCCCGTGTAGAAGACGGCTGTCGCCACGATGTTGATCACGAACAGGGCGATGAATGAGTACACGACGGTTTCGTTGACGGCGTTGCCGACACCCTGCGGGCCGCCGCCGACGGAAATGCCCTTGTAGCAAGCGATCAGAGCGGCCGCCATCCCGAACAGCGCCCCTTTGACCAGACCGAGGATGAGGTCGGGCAGGTGGGTGAGCAGCGTCAGACCCGCTGCGAAGGCGCCTGGGGTGACGTGCTGGACGAAGACCGAGAAGAAAAACGACCCGGCCAGGCCCACCAGCGTCACCAGCGAGACCAAGGACACCGCGACGACCGTGGCCGCCAACACCCGGGGTGCGGCCAGCCGGCGAACCGGGTCGACGCCCATCACCCGTAACGCATCGAGTTCGTCGTGGATGGCACGCGCTCCCAGGTCGGCGCACATCGCCGTGGCCCCGGTGCCGGCGACGACGAGAACGGTCACGACCGGCCCGATCTGGGTGACCGAGGCGGTCGCGGCGCCCGTGCCGGAGAAGTCGGCCGCCCCGAACTCGACCAACAGGATGTTCATGGTGAACACGACGAGCACGGTGAACGGAATCGTCAGCAACAGCGTCGGAATGATCGACACCCGCGCCACGAACCAGGTCTGAAAGAGAAACTCACGCCATGGAAACGGCAGCTTGAACATCGCCACGTAGGTGTCGAGCGACATGGCGAAGAATCCGCCGACCGAGCGAAGGGGTTTGGTGACGGACTCTGAGGAAATCACGGCAAATCCCTCCCGCGGCCCGGAAATATGACCGTCCTCGCGACGCCTGCGCGCCTAACCTGGAGTCGCTTGTGGGGAACCGTACAACAAACGTCCACGGCGCGAAGGCACATTCGCGATGTTTGCCGGCCTAGCGCGAAATGCACTTGGAGTGAACAAGATCCACGGCCATGATGACTGGGATATTCGACCGGTGTTGTCATTGCGTCACGGCCCCGTGGGCGGAACGTATCCGGCGGCCGATTGCCGCAACTGCCAGATCTGGGCGGGGCACAATTCACCGACGGCCTGGCTTATCAGATACGAGGCCTGAAACTCGTCGGAGTTGCTGAAATCCTCTTTGACCTCCGTCATGATCTGCGCATAGCGCTCCCCCACCCGCACCTTGTCGCAAATGCCGTTCCCGTACGCCAGGGCGGCGTCGGCGTTAGGGAAGTTGTAGCCCGGGCGCACCGTCACGTTGACGAGGTAGGCCACCGCATCGGCCCGCGCGGGGGGCGGGCCGGTGCACAGCAGGACCGCCGCGGCCGCGGCCGGACCGGTCAGCTGACGAAGGTTCATCTCGGCGCCCCAGCGCCGGGTGCGCCATACATGGCAACGACCACGCTGCGGTCCAGGCTGTTCTCCGACCAGACCCCCATCTGCGTATAGGCACAATTCCGCATGATCGCCAGGTAGGCGGGGTTGTAGTACCACTGGTTGATCACCTCGAGGCCGCTGATCGCCAGCGCCGGGTTGATCGCGACGGTTTCGGCGACGCTGCCCCCATAGCCCGCTGCATTCGCCCGGTCCGGTGGCGTCGAGCCGTCGGAGCCGATGTCACCGTCGAGCGCGCGGTTGGCGAGTACATCGTCGGTGTGCCATTGCGCCGCCAGCTGCAATTGCGGGTTGATCCGCACGTCGTTGGTGCAACCGGCATTGTGCTGGACGGTGTAGACGTTGGCGACGACTCCGTCGTTGAGCCGCTTGTTGTCCGCGTTCGCCGTTGGCGTGCGGGCGAGTACCGTGCCGGCGAGGAGGACGGCCAGCATCGCCGTGCAGCAACGAATGGCGTCGCGCAGTTTCATGCGGCCCCGCGCCTACCGCCGGGCTCGGAAATCCATTGGCGCGCCTCTTCGGCCTCGTCCTCCGAAAACGTACGGTACTTTCCCGGCCATAGAAAACCCAGAAGTTCAGTGAGTTTCGCTACGTGCTTCACCCATTGCGCGTCACTGACGATCGCGCACCGATCCCAGTCGAAGTAGTGGTCCACGCCGAACTTCGAATCCGCCCATACGGCACCCGGCCCGAGAATGGTTAAGTCAGGAGCGATTTCGCAATATATCCGGACCTTATTGTGCCGAGTCAGTCTGTCTTCGAAGCTGGGTATCAGTACCGCGTCGTAATCGGCCTTGGTCACGTGCCCATGAATGGCGAAAGCGGCCACGTCGTCGGGAAAGCCGTTGAGTATCTCAATCACGACGCCTCCTGAAAACAAACGCAATCTTTTTCGGTCCGGTCATCGTCTCCGCGTCGAGCGCGGCGGCCTAGGGGCCAAAGTCATCGGAAGAAGCGACCGGTGGCCGTTAACTCGAGGACCCGTCGGGCCGCGGCGCGCCGGGCAAAAACCTTGTTCCAAGGCCCCGGCGCGGTCCTAAGATTGCGCGATGAGAGTCGGCATCGACTTCGGAACCACACACACCGTCGTTGCCGCCGTCGACCGAGGCAACTACCCCGTCGTCTCCTTCGATGGTGTCGACGCATGGCCGTCGATCGTCGCGGCCAACGCCGCCGGGGAGCTGCGGTTCGGCGCGGAGGCCGCCGCCGTCCGCCACGACCCGGAATGGTCGGTGTTGCGGTCGTTCAAACGTCTGCTCAACGAGGCCGGACCCCAGACGGAAGTGAGCCTGGCCGGCCGCAGCCATCGACTGGCCGACCTGCTCACCGGCTTTCTGGCCCAGCTGAAAATCGACCTGCTGCGCCGCTCCAATGCCAGCCTCACCGCGGGGGAAACCATCGAGGCCGCGATCAGCGTGCCGGCCAACGCCTCGAGCGCCCAACGCCTCCTGACACTGGACGCGTTCGTTACGGCGGGTTTCCACGTCGTCGCGCTGCTCAACGAGCCGTCCGCCGCGAGCCTGGAATACGCGCACCGGTACCGCTCCACGATCACCGCCAAGCGGGAGTACGTCCTGATCTACGACCTGGGCGGGGGCACCTTCGACGCCTCGCTGCTCAAGATGACCGGGCACGCGAACGAGGTCGTCATCAGTGAGGGCATTCAGCGCCTCGGCGGCGATGACTTCGACGAGGCGATCGTCGAGCTCGTCCTCGCGCGCTCGCGGCTGTCCGGGCTGGACTCCGCCGGCCGCGACCTGCTGCGGGAGGAGTGCGCCGCCCGCAAGGAGGCAGTGGGGCCACAGACGCGCCGCTTCCTGGTGGACCTGACGGGGGTCGACGGGGTGGACCGGCCCCCGTTTTCCTGCCCCGTCGACGACGTCTATGAGGCCTGCGCGCCGCTCGTCGACAAGACGGTGGAGTTGCTCGACCGCGTTCTGCACAACCCGGCCGCGGGCGGCCGCGACGTGACGTGGTCTGAGGTCGCCGGCATCTACGTCGTGGGCGGGGCCGGCAGCTTCCCGCTGGTTTCGCGGATGCTGCGCACCACGTTCGGCGACAAGCGGGTGAAACGCTCGCCGCACCCCTTCGCTGCCACCGCCATCGGCCTGGCCGTCTTCCTCGACAAGGAATCCGATTTCGCCCTCTCCGAACGCTTCTCGCGCAACTTCGGGGTCTTCCGCGAGGCGGAAGCCGGCGCGGGCGTCGTCTTCGACCCGATCGTGTGCAAGGACGTCTCCCTGCCCGCCGATGGGCACACCCCACTGGTGGTGAAGCGGAGGTATCGCGCGGCGCACAACATCGGCCACTTCCGGTTCGTGGAGTGCAGCCGCCTGGTCAACGGCCGGCCCGACGGCGACGTGACACCCTACGATCCGGTCCTCTTCCCCTTCGACCCGGCCCTGCACGATCGCGACGACCTCGGGCGTCAGCCGGTCGGCCGGTGGCGGGACGGGCCCGACGTCGAGGAGCGCTACGTCATCGCCCCCGGCGGCGCGGTGGAAGTGACCCTGACAACGCAGCCGGCCGGATTCAAGCGCACCTTCCGCCTGGAGCGCCGCGCCTCCGCGAGCGCGTGACGCGGCCATGGAACTGTATGACGTCATGCGAACGACTTTCGCGGCGCGGGAATTCACCGACGACCCGCTGCCCGACGAGGTGTTGTGGCGCATCTTCGACAACGCCCGGTTCGCGCCGAGCGGCGGCAACCGGCAGGGCGCCCACATCACCGTGGTGCGCGACCCGGACGTCCGTCGCCGGCTCGCCGAGCTGGGTACGGCCGCCGCCCGCCGCTACTTCGCCCAGCTGCAGGCGGGTGAAAACCCCTGGAATTCAATCCATCCCAGCGGTGTGCCGCAAGACGTCATCGACCGAACCGAGATCCCCGACACCTTCGTCGCGCCGATCGCGAAAGCACCGGTCGTCCTGGTGGTTTCGGTCGACCTGACCGTCGTCGCCTCGATCGACCAGGACTTGGACCGCGTCGGCCTGGCCGGCGGTGCATCGGTGTACCCGCTGATCTGGAACATCCTGCTCGCCGCCCGCAGCGAGGGGTACGGCGGCACCATCACGACCATGGCCGTCGCGGCCGAGGACCAGGTCCGCCGCCTGCTGGGAATACCCGGCCTGCACGCGGTCGCCGCCGTTGTGCCCCTTGGCAAACCGGTGCGCCAGCCGACCAAGCTGCGCCGCCGTCCGGTCGCGGAGTTCGTCACCCGCGGGCGCTTCGACGGCCCGGCATTCGAGGGATGAGGGCCTGCCGCTGGGCCGGTCCGTCCTTATTCCATGACATCGGCATAGATGTCTAGGAGCCGGAACCTTGTCGCATCGAGATACTCTCCGAGAACCGCGATCACACGCTTCTGCAGCTCGTACCCGAGTTCGTGGTCCTCTTCGCACTTGTCGCGCAGGCACTTGCCGTCGAAACCGATGGCGCGCGTCGTCTCAACGGCGCGCGCGTCGAACCGCGAGTTGTACGGCGGCACCAACCACGACCATCCAAGGATGTCCCCGTCTCCGAGTGTCTGCACCGTCAAGCTGCCACGGCCCAGTACGGGGGTTTCGAGCGCGATCCTGCCGGCGCGGATGAGGTAGAAGTGATCAGCGGGGTGACCCTCGCGGAAGATCAACTCACCCGCGCTGAAGCGCATGTTTGCCGCACACCCGACCGCCAACTGCAAATGGCGCGGGTCCATCCCGCGGAAGAACGGGTGTCTGGCCAGAACGCCTTCTAGCGTCCTCACTGCCTGCTTCCTTCACCGGTGCCGATCAATTGCCTGAGACGGACGATAGTCGATGATGAAGGCCCTCGTCCCGCGATCGAAGAGAAGAATTGCCTGCCGAAAGCCAACGCCGGGTGTCGGACCACCCTCGTACGATGCTTTCGTGATCCCCCGCGACTTCCCGACGAGGGATGTAGTCGGCGCGATCGAGTTGGACGACGATCGGAACCCACCTTGGGTACCCGACGTGGCGGGCCTATCACCGGTTAACGCTGCCCTGGCGTACGCGCGCGCGGGCTGGTACGTCCTGCCGACCAACCCCGCCGATATCAAGAACCCCGGCAGCGTCGTGCATGGCCACTGGCAGGACAAGTCAAGCCGCGACCCCCGGCAGATACGCGCGTGGTGGCGCGAAGATGCCGGCAACGGCATAGCCCTGCACGTCGGCAGGTCCGGAGCGGTGGCGTTCGACCTCGACATCGACGATCTCGGCGTGATCGCGCGCGCCGGTCGACCGGACATCGCCCAGGCGCTGCGGTCGGCCGCGGCGGTGCAGACCACCCGGCGCGAGGGCGACCGTGGCCATTACCTGTTCGCGACGGCACCGGGCGACTCGTTCGGTAACGGCCCGGGTGCGTTCCGGCGTTGGGGGCAGGTGCGGGGACGCAACGGCGTCATAATCGCGGCCCCGACGCCGCACCCCGATGCCACGACCAAAGGCGGTCGCTACCAATGGAAGCGCGTGGGCGCGCTGCGTCCGCTCCCCGAAGTGCTGCACGCATCCCTGTTGGCCGCCGCCGGCGAAGCCGACCCGCTCACCCAAGCGGAGCTGGAAGAGTTCCTGGACACGCACGCGGGCGGCGGCTGCGGGCGGCAGGGCTGCCGCAACTCGCCGAGGGGACCACTCACCAGGTTCAGAAACCAGGTAGCCGATGGGTGTTCGCGGCACGACACGATGGCGAGCGTGCTGCCGTGGGCATTCTCCGAGGCGATGGCCGGGTGCTACCCGGCGCGCGAGGCGTTCGACCAACTCCACACAGCATTCACGGCAGCATTCACCGACGATGACGATCCCGCCCGGCGCCGCCAGCTGGGCAGCGAGTTCGTCCGGCTTGCCCAGTGGGCGGCGGCGCACACCGACCCGGCCCGCGCGCATCACCATGAGCAGCCGCAGCGACCGGGCCGGTTCGCGTACCCCCCACAGCTGGCGCGATTCGCACGCCTGAAGTGGCGGCCATATCGGCGGCAGCACGACGAGTGACCTGACGCAAGTCAGTGCCGTAGTCTGACAACACATTTCACGGTACTTGTTGCGTCTCGGCGAGAAGGAGACAACGCCATGTCCACCTGGCTGATCACTGGCTGCTCGACGGGACTCGGCCGTGCGCTCGCCGAAGCCGTCATCGGGGCCGGCCACAACGCGGTCGTCACCGCGCGCGACGTCGCGAAGGTCGCCGACCTGGCGTCAGCCGCGCCGGAGCGCGTGCTCGCGGCCGCCCTTGACGTCACCGACCCCGCACAGGTCGCCTCGGCCGTGCGGCAGGCGCACGACCTGTTCGGCCACGTCGACGTACTCGTGAACAACGCCGGCTACGGTTACCGCGCCGCGGTCGAGGAGGGCGACGACGCCGACGTGCGCGCCCTGTTCGAGACACACTTCTTCGGCACCGTCGCGATGATCAAGGCGGTCCTGCCTGGCATGCGGACGCGCCGCAGCGGCGCGATCGTCAACATCTCCTCGATCGGCGCAACGGTAACTCCGGTGGGGTCCGGCTACTACGCGGCGGCCAAGGCCGCCATCGAAGGCATGAGCGGCGCGCTGCGCGGCGAGCTTGCCCCGCTGGGCATCTCGGTGACCATCGTCGAGCCCGGTGCGTTCCGCACGGATTTCGCCGGGCGCTCGCTCGTCCAGTCGGCCACCATCATCGACGACTACGCCGCCACCGCCGGGCAGCGCCGCAAGGAGAACGACACCATGCACGGCAACCAGGCGGGCGACCCCGCCAGGGCGGCCGCCGCGATCATCGCGGCGGTCGAGTCAAGCGAGCCCCCGGGATTCCTGCTGCTCGGCCCCGACGCCCTGGCCTTCTACCGCTACGTCGCGGACGCGCGCGCGACCGAGATCGCGAAATGGGAACAGCTGACGAGCGGCACTAACTTCGAGCCGTAACCGGCCGCCGCAGCTTGTTTTTCGCGAGCTTGCCGGTCGGGGTCCGGGGCAGTTCGTCGACGAAGTCGACCGAACGGGGCGCCTTGTAGTGGGCAATCCGATCGCGGACGTAGTCGATGAGATCTGCTGCGAGGGAATCGGTTCCACTCAGCCCTGGCGCCAGCTGTACGAGGGCTTTGACTTCCTCACCCATTTCGGGGTGGGGCACGCCGATGACGGCGACATCGAGCACCGCGGGGTGCAGTGCCAGGGCGTTCTCCACTTCCTGCGGGTAGATGTTGACCCCGCCGGAGATAATCATGAACGACTTTCGGTCGGTCAGGTACAGGAAGCCGTCGGGGTCGAGGTAGCCGAGGTCGCCGACGGTCGTCCAGTATGGGTGTTCCGGGTGGCAGGCCGCGGCGGTCTTGTCGGGATCGTTGTGGTATTCGAACGGAAGATGATCGCGTTCGAAGTACACGGTGCCGACCGCTCCGGCGGGTAGCTCGTTTCCGTCGTCGTCGCAGACGTGCAGCACGCCCAGCACGCTTTGGCCCACCGACCCGGGGTGGGTGAGCCATTGCTCGGAATCGATGAACGTCAGGCCGTGCGCCTCGGTGGAGCCGTAGAACTCGTAGAGAATCGGGCCGAGCCACTCGATCATCGCCCGTTTGACATCGCTGGGGCAGGGCGCGGCCGAATGCATGAGCATCCGCAGGCTCGACAAGTCGTAGCGGCGGCGGGTGGTCTCGTTGAGTTTGAGCAGCCGCACGAACATGGTGGGAACGAGCTGCGCGACGGTGACCCGGTATTGCTCGATGTAGCGCATGGTGGCTTCGGCGTCGAACTTCTTGGCCAGCACCACCGCTCCACCGAGTGCCTGCACCATGCCGCACCATCGCAAGGGCGCGGCGTGGTAGACGGGTGCCGGAGAGAGGTAGATGTCGCTGGCTTGGATTCCGTAGAAATGGCTGGCCATGGCCACGATCGGATCGCCCGGTTCGTCGATACGCCGGTTGGGCAGTGGGGGCTTGACGCCCTTGGGGAATCCCGTTGTGCCAGAGGAGTACAGCATGACGGCGCCGGCCGGTTCCCGGTGCAAGCGGGGGCCGGCCTCGGCGAGAGCCTTTTCGTAGCAGGCGAAACTGGGAACGTCACCGCCGAATGCCAGCCGCGGCCCGGGATTGTCGGCCCGCGCGGCGACTTCGGCCGCCAGGTCGGCCAGTTCGGCCGAGACGATCACCGCGCGTGCGCCCGAGTCACGCACGATGTAGGCGGCCTCCTGCGCCGTCAGGTGGTGATTGACGGCGGTGACGTACAGGCCCGATCGTTGCGTCGCCCAGTACACCTCGAAGACTTCGGCGGCGTTGTCGGACAGCAGCGCGACGACATCGCCGCGGCGGAGTCCGGCGTCGTACAGCACCCGCGCCAGCGCAGCGGAGTTGTCGTCGAGTTGCCGGTAGGTCAACACATGTCCGGACTCCGCCAGGATGACGGCAGGGCGATCAGGCCCCTTGTCCGCATGTTTACGCGGGTACATCGATCGATCAGGCCGTTGCCGCGGCCGACACCACTACGGCATACACCCGCTTGGCCCGGTCATTGGTCATGTCGACATGCACGAACTTCTGCTCGGTGTACTCGTCGAGGGCCCTGGGCCCGAGCTCACGCCCCAGACCGCTTTGCTTCATACCGCCGAAGGGGAACATCGCGTTGACCATGTGCCAGTCGTTGATCCACACCGTGCCCGATTCCAGCTCGCGGGCGATCGCCAATGCGCGTTCATTGTCTGCGCTCCACACACCCGCGGACAATCCGTACTCGCTGTCGTTGGCGATCGCGACCGCCTCGGCGTCGTCGGCGCACTTGATCACAACGAGCACCGGCCCGAAGATCTCCTCGCGCGCCACCCGCATGTCGTTGGTAGCGCCGGTCAGGATCGTCGGCGCGACCCAATGGCCATCGGCGAGTCCGGCTTCGGCAGGGACCGTGCCCTGGAACGCAACCTTGCATCCCGCCTCTTGCCCGAGCGCGATGTACTTCTCCACCCGTGCTTTCTGTTTGGCGGATATCAGCGGGCCGATGTCTGTGGTCGGGTCCATCGGATTACCGACGACAAGGGTGGAGGCGCGGGCGACCAGCCGTCGCACGAACTCGTCGTGAATCGATTCGTGCAGCAACAGCCGGGTTCCGGACTCACAGGCCTGACCACACATCAGCAAGAATCCGAACAGCGTGCCGTCGACCGCCAAGTCGAGGTCGGCGTCATCGCAGACGATGTTGGCGCCCTTGCCGCCCAACTCGAGGGTGACCTTCTTGACGTTGCCGGCGGCGGCACGCATCACGGTCTTACCGACTTCTGTTGAGCCGGTGAAGGCCACTTTGCGCACATCGGGGTGTTCCGCGAGCCGGGCGCCGACGACCTGGCCGGGTCCGGTGACAACGTTGAGCACCCCCGCAGGCAGTCCGACTTCGTCCGCCGCCCTGGCCAATTCGAGCAATGTCAACGGCGTCTGATCGTCGGGTTTGAGCACTATCGTGTTGCCGGCCGCCAAGGCGGGGCCCAGCTTCCACACCGCCAGCAGCAACGGGAAGTTCCACGGCACGATGCCGGCGCAGACGCCCACCGGCTCGCGACGAAGCACGCCGGCGGCGAGCGTGGGCGCCTCGATCAAGAGCCCGGATTCCTCGAACGCATACGACCGCGCCAACGAGGCGAAATATTTCAGGTGGGCGATCGAGTAGCCCAAGAGAAAAGCGCCCGCGGACCGTGCGGTCGCGCCATTTTCGCGTACCTGTAGCGCGGTCAACTCGTCGAACCGTGCGGCGAGGTTGTCGGCGATCGCGTCGAGTATGCGGGCGCGTTCGTCCGGGGGCGTCATCCGCCAGACACCGCAGGCATGTGCTGCCTTTGCCGCCGCGACGGCCTCATCGGCCACAGTGACATCGCCCTGGGCGACGGTCGCGACCAATTCATTCGTCGCGGGATCGCGCACCTCTAAGCTGCTTGACGCGTCGCGCCACCGCCCGTCGATGTACATCGGATAGTGCGGAATGCCGGTCATATCGTCCTCGCTCTTGTTCATCGGATCCGTCGGCGCCATCGTGCGAAGTTCCTGAATCGGTCGGCGGCGTGGTGCGCGGCGCTGACCCCGGCCGGGATGCCCAACGGGGCCGCAAGAATGACGAAGATGGTGATGAGGCTCATGAGCGGTTCAGAACCGAATCAGCCCGCGGAGATTGACCCCGGCGTGCAGATCGGCGTAGCCCGAGTTGATGTCCTCGAGGGTGTACTCGCGGGTGACGAGTTCGTCGAGCTTGAGCCGGCCGGCGCGGTACAGGTCGAGCATTCGGGGTATGTCGTGCCGGGGATTGGACGATCCGAAAAGCGAACCGCGGACCTGCTTTTCGTACAGGGTCAAATCGAACAGCGACAGGTCGACGCTAGTGTCGGTCGGGTGCGGGATCGCGGTCATCACCACCCTGCCGCGCTTGCCGACCAGGCTCAGGGCTTGCGCCACATAGCTCCCCTCGGCCGAATCGGTGCTGACCACGCAGACGTCGGCCATCTGACCGCGCGTCAGGTCGGTGATCAGGGCTTGGGCCTCGTCGATGGTCGCCGCGGTGTGGGTAGCGCCGAACTCGAGGGAACGGGACCGTTTGTACTCCACGGGATCGAGGGCGACGATGACGCGTGCCCCCGCGATCCGTGCGCCCTGCACCGCGTTCATGCCGATACCGCCCACACCCATAACCACCACGGTGTCGCCGTCGCGCGCTTCGCCGGTGCGCACCATGCTGCCGTAGCCGGTGGTGACTCCGCACCCGACCAGGGCGGCGGTGTCCAGCGCGGTGGACGGATCCACCTTGATCACCGAGGCCAGCGGCACCACCGTGTATTCGGAGAACGTTCCCAGCACGCACATCTGGCCCAGCCCTTGGCCTTTCGCGTGGAACCGGAAGGTGCCGTCGAGTTGCGGCCCGGCGATGATGGCGGCGCCGAGCACGCACAGATTGCTCATGCCGCGCGAACACGGTTCGCAACGACCACAGGCCGGAATGAAACTCAGCGCCACCGAATCGCCTTGGGCGACTTCGGTGACACCCGGACCGACGTCGACGACGACGCCCGCGCCCTCATGCCCACCGACCACCGGTAGCTGCATCGGCATGTCGCCGGTGATCAGGTGGTCATCGGAGTGGCACAGCCCGGCGGCGGCCATCTTGACCAGGACCTCGTTCTCCTTGGGCCCGTCGAGGTCGACCTCGTCGACTTCCCACTTCTGGTGCAGGCCCCACAGCACCGCTGCTTTGGTTTTCATCGAGAACTCCTTGGAGTCAGCGCTTCTCGGGCGTCCAGGTGGCCGGCAGGCTGTTGACGCCGTTGATGAAGTTGGCCAGCGCATAGTTGGGCTCCGGTGCCGAGATATCCGGAATGCGTGTGTAGACCTCGGTCAGCAACGCCTTGAGCATGGTGCGCGCCAGCGCGGCGCCCAGGCAGAAGTGCGGACCGCCGCCACCGAAGGCGATGTGCGGGTTCGGGTTTCGCAGGATGTTGAACGAATGGGGGTCTTCGAAGACGTCCTCGTCGCGGTTGCCCGAGTAGTACCACAGCACGACCTTGTCGCCGGCCTTGATCTCCGAACCGCGCACGGTGATGTCCTGGGTGGCGGTGCGGCGCATGTGCAGCAACGGCGATCCCCAGCGCAAGACCTCCTCGACCGCGGTGCCGACGCGGCCCTCGACATCCTCGACAAGCAGCGCGCGCTGGTCGGGGAACTTCGAGAGGGCGGCGATGGCGTGGGCCGAGGCGTGCCGCGTGGTGTCGTTGGACGCGACGCCCATCAGCACGAAGAACGCCTTCAGCTCGTCGTCGGTCATCTTCTTGCCGTCGAACTCGGCCTGCACCATCCACGTCATCAGGTCGTCACCGGGGTTGGCCCGCCGCTCGGGGATCAAGACCGTTGCGACCTCGTGCAGGTCCATCACGGCGCCCATGAACAGTTCGAGTTCGCTCTGCTCGCCGCGGATGTTCGGGTCTGTCCAGCCCACGAGCCGCTGTGCCGCGGTGACGGCCTTGTCCCGCAGTTCGCCGTCGGGCAGCCCAAAGAAGCTGCCGAAGATCCGGCCGGGCAGTTTCACCGACACCAGTTGGACGAAGTCGCCCTCGCCGAGGTGGGCCATCTCGCTGACCAGGTCGTGGGCGTGGCCCCGGATCCATCCCTCCAGCCGGCGCACGTTCTTGGGCTTGAATGCCTCCGTCGTGATCCCGCGCAGCTGGGTGTGCCGCGGGGCGTCCATCGCGATGAACGACTGCGCGATCTCCACCGCCTCGGGGGCGAAGTCCTCCATCGTGATGCCCTGCGCGGAGGAGAAGATCTCCGGGTGGCGGCTGGCCATCCGGATGTCGTCTTGTTTGGTCAGCGACCAGAACCCCCTGGTGTTGAGCTCGGGGGGCAACAGATCCGACTCCGCGGGGCGGCTCCACGGCACGGGATTCTCCGCGCGCAGGACGGCGAAGGCGGCGTCGCGCTCTTCCGGGGATTTCGCCCAGAACGCGCGGGCGCTCAGGTCGATGTCCTTGTGGGTGGGCGCGGTCGTAGGTGCGGTCATCAGGGGGCCCTTTCTGGCGGTGTGCAGTGGTGCACGTCACCGCGGCTTCGTATCCATGCTGGTCGGCGCAACGGCGGCGCGGCACAGACGCGGGTGCCAATCACTGGCCTGCGCGGGCCAGCGCATGGAACCGGCGATCAGGCGATGGGTGCGCGGAAGCTGGCGACCAGGCCGCCGCCGTCGCGCGCGGCGAAGTCGACCCGGCCGCCCATCGCTTCGGCGATCTGCTGCACAATCCACAGGCCGAGGCCGGTGGTGCCACGTTGGCCGCCGACGCTGACGTATTTGGTGGTCAGCTCGCCAAGGCTTTCGGCCGGGATGCCCGGCCCCCGGTCGGCCACCGTGAAGACCAGCTCGTCGGCTTCGCGCGAGCACGTGACATCGACCGGTTCACGCCGGCCGTGCCGGGAGGCGTTCTCCAGCAGGTTGGTCAGCACCCGGCGCAGCCCTTGGGCGTTCACGGCCACGGCGCCGACGTCACCGCTGACGCTCAGCCGCAACCGCGGCGCCGCGAGGCCGACAGCGTCGGCGGCGGCAACGATAAGGTCGGCCACGTCGACGCGGCGGATCCGGCCCGTCGAGAAGGTCGGGCGGCGACTCAGCGCGACGTCGGAGAGGGCGTCGAGCATGTCCGTCAGGTGGTGCACGTGCCGGGACACCAGCTGCAGACTGGTGTCCCGGTCGACCTGCGACATTGGTTGCGTCGACGTCAGCGCCTCGGTCAGTGCCTCTAAAGACGTTACGGGAGTGCGGAATTCGTGCACCAACACCTGGAGTCCATCCTGTTGCGACTGGTAGGACTGCAGCAGGCGGGCCCGCAGGTCGCGTTCCTCTTCGGCGGCGGCGTGTTCGGCCTCGGCTTCTACCAGCGCTCTTAGCCGCGAGCGGTGTTCGCGTTCGGCGAGCGCGGAGAGCCCTGCGGTAATGATCGCGACGAAGATCAGATACAGCGCCGACCAGCCGGCCT
Source organism: Mycobacterium nebraskense (assembly GCF_002102255.1). GTDB lineage: Bacteria > Actinomycetota > Actinomycetes > Mycobacteriales > Mycobacteriaceae > Mycobacterium > Mycobacterium nebraskense. The sequence goes on from NZ_LQPH01000144.1 coordinate 111,020, forward strand.
GTAGCGCCGGAGCCGCGGTGACCGGAAGCGCCGGCGACGACGTCAGCGCCACGGGGATATAGGCGGCGCCCAAAAGGACGGCGACGATCAATGTTTCATTGAGCGACAGCCGGGCCGCCGAGGCGATGACCGCCAACGGCAGCACCGACACCACCGGGCTGTACACCCCTCCGCTCAGCGCGATGAGCGCAAGGGTGAACGCCGAGTCCAAGCCGGTGACCAGCCACGCATACCGAGTGCGTCGAACCTCGAGCTGCGGGTAGGCCATCACGGCGGCCGCGTAGACCATTGCGGCGCCCAGGACGGCAACGATGGCCGCGGCGTGCTGGCGGACCCAGTGCGGTCCGATCGCCAGCAGCACACCGACTGAGGTGACCACGGCGACCCGCACCGCGACGACGGTGCGGGCCAGCCCGTAGTCCTCGCCGTAGAAGTCCACCGTGGTTCTGAGTTGATCGAGCGGTCTCACCCGGCTGACCATAGGGTTGCGGCTAGCATCACGGCAATGACCCGCTCGCCGTACGTCGTGGTGATCGTCGACGACCACGAGCTGTTCGCGCAGGGCCTGGCCCTGTTGCTCACCCGCGAATGGGGCGAACTGTTCACCGTCGGCGGCCAGACGACGTACGTGGAAGAGGCCGCCGACCTGGTGGCCCGGTGCGACGCCGACGTCGCGATCATCGACCTGTCGATGCCGCCGCTGGGCGGGGTGGCCGCCATCCGGCACATCAAGACGCGCCACCCGAAGACCCGGATCCTGGCGCTGTCTGGGACCGACGACCTGGCGCTGGCCGAGGAGGCGTTGCGGGCCGGCGCCGACGGTTTTCTGCCCAAAACCGCGCGGCCCGAGGCGCTGGCGGGACCCCTGTGGACGATCGCGGAGGGCCTGCGCGTCATCGACGGCGCGCTGCTCGATGCGCTGCTGAGCAACACCCGCAAGCCGCCGTCCGAGCTGCTGGACAACCTCAGCGCCCAGGATCTCCAACTATGGACCCTGCTCGCGTCCGGCATGGAGACCGGCGACATCGCCCAGCGGATGCTGGTGTCGGAACGCACCGCCAAACGCATGGTGGCCGCGCTGCTACACAAACTCGGGGTCGGCAATCGCATCGCCGCTGCGGCGCTGGCCGGGCGCTACCGGTTGCTCGATGACGTTGCCGAAACCGGCCGGATCAGTTGAGGATTCGGATCGCCTGGGCGGGACACATCGCGGCTGCCCGAACCAGCCGGTCGCGGTCGGCTTCGGGCGGGTCCGGCTCGAGCACCACCACCTGTTCGGCACCGTCGGGAATGTCGAAAACGTCGGGAGCGGCCAGCAGGCACTGCCCGTGTCCCTCACAAAGTTGGTAGTCGACGGTGATGTGCATGAGCGCCAGTATCGGCCGCGTCTGCGCACCGCGGGCGGTCCACACGCGCCAGATGTGGCCTGGCCGGGCCAGCTCGTCGAGGGCCTTTCAGCTCTACTTTGCATCGAGGCGTACGGCGTAGCATCTGCTCATTCTGGAGACCCCAGTGTCCCTTCCTGAGTCGAGAACGCGATCATGACCACCACGCAAAGCGAGTCCGCCTCCTCCATCGAAGCACCCGCGCTTGTCGAGCAGCGCAGACACGAGGTCGATGCGATCGTCGACAGGGCGGCCGCGGCCGCCCGAGCCTTCCGCAACCTTGACCAGCAGCAGGTCGATGCCATTGTCGAGGCGATGGTGCGCGCCGGGGTACGCGCCGCAGGGGAACTGGCGAGTGTGGCTATCGAGGAGACCGGATTTGGCGTCTTCGAGGACAAGGTCGTCAAGAACTATGTGGCCACCGAATTCCTCCACGACTATCTGCGCGGCAAGAAATCGGTGGGAGTCATCGACGAGGACGTCGAGAACAACATTGTGCACGTGGCCGAGCCGATCGGGGTGGTGCTCGCCATCACCCCGGTGACCAACCCGACCTCGACGGTGCTGTTCAAGGCGATCGTGGCCGCCAAGACCCGCAACGCGATTCTCTTTCGACCGTCACCGGTTGCGGTGCGCTCGTGCGAACGCAGCCTGGAGATCCTCCGCACGGCGGCCGAAGCCGCCGGTATGCCATCCGGGGCGCTGCAGGTGATCCCGGACGCCGCGCACGAGGTGACCCACTATCTGTTCAAACACCCAGAAGTTGACTTCATCTGGGTGACCGGCGGACCGAAGATCGTTGCGCTGGCGAATTCGGCCGGAAAGCCGGGGCTCAGTGTCGGTCCCGGCAACGCCCCGATCTACATTCACAAGACCGCGGACCTCAAGGGCGCGGTCGTCGACATCCTGATCTCGAAAACCTTTGACTCGTCAGTCATCTGCCCGGCCGAGCAAACGTGCGTCATCGACGACGAGGTATACGACGAGGTGATGGCCGAGTTCGAGCGGATGGGCGCCCGGTTGCTCACCCCCGACGAGGCCCAAGCGGTGGCGGAGTTCGCGTTTGGCTGCGGCGACAAGATCTCGCTCGAGGCGGTCGGACAGAAGGCGTCGGAACTGGCCGCCCGGGCCGGCTTCAGCGTGTCACCGACCGTGAAGGTGCTGCTGGCGCCGCTGCCGGCCGACCTGGACGAACTCGCCGCGCACCCGTTGGTGCAGGAGAAGCTGATGCCCGTGCTCGGGGTGGTGCGCGCGCGCAGTGTCCAGCACGGCATCGACGTCGCCGTCCTGGTCACCGAGCACGGAGGATTGGGCCACACCTCGGCGGTCTACGCCAACGACGAGGACGTCATCGAGGCATACGGCCTGGCGGTCCGCACCGGGCGCATCCTGGTCAACGCGCCCACTGCGGTCGGCGCTCTCGGCGGGGTCTACAACAACCTGACCCCCACCTTCTCGCTGGGTTGCGGCACGTGGGGCGGATCCAGCACGACGGAGAACGTCAACTACCGGCAGCTGCTGAACATCAAGACCGTCTCGCGCCGCCGCACCCCGCCGCAATGGTTCCGCGTCCCGTCCAACACCTACTTCAACGAAGGCGCACTCGACAACTTGCGCGAGCTCGACTGTGAAACCGTCGTGGTGATCACCGATGCTCAGACCGAGGAGCGCGGCGTGGTTGACCTGCTGCGCGCCAGGTTGCGCACCCAACACGTGCAGGTGTTCAGCGAGGTGACACCGGAGCCCGACGAGGCGACGATCCACCGTGGCGTCGCGCTGCTGCAGCGGGTCCAACCCGACCTGTTGATCGCCGTTGGCGGCGGCTCGGTGCTCGACGCCGGAAAGGCGATCCGCCTGTTCTACGAACACCCGGAGAAGAGCCTCGACGAGTTGACGATGCCGTTCCTCGACCCCCGCAAGCGCGTTGCCGACTACCCGACCGACCGTCATCGTGTCCAATTGGTCGCTGTCCCAACGACATCGGGCACCGGATCGGAAGTGTCGCCAGCGGCCGTGTTGACGGTGCGCGGGAAGAAGGAGACGCTCGTCGACTACAGCCTGGTGCCTGACCTCGCGATCGTCGACCCGGTCCTGACCTCCTCGATGCCGCAGAAGCTGACCGCCGACACCGGCATCGACGCACTGACCCACGCACTGGAGGCGATCGTCTCGATCTTCGCCTCGCCGTACACGGATGCGTTGTGCGCCCAGGCGGCACGGCTGATCTTCGACGCGCTGCCGAGAGCATACGAAGATTCCGACGACCTATCCGCGCGCACGGGCATGTCCAATGCGGCGACTCTTGCCGGGCTGGCCTTCTCGAATGCGTTCGTCGGGACGAATCATGCGCTCGCCCATGCCGTCGGTGCGAAATTCGGAATCGCGCATGGCCGGGCGAACGGGATCTTCCTGCCGCATGTGCTGCGCTACAACGCGAGTCTGCCAAGCAAGTTCATGCCGGCGCCCGGATATTCGGCCTACATCGCACCGGACAAGTACGCGCAGCTCGGCCAGCTGGTCTTCGGTGGCCATGAGCCCGACGAAGCCCGCCGTCGGTTGTTCCAAGGGGTTGATGATCTGCTGAACCGGCTGAACATGCCGCGATCGCTGCGGGAATACGGCGTCGAGGAGGAGGAGTTCCTGGCGGCGCTGCCCGCGTTGGCGATGACGGCATTCGAGGACCTCAGCAACCGCACAAATCCGAGGATGCCCTTGGTCAGCGAGATCACCGCTTTGCTTCGGGTGGGCTTCTACGGCGATGCCGTTCTCGGGCAGTCACTCCCGCCCGAACGATCGGAGCCGTCTCAAAGCTGAAGCTCGCCCCCGGTTCACATTGGCCACACCGGCCATGCCGCCGGAGGACTGGGCTTTTTGCCCGCCTCCAAGCGACAACGTGACTGCGCGATGCCAGGCATCCGGCGTTGTCGCTGTAAGGCGGGCAAACGGTCGATTCCTTCCGCCCCGAGGCCCGTGTGGCGGACGTGACCAAAGACGCCACTTCTTGCACTTTGCGAGAATAGCTTCGCCAATTAGGAGAAGGATGTTCTCCGAACCCGAGAGACGAATTACGATCACTGATGATCTGTGAGGTCCCCGCCCCCCAACAGATGGGAGTCCGTCATCGACGCCTGGATCCTCGATGCGGTGCGCACGCCACGCGGCCGAGGCCGCCCCGACGGCGGACTGCACCCCGTCCATCCGCAGGCCTTGCTCGCCCGTTGCCTTACCGCGCTGGCCGAGCGGACCGGCTTCGACCCGGCCGACGTCGATGACGTGATCGCGGGCAACGGCATCCTCAGCGGTGACCACGGCGACGACATCGCGCGCCTGTCGGTTCTCGTCGCGGGATGGCCCGAGACCGTGCCGGGGATGACGCTGAACCGATTCTGCGGATCCGGCCAACAAGCCGTCACGGTCGCGGCGTCATCGATCGCCGCCGGCAACGAGGATCTGGTGATCGCCGGTGGAGTCGAGTCGATGTCCCGGTGGGACGCCACAGCGGGAATCCCGACGATCGATGGCGACAACCCCGACTTCCGGGCGCGGTACCCCACGGTCCCCCAAGGCATTTCGGCCGACCTGATCGCCACGTTGGAGGGGTTCAGCCGGGAAACGGTCGACGCCTACGCCGCGCAAAGCCAGAGCCGCGCCGCGGTGGCGATCGACGAGGGAAGGTTCGTGCGTTCGCTGGTCGACGTCCCGACACCCAACGGACCGTTCGGACGCGACGAACATCCGCGCCCCGGCACCACCACCGAGGCGTTGGCGCGCCTCAAGCCTGCCTTCGCCGCGATGGGCGGCACCCGCGCCGACGGTGAGCAACGCACGTTCGACGAGATCTGCCTTGAGCGCTACCCCGGCATCGACCACATCGATCATGTGCACCACGCGGGCAATTCGTCCGGGGTGGTCGACGGTGCCGCCGCGGTGCTGGTCGCATCCTCCAACTGGATGCACGCCGAGGGCGTCACCCCGCGCGCACAGGTTCGCGCCACCGCGGCGATCGGCAGCGAACCGATCATCATGCTCACCGCACCCGGACCGGCGGCGCAGCGGTGTCTGGAACGCGCCGGGATGGCGGTGGAAGACATCGACCTCTGGGAAATCAACGAAGCCTTCGCCGCGGTTCCGCTCAAGACGATGCGCGATCTCGACATCGACCCCGAGGTGGTCAACGTCAACGGTGGTGCCATCGCCCTCGGCCACCCCATCGGCGCCACCGGGGCGATGCTCATCGGCACTCTCCTGGACCAGCTCGAACGCCGAGATCTGACAACGGGTCTGGTGACGATGTGTACCGGCGGCGGAATGGGTACGGCGACCATCATCGAGCGAGTGTGACCATGCCGAGCGCGCTGGAGCTCGAGCGGCCATGCGACGGTGTCGCCGTGCTGCGCCTGAACCGCCCGAAGCAGCTCAACGCCATCAATGAGGTGATGCAAACCGAATTGGGCCAGACGCTGGCCGATTTGGCCACCGACAGCTCAGTGCGTGCCGTGGTGCTGACCGGTGCCGGGCGCGGCTTTTGCGCGGGTATCGACGTGCGGGACTTCGGCCCTTCGATGCTGGAGGCCACCGCACCCGCGCTGGACCGGATGCGCTTCCAGGAGAGGATGGCCGCCCTGGCGGAAGCCGTCCGGGCATTGCCGCAACCCGTCGTCGCCGCGGTCAACGGCCCCTGTGTCGGAGCCGGACTCGCGCTGTGCCTGGCGGCCGACATCCGAATCTGTTCGCAGACAGCATCTTTCGGCAATGCCGCCATCCTGCTCGGCCTCTCCGGCGCCGAGATGGGCATGAGCTACCACCTGCCGCGCATCGTCGGCACCAGCGTGGCCGCCGACTGGATGCTCACCGGCCGCACCGTTTCGGCCACCGAAGCCGATCGGCGCGGTCTGGTCAGTGAGGTGGTCGAGCCGGAGCGGTTGGCCGAACGGGCCGTCGAGTTGGCGGCGCTGATAGCGAGCCATTCTCCGCTTGGCGCACGACTGACCAAGCGTGCCCTGCAGGTCAACACCGACGCCGCGAGCCTGTCGGCAGCTCTGGAGCTGGAGAACCGCAACCAGGTGATCTCACACGCCACGGACGAGGCGGCCGAGCGCCGCAAGAAGTGGTCGTCATGACGGGACCGCTACGTGGCGTGCGCATCGTCATGATGGGCGGCCTGGGGCCCGCCCCGTTCTGCGGAATGTTGTTGGGCGACTTGGGCGCCGACGTCATCCGCGTCGATGGTCTCCCGGGTGTGGGCGGTCCGCTTCCCATCGATTACACGGTGCGTCGTAGCCAGCGGTCGCTTGCCGCCGACGTTAAGGATCCGCGTGGCAGGGAGCTGGTTCATCGCCTGGTCGCAGACGCGGACGCCTTCGTCGACGTGTACCGGCCCGGGGTGGCCGAACGACTGGGCATCGGCCCGGACGAGTTGTGCGAGCGCAATCCCCGCCTGGTGTACGCCCGCATGACCGGGTATGGACAGGACGGGCCTCTGGCCGCCCACGCCGGGCACGACATCAACTACATCGCCCTGGCGGGTGCCCTGCACGGCATCGGCACCGCCGAATCCCCGGTGCCACCGCTGAATCTGGTTGGGGACTACGGCGGCGGCGGCATGCTGTTGGCCGTCGGCCTGCTGAGCGCAATCCTCGAGGGCCGCGAATCCGGAATCGGTCAGGTGCTCGATGTCGCGATGGTCGACGGGGTCGCCACGCTGTTGGCGCCGTATTTCGGGATGGTGCCCGCCGGCACCTGGCGCGACCGGCGCCACGACAATCTGCTCGACGGTGCCGCCCACTTCTACGGCGTTTACGGCACGGCCGAAGGCGGCCATTTCGCCGTCGGCGCGATGGAGCCGAAGTTCTACGCGGAGCTGTGCGATCGCCTCGGCGTCGACGTGCCCCACGATGATGAAGCGCCGGAAACGTGGGCCGCGCACCGCGCCACGCTGGCCGCCCGCTTCGCCGAGAAATCGCGCGAGGAGTGGGAGCGGCTGCTCGACACGCCGGGATGCTGTGCGACGCCCGTCCTTTCGCTGACCGAGGCGCCACGGCACCCGCACCTAGCCGCGCGAGAAACGTTCATCGACGTCGACGGAGTCACCCAACCCGCGCCGGCACCCCGGTTCTCCCGAACCCGGCCGCCAGTTCCCACGTCGCCGTCGCTTCCGGGCGACCACACGCGCACGCTGCTGCGCGAACTGGGGTTGGACGCCGATGCCATCACCGCGCTCGAGTACGCGGGCGTGATAGCCCAAAGCGGCTCAAAGTCAGCAACCTAGAGAGGACGGCGCATGTCGTGGGACTTCTCCACTGATCCCGAGTGGGCACAGCAACTCAAATGGGTTGAGGACTTCGTGCGCGAAGAGTGCGAACCGATCGACTTGATCGTCAAGGAGTCGCACGACCTCAACGATCCGGTGCGCCGGGCGCTGATCCCGCCGCTGCAAGAGATCGTCAAGGAGCGTGGCCTCTGGGCCACCCACCTCGGTCCGCACCTGGGCGGCCCGGGCTACGGTCAGGTGAAACTGGCGCTGCTCAACGAGATTCTGGGCCGCTCGGAATGCGCGCCGATCGTCTTCGGCTCCCAGGCTCCCGACTCGGGCAACAGCGAAATCCTGGCGCACTACGGCACGCCGGAGCTCAAGGCCCGCTACCTTGAGCCGCTGCTCGACAACCGGATCGTTTCCTGCTTTTCGATGACCGAGCCGCAGGGCGGTGCCGATCCGAAGGTCTTCCGCACCACCGCGGTGCCCGACGGGAATCACTGGATCATCAACGGCGAAAAGTGGTTCTCGTCGTTCGCCTCGATGGCGTCGTTCATCATCGTGATGGCCATGACCGACCCCGACGCGCCGCCCTATCAGCGTTATTCGATGTTCGTCGTCCCCGGCGACACTCCCGGCATCAACGTGCTGCGCGACGTCGGCCTGGGTTACCAGGCACTGGGCGGCGGGCGCGAGGGCTACGTCCGCTACGAGAACGTCCGTGTGCCGGCCGACCACATGCTGGGCCCGCGGGGTGGGGCCTTCGTCGTCGCCCAAACCCGCTTGGGCGGCGGGCGGATTCACCACGCGATGCGCACCGTCGGCCTGGTCCGCCGGATCTTCGACATGATCTGCGAGCGCGCGGTGTCGCGGTACACGCAGGGCGAGGTGCTGTCCAACAAGCAACTCGTGCAGGAGATGGTCGCCGACTCGTGGATGGAGATCGAGGCCTTCCGGCTGCTGACCCTGCAAACCGCTTGGAAAATCGACCAATTCAACGATTACCAGGCCGTGCGGGCGGACATCTCGGCGGTGAAGGCGATGATGCAGAAGGTGCTACACGATGTGTCGTCGCGGGCGCTGCAGCTGCACGGATCGCTGGGCACCACCCACGAGATGCCGTTCGTGCAGTACTTGGTGGAGTCGTTCGTGCTGGGGCTCGCCGACGGTCCGACCGAGGTGCACAAGGTGACGCTGGCCCGGCTGCTGTTGAAAGACCGCGAGCCCGCGCCCGACCTGTTCCCGTCCGAACATTTGCTGCGGTTGCGTGCGGCAGCCGAGGCCAAGTTCGCCGACAAGCTGGCCGGCATCCCGCGCGGCTAGACAGACTTCGTGACGCCGACGTACGACAGCACCACGTCGGACAGGTCGGTCATTCGTGTCAGCACCGCGTACGAGCGGATGAACGACTGGCCCACGCATCCGTCGATCTTGATGTGGAAGTTGCTGATCATGACCCAGGGATTCGCACCCTTGAATTGTTTCTTGATCACCGGCACCGTGATGACGAGGCCGGGCTTCATTCCGATGCTCATCGCGCCGTTGACGGGAGTCGAAACAAACGGCAGCAGAGGCGGCAACGTACCGGTGGTGTCGAAGGTCGGGCTGACGCCCGGGATGACGCCGCCACCGCTCTCCACGATCACGCCGTTGGATGTAGTCATATCGATCCCGCAGCCGATCTGGTAGCCCACTTCCAGGACGCCGCGGGGCTCTTCCGAGCCTTTCAGCGAGCCGACGAAAATGCCGCTGGATACGTATTCGCGCGACGCGATCGAGGTGGTCAGCGGTGCCACCGGGACTTGCATCTCGTCCTTCGCGCCCAGCCCCAGGGTCCAGCCGTCGGGAGTGTTGAGGATGACGGGAGGATTCGAGGGCACCGCCCCCCGGCCGGTGCCAAAGCTGCAGCGGCAGGCTCGACCTCGGGACCGTCATCGGGATCAGCGGTCGCCGCCGGCGCCGTAACCACGGACATGACGAGGCAAACGGCGACCGCCAGCGCGCGACGAACGACCACGGCTACCGGCCTCACGCACGCCAACGTACGCACCCGCTGTCGCCAGTCGCGAAATTTGCTGGGCGGCCGATCAAAGTTGTTCTCTGTTCGTAACTCTTATGCGATACAGACGCCGAATGTAGGATTAAGCTCAGTTAGCCGGCAGTTCAGGCAAACGACGGAGAGGCCGCGATGATGAAGCACAGGTGGGCTGCTCTACTGGTCGCAGGTTCGGTGGTCATCACGGCTTTGACCGGCGCCGCCGGAATGGCGGTCGGGGTAGCACTCGCGTCTCCGGACCCTGCCCAGCAGCCCGACCTCTCGGACATGATCTCCGAATGGGAGTTACACTACCCGACCATGATGACCAACCCCCTCGATGAGAGTGGCCCGACGGGCGATTGGGGTGGCGTCGGAATGTGGTGCCAAAATCTTCGCGCCAACTGCAGCTGATCGGGTGCGCCGTCAATCCAGCAGTGACCGCGCCCGATCCAGCAACCCGGGAAGCGTTGCCGCCATGGCCTCCAATCCCGCCCGTGGTGTGCGCCTTCGCCGATTGTGCTTGACGATCAGCGACCACGTCGCCGCCGACTTGAAGCACGCCAACGCGCGGAACCAGGCCAAGTCGGTGACCTCGCGACCCAGCTCTTCTTGGTAGATCTCGGCGAGCCGGGCGACGGGCGGCACCATGCCCGCCGAACCCGGAACGCGCCGGTAGGTGTCCGGGTCGCAGTTGATCAGAAACCACCCCGCATCGATACGCGGATCCCCCACTGACCAGATTTCCCAATCGATCACCGCGCTGATACGGGACCCGGCGGCCAACAGGTTGCCCAGCCGGAAATCACCATGCACCACGCTCGGCCTCATCGCCGTCGGCGCGCAACCCAACAACGCGTCACGCACCCCCGGCCAATCGGGCACCAGCGCCGCATCGACGGTCTGCAGCGTTTCGGACCACCGCCGAACTTCGGCGGCCGCATCCACAATCGGTTCACCGCCCAGGCCAAGCTCGCTCGGCGACAGACTGTGCAGCGCGGCCATGGCCCGGCATGCGTTGCGGTACCGCTCGGGAAGACCCGGAGAACCGGCACAACCATCGAAAAGCGGTTCCACACAGTCGCCTTCGACATGTGACATCACGAACAAGGGCGGCGTGTGCGGCGGATCCCCCGGGTCCTCCCACAGCACCTCGGGCACCGGAACCCGCGTCCCGGCAAGCGCTTTGATGATGCGGGCCTGACGCAGCACGTCGCGATGCGCGACCGGTTCGATACCGGGCGGAGCAACCTTGATCACCACCGGCCGGCCATCAAGGACGCCTTTGAACGTGAGGCTGGAGGCGCCCCCGGCCAGTGGGGCGACGCCGGTAACGCCGGCGACATCCAGTCGCCGCCGCAGCTCCTCAGGATCCAGCTCGGCCATTCAGCCGGCGGGCTTGGTCCAGCCGACCTCGGCGAGGAAGGGCTGGGTGTGCGCGATGCGCCCGGTCAGGATCTTCGGATCACCGGTGCACAGGCGGAAGGCCGTCTCGGTGATCAGTTCGATGTCCTCGGTGTCGGTCTTGGCCAGGTCGAGGGTGCCGGCCCCTGGCGTGGCCACGGGATTGCTGGGAGCGGCGGCGTTGACGGCGATCCCGTCGTCGTACAGCTCGGCCGCAAGGCTTTTCGTCAACCGGTTGAGCGCGGCCTTGACCGTCCCGTAGATGCCGAAGCCCGCGGTGCGGTCGAACTCCGAAAACGGCGGCCCCGGCGGCAGGTCACCACCCACCGAGGTGAGATTCAAAATCCAGCCCCGCCCGCGCTCGCGCATCGCCGGAATCGCCAGCTGGCTCAACTGCAGCGGGCCGAGGACATGCATCTCCAACATCAGCCGGACCCGCCGTTCGGGAAACCCGTCAAGGGGCCGCAGGAAGGTCACCGCCGCGTTGTTGACCAGGATGTCCGGGGCGCCGACGGCGCCGACCACCTCGGCGAAAAGTCGTTCTCGTTCCCCGGATTGGGACAGATCGGCTTGCACCGCGACGGCCTTGCCGCCGGCGGCCACGATCTCGTCCAGGGTCTGGCTCAGCGACCCGTGGTATTTGGGGTCGGGGTCCATGGTGCGGGCGGTCAGCGCGACCGTGGCACCGCGCGCGGCGAGCCGTGCGGCGATCGCCTTGCCCAGCCCGCGGCTGCTTCCGGTGACGAGGGCCACCATCCCATCGCACCGTTGGTCACCGCTCATCCTCGACCTCCTACGGAAATGGCTTCTCCGTATCAGAGAATGCCATTATCACCGGTCGAGGGGAAGTGCCGCCCGACGTAGCGCGTCGATCGAGTAGTTCCCGCCGCCCGTGAAGACCAGCAGGAAGAACGCGAAGCAGAAGAGGATCGCCAACGCCCCGCCGTTGCCCGCCGGCGGATCGGCGACCGGCCAGAGCGCCTGGGGTTGATGGATCCAGAAGTAGGCGACCGCCATCTGCCCCGAGGCCACGAACGCGACGGCGCGGGTGAACAGTCCGGAGGCGATGAGCAGACCCGCGACGATTTCGATCAGCCCTGCGTACCAGCCGGGCCAGGATCCGAACTCGACGCGAACTGGCGAACGGACGGGCCAATCGAACAGGCTCCTCGAGCCGTATGCGGCGAACAGCAAACCGTAAATCAACCGGAACACACTCAGCGCCACCGGGGCGTAGCGACCCAGTCGCCGGTCCAAGTCCCTTGTCACGATCGACAGGTTACGGTTCCCGCCCAATCGAGCAGCCGCCGCCAAAGCCGGTGCCGGCTCGTCGCCATGTTGTGGCAGTGCGCGCTGTCGGCCAGGACGAGGGCGGTGACGTCCGGGCTGTTGCGGTAGATGCCGACCTCGGCGCGTGGGTCCGGTGAGACGTCGACGACGCCGTACCCGATCAACACGGGGACGTCGATCAGTGCGGCGTGCTCGGCGACCACACCAGGGATCATGGCGGTGCCGAACACGCGCGGCACCATCGACTTTGCGACGACGCAGTCCGCTGCCACGACGTCGGCCGGGACGTCGGCAAGGTGGAACCAACTCTGCAAGTACTCGCGCGGGCCCTCGAAGTACGGCTGCGGCAGGGCGGAAAGGATCTCCCGGGCGAGCTCGGCGCGTCCCTGCGTAGTTGCCGACCGGGCGATGAATGCCGGATCCAGGTTCAACGGTGCGACATGCTGATTGGTGCACCCGAGCAGGGCCAGTCCGGCGAAGCTGGAGAACAGCGCTTGCTGTGTGATTGCCAGATAGCCGCCGAGGGAATGGGCCATGACCACCGGGGGTGCGTGAATTCCGGTTGTGTGGGGCAACGCGGAGACGGCATACGCAAGCGTGGCGGCGATGTCGTTGAATCCGAAATCACATGCGGGTTGGGAGCTTTCGCCGGTGCCCAGCGGATCGATGGTCACCACGGCGTAGCCGTTTCCGGTGGCGAAATCGGCGAAGCTGTACCCGTGATGGCCCGGGATGCGCAGGTCCCAGTAGTCGCGGCTGTAGGTGCCGCCCGGCAGACAGACCAATAGCCCGAACGCCTCCGCGCCGGCACGCGCGGGATAGTAGACGGTATGACGAGGCTGGGGCCTCGCACACATGTGAACGTGGGTTGCCGACAGGGTGGTCCTGGCCGGTAGAGC
>NZ_LQPH01000145.1 GCF_002102255.1 Mycobacterium nebraskense
TGCTTTAGAAGCCTTGCCTAGCAACATATTTGGAGAATTCTAGGCCGCTAGTCCACTTAAGCAGATAAGCAGTACATACTTTCGAAAATAGTCGTGCGAGAGCGGTGGTAGGAGGCTGGTCATGACTGCGGCTTTCGCCCCCGACCACCGGCAAGAAACCCGTGCTGAGCAGCTCGAATCGTTGCGCCGTCGAATGGCCGTGATCACCGGGAAGGTGCCGGGGCCCGCATCCGGCCAAGCCTCTTGTGCCGACGACCTGCTGCCGGAATCGGAATCCCAGCTGGCGCTGCCGCGGTGGCTGGCGGAGGCGCTGCCGGCGCCCCTGCCGCGCGGGACGGTGGCGGTGCTCTCGGGCGCCCGGTCGCTGCTGCTGGGCATGGTGGCCGCGGTGACGGCGGCGGGCGGCAACGTGGCAATCGTCGGCCAGCCGGATATCGGGCTGCTGGCCGCCGCGGAGATGGGGGCGGATCTGAGCCGGCTCGCGGTGATACCGGATCCCGGAACCGATCCGGTGGAGGTGGCCGCGGTGCTCGTCGACGGCATGGATCTGGTGGTCCTCGGCCTGGGCGGGCGCCGGGTGCCGCAGACCCGGGCGCGGGCGGTGGTGGCGCGGGCCCGCAACAAGGGGTGCACCGTGTTGGTCACCGACGGTGACTGGCAGGGGGCGCCAACCCGGCTGGAGGCCCGGGTCTGCGGTTATGAGCTCACTTCAGGAAGCCGCCCCGGCTTCGGCCGGATCAGCCGGGTGCGGGTACAGGTCAGCGGGGTGTGTGCGGGCCGACGGGTGACCGCCCGAGCGCGAGCCGGGTGAATTCCGTTGGCATCCCGGGTGTTGGCCATCTGGTGCATGGACTGGCCCGCGGTCGCGGCGGCCGCGGGCGCCGGCCTGTCCGCGACCGCCCCGGTGGCGGTCACGTTGGCCAATCGGGTGATCGCCTGTTCGGCGGCCGCGCGTGCGGCGGGAGTGCGGCGGGGGCTGCGGCGCCGGGAGGCGGCGGCCCGGTGCCCGCAGCTGCACGTCGGGACCGCCGACGCGGACCGCGACGCCCGCTTCTTCGAAGCAGTCATTGCGGCGGTGGACGACCTGGTGCCGCGCGCCGAGGTGCTGCGGCCCGGGCTCCTGGTGCTGCCGGTGCGCGGGGCGGCCCGCTATTTCGGTTCCGAGGCCGACGCCGCCGAGCGGCTGATCGACGCGGTGGCTGTGAGTTCAGTGGCCGGCGCCGAGTGTCAGGTCGGGATCGCCGACCGGTTGTCCACCGCGGTCTTCGCCGCGCGGGCGGGCCGGATCGTCCCGGCGGGCGGCGACGCGAAGTTCCTGTCGGCGCTGTCGATCCGCCAACTCGCCACCGAGCCGAGCCTGTGCGGTCCGGGACGGGAAGAGCTGACGGACCTGTTGTGGCGCATGGGAATTCGTACCATCGGGCAGTTCGCCGCGCTGTCGGCCACCGACGTGGCGTCCCGGTTCGGCGCCGACGGGGTGGCCGCGCACCGGATGGCCCGCGGTGAACCCGAGCGGGGGCCGTCCGGGCGGGAGCCGCCGGAGGAGCTGGAGGCCGTGCTGGACTGCGACCCACCGATCGACCGGGTCGATGCCGCGGCCTTCGCCGGGCGCTCGCTGGCCGGCGCGCTGCATTGGACGCTGATGGCCGCCGGGGTGGGCTGCACCCGGCTGGCCATCCACGCCGTCACCGCCAACGGCGAAGAGCTGCACCGGGTGTGGCGGTGCGCCGAGCCATTGACCGAGGACGCCACCGCCGACCGGGTCCGCTGGCAACTGGACGGCTGGTTGAGCAGTCGGACCGCGCGCAACCCCCGCCCGACGGCGGCGGTGACGCTGTTGCGGCTGCAGGCGGTCGAGGTGGTGTCGGCCGAGGCGCTGCAGTTGCCGCTGTGGGGTGGCTTGGGCGAGGAGGACAGGCTGCGGGCCCGGCGGGCCCTGGTGCGGGTGCAGGGCCTGCTCGGCCCGGAGGCGGTGCGGGTGCCGGTGCTGTCCGGCGGGCGCGGGCCCGCCGAACGCATCACGTTGACCCCGCTGGGTGACGAACCGGTTCCACGGGCCGACCCGGGCCTGCCGTGGCCCGGCCGGCTGCCCGAGCCGTCACCGGCGGTACTGCTCGACGATCCGGTGGAAGTGCTTGATGCCCAAGGGAACCCGGTGCGGGTGACGAACCGGGGGCTGTTCTCCGCCGACCCGGCGCGGCTGACCGTGCACGGCCAAGACGAGCGGCTGGACTGGTGGGCCGGGCCGTGGCCGGTCGACGAGCGATGGTGGGATCCCGACGTGGGAAAGGGCCGCACCGCCCGCGCGCAGGTTCTGCTGGAGGGCGAGCGGGCGTTTCTGCTGTGCTACCGCCAGCGGCGCTGGTACCTCGAGGGCAGCTACGAGTAGGCCAAACGAGCCGTCGCCTAGGCCCGCCCGGCGCGTACCGCCTGCGCCTGAGCCATCAGCCCGGCGCCCCCGGGAAGCGCGCCCACGACCGTGCGGGCCAGCCGATCGCGCCCGCGGACGCCGTCGGTCCTGGCCTGGCCGGCGCGCAGGTGGCGCCAGCCCAGGGTTGCCCACGACGCCGCGACGGCGGCGTCGGTCACCCCGCCGCGAGCCCGGCGCCGGTCGACCACGGCCAGGCCGAGCGCGGTGACCGAATGCACCGCGTCTACCCAGACGCCAGCCGCCAGCACCTCCGGGCCGGGGTTGATTCCCGACAGCAGCGCCTGGACGAGATGACGCCCGCCCAGGATCCGGGTGACGACGAGCGCCTTGCGATCGACCTGCACCCCGTGAATGTGGTCCAGCACCTCGGACGGGGCGCTCAGTAGCGCGGCGCCCCAACCCGCGCGCAGGACTTCGATGAGACGAATCTTCATGAGGTATAGGCTTACCCGCGCGCGAAGAGCCCAACCCGTTCGATGAACCGGTCGAAGAAGGCCGCCGCGTCCACGTCAATCCCGATCAGCGCGTTCGGTTCTCGCCGCCCCGACCAGTCGGTCACCGTCATGGCGCGGGTCAGGGTCCCCGTCAGCTCGATGTCCACCGTCGCCGGACGGGTGGTGACGAGCCCCGGGTCCAGCGCCACGGCGGCGGCCAGTGGATCGTGCAGATGCGCCTGGTACCCGTGGCCGACGTCGTGGTAGGCCTCCAGGTAGAACCGCATCGCATCCTCGATCACCCGAATCAACGGGTTGGACGCCGTCGACCGGGTGCCGGGCTCGTCGCCCGCGCTCATCGGTGTCGCCGTCGATTCGGCGGCGGCCGCCAACCTGGCCAGGTGGTCCGGCGTCATCGCCACCTTGCGAGTCAGGTCCAAGCCGCACAGGATCGGAAGGCGCTCTTGGCCAACGGTTTCGGGGCTCCATGCGGCCAGAACCTCGGCCGCGGCCTCGGGGTCCACGCTGATGTTCCATTCCGCCACCGCGGTGGTGTTGCCCCGGTGATCGTAGGAGCCGCCCATGACGACCAGCCGGCGCATCAGCGTCGGCAGCGCCGGTTCGGCGCGCAGCGCCAGCGCCAGATTGGTCAGCGGGCCCGTCGCCACGCCGATGAGCTCACCGGGAAGGGCGTGTGCGGCGCGCACCCAGGCGGTCGCCGAGTCGTGGCTCGTGAGCCGGCGATCGGTGGGCGGCAGGTCGGCGTAGCCCAATCCCCGGGGGCCGTGGACCTTCGATGGCAGGCGCATCGGCCCGGTCAGGGTCTCGTCGGAGCCCTTGGAGACCGGCACGCCGGTGACGCCGCACAGCTCGAGCAGGCCCAGGTTGTTCTCGCAAACCTGCTGCACCGCAACGTTCCCCCCGGTGGAGGCGATGCCGACCACGTCCGCGTCCGGGCTGGCGAACAGGTACATCAGCGCCAGCGCATCATCGACGCCGGTATCGACGTCGACGAAGACGGGCGACTTCATTGTGTCCAAGATACTCAGAACGGCGATTAGGCTGTCACGATGCCAACGACGTCGGAACCCCCCGAAGGGACTGATTTAACGCCGCACTTCGACGATGTGCAGGCCCACTACGACTTGTCGGACGACTTCTTCCGGCTGTTTCTCGACCCGACCCAGACATACAGTTGCGCCTATTTCGAGCGCGACGATATGACGCTCGAGGAAGCGCAGATCGCCAAGATCGATCTTGCGCTGGGCAAACTCGGACTGCAGCCGGGCATGACGTTGCTCGACGTCGGCTGCGGCTGGGGCGCCACCATGATGCGCGCCGTAGAAAAGTACGACGTCAACGTCGTCGGCCTCACCCTGAGCCGCAACCAGGCCAATCACGTCGAACAGCTGGTCGCCCAGTCCGAAAGCCCTCGCTCCATGCGGGTGCTACTGGAAGGCTGGGAGCAGTTCGATGAACCCGTCGACCGGATCGTCAGTATCGGCGCCTTTGAGCACTTCGGGCACGAGCGCTACGACGCGTTCTTCACGCTGGCGCATCGCCTGCTGCCCGCCGATGGGGTCATGCTGCTGCACACCATCACCGGGCTGCACCCGACAGAAATGGTCGAACGTGGCATGCCCATGTCGTTCACGTTCGCGCGGTTCGTCAAATTCATTGTCACCGAGATATTTCCGGGCGGGCGGCTGCCGTCGATACCGATGGTGCAAGAGCGCGCCACCGCAGCCGGATTCACCGTGAGCCGCGTTCAGTCGTTGCAGCCGCACTATGCGAAAACGCTCGACCTCTGGTCCGCCGCATTGCAGGCCCACAAGGATGAGGCCATTGCGCTGCAATCCGAGGAAGTCTACGAGCGGTACATGAAATACCTGACCGGTTGCGCCGAGATGTTCCGCATCGGATACATCGACGTCAATCAGTTCACGCTGCAGAAATGACTACCAGTGCACCCCGGGCACCAGGCGCACCAGACGTTTGACCGGTCGGGGGGTCCGCAGGCCGCGGGTGACGGCCCGCGCCGGGCGCCTCGGCTTGCGTCGGGGCGGGGCGGCCACCGGTTCGGTGGGCAGCCCGCGGGCGGCGGCCGAGTCGGGGTAGCCCAGGTATAGCTGGTGCAGGATGCGCCGGGACGTCCGCGGCGCGAAGTAGTTGCCGACTTCGGCGAGCGTGCCCAATGGGGTGTCGATGCGCGCCGGCTTTTCCACCAGGCCGCGCACCACCATCGCGGCCGCACGCTCCGGGCTGATCGCGGGCACCGGGTTGAGCCGGTGCGACGGCGCGATCATCGGTGTACGAACCAGTGGCATATGGATATTGGTGAACGTGACGTGGTCGGACAGCGTCTCCGAACCGACCACGTCGGCGAACGCGTCCAGCGCCGCCTTGGTGGGCAAGTACGAGCTGTACTTGGGGTTGCGCGCCTGCACGCCGGCGCTGGAGACGTTGACCACGTGACCGAAGCGGCGCTCGCGCCAGTGCGGCAGCAGCGCCAGCACCATCCGCACCGCGCCGAAGTAGTTGACCGCCATCACCCGCTCGTAGTCGTGCAGGCGGTCGGTGGAGTTGACCACCGAGCGGCGGATCGACCGCCCGGCGTTGTTCACCAGATAGTCGACGTGGTCGAAGCGGCCCAGGATGTCCTTGATGGTGTGCTCGACTGAGGTGGAATCGGTGACGTCGCAGGTGAAGGCGTGGGCGTCACCGCCACCCGCGCGGATGTCGGCGACCAGTTGGTCCAGCGCGTCGGCGTTGCGGGCCAGGGCGAACACCGTCGCCCCGCGCTCCGCGACCGCGATCGCCGCCGCCCGGCCGATGCCGCTGGACGCGCCGGTGATGATGACGTGCCGGCCGTGCAGTGGCCCCTGCGGATCGTCCCGGCGCGCCCGGTCCGGGTCGAGGTGCTCGGCCCAGTACCGCCACAGCACGGGCGCGTAGCCGGAGAACTCGGGCACGCCGATACCCGTGCCCCGCAACGCTTTCCGGGTCTGGTCGCTGATGAAGGTGGGCTTGAGGTCGACGAGGTCGAAAACCTCGGCGGGGATGCCCAGCTGGGTGGCCGCCATGTTGCGCAGCACCCTGGCCCGCCCGCGCACCTTCAGCACCGGCGCGGCCACCGAGCCGGGCAGCGACCCGCGTGCCGGCGGGAGCCCGGCCGCCTTGGCGACGCCGCGGTAGATTCCGCGCAGCCCAACGGTTTTGGGGGCGGTGAGGTGGAACGTGCGGCCGTCCGGGCCGTCCGCGTGCATGAGCGCGACGAGCGCGTCGACGACGTAGTCGACCGGCACGATGTTGGTGCGGCCGGTGTCGGGCAGCAGGATGGGCGTCAACTTGGGTAACACAGCCAGCTTGGCCAGCACGCCGAAGAAGTAGTACGGCCCGTCGATCTTGTCCATCTCGCCGGTGCGCGAGTCGCCCACCACCACGGCCGGGCGGTAGATCCGATAGCGCAGGCCGGGGGCCGACCGCACCAGCAGCTCGGCTTCGAATTTCGTCTGGTGGTAGGGGGTCGGCAGCTGCTGGCCGACGTCGAAGTCGTCCTCGGTGTACTCGCCGGGGAAGTCGCCGGCCACGGCGATCGAGGAAACATGATCCAGCGTCGCGCCCAGCCGCCGCGCCAGCTCGATGACGGCGCGGGTGCCCTCGACGTTGGTGGCCCGCTGCTCGGCTTCGCCGGCGGTGATGTCGTAGATGGCCGCGCAGTGCACGACATGGTCGACCCGGCCCAGCTCGGCGAGGGCCTCGTCGGTCAGCTCCAGCTCCGGCAGCTCCGCGACCAGCGGCTTCGCCCGCTCACCCCACTCGGCCGCGAGCCGTTCGAAGCGGCCCAGCGACTGCCGCCGGACCAGCACCCACACCTGCGCATCGGGGCGTGTTTCCAGCAGACGATCCACGACGCGACGACCAATAAACCCAGTACCGCCGGTAACGACATACCGCATGCAGCCATCGTTGCGGCTGGCAGCCGCCCGCGTCAACCGTGCCGATGGTGATAGTGGCGACCCGCCGCGCTTGCGGTCGCCACGTGATCAGCTGTGGAAGTCGCGGATGCCGTCCCAGTCCACCAGGGTCCAGCCGGTCAGTGGATTGCCGGTGATCACCACGCGCCCGATGTTGGGCAGGGGGTGGCTGCTCAGCAGCGTGTCCTTGGCGTTCTTCGTGTTCATCAGCGTCCAGTACTCGATGGCGAATTTGTGCGAGAACACCACCGGGTTGTGCTGCCCGCTGTTGTAGATCTTCTGGACGGCGGCGGTGAATTGCTCGTTGAACTGCTTGCCGCTGATCGACCCGGGGATGCTGTCTTGCACGTCACCCCTGAGCCAGTCCGCCGGCGCCAGCAGGTACGTCGCGCCCTCCTGGGCAACCGGTTTGCCCTCGAACCAGCCGGCGTTGATCTCCTGGATGCCTTGCAGCACCTCGACTTGCTTGCCCAGCTCCGAGGCCAACGGCGCGGCGGTCTGCTGGGCTCTGGCCATGGTGGAGGCGTAGATGCCGTCGTAGTCCTTGCGGCCCGCCTGGTGGGCAACCTGTTGTGCCTGCCCCTTGCCCTCGGGGC
The DNA here is from genome assembly GCF_002102255.1 of Mycobacterium nebraskense. Lineage (GTDB taxonomy): Bacteria > Actinomycetota > Actinomycetes > Mycobacteriales > Mycobacteriaceae > Mycobacterium > Mycobacterium nebraskense. The sequence continues at coordinate 7,439 of NZ_LQPH01000145.1, forward strand.
TGAGGCCGGGGCCCGGCACCGAGGTGTCGATGATCCCGCTCGCGTTGGATTCGGACTCCGCGTGCCGGATGAACGTCACCGTGATGCTGCGCGCCTGCGGTGATCCGCCACAGGCGCCAACGATTACGACCGCGGTGAGCGCCGCGACTGCCTTCGACACGTTCCGGATCAAGCTGCGCTTCGGCATGGGAGATAGCCTGCCCTGCCGACGGCACCGGTGGGAAGGGTTTGCGATGGTTAAGTGGAGAAAATACTCGCGAAGGAGACTCAGATGGCGATTGACCCGAGTGCCGTCGGCGCGGTGACCGAACCGATGTTGTTCGAGTGGACCGACCGGGACACGCTGCTGTACGCGCTGGGCGTCGGCGCCGGCCTCGACGACCTGTCGTTCACCACCGAGAACAGCCACGGCATCGACCAGCAGGTGCTGCCCACGTACGCGGTGATCTGCTGCCCGGCGTTTGGAGCGGCCGGCAAGGTCGGAACGTTCAACTGGGCCATGCTGTTACACGGCTCGCAGGAGATCCGGCTGCACGCGCCGCTGCCGCCCGCGGGGAAGCTGTCGGTGGTCACCGAGGTCGCCGACATCCAGGACAAGGGCGAGGGCAAGAACGCGATCCTGGTGTTGCGCGGCCGGGGCACCGACCCGGACTCGGAGAAGCTGATCGCCGAGACGCTCACCACCTTGGTGATCCGGGGCGAGGGCGGGTTCGGGGGTGTGCCGGGGCAGCGGCCGGTGGCCCCGGAGATCCCCGACCGCGAGCCCGACGCCCGGGTCGCGCTGCCCACCCGGGAGGACCAGGCGCTGATCTACCGGCTCTCCGGTGACCGCAACCCGCTGCACAGCGATCCATGGTTCGCCCGGGAGATGGCCGGGTTCCCCAAGCCGATCATGCACGGACTGTGCAGCTATGGGGTGACGGGCCGCGCGCTGGTCGCCGAGCTCGGCAAGGATGTCGCGGCCAACGTCACCTCGATCGCGGCGCGGTTCACCTCGCCGGTGTTTCCCGGCGAGACATTGACCACGCTGATCTGGCGCACCGAGCCGGGCAAGGCGGTCTTCCGCACCGAGGCGTCGGGGGCCGAAGGCGCCGGCACCCGGGTGGTGCTCGACGACGGCGCGGCGGAATACGTGCAGGCCTAGCGGGCCAGCTGCCGCGCCAAGCGGGCGGTGAACTCACTGGCCTGCGCGGGGTTGTCCAGCGCGAACCGCGCTGCGGTGGCGCGGTCGCCGTCGTCGTTGTGCCGCACCAGGATTGGCACGCCGCCATCGTGGACCGCGTCGAACGCGTCCTCGTCGGTGATGTCGTCGCCGAGATAGACCGGCGTCCGCGGGCCCGACTCGGCCTCGGTCAGGTGATCGAGCACCCAGCCCAGGGTTTTCCCCTTGTCCCAGTCCAGGTCCGGGCGCAGCTCGATGACCTCCCGGCCGGTGGTCACCCGCAGGCCGTCGCGCCGGCCCGCCGCACGCACTGCGGCCGCCACGTCACCGACCCGGTCGCGCTCGGCGTTGCGGTAGTGCACGGCGACCCCAAAGCGCTTGTGTTCCACCACCACGCCGGGGATGGAGCCGAGTTGCTCGCGCAGCTCGCCGGCCGCGCGCTCCAGTACCGGGATGGCCGCTGCGGCGGCGTCGTTCTGGTGGTGCGTGCCGTCGGGCGCGGTAAGCTCGAATCCGTGGCTGCCGGCGTACCAAATCCCGTGCACGCCAACGCGCTTCGTCACGTCGGCCAGATCGCGGCCCGACAGCACCGCGACGGGGCACCGTGCGGCCAGCTGGTGCAGCGCCTCGGTGGCGCCGGCGACCGGGGTGGCCGCGTCGGGGTCGTTGACGATGTCGGACAGCGTGCCGTCGAAATCGAAGAACACCGCCGGTCGCCGCGCGGCGAGGTCGTCGAGGGCTGTCAGCGCGTCGGGCAGCTGCGACATCCGGCGGTCCCCGGTGCGCACGGTGACTTCGCGAATGTCGGCGACGACCGCATCGGCGCCGGCATCGCGCAGCGCGTCGTCACGCCCCGTCCGGCTGACACCGATGACCAACGCGAATCCGCCGGCGCGCGCGGCCTTGACGCTTGCTTCGTCGGTGGTGACGACCACGCACCGGCCGGCCCGCACGCCCAGGTCGTCGGTCGCCCTCGACAGGCCATCGGGTGAGGAGAAGGCGGCGGTGCCGACCCCGATCTCGCGTAGTTGCCCATCCAGGGCAGGGTCGCGCGCGTCGAACAGCACCGCGTCATGGCGGCGCGGATCGATGATGACCGGTCCCAAGCCTGGCATGACCCAACCTTCTCACGGCGGCGGCCCGGCCGGGAGTGGGTCAGCGCCGCGCTTGTCCCGGCGCGGGCGGGCGCGGCCCCGGCGCGCGGCCGGGAAACGCGCGAGGCGAACGCTTGCGGCGTCGATCGAACAACACCACCGAGTCGTGGCTGAGCGCCACAAGCCGTGCCATGCCCAGTTCGATGCCGGCGGCCAATTGCTTGACGTCGAACGTGGCATCGGGCTCGGCGGTGATGCCGAATACGAGTTCGTCGCCGTAGCTCAGCACCGCGACCCCGGTGCTCAACTGGACGGCGGTCGGGGGGATGGGCAACAGGCGCTCCATCGTCTGGCCCATGAGGCGCAGCCGGTGGCGGGGCCCGGGCACGTTGGTCGCCAACGTCACGATGGCGCGCTGCGGGAGCCGCGACAGCAGCTGGATGACGCTGTCCCGCACCACGGTCGGCAGCGCATTGAGCGCCGACTCGACGACGCTGCCGGATTGCGGCGGGCCGGTTTGCTTTTCGTTCCACCTGGTCTGCACGGTCCGCAAGCGCTGGACCGGGTCGTCGTGTTCGACGGGCAGGTACGGCGAACGGACCGCCGCGGGCACCAGCGCGCACAGCGAGTCGGCCCGCGGCTCCTCGCCGCGCCCGAGCAGCACCGTCCGGAAGCCTTCGGTGGCGGCGGCCAGCGCGACGTCGTTGACGGTCACACCGAATCTGCGGCAGACGCGGTCGACGTCGGCGATCGGGACCCGCACCGTGGCGTAGCGCCGCAGGATGGCGGCCCGGTCATGCGTCTGCGGCACCGGCCAGATCGCGCCGACGACGGCGCTGGTGGCGGTCCAGGACACCCGCCACAGTGCATCGGCCCAGCCCTGCCGCCGCACCGGCACCCGCGGAACCTGTTTGGCCGCGGGGGTATTGGCGAAGGTGACGTCGTCGGCGTCGTCGCACAGCCTGGAGAGCAGGTGGGCGGGCGAGTTGCCGTCCAGCAGGCGGTGATGGGTTTTCATCAAGATCGCCCACCGGTTGCCCTTCAGGCCCTCGATCACCCAGCACTCCCAGGGCGGACGGTCCGGGGCCAATGGGCGTTCGAGGGCGTGGGCGATGGCCCGGGACAGCTCGGTTTCGTCGCCCGGTCGGGGAATCGCCACCCGGCGCACGTGATGGGCGAGGGCGAATTCCGGGCAGTCGACCCATTCCTGGTGCAGCGGGTGCGCCCGCAGCATCTGGGTGCAGCGCGGAAACGACCGGATACGTTCCGCCAGAAGGGCTTTGAGGCGCTGGTAATCGGGTGCGCCGCCGTCGACGATGGCCACCGCGCCCATCGCCAGGCCGGCGTGCTGATCGGGATCTCGAGCCTTCAGGAATGCCGCATCCAGTGCCCTCACCTGCGCCATGCTCACCCCCGCCGTCACTTTTTGCCCTTGTACCAGTATCTGTCGGCCTCGCGTCCCGCGGTAGGCACGCGGCGTTAAGAGCTTGTTTAGGAGTTGAAGATCGGTTTAACAACGGTTGTCCTGAACCGGAGGTAATTCGAACAAACATTCGATAGACTCGCAAGCTGTGGGCTGGTTCAACGGTCCGCCGAGCTGGGCGGAAATGGAGCGGGTGCTCGACGGCAAGCCGCGCCATGCCGGCGTGCCGGTGGTCCCCGGGGAGGACGCCCCCCTGTCGTCCAAGCGCGGTACGTACCGGCCGCCGGGCGACACCCGGCCGGCCCGCTCGTCGGTTCCATATGCCGAGCTGCACGCCCATTCGGCGTTCAGCTTTCTCGACGGGGCCAGCACGCCGGAAGAGCTGGTCGAGGAGGCCGCCCGGCTGGGGTTGCGCGCGCTGGCGTTGACCGACCACGACGGGCTGTATGGGGCGGTGCGCTTCGCCGAAGCGGCCGCCGAGCTCGAGCTGCGCACCGTGTTCGGCGCGGAGCTGTCCTTGGGGCCCGGGGCCCGCACCGAGACACCGGATCCGCCCGGCCCACACCTGCTGGTGCTGGCCCGCGGCCCGGAGGGCTACCGGCGGCTGTCGCGGCAGCTGGCCGCGGCGCACCTGGCCGGCGGGGAGAAGGGCAAGCCGCGCTACGACTTCGACGCGCTGACCGATGCCGCCGGCGGGCACTGGCACATCCTGACCGGGTGCCGCAAAGGCCATGTCCGCCAAGCGCTTTGCGACGGCGGTCCGGACGCGGCGGAGCGCGCGCTGGCCGACCTGGTGGACCGGTTCGGTGCCGGCCGGGTCAGCGTCGAGCTGACCCACCACGGCCACCCGCTCGACGACGAACGCAACGCGGTGCTGGCCGCCCTCGCGCCGCGTTTCGGCGTCGGCGTCGTCGCCACCACGGGGGCGCATTTCGCGGGGCCGTCGCGGCGCCGGCTGGCCATGGCGATGGGCGCCATCCGGGCGCGGCAGTCCCTGGACGCCGCCGCCGGATGGCTGGCCCCGCTGGGTGGTTCGCACCTGCGGTCCGGTGAGGAGATGGCCCGGCTGTTCGGGCAGCGGCCCGAGGCGGTGACCGCCGCCGCGGAGCTCGGCGAACAGTGCGCGTTCGGGCTGGCGCTGATCGCCCCGCAGCTGCCGCCCTTCGACGTGCCCGCCGGGCACACCGAGGACAGCTGGCTGCGGCAGCTGACCATGACCGGGGCGCGGGACCGTTACGGGTCCCCCGATAACGCGTCGCGCGCGTACTCCCAGATCGAGCGAGAGCTGAAAGTCATTGCCCAGCTACAGTTCCCGGGATATTTCCTGGTGGTGCACGACATCGCGCGGTTCTGCCGCCAGAACAACATCCTCTGTCAGGGCAGGGGATCGGCGGCCAATTCCGCGGTCTGTTATGCCCTCGGCGTCACCGCGGTGGATCCGGTGGCCAACGAGCTGTTGTTCGAGCGGTTTCTGTCGCCCGCCCGCGACGGGCCGCCCGACATCGACATGGACATCGAGTCCGATCAGCGTGAAAAGGTCATCCAGTACGTCTACGACAAGTACGGCCGCGACTACGCCGCCCAGGTCGCCAACGTCATCACCTACCGGGGCCGAATCGCGGTGCGTGACATGGCCCGCGCGCTGGGGTTCTCGCAGGGGCAGCAGGACGCGTGGAGTAAGCAGCTCGGCCACTGGAACGGGCTGGCCGACTCGCCCGATGTCGAGGGCATTCCGCCACAGGTGGTCGATTTGGCGAACCAGATCCGGAACCTGCCGCGGCACATGGGCATTCATTCCGGTGGCATGGTGATCTGCGACCGCCCGATCGCCGACGTGTGTCCGGTGGAGTGGGCGCGCATGGAGAACCGCAGCGTCCTACAGTGGGACAAAGACGACTGCGCGGCAATCGGTTTGGTGAAGTTCGACCTGCTCGGGCTGGGCATGCTCTCGGCGCTGCACTACGCCATCGACCTGGTGGCCGAGCACAAGGGCATCGAGGTGGACCTCGCCAGACTCGACCTCTCCGAGCCGGCGGTGTACGAGATGCTGGCCCGCGCCGATTCCGTCGGGGTGTTTCAGGTGGAGTCGCGGGCGCAGATGGCGACGTTGCCCAGGCTCAAGCCGCGGATCTTCTACGACCTGGTGGTGGAGGTCGCGCTGATCCGCCCCGGGCCCATCCAGGGCGGGTCGGTGCACCCCTACATCCGGCGGCGCAACGGCCTGGACCCGGTCGTCTATGACCACCCGTCCATGGAGCCGGCGCTGCGAAAGACGCTGGGGGTGCCGCTGTTTCAGGAGCAGCTGATGCAGCTGGCGGTCGACTGCGCCGGCTTCTCCGCCGCCGAGGCCGACCAGTTGCGGCGCGCGATGGGCTCCAAGCGCTCGACCGAACGCATGCGAAGGCTGCGCGGCCGGTTCTACGACGGCATGCGTGCGCTGCACGGTGCCCCCGACGAGGTGATCGACCGGACCTACGAAAAGCTGGAGGCCTTCGCGAATTTCGGCTTCCCGGAAAGCCACGCGCTGTCGTTCGCGTCGCTGGTGTTCTACTCGTCGTGGTTCAAGCTGCACCACCCGGCGGCGTTCTGCGCGGCGCTGCTGCGCGCCCAGCCGATGGGTTTCTATTCGCCGCAGTCGCTGGTGGCCGATGCGCGCCGGCACGGTGTGACGGTGCACGGCCCGGACGTCAACGCCAGCCTGGCGCACGCCACCTTGGAAAACTCGGGGAACGCCGTCCGTCTAGGTCTCGGCGCCGTCCGCCACATCGGCGACGACCTCGCCGAGCGGCTGGTTGAGGAGCGAAAAGCCAACGGCGCGTTCACTTCTCTGCTGGACCTGACGACCCGGCTGCAGCTGTCCGTGCCGCAGACCGAGGCGCTGGCGACGGCCGGGGCGCTGGGCTGCTTCGGCATGTCACGGCGCGAGGCGCTGTGGGCGGCGGGGGCGGCCGCCACCCAACGGCCGGACCGCTTGCCCGGCGTGGGCTCGTCGTCGCACGTCCCGGCGTTGCCCGGGATGAGCGAGCTGGAGCTGGCCGCCGCCGATGTGTGGGCCACCGGCGTATCCCCGGACAGCTATCCGACGCAGTTCCTGCGGGCGGACCTGGACGCGATGGGCGTGGTGCCCGCCGAGCGGCTGCTCGGTGTGCCCGACGGCGACCGGGTGCTGATCGCCGGTGCGGTGACCCACCGGCAGCGGCCCGGCACCGCTCAGGGGGTGACGTTTCTCAACCTCGAGGACGAGACGGGGATGGTCAATGTGCTCTGCACGCCGGCGGTTTGGGCGCGGCACCGCAAGCTGGCCAACACCGCGCCGGCGATGCTGGTGCGCGGCCAGGTCCAAAACGCCAGCGGCGCAGTCACCGTCGTCGCCGAGCGGCTGGGCCGCATCACCCTGGCGGTGGGCTCGAAGTCACGCGACTTCCGGTGAGCCCGGCGGCGACAAACCGCCTCGGTAGTCTCCAAGCATGACCCTCAACCTGTCCGTCGACGAAGTCCTCACCACCACCCGCTCGGTCCGCAAACGCCTGGACTTCGACAGGCCGGTCGGCCGCGAGGTGCTGATGGAATGCCTCGAACTGGCGCTGCAGGCGCCCACCGGATCCAACGCGCAGGGCTGGCAATGGATGTTCGTCGAGGACGCCGATAAGAAGAAGGCGATCGCCGACATCTATCTGGCCAACGCGCGCGGCTACCTCAGCCTGCCCTCGCCGGAGTACGGCGAGGGCGACACCCGGGGGGAGCGGATGCCCAAGGTCAAGGATTCGGCGCTCTACCTGGCCGAGCACATGCACGAGGCGCCGGTGCTGATGATCCCCTGCCTGGAGGGGCGGGTGGAGAAGGCGCCGCTGGGGCTGAGCGCGTCGTTCTGGGCATCGCTGTTCCCGGCCGCGTGGAGCTTCTGCCTGGCGCTGCGCTCGCGCGGGCTGGGCACCTGCTGGACGACGCTGCACCTGCTGTCCGAGGGCGAAAAGCAGGCCGCCGAGGTGCTCGGCATCCCGCACGAGAAGTACAGCCAGGGCGGGCTGTTTCCCATCGCCTACACCAAGGGCACCGACTTCCGCCCGGCCAAGCGGCTGCCCGCCGAGCAGGTCACGCACTGGAACGCCTGGTAATCAGGTCTGAAGAGGCCAAACCTCGACGACCCCGTGCGCGACCGCACACGGCGTCTGACTCACCCGCTCGACCGCCGCGTCGAGATCGTCGGCCTCCAACACGGCGAACCCTGCGATCGGCAGCGCCGATCGCAGGAAGGGGCCCGGCTCGATTCGCACCCCCGCGCCGTCCGGATTGCGCACCTGGACGGGGTCTCCGGCTCGGCCGACGAGTGCGCCGGACGCCCTGAGTTCGTCGTCGCGGGCGTGCGCGGCTCGTTTGCCGTCGTCGCTCAGCTGGTGGTATCCGGCTTCTTCGCCGTAACCGATCGTGATGAAGGTAGGCATATCAATGCTGACTCCCGGCGGGCGTGGAACTCACCGCTACACGGCCCCCGGGTAGCCGTGCTGCCGCCAGGCCTCGTAGACGGCGACGGCCGCGGCGTTGGACAGGTTCAGCGAGCGGCGGCCCGCCAGCATCGGGATGCGCACCCGCTCGGTGATGTGCGCGTCGGCCAGCGTCGCCGCGTCCAGCCCGGTGGGTTCGGGCCCGAACATCAACACGTCGCCCGGCCGGTAGCGGATGTCGGCGAACGAGGTGGGCGCGTGCGAGGTGAACGCGATCACCCGGGCCGGCGAGAGCGCCTCCCACGCGGCCGGCAGGGACGAGTGGACGGTGACCGACGCCAGGTCGTGATAGTCCAGTCCGGCCCGTCGCAGCTTGGGTTCGGACAGGTCGAAGCCCATCGGCTCGACCAGGTGCAGTTCGCAGCCGGTCGCCGCCGCAGTTCGGATGGCGTTGCCCGTGTTGGGGGCGATGCGCGGGGAGTAGAACATCAGCTTGAACACAACGCGATAATGGTCGCATGGTCGAGCAGAGCATCTGGATGCAGAAAGTTGCTGCCGATCCCGGACATTCGCACTGGTATATCGAGCGGTTTCGTGCCATGGCCCGCGCCGGTGACGATCTGGCGGGCGAGGCTCGCTTCGTGGACGCGATGGCACCGCGCGGCGCCCGGATCCTCGATGCCGGTTGCGGCCCCGGCCGGCTGGGCGGTTACCTGGCCGCGGCCGGTCACCACGTCGTCGGCGTCGACGTCGACCCGGCACTAATCGAAGCGGCCGAGCAGGATCACCCCGGCCCGTGCTGGCTCGTCGGCGACCTCGCCGAGCTGGACCTGCCCGCCCGCGGCATCGCCGAACCGTTCGACGTGATCGTCTCCGCCGGAAACGTCATGGCGTTCCTCGCCCCGAGCACCCGGGGCCGGGTGCTGAGCCGGCTGTGGGCCCACCTCGCGGACGACGGTCGGGCGGCGATCGGCTTCGGCGCCGGCCGCGACTATGAGTTCGCCGAGTTCCTCGACGACGCGGCAGCAGCCGGGTTCGCTCCCGATCTGCTGCTGTCGACCTGGGACCTGCGACCGTTCACCGATGAGTCCGATTTCCTCGTCGCGGTCCTCCGGCCGGCGTAAGACTTTGGCCCGCGTGTTTGCCAGAGTTGCCGGCCCGTGCGCCGGTCCACCTTGGAGGGGCCTGTCTGCTCAGTACGGATTCTGGTGACCTGGGCCGCGGGCTGTCATACTCGTCGGATTGCCACGTTGACGCGCTCGCGCCCATCTGGCGTGGCGCGGGTGGATAAAGCAGGAAGTCTCATGAGCCTCTCGTTTTCTCGAGCGCTGACCATCAGCGCAGCGGCCGGTCGTACGGCCGCGGCGACGTGACCATGTTCGCCCGCCCGGCCCACCTGGCCGAGGCGGCCGCCTCCGAATCCACAGCGCCCCGCGCCGCCGACGCGGCGCCGGTCAAACGCCCCCCGACCTGGTCGCTGAGCAACTGGCCGGTCGGCTGGAAAGTTCTGGCGATTGTGCTGGTCCCGCTGATTTTGGCGACGGTCTTCGGGGTGCTGCGCATCCACGGCGCCATGGCCAACTCGGCGGGTCTGCGGCTGGCCGCCACCCGCGCCGACGTGGTCCCGGTGATCACCAAGTACATGTCGGCGCTGGATGTCGCACTGCTGGCGGGCAGCACCGGACGCGACGTCGAGGGGGCCAAGAAGAACTACGAGGCGCGCAAGTACGAATTGCAGACCCGGCTGGAAGACACCGATGTCAGTGCCGATGTCCGATCGGGAGTGAACAACCTGCTCGACGGCGGTCAGATGCTGGTGAACAAGGCGACCGACAACGGCCTCGGTTTGCGGGAGCGGGTGACCCTCTACGCGCCGGTCCTGTTGACGGCCGAAGACGTCATCAACGCGTCGGTGCGCGTCGACGACGAGAAGATCCGCGCCCAGGCGCAAGGCCTGAGCCGGGCACTCGGCGCCCGCGGGCAGATGACGATGCAGAAAATCCTGGTCACCCGCGGAGCCGAACTTCCCGAGCCGCAACTGCGGACCTCGATGGCCACGCTGGCGGGCACCGAACCGTCGACGCTGTTCGGCATGAGCGAGGTCGTCGGCGCCGGTTCGCCCGAAGCCAAGACGCTGCAACAGCAGATGGTGAGCCGGATGGCGATCATGTCCGATCCGGCCAGCGTGCTCGTCGACAACGCCGACCTGCTGCGTTCGATCCAGACCACCGACGACATCGCCGAGCAGGTCATCAAGGACGCCACCGCGTCGGTGACCAAGTCCGTGCACGCCCAGGCCGCCGACAAGCGCAACGCCGCGATCCTCGACGCCGTCCTGGTGCTGTCCGCCATCGTCATCGCGCTGGTCGTCGTGCTGCTGGTCGCGCGCGCCCTGGTGCGGCCGCTGCGCGTCCTGCGCGACGGCGCCCTCAAGGTGGCCCACACCGACCTCGAGAAGGAGATCGCCCAGGTCAAGGCGGGCGGCGCCGAGCCGACGCCGCAGCCGCTGCCGGTCTACACCACCGAGGAGATCGGCCAGGTGGCGCACGCGGTCGACGAACTGCACACCCAGGCCCTGCTGCTCGCCGGCGACGAGGCCCGGTTGCGGCTGCTGGTCAACGACATGTTCGAGACCATGTCGCGGCGCAGCCGCTCGCTGGTCGACCAGCAGCTGTCGTTGATCGACCGGCTGGAGCGCAACGAGGAGGATCCCGAACGCCTGGACAGCCTGTTCCGGCTGGACCACCTCGCGGCCCGGCTGCGCCGTAACAGCGCCAACCTGCTGGTGCTGGCGGGCGCGCAGCTCGCCCGCGACCAGCGCGACCCGGTGCCGCTGTCGACCGTGCTCAACGCCGCGGTGTCCGAGGTCGAGGACTACCGCCGCGTCGAAATCGCCGGGCTGCCCGACAACAGCACGCTGATCGGCGCGGCGGCGGGCGGCGCCATCCATCTGTTCGCCGAGCTGATCGACAACGCCCTGCGCTACTCGCCGCCCTCGACGCCCGTGCGGGTTTCGGCGGCCCGCGGCGGCCCAGATCCTCAAGGGGGAGTCGTGGTGCGGATCGCCGACTCCGGCCTGGGAATGAACGACACCGATCGGCGCATGGCCAACATGCGGCTGCAGGCCGGGGGCGAGGTCAGCCCCGACAACGCCCGCCACATGGGCCTGTTCGTGGTCGGCCGGATCGCGGCCCGGCACGGCATGCGGGTGGGGCTGCGCGGCCCGGCGGCCAACGAGGCGGGATCCGGCACCACCGCCGAGATCTACCTGCCCCCGACCATCCTCGAGGGCTCGGCCGCGGCTCAGCCGGCCCGAGTTGCCCGGATCCGGGCGGTTTCGTCGCCCAAGGCGCAACTCGCCGCCGCGGTCCCCGCGCCGGAAGCCGAAGAAAGCAAGCTCGAGCCGGCGGCCCAGGACTCCGCGCCCTCGATCGCGTTGCTGCCGCGCCGCAATCCCGGCTCCAGCGGCATCACCGAGGTGCCCGCCCAACCCGTCGAAGAGCAGCCCCAGCGGCAGCGGCGCGAACTGCCCACCCCGTGGTGGGAGAGCGGGACCCCGGAGCCGGAGGCCCAGCCGGAGCCGACGAAACCCGCGCCGGCGCGGGCGGCGTCGGACACGTCGGCGTTCTTCGCCGCGCGGTCGCGGGAGGCCGACAAGCCGGCGACCCCGTCCCCGAGCGAGCCGTCGATCCCGGCCGCCACCAAGAGCGCGGCCACCCCGGACGACGACGACGTGATCTATCGGCGGATGCTGTCGGAGATGCTGGGCGATCCGCACGACTTGGTCAACAGCCCCGACCTGGACTGGCAATCGGTGTGGGACCGCGGTTGGACGCTGGCCGCCGCCGCCGAGGACAAGCCCGTCGAGTCGCGCACCGCCGAGCACGGCTTGCCGGTCCGCACGCCCGGCGCCCGGCTCGTCCCCGGCGCGGCCAACGGGACGGGCCTGCCCGAACAGGACGAGCCGGCCGAGGAGGGCCAAGGTTCCAACGGCGGCTTCCACTCCGCCCGCGAGCCGCAGCACGCGGCCGCGGCGCGCGATCCCGAGGCGGTTCGCGCCTCCTTCAGTAGTCACTTCGGCGGGGTGCGCACCGGCCGGTCGCACGCCCGCGACACGAGTCAAGGGTCCGATGAGGAATGACTTCACCTGGTAACTCGCTGGATTGGCTGGTGACGCGGTTCGCCCGCGAGGTCCCCGGCGTGGCACACGCCTTGCTGGTCTCCGTCGACGGGCTGCCCATCGCCGCCAGCGAGCATCTCCCGCGCGAGCGCGCCGACCAGCTGGCCGCGGTCGCCTCCGGCCTGGCCAGCCTCGCGACCGGCGCCGCGCAGCTGTTCGAGGGCGGCCAAGTGCTGCAGTCGGTGGTCGAGATGCAGCACGGCTATCTGCTGCTGATGCGCGTCGGCGACGGCTCCCATCTGGCCACGCTGGCCACGTCGTCGTGCGACATCGGTCAGATCGGCTACGAGATGGCCATCCTGGTCGAGCGGGTCGGGGGCGTGGTGCAGTCCACCCGCCGGTCCTCTGTCTCGTGAGCCGCGATGGACGAACGCGAACCCCGGCCGACCGCCCGTAAAGGGAACCTGGTCCGCCCGTACACCCTGACGTCCGGACGGACCGGCACCGACGTCGACCTTCCCGTGGAAGCGCCGATTCAGACGTTGCAGGCCGGCCTGGCCCACCGGTGGCCACCCGACGATGCGAAAGGCAAGATCATCCAATTGTGCGTCGGCAGTCCGTCGGTCGCGGAAATCTCTGCCCGGCTGGATCTGCCGCTCGGCGTCACGCGCGTCCTGGTCGGCGATCTGGTTTTGTCCGGCTACCTTCGGGTGCACAGGACGTTGTCCGAGCGTTCGACCTCCGATGAGCGCCACGAACTGATAGGAAGGACCCTGCGTGGCCTTAAGGCACTCTGAGGCGCAGCCCGAGGCGTCCTCCGACTCCGCCCACGCGTCGACGAAGATCGTCATCGCGGGCGGATTCGGTGCGGGCAAGACGACGTTCGTCGGGGCGGTGTCGGAAATCATGCCGTTGCGCACCGAGGCGATGCTCACCGACGCCTCGACCGCCGTCGACGCGCTGGAGGCCACCCCGGACAAGCGGACCACCACCGTCGCGATGGACTTCGGCCGGATCACGCTGGACGAGGACCTGGTGCTCTACCTGTTCGGCACGCCCGGCCAGCGGCGGTTCTGGTTCATGTGGGACGACCTGGTCCGCGGCGCCATCGGGGCGATCGTACTGGTGGACTGCCGGCGCCTGGAGGACAGCTTCGCCGCGGTCGACTTCTTCGAGCACCGCAATCTGCCGTTCCTGGTCGCGGTCAACGAGTTCGACGGCGCGCCGCGCTACCCCGTTGCGGAGGTGCGCGAGGCGCTCACCCTGCCCGCGCACATCCCGGTGATCGCCGTCGACGCCCGGGACCGCCGGTCGGCGACCGACGCACTGATCGCGGTCAGCGAATACGCCCTGGCCAGCCTGACGGCCAATTGACCACGCGGTGGGTCGATCGGGACTTTGAAGGCCACGATTACACCGACGAGGACCTCAGCCGGCTGGACACCGAACGGGTCGTGTTCGACGGGTGCATCTTCAACGGTGCCAACCTGGCTGAGTCGCAACATCGGGGGTCGGCGTTCCGCAATTGCACGTTCCAGCGGACGTCCTTGTGGCACAGCACGTTCGCGCAGTGCAGCATGCTGGGCTCGGTCTTCGTGCAGTGCCGGATGCGGCCGATCACCTTCGACGAGGTGGACTTCACGCTCGCGGTGCTCGGCGGTAACGACCTGCGCGGCGTCGACTTGAGCGGCTGCCGGTTGCGGGAGGCCTCCCTGGTGGAGGCCGACCTGCGCAAGGCGGTGTTGCGCGGCGCCGACCTGTCCGGCGCGCGGGCGACGGGCGCCCGGCTGGACGACGCCGACCTGCGCGGCGCGACAGTGGATCCCTCGTTGTGGAGAACCGCCTCGCTGGCGGGCGCCCGCGTCGACGTCGGCCAGGCGGTGGCCTTCGCGGCGGCTCAAGGCTTGCGCCTCGACGGCTGATCCCCCAGGTGCTCGGCTCAGTGCTTGAGCCGGATGCGCCACCGCACCAGGCCCGCATAGCCGATCGACAACGCCGCGAGCATGCCCATGTCGAACAACCAGGCGGCGGGCGTGTGCTGGAAGTGGCTGTCCCGCGGGCTTTGCGGGCCGGGCGCCACCGTCCACAAATCGACCGTCGACGCCTGCGCGGCGTAACCCCACCGCGAGGGCACGGCCCAGGACAGCTGGTCGAGGAAGATCCGGTTGGTGACCGGCACCATCCCGCCGGACAGCACCATCTGCATCATGAGCGACACCACCAGCAGCGGCATGATCTGCTCGCTGGAGCGCGCCAGCGCCGACAGCAGCATGCCCAGCATCGCGGCGGCCACGCACGTGGCCGCGACGGCGACGAACAGCTCGAGCGTCGCGTTGCCGAGCAGCACGGCCGGCCGCTTCGGCGTGCCCTTGCCCACGACCACGATGGCGGTGGCGATCGCCGCCTGGACCACGGCGAACACGCAGAACACGGCGATCTTGGCCAGCAGGTACGCCGTGGTCGACAGCCCGACCGCCTGTTCGCGCCGGAAGATCGGTCGCTCGCCGATGAGGTCGCGGATCGTCAGCGCGGTGCCCATGAACGCCGCGGCCATGGTGAGCAGGGTCAGGATTGTCCCGGCTTCGCCGGCCGAATCGCTCGTCGGATCGGCGTAGCCGAAACCGGCGTGACCGGGAACGGTCAGCGACAGCGCACCCATGACGAACGGCAGCAGCGCAAGGAACACGAAGTAGGCACGGTCGGAGACGACCAGGCGAACCTGGCGGCGGGCGACGGTGGAGAACTGCTGGCGCATGCTGGTGCTTGGTGCGACGCCCAGATCGGCCGGCGCCTCCGTCTCCACCGGCGGCGGGGGTTTGTTCTGCGCCAGGAAGCGGCGGTTGGCCTCGTCGGGGTCGGCGCCCACCTTCGCGAAAATCTGTGCCCAGTTGGTGGTGCCCATGACCGCCCCGATCTGGTCGGGCGGCCCCAGAAAGGCCGTCTTGCCGCCGGGCGCCATCAGCAGCACCTGGTCGCAGACGTCGAGGTAGGTCAGCGAGTGGGTGACCACCAACACCACCCGGCCGGCGTCGGCCAGCTGGCGCAGCATCGTCATCACCTGCAGGTCCAGCGCCGGGTCCAGGCCGGAGGTCGGCTCGTCGAGGATCAGTAGCGACGGCCCGGTGAGCAGCTCGAGTGCCACCGAGGCGCGCTTGCGCTGCCCGCCGGAGAGCTTGTCGACCCGGGTGTCCGCGTGCTGCGTCAGCCCCAGTTCGTCGAGCACCTGAGCGACGACCTCTTCCCGGTCGGCCTTGGATGTGTCGGGCGGCAGCCGCAGCTCGGCCGCGTAGCCGAGCGCCTGGTTGACCGTGAGCTGGCGGTGCACGACGTCGTCCTGGGGGACCATCCCGATCCGGGTGCGCAGCGACGCGTACTCGGTGTGGATGTTGTGGCCCTCGAACGTGACCGCTCCCGAGGTCGGGGTGGCGTACCCGGCGATCAGCCGCGACAGCGTGGTCTTGCCCGCGCCGGACCCGCCGATGAGGGCGGTCAGCGTGCCCGGACGGGCCGTCATCGAGATCTTCTCGAGGAGGTTCTTGCCGTTGACGCTGAAGTCGACGCCGCGCACCTCCAGGCCACCGGTGCGCGCCGCCGCCTCCTGGCGGCGGACCAGGATGCCGCCGGAGAACACCAGGTCGACGTTGCCGATGGTCACCACGTCGCCCTCGGACAGCACCGCCGACGTGGCCTTGACCCCGTTGATGAACGTGCCGTTGATGCTGTTGGCGTCGCGGATCTCCGGGCCCGCCGGCGTCGGGGTCAGGAACGCGTGATGGCGTGACGCCAGCACGTCATGGATGACGATGTCGTTGTCGAGCGCGCGACCGATCCAGGCGGGCCGTCCGGGTCGATCGGTCACCCGCTCGGAATCGGGGCCCAGGTTCTTCACCCGCGTCGTCGGGAACTCCGCCACCTGGCCGCTCACCCCGATCCGGGTCGGCGCGTTCAGTTCGGGCGGCCCGCCCGACTGCGGTACCGATCGGGTCGCGGCGTCCGGCCGGACGATCGGGACGGCGGTGGTGCGGTGCGGGCCCTCCCACGGGTGCGGGTGCGGCGGCTGGGCCGGGGGTTGCCGCGGCGGGGCCGGTGGTCGCGGGCCGATCGGCTGCGCGCGCTGGGCGTCGCTGGGCGGCGTGATGACCGGGATCGACTCCGTGGTCGGCGGGAGCATGCCCACGGTCCCGGTGTGGTGGCCGATCTCGAAGGTGATTCGGGGGCCGTCGGGCTTGCCGATGTTGATGGTCTGGCCGTCCTCGATATCGACCAGGGGCACCCGCTGGCCGTCGACGTAAACCCCGTTCAGCGAATTGTTGTCCAGCGCAATCCATTTGCCGCGATCGAAGCGCAGCAGCAGGTGCGCGCGGGCGATCAGTGGGTGCGCGACCCGCAGGTCCGCGCGCAGGTCGCTTCCGACGACCACGTCGCGGCCGGCCGCGAAACTTCCCTTCGATCGGTCGGATCGAACAGTCAGCACGGGCTCCGCTGCTTGAGTCATCGGATCGGCCGCAAGCTCAGCGTTTCAGCCGGATGTGCCACCGGACGAAGCCGGTATAGGCGACGGACAGGAACAGCAGCATTGCCATATCGAACACGAAAATGTGTTTCGAGTGCTGCCAAATCGGGTCGTTGGTCGGAATCTGTTTGACCTTCACCAGCGACGGAAAGTCGATCGACGAGGCACCCGCGGCGTAGCCCCAGCGTGCGGGTGTCAGCCAGGCGAGCTCCTCGAGGCCGAAGCGCTGGTAGACGGGGATCATCCCGCTGGAGAACACCAGCTGCGACATGATCGACACCACGAGCAGCGGCATGATCTGTTCGTTGGACTGCGCGCAGGCGGACAGCAGCAGGCCCAACATCGCCGAAGCCACACAGGTGCCGGCGACGGTGACGAACAGCGAGAAGGTGGAGTTGCCGAAGAAAGGAGGGTGTGCCGTCGGCGCACCCTTGCCCAGCCGCACGATGATGGTCGCCACCGCCGCCTGGAGCGTTGCGAAGACGCAGAACACCGTGATCTTGGCCAGCAGGTAGGCGGTGGTGGACAGGCCGACGGCCTGCTCGCGCCGGAAGATGGCGCGTTCGCCGATCAGGTCGCGGATGGTCAGCGCGGTGCCCATGAAGACGGCGCCGATGTTCAACAGCACCATGATGTACTGCGGCTGCGTTGGTGCGGGCCCGAGCGGGTCGGCCGGGCCGAGGCCGGGGTGGGGGCCCTTCACCGTCAGCGACAACGCGCCGATCAGGAACGGCAGGATCGCCAGGAAGATGGTGTAGCCGCGGTCGGAAACGACGAGGCGAACCTGACGGCGGGCGATCGTGGACAGCTGCCGCCATAGGTCGGTCCTCGGTGGTTCGCCCAGGTCGGCCGGGCTTTGGGGGGACGGCGGCTTGGAGGACTGCTGGTTGCGCTCCTTGAAGCGACGGTTGGCCTCGTCGGGATCGGCGCCCACCTTGGCGAAGATGTCGGCCCAGTTGCGGGTTCCCATCGCCGCCTCGACCTGGTCGGGTGGCCCGCAGAACGCGGTCTTGCCGCCCGGCGCGACCAGCAGGATCTGGTCGCAGACGTCCAGGTACGACACCGAGTGGGTCACCACCAACACCACGCGACCGGCGTCGGCCAGCTGGCGGAGCATCAGCATGACCTGACGGTCCAGTGCCGGGTCGAGCCCGGAGGTCGGCTCGTCGAGGAGCAGCAGCGAGGGTTGGGTGAGCAACTCCAGCGCCACCGAGGCGCGTTTGCGCTGGCCGCCCGAGAGCTTGTCGACCCGGGTTTCGGCGTGCTTGGTCATGTCGAGTTCTTCGAGGACCTGGGCGACGATCTGAGCCCGCTCCGCTTTGCTGGTGTCGGGGGGCAGCCGCAGCTCGGCGGCGTAGTTCAGGGCCTGGTTGACGGTCAGTTGGCGGTGCACGACGTCGTCCTGCGGGACCATCCCGATCCTGCTGCGCATCGACGCGTACTCGGCATGGATGTCGTGGCCCTCGAAGGTCACCGAGCCCGACGTCGGACTGGTGTAGCCCACGATCAGCCGCGACAGCGTGGTCTTGCCGGCACCCGAACCGCCGATGATGGCCGTCAGCGTGCCGGGCCGGGCGGTCAGCGAGATGTGGTCGAGCAGCTGCTTGTTGTGGTCGACGGTGTAGCAGACGGAGTTCACTTCCAGGCCGCCGGTGCGCGTCGCGGCCTCGGTGCGGCGGAGTAGCTCGCCCCGGGTGAAAACCAGGTCGACGTTTCCGATGGTGACCACGTCGCCCTCGGTCAGCACCGCGGACCCCACCCGCACGCCGTTGACGAACGTTCCGTTGACGCTGTGCGCGTCGCGGATCTCGGTGCCCAGCGGCGTCTGGGTCAGAAATGCGTGATGGCGGGACGCGAGGACATCCTGGATGACGACGTCGTTGTCGGTGGCACGGCCGATCGTCAGCGCGCCGGAAGGCTTCTGCAGCGACCCGGTTCGCGAAGGCCTGAGCGCGTGGAACATCTTCGTCGCCAGGTTCGCCACCTCGGGCGGCTTGGCGGCGCCGCGCGACATCTCGGTCTGCGGCGAGGGCACACCGGCCATCTGTGGGTGCTTCTGGAAATTCGGTGGCGGCGCGGCGGGCGGCGGCGCGGGCGCGCGCCCGCCACCCGCATACACCGGTTGAGCCGGCGGTGCGGGGCGCGGCCCGGGCGCGCCGGGGTGCGGTCGCCGCGGCGGTGGTGACGCCCAGTTGGGCGGTCGGCCCGCAGGCCCGGGCGGGGGGCCCGGTGGAGCGGCGACGGGCGGGCCCGCCGGCGCGGCGGACCACGCGGTCCCCGACGGGTGCGCAACCGCCGGGATGCCCATCGATTCCGTTTGCGGTGGGCGCCCGGCCATCCCTTGG
The DNA here is from genome assembly GCF_002102255.1 of Mycobacterium nebraskense. Taxonomy (GTDB): domain Bacteria; phylum Actinomycetota; class Actinomycetes; order Mycobacteriales; family Mycobacteriaceae; genus Mycobacterium; species Mycobacterium nebraskense. The sequence continues at coordinate 26,538 of NZ_LQPH01000145.1, forward strand.
TGGCGCCCGACCTCGAACATCAGCTGCGGCCCGTCCGGGTTCCCGATGTTGAGGCACTGACCGTCGTGGATCTCGACCACCGGCACCCGCCGGCCGTTCACGAAAGTGCCGTTGAGCGAACCGTTGTCGATCGCCAGCCACCGGCCCTGGTCGAAGCGCAGCAACAGATGCGCGCGCGAGATCAACGGGTGCGTGATGCGCATGTCGGCGCGCAGATCCCGCCCCACCACCACGTCATGGCCGGCGGCAAAGGTGCGTTCTGACCCGTCATAGCGAACCGTCAAGACGGGCGGGGCTGGTGCACTCATCGCACCAACTGTAACTCGTGGACCCAAGGCCGACCTGAGGCCCAAATGTGCGCGGGCTAGGTCCGATTGTCCGCCAAAACATCTGGGGCCCCAGTCACCACGCAGCGCGTCCGGGTGTAAATCGTGGGCATGCACCGATTGCAGTGCGTGCACGCCGAACGCACGCTGTGTTGGGCGCCGTCGGCCGCGATCCGGTTGATCAGGTCCGGCTCGGCCAGCAGCGCCCGGGCCATCGCGACGAACTCGAAACCCTCCGCCATCGCCAGGTCCATCGTTTCCCGGTTGGTGATACCGCCGAGCAGGATCAGCGGCATCGTCAGCTCGGCGCGGAACAGCTTGGCGTCGCGCAATAAATAGGCCTCGCGGTACGGGTACTCGCGCAGGAACTTCTTGCCTGTCATGCGCATGCCCCAACTCAGCGGTGGTTTGAACGCACCGGCGAACTCCTTGAGCGGTGCGTCGCCGCGGAACAAGTACATCGGGTTGACCAGCGAGCTGCCCGCGGTGAGTTCGATCGCGTCCAGGCCACCATCGTCCTGCAGCCACTTCGCGGTGGTCAGCGATTCTTCGGTGTTGATGCCGCCGCGAACGCCGTCGGCCATGTTGAGCTTCGCGGTGACCGCGATCGGCGTGCCCTCCTTTTCCACCGCGCGGCGAACGGCCATCACGATGCCGCGGGCCACCTTCGCCCGATTCTCCAGCGATCCGCCGAACTCGTCGTCGCGGCGGTTGATGAGCGGGGACAGGAACGAGCTCGCCAAGTAGTTGTGGCCCAAGTGGATTTCGACCGCGTCGAAGCCGGCCTCGATGGCCAGGCGGACCGCGTTGGCGTGCCCCTCGATCACGTCGTTGATGTCGTCACGGGTTGCCTTCTTGGCGAACCGCATCCCGATCGGGTTGAAGAACCGCACCGGCGCCAGTGCCTTGGCCTTGTTGGATTTGGCGTTGGCGACCGGGCCGGCGTGGCCGATCTGCGCGCTGACCGCCGCGCCCTCGGCGTGGATGGCGTCGGTGAGCCGGCGGAACCCTGGCACCGCCTCGGGGCGCAGCCAGATCCCATTGCCCTCGGTGCGGCCGCCGGGGGAGATGGCGCAGTAGGCGACGGTCGTCATGCCGACACCGCCCGCGGCGGGCAGCCGGTGGTATTCGATCAGGTCGTCGGTCACCAGGGCGTCGGGCGTGCGTGCCTCGAAGGTGGCTGATTTGATAGTGCGGTTGCGCAGCGTGATCGGGCCGAGCTTGGCGGGGCTGAACACGTCCGGAGGGGTAGACATATCGGGAGCGTGCCAGACTGTCAGGCGTGGGCGCAATCACACTGGACGGCAAGGCCACCCGTGACGAGATCTTCGTCGACCTCAAACAACGGGTGGCCGCACTGACCGCGTCGGGTCGCACCCCCGGACTGGGCACCATCCTGATCGGTGACGATCCCGGGTCGCAGGCCTACGTCCGGGGCAAGCATGCGGACTGCGCCAAGGTCGGCATCACGTCGATCCGCCGCGACCTGCCCGCCGACATCAGCACCGCGACGCTGGAAGACACGATCGACGAGCTGAACGCCAATCCCGACTGCACCGGTTACATCGTGCAGTTGCCGCTGCCCAAGCATCTGGATGAGAACGCGGCGCTCGAGCGTGTCGACCCCAACAAAGACGCCGACGGGCTGCACCCGACGAACCTGGGCCGGCTGGTGCTCAGCGTTCCGGCGCCGCTGCCGTGTACTGCCCGCGGGATCGTGCACCTGCTGCGGCGCTACGACGTCGAGATCGCGGGGGCGCATGTGGTCATCATCGGCCGCGGGGTGACGGTCGGTCGCCCGTTGGGGCTGCTGCTGACCCGCCGTTCCGAAAATGCCACGGTGACGTTGTGCCACACCGGAACTCGCGATCTGGCCGCGTACACCAGGCAGGCGGATATCGTCGTTGCCGCCGTCGGGGTGCCGCACATGCTGACCGCGGGCATGGTGCGTCCGGGCGCCGCGGTCGTCGACGTGGGGGTCAGCCGCACCGACAACGGGTTGGTCGGCGACGTGCACCCCGACGTGTGGGAGGTGGCCGGCCACGTGTCGCCGAATCCCGGCGGTGTCGGCCCGTTGACCCGGGCGTTCCTGCTGAGCAACGTCGTCGAGCTGGCCGAGCGGCAGTGAGCGCGAGGTCGGTCGTCAGGGCCCAGTGGCCAATCCTGTTGGTGGGCTTGACCTTCGCCACGGCGCTCGCGCTGGTGGGGGCCAACTTCTGGCGTCGCGGTTCGCTGCTGATCGGTATTGGCGTTGGCCTGGCGGCCGCGCTGCGACTGGTGCTGTCCGATGATCGGTCCGGTCTTTTGGTGGTGCGCAGCAAGGGAATTGACTTCATCACCACCGCGGCGGTCGCGACCGCGATGGTCTACATAGCGTGGACCATCGACCCGCTGGGCACCGGTTAGATCCGCGGCACCGCCGGGATCTGCCCCGGCATTCCGGGGATCTGCCCGGCCATCCCGGGCATCCCGGGGATCTGCCCGGCCATTCCGGGCATTCCGGGCATTCCGGGGATCTGCCCGGGCATCCCGGGCATTTGCGGCACCGCGCCGGATAGGTTGCCGCTGGCCAGATTCGCCATCTGCTCCGGGCAGTAGGTCTGTATCGCGATGGTGGTGAACATGCGTGCCATCATTGGCGACATGCCCCGGCCGGAGACACTGGACGCGGCCGCGGCGAAGTTGCCGCCTGGCTGGGCGAGCATCGGGCAGATGGACTGGCCCACGGACATCGCGTTTCCGGGTTCGCCGAAGTCGATGCCGGCGTGGTTGAGCGCGTCGATGAAGTTGTCGTCGGGGTTGTCCGCCCGCACCGGCGCGGCGAACGCCGATGCCGCGATGAGCAGTCCGGCGGCTGCGGCCAGCAGGCGAACGGTCAGGGGTTGATTCCGAAGCAGCCAGATCCAGTGATGCGTTCGTGCCGGTGCCTTCATGCAGCTTCCCCCTCGATCGTGGAGTGCGCCGGGGGCACTCGAATCACGTTAGGAACTCTGAGCTATCACTGTCACGTTTGCGACACGGTGGGGTAAAGGTTCGCACAATAAGCGTTTTGAGAGGGAGCCGCGGCGGAAGCGTCGATTAATAGGCGCCCTGCATCGTCGAGCCGTTTGGCGGATCGAAGCCACACTGTGATCTGACACGGGCGCCAATTCCGGGCTTTTGCGTGAGAAATGTTTAAGAATCTCCGCACATGACGACGAATCGCAGCCGTCCGCTGGACCCCTCCACGCAGAGGGGCATCTCGCGCCAGGCTTTTCTTCGCGGCGCTGTCGGAATGTTCGCAACCGGAGCGGTTTTGGGCACCGCGCGCGCCGCCGCGGATCCCGCCACCGGCTGGGGCGGGCTGGCTTCCTCCATCGGCGGCACCGTTGTGCTGCCGGCCAACGGCGCTCAATTCTCCACCAGTAAAAAGGTTTTCAATTCGTTCTACGACAGCTCCAATCCCGCGGCGGTCGTGACGGTCTCATCGCAGGCGGACGTGCAGAAGGCGATCGCGTTCGCGACGGCCAACAACCTCAAGATCGCCCCGCGCGGCGGCGGGCATTCGTACGTCGGGGCCTCCAGCGCCAACGGTACGATGGTGCTCGACCTGCGTGGGCTTCCCGGTGGCGCCAACTTCGACGGAAACAATGTCACGGTCACCCCGGCGACCACTCTGTACGCGATCCACCAGGCTTTGGCCGGCGCCGGGCGGGCGATACCCAGCGGTACCTGTCCGACCGTCGGCGTCGCGGGACTCGCGCTGGGCGGCGGGATAGGCCCCGATACGCGGCACGCAGGCCTGACGTGTGACGCCCTGCAGTCGGCCACGGTGGTGTTGCCCAGCGGTGACGTGGTGACCGCCTCCGCCAACGACAACCCGGATCTGTTCTGGGCGCTTCGCGGCGGTGGCGGCGGCAACTTCGGGGTGACGACGTCGATGACGTTCTCCACCTTCGCGACGGCCGACAGCGACGTCGTGCGGCTCGACTTCCCGCCCGCGTCGGCCACGCAGGTGCTCGTCGGTTGGCAGTCCTGGCTGAGTGCTGCGGACCGGAACACCTGGGGCATCGTCGATCTCATGGTCGGCTCCGCGCCGAATTGCCATGTGCTGGCGACCTGTCCCGCGGGCGCGGGGTCGGGAGTGGTCGACGCGATCAAGTCCGCGGTTGGGGTGGCGCCCACTTCGGTTTCGAACAAGACGATGAGCCGCACGGATTTGATGATGTTCCTGGCCGGCGGTAGTGCGACGCCTCCACCGCGCGCCTTCATTGCGGGTTCCGACGTCATCGGTCCGGTGGATTCCGCTGCGGCGCACGCCATCGCCACCGCGATAGGGCAGTGGCCGTCAGGCGCCGGACAGGCATCGGCCCTCGTCGACCCGCTCGGTGGCGCCGTCGCGGACGTGGCCGCGGGTAACACCGCGTTCCCGTGGCGTAATCAGTCGGCCGTCTTGCAGTGGTACGTCGAGCCCTCCAGCAGCCAGGTCACCGCCGCCAACAACTGGCTGAGCTCCGCGCACCAAGCGGTGCAACAAATTTCAGTCGGTGGATACGTGAACTACCTGGAGGCCAACGGCGCGCCCGCGCGCTACTTCGGCTCGAACCTGTCGCGGCTGACGACCGTGCGGCAGAAGTACGACCCGAATCGGGTCATGTTCTCCGGGCTCGACTTCTAGCGAAATTACTTGCGCGAGTGTGTATCTATGGCGATTTTTGGGGCTTTTCTGTGGCCAACGTCGCCCGGATGCACTCGGTGACGTAGGGCAGCGCCAGCCCGGTCGAATTCGCCAGCGCCGGATGGGTGGCCAGCAACTCACGCACCTGGTCCAGGGTTCTGGTCCGGACCTCGGTCGGCGAGGTGATGCAGTAGCTGCGTGATGCGACCAGGTCGATCAAGGCTTGCGGCGTAAGGTAATTCGTCCACTCGACCTGGTGGCGCTCCGGCTCGGTGAACGACTCGGACAGCGTGACGTCGAAGCGGCCGCGGTCGCCGTCGGAACCGATGATGTCGCCCAGCTCCCGTACCCAGCCCAGCCGCTCGTCGCGGGTGTTCCACACCAGGCCCAATCGTCCGCCCGGCCGCAGCACGCGGGCCACCTCGGGAATGGCACGCTCGGGATCGACCCAATGCCACGCCTGCGCGACCAGTACGACGTCAACGCTGTTGTCGGGCAACGGGATGCCTTCCGCTGTGCCCAGCAGCGCCCGCGTTTCGGGTAGGGAGCTGCGCAACACTTCCAGCATGTCGGGAATCGGGTCGACGGCCACCACGTCCAGCCCGCGTTCCACCAGCCGGGTGGTCAGCTTGCCGGTGCCCGCACCCAGGTCCAGCACCTGGCGCGCGCCTCGCGGCAACAGCCAATCGATGGCCTCCGGGGGATAGGACGGGCGCCCCCGCTCATAAGCTGCGGCCGCCGAACCGAACGACAGGGAGCGGTCGTGGCGAGAGCGGGTCACCGCCGACACGTGCCTTCGTTAGCGGCCAAATCCAACGTCTTGCGAATCAGGTCGCCGACCGCCTCGGATTCCACCAGGAAGCCGTCGTGCCCGCAGATGGAGTCGACAACCTGCAGGCCGCTGCAGCCCGGCAGCAGCTCGGCGAGTTCCTCCTGCAACCGCAGCGGGTAGAGCCGGTCGGACGTGATGCCGCCGACCACGGCCGGCACCGGGCAACCCCTCAGGGCCTTGCGCACGCCGCCGCGGCCGCGGCCGACGTCGTGGCTGTTCAGCGCCTCGGTCAGGGTCACGTAGCTGCCCGCGTCGAAGCGGGCCAGCAGCTTGTCGCCCTGATGTTCCAGGTAGCTCTGCACCGCATAGCGGCCGCCGTTGGCCGGGTCCTCGTCGCCCTGCGGGTCGTTGCCGAACCGGGTGTCGAGCTCCGCTTCCCCGCGGTAGGTCAGGTGGGCGAAGCGGCGGGCGATGGTCAGCCCGGTGTCCGGTGTGCGGCCGGTGTCGTGGTAGTCGCCGCCCTGCCAGTTCGGGTCGGCCTTGATGGCCGCGATCTGCGTGGTCTGCGTGCCGATCTGGTCCCCCGTCGCCCGCGCACCGACCGCCAGCAACAGCCCGGCCCGGACTCGGCCGGGGTGACCGACCATCCACTCCAAAGCCCTTGCGCCGCCCATGGATCCGCCGACCACGGCGGCCACCTCGTCGATCCCGAGCGCGGCCAGCGCGGCGATGTCGGCCTCCACCTGGTCGCGTATCGAGATCATCGGAAACCTTGAGCCCCAAGGTTTTCCGTTCCGGGCCAGCGAGCTGGGCCCGGTGGAACCACGGCAACCGCCCAGCACGTTGGTGGCCACGGCGCACCAGCGGTCGGTGTCGATCGGCGCGCCCGGCCCGGCCACCCCGTCCCACCAGCCGCCGGTCGGATGTCCGGGTCCGGCGGGCCCGGTGATGTGCGAGTCGCCGGTCAGCGCGTGCAACACCACCACCACGTTGTCGCGGGTCGGCGACAGCTCACCCCAGCGCTGAACGGCGATGCAGACGTCGTCGATCACTGCGCCGCTCTCGGTGGTCAGCGAGCCGATGTGCACCAGGCCGATTTCGCCTTCGGCCGGCAGCGTCTGGGTGGGGACGTCGGAGATCGTCATGGCCGGGCTCCTCAGAAAGCCGCCACGGCTTGCGGGTCGGCGCCCGAGGGTTCGGCGTCCGCACCGTACTTGCGTGCCGCGGCGAAGCCGAGCTCCAGGTCGGCCAGGATGTCGTCGATGCCCTCGATGCCGACGGCCAGCCGCACCAGCCCCGGCGTGACGCCGGTGGCCAGCTGCTCCTGCGGGCTGAGCTGGGCGTGGGTGGTCGACGCCGGGTGGATCACCAGGGAGCGCACATCGCCGATGTTGGCGACGTGGCTGTGCAGCTTCAGCGCGTTGACGAACGCCTTGCCGGCCTCGACGCCGCCGGCCAGCTCGAACGCCAGTACGGCGCCGGTTCCCTTGGGCGCCAGCTTCGTTGCCCGCTCGTGCCACGGCGAGCTGGGCAGCCCCGCGTAGTTCACCGACAGCACACCGTCGTGACCTTCGAGGAATTCGGCCACGCGCTGCGCGTTGGCGACGTGGCGTTCAATGCGTAGGCTCAGCGTTTCGATGCCCTGGGCGACCAGGAACGCGTTGAACGGCGAAGCGGCCGACCCGAGGTCACGTAGCAGCTGCACCCGCGCTTTGAGCGCGTAGGCCGGCGGTCCGAGCTCGGCGAACACCACGCCGTGGTAGCTCGGGTCGGGCGTGGTGAACCCGGGGAAGCGGCCCTGCGTCCAGTCGAAGGTGCCGCCGTCGACGATGACGCCGGCGATCGCCGAGCCGTGCCCGCCGAGGTACTTGGTGGCCGAGTGCACGACGATGTCCGCGCCGTGCTTGAACGGCTGGATCAGGTAGGGCGTGGCGATGGTGTTGTCGACGATCAGCGGTATCCCGTTGGCGTGCGCGATGCCGGCGACCCCCGGGATGTCGAGCAGGTCGATCTGCGGGTTGGAGATGGTCTCGCCGAAGAACGCCTTGGTGTTCGGCCGCACCGCGGCCTGCCAGGAATCCGGATCGTCCGGATCGTCGACGAAGCTGACCTCGATGCCGAGCTTGGCCAGCGAATAGTGGAATAGGTTGTACGTGCCGCCGTAGAGCCGCGGGCTGGAGACGATGTGATCCCCGGCACACGCGAGGTTCAATATGGCGAATGTCTCAGCGGCCTGCCCGGAGCTCAGGAAGAGCGCGGCCACGCCGCCCTCGAGCGCGGCGATGCGCTGCTCGACGACGTCGGTGGTCGGGTTGCCGATCCGGGTGTAGATGTTGCCCGGAACCTCCAGCCCGAAGAGGGCGGCGGCATGTGTGGTGTCGTCGAAGGTGTAGGACGTGGTCTGGTAGATCGGCAGGGCGCGGGCGTTGGTGGCCGGGTCCGGTTGCTGGCCGGCGTGCACCTGCTTGGTTTCGAACGACCAGTGCGCGGTCGGATCGGTGTCGTCGTTGCTCGTGGTGCTGTTGTCGGGGCTCACGTGGGTTTGCTTTCTGCTTCGAGATTGGCGAATCGGGTATCGGGTTGCGGGTTAGCAGAGACACACGATTCGACACATGAGCCGATCCGAAGGAGCTGGAGATGTGCACATCACGTTGTCCCCTCTAGTCAGGGGTCCGTTATGGCGGACCCGCGCTTGCCGCGCAGCCTGTGGCTACTAGACCTGGTCATCACCCGGGGCACCCCACCGCGGTTGGAGGGTTGCCGGCCAGCAAGCCGGGGCTTGATGCTGGCGCTCATGACCAATACGAAGACTATCTCACTGTGCCGACTCCGTGCCAATGGCAGGTCGACACCTGCCCAAACGCCCTTGATAACGTGGCAGGAAGAACGCTGAGCCCCCCAGAGATCTGACCGATATTTGAGGATTTTCCACGCCGGGAGAGGGACCGTGAGCGCCGAACAGCCGACCGTCATCTACACACTGACCGACGAAGCGCCGTTGCTGGCGACCTACGCCTTGCTGCCTATCGTGCGCGCCTTCGCCGAGCCGGCGGGCATCGAGATCAAGACCAGTGACATTTCCGTGGCCGCCCGGATCCTCGCCGAGTTCCCCGAACACCTGACCGAAGAGCAGCGGGTTCCGGACAACTTGGCAGAACTGGGCCGGCTGACGAAGCTGGCCGACACCAACATCATCAAGCTGCCGAACATCAGCGCCTCGGTGCCTCAGCTGATCGCCGCCGTCAAGGAACTGCAGGACAAGGGATTCAAGATTCCGGACTTCCCGCAGAGTCCGAAGACCGACGAGGATAGGGAAATCCGCGCCCGCTATGCCAAATGCCTGGGCAGCGCGGTCAATCCGGTACTGCGACAAGGCAACTCGGACCGGCGCGCGCCCAAGGCCGTCAAGGAATACGCGCGCAGGCACCCCCACAGCATGGGGGAGTGGTCGCCGGCCTCGCGCACCCATGTCGCGACGATGCGGCACGGCGACTTCTACCACGGCGAGAAGTCGATGACGCTGGACCGCGCGCGCAACGTGAAGATGGTGCTGGAGACCAAGAGTGGGAACACCCTCGAGCTCAAGGGAAAGGTCGAGCTGCGCGAGGGCGACGTCATCGACAGCATGTTCATGAGCAAGAAGGCTCTCTGCGAGTTCTACGAGGAACAGATGCAGGACGCCTACGAGACCGGCGTGATGTTCTCCCTGCACGTCAAGGCGACGATGATGAAGGTCTCGCATCCCATCGTCTTCGGCCACGCCGTCAAAATCTTCTACAAAGACGCCTTCGCCAAGCACCAGGAGCTCTTCGACGAACTCGGCGTCGACGTCAACAACGGATTGGTCGATCTCTACAACAAGATCGAGTCGCTGCCCGCGTCGCTGCACGAGGAGATCATCCGCGACCTGCACGCCTGCCATGAACACCGCCCCGAGTTGGCGATGGTCGACTCGGCCAAGGGCATCACCAACTTTCATTCGCCCAGCGACGTGATCGTGGACGCGTCGATGCCGGCGATGATCCGCGCGGGCGGCAAGATGTGGGGCGCCGACGGGCGGCAGAAGGACACCAAGGCCGTCAACCCCGAGTCGACTTTCTCCCGGATTTACCAAGAGATCATCAACTTCTGTAAAACCCACGGGCAGTTCGATCCGACGACGATGGGCACCGTGCCCAACGTCGGCTTGATGGCGCAGCAGGCCGAAGAGTACGGCTCACACGACAAGACGTTCGAGATCCCCGAAGACGGCGTCGCCAACATCGTCGACCTCGACACCGGCGAAGTCCTGCTGACCCAGAACGTGGAAGAAGGCGACATCTGGCGCATGCCCATCGCCACGGACGAAGCGATCCGCGACTGGGTCAAGCTGGCTGTCACCCGGGCGCGAAACTCGGGCATGACGGTGGTGTTCTGGCTGGACACCGAACGGCCGCACGAGGTCGAGCTGCGCAAGAAGGTCAAGAAGTACCTGAAGGACTACGACACCGAGGGCCTGGAGATCCAGATCATGCCGCAGGTGTGGGCCATGAGGTACACGCTGGAGCGCGCGATGCGGGGGCAGGACACCATCGCCGCGACCGGAAACATTCTGCGCGACTACCTCACCGACCTGTTCCCGATCCTGGAACTGGGCACCAGCGCGAAGATGCTCTCCATCGTGCCGTTGATGTCCGGCGGCGGAATGTACGAAACCGGGGCGGGTGGCTCGGCGCCCAAGCACGTCCACCAACTCCTCGAGGAGAATCACCTGCGCTGGGACTCCCTCGGCGAATTCCTCGCTCTGGGAGCGTGTTTCGAAGACATCGGGATCAAGACCGATAACGAGCGCGCCAAGCTTCTGGGCAAGACGCTGGATGCCGCGATCGGCAAGCTGCTGGAAAACAACAAGAGTCCGTCGCGCAAGGCCGGCGAACTCGACAACCGCGGCAGCCAGTTCTACCTGGCGCTGTACTGGGCCCAGGAACTCGCCGCGCAATCCGATGACGAAAAGTTGCGCGAGCACTTCGCCGCGCTGGCCGACTCCTTGAGCAAAAATGAGGACACCATCGTGGCCGAGCTGGCGGAGGCGCAGGGCGAGACGGTCGACATCGGTGGCTACTATCAGCCGGACAGCGAGAAGACGACTGCGGTCATGCGGCCGAGCAAGACGTTCAATGAAGCGCTAGCAGCTTCGCAAGGCCCGTAAGGTTAAGGGCCGCGAGGAGAAAGTCGATCTCGATATGTCCAACGAGCAGAAGATCAAAGTCAAAGGGCCCATAGTCGAGCTCGACGGTGACGAGATGACGCGCGTCATCTGGAAGTTCATCAAGGACCTGCTGATCCTGCCGCATCTGGACATCAATCTGGAGTACTACGACCTCGGCATCGAGAACCGCGACCGCACCAACGACCAGGTGACGATCGACGCCGCGTATGCCATCAAGAGGCACGGCGTGGGCGTCAAGTGCGCCACCATCACCCCCGACGAGGCCCGCGTCTCCGAATTCAACCTGAAGAAGATGTGGCTGTCGCCCAACGGCACGATCCGGAACATCTTGGGCGGCACCATCTTCCGCGAGCCGATCGTGATCTCCAACGTGCCGCGTCTGGTCCCGGGCTGGACCAAGCCGATCGTCATCGGCCGTCACGCATTCGGCGACCAGTACCGGGCGACGAACTTCAAGGTGGACAAGCCGGGCACCGTCACCATCACGTTCACGCCGTCGGACGGCAGCCAGCCGATGGTGCACGAGGTGGTGTCGATTCCCGAAGACGGCGGCGTCGTGATGGGCATGTACAACTTCAAGGAATCCGTCCGGGATTTCGCGCGCGCCTCGTTGGCCTACGGCCTGAACGCCAAGTGGCCGGTGTACCTGTCCACCAAGAACACCATCCTCAAGGCCTACGACGGCATGTTCAAAGACGAGTTCCAGCGCATCTACGACGCGGAATTCAAGGACAAGTTCGAGGCCGAGGGGCTGACCTACGAGCACCGGTTGATCGACGACATGGTCGCGGCCTGCCTCAAGTGGGAGGGCGGCTACGTGTGGGCCTGTAAGAACTACGACGGGGACGTCCAGTCCGACCTCGTCGCACAGGGCTACGGCTCTCTGGGGCTGATGACCTCGGTGCTGATGACCGCCGACGGCAAGACGGTCGAGGCCGAAGCCGCGCACGGCACCGTCACCCGGCACTTCCGGCAGTACCAGGCCGGCAAGCCCACCTCGACGAACCCGATCGCCTCGATCTTCGCCTGGACGCGTGGGCTGCAGCACCGCGGCAAGCTGGACAACACGCCCGAGGTGATCGAGTTCGCGCAGACGCTGGAGGACGTGGTCGTCGAGACGGTCGAGAGCGGGAAGATGACCAAGGACCTCGCCATCCTCATCGGCCCCGACCAGGAGTGGCAGCAGAGCGAGGAGTTCCTCAACTCGATCGCCGAGAACCTGGAAAAGAAACTGGCTAACTAGCCGAGGGGTTGGCGCCCCGGCTTGCCGGGTTGCACTCCTCGAGGAACTCGGTGATCAGTTCGGTGACGCGCTCCGGTGCCTCGAACATCGGGATGTGCCCCACGCCGTCGAGCTTGGTCACCTGGTGGTCGTCGGGCAGATGATTGGTGAAGTGGCGGCTGAACCTGGGTGCGGGCACAATCCGGTCCTTTTCGCAGATCACCAGGTGCGCCGGGACGGCGTTTTCGGCCAGTTCCCGCAGGCCGTGCAGCAGTAGGGACTTGCCCAGCAGTTGGAAGTAGGCGGGGCAGTGGGCGACGTCGTCGATGCAGCCCAGCAGTTGGTCGTCGGTGACCCCGTCCGGCGACGCGCTGATCGCGTAGGTGGCCAGCTGGCGGCTGAACGGCAGGCGCATCACCTTCGGGCCGAACAGCCAGGCCAGTATCAGCAGCGGGATGCCCAGGATGAACTTGGCGATCACCTCGAACTTGGCCGGGCTCCATCGCGTCCACCCGCCGGCCGGGGCGATGCCCATCACGCTGCGGGCCCGCCCGCGCCGCTCGAGTTCGAACGCGACCCAACCGCCCAGCGAGTTGCCCACGATGTGCGCCGTGTCCCAGCCCAGCTCGTCCATCTGCTGCTCCACGTGGTCGGCCAGCACCGCCGAGGACAGGAACCAGGTGCCCGCGGGCGGCCCGCCGTTGTGGCCGGCCATCGTCGGGGCGAACACCTCATAGCGCCCGGTGTCGGCCAACCGCTGGGCGACGTTCTCCCATACCGCCTGGGACAGCAGGAACGGGTGCAGCAGCAGAACCGGCTCTCCCGAACCGAGGTGGATCGGTGGCCGCGTCCCCGTGCTGCTGGTGCTCCCCATTCGAGGCGACGTCGAGTGAGCGGAGCTCACGAGTAAGGAGCCGAGACGTCTCATACCGCCGACATTAAAGGCGGTACCGCCGGTACCGCAAGCGAGCCGGGCCCGCGCGCCCCCGTCTGTGCAGGCCTGGAGGCTTCGCATGAAAAGATCGGTGCATCATGAGCACCGCTACCGGATCCCGCCGGATTTTCTCCGGCGTGCAGCCCACCTCCGATTCGCTCCACCTAGGCAACGCGTTGGGTGCCATCACCCAGTGGGTCGCGCTGCAGGAGGATCACGAGGCCTTCTTCTGCGTGGTCGACCTGCACGCCATCACCATCCCCCAGGATCCCGAGGCGCTGCGCCGCCGAACCTTGGTCACGGCCGCCCAGTACCTGGCGCTGGGTATCGACCCCGCGCGCAGCACCATCTTCGTGCAGAGCCACGTGCCCGCCCACTCCCAGCTGGCCTGGGTGCTGGGCTGCTTCACCGGCTTCGGGCAGGCCTCGCGGATGACGCAGTTCAAGGACAAGTCGGCGCGGCAGGCCGGCGACTCCACCACCGTGGGCCTGTTCACCTATCCGGTGTTGCAGGCCGCCGACGTCCTGGCCTACGACGCCGAGCTGGTCCCGGTGGGCGAGGACCAGCGCCAGCATCTCGAGCTGGCGCGCGACGTGGCGCAGCGGTTCAACAGCCGATTCCCGGACACGTTCGTGGTCCCCGACCTGCTGATCCCCAAGGCCACCGCCAAGATCTACGACCTACAGGACCCGACGTCGAAGATGAGCAAATCCGCGGCCACCGATGCCGGCTTGATCAACCTGCTCGACGATCCCGCCGCTTCCGCGAAGAAGATTCGGTCGGCCGTCACCGACAGCGAGCGTGAGATCCGTTTCGACACCGACGCCAAGGCGGGGGTGTCCAACCTGCTGACCATCCAGTCGGCGGTCACCGGCGTGGGCATCGACAAGCTCGTCGAGGGTTACGCCGGACGGGGTTACGGCGACTTGAAGAAGGACACCGCCGAGGCGGTCGTCGAATTCGTCAGCCCGATCAAGGCCCGCGTCGACGAATTGCTGGCTGACCCAGCCGAATTGGAGGGGGTGCTCGCGGCCGGAGCGGAACGGGCCGAGGATGTCGCCGGCAAAACCGTTCGGCGGGTCTACGATCGGTTAGGTTTCCTTCCGCAGCGAGGATGAGTCTCACCATGAGCGAGCCGGCGAAGGCGGGCGTCCTCGATCGCTTGCGGGCCCGGTACGGATGGCTCGACCACGTCATCCGCGCCTACCAGCGGTTCGACGACCGCAATGGCGGGTTCTTCGCGGCCGGCCTCACCTATTACACGATCTTCGCGTTATTTCCCTTGCTGATGGTCGGTTTCGCGGCCTTCGGGTTCGTCCTGTCCCGGCGGCCCGAGCTGCTGAAAACGATCGACGACCACATCCGGTCCCAGGTGACCGGAGCCCTGGGGGATCAGCTACTGGACCTGATGAACTCGGCGATCGCCGCGCGGGCGTCGGTGGGGGTCATCGGTCTGGCCACCGCGGTCTGGGCGGGCCTGGGCTGGATATCGCATCTGCGGCAGGCGCTGACGGAGATGTGGTGGGACGAGCACATCGAGTCGCCGGGCTTCGTGCGCAACAAGTTGTCCGATCTGTTGGCCATGGTGGGGACGTTCGCGGTGATCATGGCCACCATCGGCCTCACCACGGTCGGCCATGACGCACCGCTGGCCGCGCTGCTGAAATGGCTTGGCGTACCGCAGCTTTCGGTCTTGGATTGGCTCTTCTGGCTGTTGTCGATCGTGATCTCGACGGCGGTGTCGTGGTTGCTGTTCACCTGGATGATCGCCCGGCTGCCGCGCGAGAAGGTCAGCCTGGCCGATGCGGCGCGCGGCGCGCTGATGGCGGCGGTCGGGTTCGAAGTGTTCAAGCAGGTGGCTTCCATCTACCTGCGGGTGGTGCTGCGCAGCCCCGCGGGCGCTACGTTCGGCCCGGTGCTCGGTCTGATGGTGTTCGCCTACATCACCTCGTATCTCGTGCTCTTCTGTACGGCGTGGGCGGCGACGGCATCCGGTCGCCCGCGCACTCGCCATGTCGCCCCGCCCGCGCCGGCGATCATCGCCCCACGCGTGCAGCTGGACGAGGGGATCAGCACGCGACAGACGCTGACCGCGATGGCGATGGGGGCCGTTGGGGCGCTAGCCCTCTCGCGCGTCACCCGGCGGCTGCGCTAGCGCCCACCCGCCAACGGCCGGCCGCCATGACCGCGGTCACCCGCAGATCGCCGTCCAGCACAACGAGATTCGCGTCATATCCGGCGCGCAGGCTGCCCACCCGCTCGAGGCCGAGGGCCCGCGCCGGCGTCGCCGAGGTCGTCTGCGCCGCGACGGCCAGTCCCGCATCGGCATTCACGGCGCGGAACAGCCGGTCCATGGTGGCGGTGCTGCCCGCGATCGTCGACGTCCCGCGCACCCGTGCCACACCGGACACGACGTCGATGGCCACCGCGCCGAGGTGGAACGCCCCGTCGTCGCGGCCGGCCGCGGCGATGGCGTCGGTGACCACGGCGACCCGCTCGGGCCCGGCGGCCCCGATCACCGCGCGCACCACGGCCGGGTGCACGTGCACCCCGTCGGCGATCAGCTCGACGGTGACTCCCGGGTGGCGCAGCAGGGCGAGCGCCGGCCCGGGCTCGCGGTGGTGCAGCGGCGGCATCGCGTTGAACAGGTGAGTGCCGACCGTGGCGCCCAGGGCGATGGCGTGCTCGGCCTGCTCGTAGCTGGCGTCCGTATGCCCAAGCGCCACAACGACTCCGGCGTCGAGAAAGCGGCGGATCGCCTGGTCCGCCCCGGGCAGCTCGGGCGCCAGGGTGACCATCCGGATCGCGCCGCCGCCGGCGTCGAGTACGGCGTCGATCTCGGCCGGGTCCGCGTCGCGCATCTTGGCGGGATCGTGCGCTCCGCAGCGGGCCCGGCTCAGCCACGGCCCCTCCAGGTGGATGCCCGCGACGGTGCCGTGCCGGGTGGCTTCGGCGAGCGCGCGCACCCCGGTGAGTAACTCCGCGGGCGAGGTGGTCACCAGGCTGGCGAGCGTCGTCGTGGTGCCGTGCCGCAGGTGGAATTCCGCGGCGCCGGTGATGCCGTCGCATTCGGTGTAGGACGCCCCGCCGCCGCCGTGCACGTGCATGTCGATGAAGCCGGGCACTACGGTGCCATTGGGGAAGTCCGCGTCGGCCGGGCGGGGCGGAGGGCCCGCGCCGCCGGCGAGGATCCGCCCGCCGTCCGTCTCGAGCCAGCCCGGTCGGCGGACCCGCCCGTCGAGCACCATGGTGCCCGCGGCGATCACTACCATCGGCCGCCGTTCTCCCAGAAGTGCCGGATTTCCTCCAGCTGGCGGCCCTTGGTCTCCGGTGCGTACCGGTAGACGACGACGAACGCGACCACCGCGAGGGACGCGAACACCGCGAAAGTCCCCGCGCCACCCAGGGAATGCAGCATGGTCAGGAACACGGCGGCGATGATCGCGTTGGCCACCAGGCTCGAGGTGAGCATCGTGCTCGAGCCGATGGACCGCAGCCGGGACGGGAAGCTCTCGCTGGCGTACACCCAGCCCAGGGAGCCGAACCCCATGGTGAAGCCGACGATGAACAGCAGTATTCCGCCGAAGCCGAGGATCGCGCCGCCGAAGCCCCGCCCGAACACGGCCATCAGCACGACGTCGGCGGCGACCATCATGGCGATGCCGCACAACAGGATTGGGCGCCGGCCCAGCCGGTCCACCATCAGCAGCGACGCGCCCACGGCCGCCAACCCGGCGATCTGCACCAGGGCGGGCAGCGCCAGCAGTGCGAAATTGCCCGTGAAGCCCATGGCTTCGAATATCCGTGGGCTGTAATAGATGATCGCGTTGATGCCGGTGATCTGGATCAGGAAGCCGAGCGTGACGACGAAGGCGGTGGCCCGCGAATACGGCGGGCGCAGCATCTCGGACCAGGCGCCTTGGAAACCCGGGGAGCCTTCGCTCAGGGCGCGGCCGATCTCGGCGAGCTCGTCGTCGACCTGGGCGGTGGGCTCCACGCGCAGCAGCGCGCGGCGGGCGTCGTCGAGCCGGCCCTTCAGCACGTACCACCGCGCCGTGTCGGGCGCCCGAATCAACAACGGCAGCAACAGCATTGCGGGCACGGTGGCCAATCCCAGCATCCAGCGCCAGCTGTGGGTCCCGGCCAGTAGGTAACCGGTGAGGTAGCCGACGATGAGTCCGCTGACGATCGCCAGCTGATAGGCCGTCAGCAGCGAACCGCGCACCGCCGTCGGAGCAGATTCGGCGATGTATACCGGCACGACCACCACCGCCACGCCGAGCGTCAAGCCGAGCAGGAGCCGGGCCGTCAGCAGCATCGGCAGGGAGACCGAGAGCGCGCCCAGCACCGCGAACGCCGCGTAGGCGACCAGCAGTAGCACCACCGACTTCTTACGCCCGATCGCGTTGGCCAGCACGCCGGCGCCCAGCGCCCCGGCGATCTGGCCGATCACCACCATCGTCGTCAGCAGTTCCTGTTGCCGGGTGGACAGCCCGAAGTCCTCGGTGACGTACAGTTGCGCGCCGGCGATGATGGACAGGTCGTAGCCGTAGATGATGCCGATGCTGGCCGCGGTCAGCCCGACCAGCAAGCCCCGCCGCGACGGGGCGGGCGGCCTATCGGCGCTCAGTTGACGTCCCGGTCAAGGGCTTCAGTCATCTCGGTGAGTCTATTGTCCCCCGATCGGGGGACAAGGAATTCCCCCCGCCTTGTCCGATCGGGGGATGTTTCTGGCTGCTCAGCGCCCATAAGTTCTGTTCATGTCCGTCACGCTGGCGCCCACCGCCTCGGCACAGAAAAGCCCGTTCCGGCGCCTGCTGTCCCAGGGCACGCTCTACACGGCGGGGATGCAGCTCAGCAATTGTGCCGTCGTGCTGCCATTCATTTGTGCGCACCAGGGCATCACGTGGGTGGCCGGGCTGCTATTTCCGGCGTACGGCATGGGTGCCATCGCGGGAAATTCGATGGCGCCGGCGGTTCTGCAGCGAGCGGGCCAGAAGCGGCACCTGCTGATGGCGGCGATAGCGGGAACCGTGGCCGCCATGGTTTTGCTCGACGCCCTAATCCCCTGGACGGGCGTTTTGATCGCGGCGGTGTTTGTGCTGACGTGCCTGGGCAGCGGAGTTGCCGTCGGGATTTCCTGCGTCGCCTACCCCGACCTCATCTCCAACAAGCTGTCGGCATCACGGCGGGGCGAACTGTTGCTGATTCAGGGGGCCATCGGGTCGGTGCTGGCAACCGTCCTCATGCTGCTGGTTGTACCGGCGCTGGCCCATGGCGATTCGATGGCGTATCGCCGCGACCTGCTGTGGCTGGGCGCAGGCGGCCTGGCCGCGTCCGCCGTCGCGGCGCTGTTCGTCGGCCCGATAAAGAGCGCTTCGATCACCACGCGATTGTCTGTGCGAGACACCTACCGACAGGGCTTCGCGGTCGCCCGGTCCCAGTCATGGTTTCGCCGGTATGTGATCACGTACCTGTTGTTCGCTCCGATCAACCTCGGCACCGTTTTCTACACCTTGCGCACGGCCCACCACAGCGGCACTTTGCATGTGCTGGTGGTCCTGTCCAGCGTCGGACTGGTTCTTGGCTCGACGGTGTGGCGCAAGGTGTTCCGCGTATTCGGCGTGCGCGGCATGCTCCTGGGCAGTGCCCTGCTCAGCGTCGCCGCCGTCGTGCTGTGCATCGTGGCCGAGTCGAGCGGCCAGTGGTTTCACATGTGGGCGTACGGCACGGCGTTCTTCCTGGCGACAGTGGCCGGTCAGGCCATCTTCGCTTCAGCGGTATCGTGGATCAGCGTCGCCGCTCCCGAACAGCACCGCGGAACACTGATCGGCTTTGGCTCGACGGTGTACAACGTGGCATCCACCGTGTTGGGAGCCGCCCTCGGCTCAATCGCTCAGATGCACAGCACGATCTGGCCGGACGTCCTACTGCTCATACTGACCGTCGCCGCCGCCCTTGCGGCGCTGGGCGCGCCCGCGTCGGAGACACGGCGCACGGCCGCCGCGCTCGAGCGCAGCGTGGCGTTTCCGCGCCGGTCCTTCTCCACGGCCTCACCGTCGTTGAGCCTGCAGGCGGCCTAGGGGCGCGTCGCCTCCGGCGATTTATCGGCGGGCGTCAGTAACAGGGCACGCACCAAACGGCGGGGCCCGGAGGGCCGAAGCATCTGGCTGGCCGGGCGCGGGCGCACGCGTTGGGGCCACCAGAA
>NZ_LQPH01000146.1 GCF_002102255.1 Mycobacterium nebraskense
TGCTCCTTCCATCAGACTTGCCGGTCTTCGAGGGAACCTACGTCCGGATTCTTTTACACCGCGGCAGGGACACGACCGCCGGCGCGGCAGTGATCGTCTGGCCGTTTGCGTCTGGTTCGCCGGCTGTCATGGGCCAACCCACACTATCGGTGGTGGTGGTATGCGAGATCCAACCCGGCAACTTCTACTATCGTGGCGTCCGTCTCAGCGATGGCGCCAGCATAGAAGTCGCGAACGCCGTGCAGTCTTCGGCAGGCTTCGACGTTACAAACCCAACAACAGGACTCTCTACCGCATCCGCCCAACGAGTCTTACCATCACGCCACCCGACAGGCCGGTGTCTTCCGAGCCGATGCTGCAGTACGCATCCAGGTAAAAAATGTTGAGCTGGGAGTTGCTCGAGATATGTTGTGCTTCAACATATTTCTAAAATCTGCATCCGCGTGGATGTGCCCCAAAGGGTCACAAGGGAGTCTGCGATTCAGGGATTTCGGCCCACCCCCCCTCGCGGCCGGAGGACCGCCGAAAAGCGACAACAGCGGCACTCGCACTCGGCTGCTAGCTCGCGATCAGTGCGATGTAAACCTCTCGGGCGTCGTACGACTGAATGCGAATGGTAGTCACGTTCTAAGTTCGTGTCTCACATCCGCACGGGTGCATCGGCCTTCCACGCCACGCAGCTCAGCAAGATAGCGACAGTTGGCTAATCAGGATTCGCTGCGAGGCGCATGGCTTGCAGAAGGGGCCTCAGACTATTCCTGTGGCATCAAAAACCCAGCTAGTATCGGCATTCGCGAGGTTCTCGAAGTGGTTCGGGGGAGCGAAGCTGACCAGACTGTTCATGTCCCAATAGTCCTTCCAGACGGTGATCTTGCCGTCGGCGATCTTATGGACCGTGACGAATCTCAGCACGCCCTGCTCGCCCGTCGTGAACGTCCACGTCTCGGAGTGCTCGTACATCACATCGGAACCGTTGGACACCAGCACGCCGTCGTGGTTCTCGTAGCCCGCCAGCGGCTCGAGACCCATCTTGAGGCGCTTGACGATGTCTTCCGGTCCGCGCGCCGACAGCGCCGGAACCGGCATGTCGACGTAGAGGCAGTCATCGGACAGGAACGTCTTGACCGCCTCCCAGTCCCGCCGCGAGAGCGCCTGCCATAGACCGAGTACGACATCCTCGACCGAGATCATAGAAACGTCTGTCATAGCGCAAATAAACTCGGTAACCGCACGGGTGTCAACACCGGTCAGACCGCAGAGGATGAAATCCATGAGCGGGCAAGCGAAGATCCTCATCGCGATTGCCGTCGGCGCGATGCTGGCCGGGATCTGCGGAACGATCGCTTACGGATTCTGGGGCACCAGCCAGGATTGTCACGCGTGGGTGGGCGGCCACGGTTACCGGCTGGTGCAAGACGACTGGTGGGCGAAAAACCGCGGCTGCGTGGCCAGAACGCCGGCCGGTGACCAGGTCATCCACAGCGAAGATTTGGCCAGTAAAGCGATCGGGTGGGCCTGGCAATTGGCGATTTTCGCGGCGGGCGCCCTGCCGGCGGCGATCATCGTCGCGGTCTTGGCTTTTCGGTGGCGCGGGGGTTCTCCCGGCGCGCAAGCCTAGCCGTCTCCCTAGCCGTCTTGCCTAGCCCGGATTTTTCGTGGATTATTGTGAGTGTCGGGGTGTAGATACGCGAAAGTGCCTGTCCTGCAAGGGATAATTGGA
>NZ_LQPH01000147.1 GCF_002102255.1 Mycobacterium nebraskense
TGTCCGTTCTCATTGAATCTGGGGCACATTTACTAGTCTGACCTGCATTGCCCCAGATTGGATGAGAATTTCGATCGCGACGTTTCTCATTGAATCTGGGGCAACCCTGCTTCCGCGCCCGGCTGCGAGCGCAGCAGGGTAGCCGGAATGGTCTCCTGTCGATTCCGTTGGCTCGGGTACGTCTTCGGTATAACTACTGTGATCGTGTCTCTCGTGACACACGATCATGATTCTGTGGTGCGCTCGCTCGTGTTGGTAGTTCGGGTGCCGGCTGCGGCCTTTGAGCACCTTGGCCACCGCCCGTTTTAGATTGTCATAGCGGATACGGGCCGGGACATCACCAAAGTGGTTGAACGCCAACACATGCCGATGCAGGAGCGCCTCCTGGCCCTGAGTGGTGAAGTTGCTCCGAGCTAGAGGGCGAACGCTCCGCCTTTGATGAGGATGAGGGCCCCGATTGTGATCAGTGCAACGGGCAGAACGATGTGGCCCCAGCGTGAGAGTGCTTTGGCGATGATCGGGTGGGAGGCGAAATATCGGCCGGCCGCGCACCAGATGGCCACACCGATGAGGAACACGATGATGTAAACACCGATGGTGGCGATCGTTGAGACGGCGAAGATCGGAACGTACACGCCGATGTTGTCGCCGCCGTTGGCGAAGGTGATGACTGCGACCTGCCAGGTGCCAGGCGTCAACAGTGTTGCGGGATCATCGGTCGGCGCCGGTTGGGTGCGGCGATCCCGCCAGGCCAGCCATGCCGCCCGCAGCCCCAACACGATGGGCAGCAGCCCGAAGTACGGCAGTGCGGCTGGAGGAAGCAGCGTGGCACCCAGGAGTGCGCCGCCGACCGAAACTGCCAAGATGGCGGTGAAGCCGAGGTACTGACCGGCGGTCACTCGGATGGCTGCGCCACGATGACCGGGCGCCTGGCCGAACATCACCGCGAGGACCACGATGTCGTCGATATTGGTGATGGCGAAGGTGGCGATCGCCTGAACGAGTGTGGCTGGGCTCAGCACGGCCAATGCGACCAGCTTCGAGTGAAATCCCACCGCATCGGGTGAGCCTACTGCTCAGCAGGCCCCGCGCTCCCGCGCACCAACGACCTCCAGTGGGGCGGAAATTCATGACGACTGCCGGGGTCAACGGACTTGACGAAATACATGCCTCCGGTGCCACGGAGGTGGCTCCTAGAGGTATCGACATACGTCATCGGCGCTGCATGATTCCGGGTCGACGCTTTCGGCGCCCTGCCGCAGCCGGGCGATGGTCTCGCGCAGTGCCACCAGTGCGCTGATCTGCTCGTCGAGGTCGGTCAGTCGGATGTCGAGCAGGTCGCGCACGTGCGTGCACGGCGCGTGGCCGCTGTCACGGATGTCGAGGATCTGCCGAATCTGGGCGAGGCTGAACCCGGCGGCCTGTCCCCGTCGGATGAAGCCGACCCGGGCGATCGTGTCGGCGGCATAGTCGCGATACCCCGCCGGGGAACGTTCGGCGGGCGGGAGCAGGCCTTCGTCTTCGTAGTAGCGCAGCGTCGCGGTGGTGGCCCCGGTCGCCTCGGCGAGCTTCCCGATTCTCACGATGTCTCCTCAGAACACTTGACCTTCAAGCCTACTTGAAGGTCAAGGATGGGTGCATGAGTCAGGGATTGGACCTCGCGGTCATCGGTTCCGGCGGCGCGGCGATGGCCGCGGCGATCCGCGCTACCGCGCTCGGCAAGTCCGTCGTCATGATCGAGCGCGGCATCTTCGGTGGCACGTGTGTCAACACCGGCTGCGTGCCGTCAAAGGCCCTGATCGCAGCGGCCGAGGCCCGGCATACCGCAGCCGACACTGCCCGGTTCCCGGGGATCGCCACCACGGCCGGCCCGGTGGACATGGCGGCCCTGATCGCCGGCACGCACGATCTGGTGGAGTCGCTGCGCTCAGAGAAGTACCTCAACGTGGCCGAATCGTATGGCTGGCAGCGCATTCAGGGCCAAGCGCGGTTCGCCGGAACCCCGGACGCGCCCGTCATCGAGGTCGGCGATGCCACCATCGAGGCCGAGCACTACCTGATCGCCACCGGCGCGAACCCAGTCATCCCGCCCGCATTCGAGGGCGTCGCCTACCTGACCTCGACCACCGCGATGGAAGTCACCGAGGTCCCGGAGTCGCTGCTGGTGATCGGCGGCGGCTACGTCGCGTTGGAGCAGGCGCAACTGTTCGCCCGGCTCGGGTCAACGGTGACGGTGCTGGTCCGCTCCACGCTGGCATCGAAGGAAGAGCCGGAAGTCGGCATGGCGCTGCTGGAGGTGTTCGCCGACGACGGCATCCGGGTGGTGCGCCGCGCCACGGTGAGCGAGGTCGAGCAGGCCGACGATCAGGTCACGGTCACCGCGACCATCACCGGCGGAACGCAGCAGTTCCGTGCCGCGAAAGTCCTCGTCGCCACCGGCCGCCGTCCGAACACCGACGGCCTGAATCTCGAAGCGGTGCAGGTCAAAACCGGCGAGAACAACGAGGTCGTGGTGAGCGACGGGCTGCAGTCGTCGAACCCACGGATCTGGGCGGCCGGCGACGTGACCGGGCACCGCGAGTTCGTCTACGTCGCCGCCCATCACGGCGCGATGGTCGCCGACAACATCTTCACCGACGCCGGCCGCAGGGTCGACTACCGCCATCTGCCCCGCGTGACGTTCACCAGCCCCGCGGTCGGTGCGGCCGGGACGACCGAGGCCGAGCTCCTCGCCGCCGGGACACGGTGCGACTGCCGGGTGCTGCCGCTAAAACATGTGCCGCGTGCGGTGGTCAACCGAGACACCCGCGGTTTCATCAAACTCGTCGCCGACGCCGGCACCGGCCGCATCCACGGCATCACCGCCGTCGCCAAGGATGCTGGCGAGATCGCCGCCGCCGCGGTCTACATCCTCGACGCCGCGATGACCGTCGACCAGGTCGCCGGGTCCTGGGCCCCGTATCTGACCATGGCCGAAGGCATCAAAATCGCCGCCCAGTCCTTCAGCGCCGATATGTCCCGACTGTCCTGCTGCGCATCCTGACGCATGGCTCACTCGAAAGGTTCCTGATGCCCAATTTCCTTGACCGCCTGACCATTCCGGAAGAGTCCGGGCTCGACCCGACGATGCTGGTGCCGTTGCTGCGGCTGCTCGCCGCCGGCGAGCCGGTCACCGTGGAGGCGCTCGCCGCGGCCGTCGGCCTCCCGGTTGACGAGGTGACCCGGCGTCTGGCCGCGGTACCCGACACCGAATACGACGAGCAGGGCCGCATCGTCGGCCAGGGCCTGACCCTGCGCCCGACCCGCCACCGATTCACCGTGGCCGGCCAAGAGCTCTACACCTGGTGCGCCCTGGACACCCTCATCTTTCCCACCATCCTGGACCGGCCCGCCAGCATCGAATCCGAATCACCCGTCAGCGGGCACCCGATCAGGGTCTCGGTCGGCGAAAACGGTGTCACCAGCGTGCAGCCCGAGACCGCGGTGGTCTCGCTGGTCAACCCCGACGACCTCACCTCGATCCGGTCCTCATTCTGCAACCAGGTGCACTACTTCACCTGCGCGCAGGACGCCGCGCCGTGGCTCGCCGAGCACCCCGAAGGTCAGATCGTCAGCGTCGCTGAGGCCCACCAACTCGGCGCAGCCCTGACCACACAAATCCTTACCCAGCTCCATACCCCGCCAACTGCCCACCCCGGCTGCTGCAGCTGACCAGCCGCACCCAACCTGATGAGGAGAAATCAATGAATCAACGTCCACGAAGAAATCCCGTGCTGCTGGGTGCGGCAGCGGTGCTGGTGACGGCCCTGTGTTGCGCCGCGCCAGTCCTGATCGCCGGCGGCGCGCTCGCCGCCGTGTGTGGACTGCTCGAGAATCCATGGGTCATCGGGGCAGCCGTCGCGCTGCTGCTGGCGGCTGTGGTCGCCTTCGCCCGCCGCGGTCAACGCGGCGATCACTGCTGTCCCGCCGACAGCCATTCACCCGCGACGCACACGCTCGACGACCTGACGAAAGGAAGCATCGACAATGTCTGAAACGCGTTCGTTTACACCCCACAGGTGGGCGGGCGTTACGGCTGTGATGCTGGCAGCGGGCGCGCTGACCGCGTGCGGCCAATCGGCCACAACCAGCAATCCGACCTCACCGCCACACGCCAACGCCACAACCCAGGCGACGGCGGCGACACTGACCACGGTGGACGGCAAAACCGTCGAACTGCCCGCTGCCGCCCCGACCGCGATCCTGTTCTTCTCCTACGGGTGCGGCGAATGCGTCGGCGGCGGTAAATCCCTGGCCGCTGCTCGGGCGGCCGTGGAGAAAGCCGGAGGCAGCGCCAAGTTCCTAGCCGTCGACATCGTCCCCACCGAGAAACCCGCCGATGTTCGCCACTTCCTGGACCAGATCGGCGGCACCAGCCTGCCCGCGGTCGTCGATACTAACGGGGCCCTGACCAGCCGCTACCAGGTGACCGCGCCGACCACCGCCCTCGTCATCGACCCGTCCGGGCAGATCAGCTACCGCGGCCACGCCCCGTCCCAGGATCAGATCCTGGCCGCCCTCGGCAGCAGCGCCGCACGGTGAACCTGCTCGCGCTCGCGTTTACCGCTGGCATGCTCGCCCCGGTCAACCCCTGCGGGTTCGCGCTGCTACCGGCGTGGATCACCGGCACCATCGCCACCGGCGGCACCGATGCGGTGCTCGTGCGGCTGGCCCGGGCACTGCGCACCGGGGCCGTCCTGACCATCGGGTTCACCGGCACCCTCACCCTCGCCGGTATCGCGATCAGTGCCGGTGCCCGGACCCTGGTGACGGCTGCTCCCTGGCTCGGGATCACGATCGGGCTCACCCTGGCCATCTTGGGCGGCTTCATGCTCACCGGCCGCACCATCGGTCTGCGTATGCCTGCCCGGACGCGTCATCGGCCGGACTCCCCAACAGCCGGTGGTGTGCTCGCGGCCGGAATCGGCTACGCCCTGGCGTCACTGTCCTGCACCTTCGGGGTACTGCTCGCGGTGATCGCCCAGGCCCAGGCCACCAGCGGATGGGGCGGTCTGCTGGCAGTGTTCACCGCATACACAGCCGGTGCCGCCACCATCTTGATGCTGGTCAGCGTCGGCACCGCCATCGCCGGCACGGCCCTGACCCGGCATCTGGGTATCCTCGCCCGCCACGGGACCCGCGTCACCGCCGTTGTCCTCATCGCCACCGGCGCCTACCTCGCGTGGTACTGGCTGCCCGCGGCCACCGGGCACACCGCCAGCGGCGGCAACCTGCTCACCGGCTGGTCGGCCACCGCGACCGGATGGCTGCAGGACCACGCCCTCCAGGCCAGCGTCATTGCCGCCTTCGCTGTGGTGGTCAGCGCGGTGGCCGCGTACTGGACCACCCACCGCCGGCCAATCACCGGCAAGCAGCGCCGCCGGTGATGATTCACCGGCCGATACACCCAGCCAGATACCACTGTCCCTAACGATTAGAAAGCCGATAGATACAACCGTCGGACACAGTCAGATGCACACCACAAGTGCCTTACTGATAAGGCACATTCAAGACTGCCGACCCCTAAGCGCGACACGCCAGTTCTGCGCCGTCTGAGCGTGTCGTCAATACGGCAGTGGCGAATAGGCGTCGGTACTGCGCCCATTGCTCGACGGGGGTGGCGTCGGCATGGTGGGCGCCGGTGCGTTCGTTGATGCGGTCGAGCAGTAGCGTCGGCCAGGCGGGTTCCGTTGGCGTCCTGGGCTGTTCAACCCGAGGGCGAGCTGTGAGCAATGTTGCGGCTACGGCGATCACATCGGGGTAGGCCACCACGTGCGCTTCTAGGCCATTCTGCAGAATCCCCGCCGCCACGTGACGCTCTGCGTGAGCCCAGAAGACCAGGATGTGGCGGGCGTCGCCCAAGGCGTCATGAAGGTCGACCTCTGAATACTGACGGGCCAAGCGCCGATGCGTGCGCCCGGCACTGAGCACCGTGGGCCGGTCACGAAGATCCACCTGGTCGTCAAGAACGCGCGTTGGTGAACCGATCCAGCGTCGGTGACGGTGGCATACGGAGACATGTGCAGGCAGGTAGCAGTAGACGGGTTCGTGTATTCCCTTGCGTGCCATACATCTTTGACACAAAGGGCGGCGGAGATATTGCTTGAGCGCGGTGGGGTCGCCAGCAAGCCCGCAGAGACGGGACCGGATTACCTGCTCAGGTTGGCCGCTGACGACGGCCAACCAGTCCGGTCGCGGCCGGGCTGCGCATGATTCGGCGACATGGCCGCGCAGTGTGGAGACGCCGATATGGTTGGCGCGGGCCAGCCTGTCGATGTAGGACGATACGGCTTCCCAACGGAACGGTGCGATCGTTCGCGGGAGCCGCTGGCGTGGTCCGCGCGGCCACGGCCTGACAGTTGCCACGTCAGCTGGCCGTGCGGGCCGCGGCCGTGTGGGCGGCGTAGTCGATCAAAATATCGTCCATGGCCTCGCGGGTGATGTGCTCGGTGCCGTCGAGCATCGCTTGGATTGCTGAAGCCCGGATCAAGTGGGCCAGGCTGCCGATCATCCCGCCGGTGCGGCGGTGCAGGTAACGGGCCTGGGCGACAAGGCTTCCCGGTTCGTGTCGATGCAGACGCAAGGTACCTTCCATGGCGGCGACGAGTTGTCGCCACTCCTTGGCGTCGGGGAATGCGCTGGTGTGGATCACCCCGCAACGGCCGGCCAACTGCCGTCCCCGCGTGCCGGTGAACAGCCCCGAGCGTTCCACTTCGATCCCGGCGTAAACGAATGTCGCAGGCAGATGCTCGGTGAAGTATTTGAGGTGGTCGGACAGTTCTTCGCCGGCGCGGGTGTCGAGGTTGAGGTTGTGGATTTCATCGACCACCACGATGTCGGTACGGGCATCGATGAGCACCTGGCACACGGCATCGGAAATATCGGTCACGTTCATCCGCTGATTGAGCGTGGGAAGCCCCAGAAACCGTGCGAACTCCATCGCCAACTTGCGGGGCGACCCTTTCGGCGGGGCCGTCACATACACCACCGGAATCCGGCTCTCATCGCCGGGAAACCGTGCACGGGTGCGCAATTCGTGAAACCGACCCAGTTGCTTGATCGCCGTAGTTTTCCCCGTCGCTGCCCCGCCGGAGATGATCAGCCCGCGCCGGGCCCCGATCTCGCGCTGGTTGAGCAATGTCAACAGCCGGCCCTGATGGGTGATCGCTTCGATCGCCGACGTGGTGACCACCACCAGCTCCGAATGATGCGCAACCCGGGCCTCGTTGTAGGCCGTCCGCTCGTCCTCACCGAGGCTGGCCCACTCGTCGTCGGCGAGCAACGTGAACTCCGGCGGATCGGCATCAACAAAACGCCGCCAGCCCTCCAGCGTCGTGGTCGGCTGGCGGCGATCCTCTAACTGACCCACCGCCGCAATCTCGGTCACAGTCGCCACGTTTGGGCCTCCTTGCGTGCATCAAACACCGGCAGGGGTATGACCTCCGCCATCTCGCCGTCATCGTCGAAAGTCTCGTTGTCGGCGGCCCGTTCCGACGGTGACGGGCCATGATGTTCGGATGATTCCGTCGGGTCCGGCCAGTCCCGGCCGGCGCTCGCGGCGCTGGTCCGTCCAGTCACTCGGCGCTCGGCTTTCGTCTGCTGCTGCGGCCCAGCGGCGGCGCGGTCCAGCAAGTCCTCCGCGATGGCCGCAATCTCCGCTTCCTGGGTCTTCTGGGCCCCTCTGCGGTCGGCTACGGAGCGGGCGTGGCGCCACAGTGTCTCGCCGAACGGCACCGGCGAGGACCGAAGGTGCGTCCACGTCGCGGCCAGCCATCCGTCTTCGTGGTGATTGCGCACCCAAATCCTCGACACGTCATACGGGTCGTAGTGCACTTCCCACTGTCCGTTACGGGCATCGACCCCGGAATGCTGGCGCCGGTATGGGTTGAGCGCCTTGGCGTCATAGGTGCGATGGTTGATCCGGACCCCGTAACTGTTGATTGTGCGCCACTGCACGGGAAGCAATTCGATATAGTCGTCGGCGTCCAGTGGGACCGGTACATAGCCAGCCACCTCAACGAGGGCAGTGTATTTCTCGTTGGGAGACAACGCTTTCCCCGGCGTCACCGGATCCCGCAGGCCATCGTGGGGGCGGTTCTGCCACACCGCGATGATCCACTCGTCCAGCAGCGCCTGCAGCTCAATCATCGACCACACCGCGTCGTCCTCGGCGTTTTTCCCACGCCGCTCCACCGATGAACCGACGTAACCGGCCACGTACTGTGCGAACAGGGTGCCCACCGACTGCAATGTCCGCTCGATCTTCGGCTTATCGGTCGGGCAGTCGGGATGAGCCGGCTGCAGATTGATCCCCAATGTGCAGCACGCTTGCCGAAATGTTTGGGACAGATACGCTTTCCCGTGATCGCAGACGATCGTCTCGGGAGCGATCACCGGCCTGGCCGCAGCATCGGCCAGGCGCTGATCGACACTGGTCAGGCTGTGGTGCGGAAGTACCGACCGGGACATCCGCAGCGCATCGGCCCATCCCGGGCGCATCGGTTCGGGCGTCAATGCCCGCGCCAAGAGCAGTGACGCGTCCACTGCTTTGGTCGTCGGTCGCAGCACCGCGGCCGGGATGGACCGCGTAGCGTTGTCGACCATCGCAGTCAGCTCGACTCGGTCTACCATGCCGTCATCGAGCACTACCCGTACATCCAGAAGGGTTGAATCGATTTCCACCATCTCGCCGGGGCGCACCACGGTGATCGACCCGAATGGGCCATCGGGCTGCTTGGACAGCGATCGCCGCGTCCGTGCTGACCCGAACGTGTGCCGTCCTTCCGCGAGGCGCTTGACCAGCCGGTAGAAGGTGGGCTGCGACGGCATCGCGGGCGCGTCGTCGGCACCATAGGTGGCCACCAGCGTCTTGGCGACCCGCCGTTGCAGACGCTGCACCGTTCCCGTTGACAGGTCGGTCTCGCCCTCGATCGCATCCCGCACCGCGGCGACGACACGGTCGTCCACACGGCCGAATACCGCGCGCCGCCGATTATGGCGCCCGTCAACCACTCCCAGGAGCCCGTCCCGTTCGTAGGCAAATCGGCGACGCTGCAACGCATTCCGACTCACGTCGTGGCCGGCGGCACGCAGCTCGTCCAACTTGGCCAGCTCACGCTGCCGCAGAGATCGTTTCGCCGTGTCGAACTCTGGGCGGGGACGAATGCCCGCGGCCGTCCCAGGCGGGCGGCCGCTGAGGATCTCCACGATGTGGCGCTCCCACCACCGTGCTTGCTCGACGGCTGCCTCGGGAATGCCAGCCAGCATTTCCTCAGAACACAGTGGCGGTCGCGACCCCGACACCAATTCCAATGCCGGATCAACCATCAGCTGCGAGAGCGGCACCACAATCTGCTCGCCGACAGCGTCAACCAGTCGAGCTGATCCGCCCGACAGGGTTACGACGGTGAAAACACCTGCTGATAAACGGATTTCGTCTCCCTCTCGGACGACACCCGTTCGCACGTCAGGTCACCACCCGGTCCCGAGGCCAATCGCCGTGTCGTCGCCAAGTGCCGCTCCTTGCAGATCGGCAACTAAACGGCCGTGCCAGAGCAGATGAAACAGTACGGGCAGCACCACCAAAGGAGTCCCGACCGCGTGCACACCAGCCATCAACGGACGGACCCGAGCGAAGACCTCCGCCAGTTGATCAGCCAAACCGATCTTCAATACTCGCGGATGCCGATAACCCGACAACCAACGTAGATTCGCCCGCAGCACTGGATCGAGGGAACCGACACGCAGGTAATCCCAACCGACCATCGCGCACGTGGCGGCAGACCGATCGAACACGTCCCGATCAGCGTCAGAGATCCGGTCGTCCTCACGAACGTCGACTACGACGACAGATCCATCGCGGCGCCGCACGAAGTAGTCAGGAGCATGCCGCGTGCCGTCACGCCAATGAATCCAAAATGGTTGCGACAGAACACCAACAACATCCG
This sequence comes from Mycobacterium nebraskense, assembly GCF_002102255.1. GTDB lineage: Bacteria > Actinomycetota > Actinomycetes > Mycobacteriales > Mycobacteriaceae > Mycobacterium > Mycobacterium nebraskense. Next base: position 9,987 of record NZ_LQPH01000147.1, read on the forward strand.
GATCGGCATCCAACGCCATCAACTGGTCACGTTCTACCCAGGACTCGTGACCTACATGTGCGCCGGTTGTGGCGAACCACCACAGCCCGGGAAAGTTACGCTGACCTCGAAACGAGGGGAAATTCCGCACTGGTGAACAGTCCAACTCAAACCGGGTTGCAGCACATCGGTCCAGCGATTGCCGCGTGCATCCCTCGCGGGTGTTGAACTCCAAGTCCACTGCACTCGCTACACCTGGCCCAGCCGAAACAGCCGACGTCAGCACACATAAACGCTAAGCCTCGTGCCCCAGATTCAATGAGAAAGACACGCACTTACCCCAGATTCAATGAGAATGCCCCAGAATCAATGAGAACGGACAG